>NZ_FNJZ01000002.1:0-779453 GCF_900102205.1 Prevotella sp. khp1
CTCAGCACCACCTGCTGCATTACCTCGTAGAGTGCATTCTTCCTATCGTTATCGCCTGTGATAGTGTGCTGCGCTATCATTTGTTCAAAGATGTCTGACATGCTTTATATACTTTATTAACGTGTTTATACTCGATTGCTTGCGGCTTGCTAATGCACATCGTTCAAGAAGTTCGATATCAAAGTTCTCAAGTGCGTCAGTGTCAAAACGAATGTCTTCCTCAAGATAACTCTCTACATCCTTCATGAAACGTAGATTCAGACACTTGCTAAAGTTAATCACATCGCAAAGAGCCTTCTCGGGGGTAGCTATCAAGAAACTAACACCATCGGCCTGCTCTATTCTAACGCCAACAGCGAAATATTCTGGCGAGCAGTTCTGATAACTGAAACGGCCTACAGCGTTCTCAAAATCTCTGGAGTGCTTGGTGGTAACTGATGTTACCTGATACACACGTTCAGGTATCAAACCATAATAGCGCAAGGCATATTCGCAACCCACATACGATGGCCCGTAAATGTGATTGGCTATCAGTTCCTTCGACAGTTCCTTACCGGTTTCCATCTTGCTGGCCACGTACATACCCTTCTTTAAGCGTATAATCTGACCATTCTTTTCGAGCGCGCGCGCTTTTTCGTTAATATGCTTATGGTTCGGGAAAAACGCACTTAGCACATTAACATCAAAGGGGATATTGCCTATGTTCTCAAACGGTGTCATCTATATACAATTAGTGCTTGAACGGTGCAAATATAGTTATATTTCGTACACAAAACAAATATTTTCTTTGTTTTCTGTACAAAATATTACTATTTTAACTTTATTTCAAAAAAAAGGCTGATTCCCTAAGAATCAGCCCTTGCAGTGGCAAAAATAAAAAGTAGCTTTTCATGCATCGAAAAGCTACTTTTTGATGGGTGAAAAGTTACTTTTCGGAGGGCGAAAAGCTACTTTTCGTTGGGATGGTGGTGGCGGGCCTCAAGGTCGCGAAGGATGCGGCGATCACGACTGGGCTTTACGTAGTAGAGCCACTTGCAGTGGTTGCACACCCGGCGGTAGGTGCCCGTCTTCATGCGTTCTAATTTGCTGCGCGGCAGTGTTTGCCCGCAACGCGTACAAGTTATTTCCATTAAACATTAAACATTAAAAGGGATCGCCATTGTGCCAGGGGATTTCGGTTTGTTCGCCATCGGCCGAAAGCCAGTCGAACTCATCAAACTCCAGCGGTTTATACATTAAGGGATCGTGCGACACCTCGGTACAACCGTAAAAACGGTTGTTCTTGGTACACAGCACAATGGGGCGCTTACCTAGCTGGCCCAGCTCCTTCCAACGCATCTTCTGCACATCCACCCACGTGGCACGCATCGAGTGCATACTGCGGTTTCGGTCGGTCCAGGTTATCTCATCGCTATACAGCACCACACCGATGTCGGCCTGATTGTAGAATGCCATCGAACCATAGATATCGGCCAGTGTAAGCTTTTTCTGTACACCATCGTTCGAGAGCTTTTTGGGGTGCGCCACCAGCATTACCAGCACATGCTCGTCGTGAGCAAAATTCACACACTGCTGCACTACCTGCGAAATAATCGTCGATTCGATTTCGCCCTTATGCCCCTCGAGCAGAATATAGTTAAAGGGATCGATAACCACCTGCTTTACGCCTTTGTTCCTGACCAGATAGCGGGCACGCCGAAGGATATTCCAGATGGTGTTGCGATTGCCGCTCTCGATGTGGATGATGCGGTCCTCGAGATAGCGTTTGGCCCGCTCGTAACTGGGTTTACGCAGCGTCGACTCGAAGGCACTCTTACCCGTTATCAGCGATATGTACTCGCTATAGTGGCGTGCCATCGGCCATTTTTCGGGCGAGAACACCGCCGCCCGCCAGTCGTACTGACAACACAGGCGCACTACGATGTTATCCACAAACGTAGATTTTCCACTGCCTGGCAGTCCGGTAAAAGGAATGAAACGGCCCAGCTCAAAGTGCATCAGATGATCCAGACCGTAGATGTTGATGGTTTTGCCCTGGGGCAATCCGTTCTGATAGAAATCGTCCAGCTGTGCCTCGCAATCCGACAGGCATGCAATACCATCCATCGGCACATCGTTGGCATGCTCTATGCACCACGTTACCGCCTCCTTGCCATGCTGTATCAGCATATCGTTGGCATCCTTCAGCGTTTGGCCATCGTATATCCACTCTACTATCTTTACCTGATACTGACCGAACTTACGCACAAACTCTTCGCGCAGTTTGATGCCCGCCTTGTCCATGTCGCCCGCAAACAGGATGGTTTCTACGCCCTTCATCTCAAAGTCGAGATACTCGTCGAACACACTGAGGTTAGTGCCTGCACCATTGGGTACCGATATCACATTCTGGTAACCGCACTCCATCAGTGCCAGCGCATCCATCATACCCTCGGTAACTATCAGGGTGTCGGCACCCAGAGCAGCCGTAATGTTCCAGGGCAGCACCTTGCAGTCGGCCTCAAACTGGAACTCCTTGTTCAGACTCTTGTACTGGCAGTTCTTAACCTCGCCCTCCTCGATAAACTGGAAAGCCAGAAACAGCACTTCCTGCCCCTCGGTAGCCTTCTCCTTACTCTTTCGTGTGCAATATCCCACGTGGGCATTGTGGGCCGTTTCGGCCGATATGCAGCGCGCTTTCAGATAGCTCATGACGGCCATCGGATAATCGCCCATACAGATTTTCGACGTATCTACCTGATGGTAATACACTCGTTTGCGCGCATTCAGCCGGCGCCACTCCTCACGATTCTCACGGCGTGCCTTCTCCAGCTCGTTGTGCTTATCCTGAGTGATGAATATGGCATCGCACGACCCCGAGAAGCAATGACCGAAGCCCGTTTTGAGATTGATACACGCATCGCGACGACCTTTATGCCCATCCTTATGCCCACACACGGGACAGCTAAAGCGCATGTAATTGCCATAGGTGCGGGTGTCTTTTACCGCCTTCAGGTCAACTATTGTCCATTTATCGTTTGCCATTGTTGTTTGGTTGTTAGTTCATACTGTTTCTTTTCCTGTTTCTCGTGCCACTGCGCCCTGGGTATCCATCGCCCCAGCCGCCACGACCATCGGGTGTCCTGACTGGTTTGTTCGGGTGCATCATCAGGTATCGGCTCTCCACGATAACCATATCGGCAGCCGTCAACTACCTTATCGTAACCCAGATACTGAGGGGGCTGAGGGGAGTCGAGAGCCTCATGCTGCGTGTCGTTACGACACACGCAGGCAGGCGGCGTTTTTTCTTTATTCTCATTATGATTGTTATCATTATTATCATCATTATAACGCGCTTTATAACGCGTGCGTGCACGCGAAGAGCGGCTGTTATGCCCTAAGCCAAGCGTATCCGAGAGATAAGGACTGGTAAAAGTTTCATCGGCATTATATTCAAATAGTCCCGATTCGGTCACAACACGCCACAACCAATCGGCATCACAATGGTTTACCAGTGCTATATTCTTGAGCATACTACGGTGGCCCACGGCATTATGACTTAGTCGCAGGCACTCAAATAGCGTAAGCAAGGCACCTTTGGCAACAAGGGCGCCCTCTCTTTCTGCCAGTTTATTCATCTCTGGCGTCTTCAGATACCAGAGTTCCAACTTTATACTTGCAATCATTTTATTCTTTTTTTTGCAACGGACTACAGGACTAACAGGGTTGATTATCGCGATATTAAATCCTAAAGTCCTGTTATCCGTTGCTAAAACATTACGATTTCAAAACCTGTTTGCGGTTTTTACGGAAGTCAATTCGGCAGCTGATGTGTATCCACCACGTGGTGGCGCTGTGCTCCAGGATGAGCTGATCAAAGTCGGCAAACTGCTCGGCATACTTCAGTATAAGCCGTGCCGTCTGCTCATCCGTAGGATGCCCGAACGGACGGTGCTTACGGGGGATGGTGATGTCGGCAGCCTCACCCTTCAGGTGCTGCGAGGTGGACACACCGCCCACCATCTGATTCAGCAGCTGGCAGCGGTAACCGCTGTTCACCTTAATGGGCAGTCCCAACTGGCAGCGCACGGGCTCCAGACAGCGCTCGCAAAGGTTCTGCATCGCCGTGATGTGCTGCTTCAGTGGAATGTTAGGAATCTTTTTAGCTTCGGCTGTTGCCGAGTAGCACATCTCGCCGAGCGTAAAGTGTTCTGATAGACGCATGGTTGCATCAAAAATAGTTTTCATAATCTCGTTAAGTTATTTAATTGATAATAATTCAAGAAAAAAGAAACCCTAAGAAGGGCGCCACCCCTGAAGGTGACGCCCAACCGTAATAATCTGTTTGCCAGTGGTTGTTGATTCATACTTTTACAGTTTTAAGTGAATTATATTGGTTCCTATAACCACCTGCAAAGATAATGCTTTTTTCAGGCTATTCCAATAGCAAAAGGAAGAAACCAGTCCTATATTAGGACAAGTTTCTTCCCATCAGAGATCATTAGCAACAATGCTTACATATACTTATATATCGAACGATATATCGATTCGGCACTGGCATGCAGATTAGAGTGTTCAGCCATATAGCGGCTCAACTCTCTGAACGATACAATCAGCAGATGACGGTTAACCATGTTAGCCAGTTTCTGATACACCTTGCATGGACGAAACTTGGGGGAGCTGAAATCAAAATCAAAACTACTCACCTTAAGCACATCAACATCCGATTGACAATCAATCAGAAAGTCACACAAGTACTTGATATCATTCTTTAGCTGATCATGACATCCATCATGAAAAAGCGCCGACAGCGGTGTGTCGGCAGAAATATTTAATTTCTTCATAATCTATAATCATCATTAATTTAGAGTTAAACACCAAATGATTAATAGATTAGACGTTGGCCAAAGATGTATTGGGTGAGTTTTCCAAACGAGCGCCCATAGCCAGGAAAGCAGCCCAACAAATTGATCCTGGGCTTAGATAATTAGTTGTTGTGTTAGCTACTTCGGTCATACCGGAATGCAAAAGTACCCAAAATATTTGGAACTTTAAATACTTATTCGTATATTTGCAAGCAAACAATCTAATTATTAATATACAATGACAGTGAAACACATCCTTATAGCGATAGGTATCGGCTGTTGCGGGACGGCGACGGCACAAGGGGGCTTGACTACTTTCATGAAGAAGGTGGGCACGATGATCGACTCGATGTCGGTGAGAGGCCTCGACCGAAACTATATCGATGCACCAGAAAAACCATGGCAACTCATTGCCAAAGGCAACGTGAACCAGACGATTGTGAGCATGAACGCCGATGGAAACATATTAGGCGTGGACTACAGTGCCCGACCCTATCTTAAAACGCAGCCCTCACAGTACGTCGGTTTCTGGGCTGGCTACCGAGGCTATGGCATCGGCTACACCGTGAACGTGGGCGGCGATAAAGGTAGCAACCTGGTGTTTGGTGCCACAGGAGGCGCCTACGGCGTGAACGTGCGCATACACTCGTTCGACAACAGCAACCCCAGCATCAACCTGAACAGCGAACTGCTGAGCGAGGAAGAACAGGAAACCTGGGACGACGTACAGCTGATAGACCCCATACACGTGCGAACCGTGATTGCAGATGGCTACTACATGTTCAACGGCAAGAAATTCTCGTATGCAGCAGCCTACGACCAGTCGGTGATACAGAAACGGTCGGCTGGATCGCTCATGGCCGGACTGATGTACAACTATACGCATATCGACTATGCCACCGACTTGAATGGCGACCTGGTGTATCTGATGCACGGACTGGGCAAGGTGAAACTGTGGCAGGGCAGCGCTGGCGTGGGATATGCCTACAACTGGGTGCCAGCACGCGGACTGCTGGTTAACGTGATGCTGATGCCCATGGTGACCTTCGTGAACAAACTGAAGGTGTTTGCCTACGCCACCAACGTGCCCGAACTGATGACCGACGAAAGATTCTGGGGCGACGACATCAGCAACGAGGAATGGGACGAGTGGTTCTATAGCAATGTGCACATCACACCCATGGGCGACAAAACCATCAACAGCGGTATCAGTCTGGGATTCGACACACGCATGTCGGTCACCTACAACTTCGGACGCTACTTTATCAGTGCCTACGGACAGTTTAACAACATACGCTATCGCCACCAAAGCACGCATGGCTATCTGAACGACTGGTTTATCAACACCGCCATCGGCATAAGATTATAACCGATGATCGTTTGTACTATTTTGCTGATTGTTAGTATTATAGAACGACTTTGCGAAAAATAATTTTGTATTTCGCGCGATTTGCACTATCTTTGCAAAAAAATAACTATAAACAGCAAACAATGAAACTTAAAACGATGATTGTAGCAGCGATAGGCTGCCTGCTAACTGCCAACTTGAATGCACAGAGCGTACGCGAAACCATCCGACTTGACAAGGGATGGCGATTTGCACTGGGAAACGCTGCCGACCCTCAAAAGGACTTCGGTTGCGGCACGGAGTATTTTAACTATCTGACAAAGGCCAACTCGATACACAACGAGGGACCGTACGCGCAGAAATTTGTGGAGGACAACCGTTGGCACGAGGTGCAGTTGCCGCACGACTGGGTGACCACACTGCCCTATGCGGCCGAAGCCAGTCACTCGCACGGCTATAAGACGGTGGGCTACAAATACCCTGAAACCAGCGTGGGATGGTACAGGAAAAATGTAAAAATTGAAAAATTAGAAAATGAAAACGAATTGCCGTATAAGTACTATTTGCGCTTCGACGGCATCTTCCGCAATGCCCGTGTATGGTTCAACGGCTTTTATATGGGCACCGAACCCAGCGGTTACGCCACACAGACCTACGACATCACACCCTATATCAAATACGGCGACGACAACCTGATATGCGTGCGCGCCGATGCCACCCTGGAGGAGGGGTGGTTTTACGAGGGCGCCGGCATCTATCGCGACGTGTGGCTGGAGAAAGCAGCACAGGTAAGCGTGGCACCTTTCGGTACGTTTGTGTACGCCGAACTGCAGCAGCCTTACAACGAGGCTGTGGTACATGTAAAGACAGAGGTGACCAACAGCAGCTTGAAAACCCAGCTATATGAGGTTGAGCAGCGAATGCTGGATGCCGAAGGCAGAGAGGTGGCACACGTCAGCGGATTCACGTACCCTATACTCGCCAAAGAAACGCGAACAACCGATCATCGGATAAAGATTTCTAATCCGCACCTGTGGAGCACCACCGACCCCTATCTGTATAAGGTGGAGACGACGGTAAAGGTAGATGGTAAAGTAACGGATGTGTACGAAACAACGACAGGTTTGCGTGATATACAGTTTACAGCCGACCGTGGTTTTTTGCTGAACGGCCAGCCCCTGAAGCTGAAGGGCGTGAACCTGCATCAGGACCATGCGGGTGTGGGCGCTGCCATTCCCGATGCATTGCAGGCATGGCGAATTAAGCAGCTGAAGGCCTTTGGCTGCAATGCCTATCGCGCATCGCACAACCCCATGACGCCAGCACTGCTGGACATCTGCGACCGCGAGGGCATCTTAGTCATCGACGAGAACCGACTGATGGGCATCAACGACGAGCATCTGCGACTGCTGGAGCGGATGATTAAGCGCGACCGTAATCACCCCAGCATTATCCTGTGGAGCGACGGCAACGAGGAATGGGGCTTGGAAAACAACATACAGGGCACACGACTGGCCGAAGCCATGCGCGAATACACCAGGCTTTACGACCCTACACGTCCCAGTACGGTGGCTAATGCTGGCGGTACCGAGCTGATAAAGGGACTGGATGTAAAGGGCTTTAACTACATCATCCAGAACGATGTGGATAACCGTAAGAAGGCCAACCCCAACTGGAAGATTGTGGGCACCGAAGAGACAACGGGCTGCGGCACACGCGGCATCTATTTTAATGATCCCGACTGCAAGGGGCGCATGGTGAGTATGAACCGCACCATGGAGCAGAACTACGAGAACATCATTGAGCGCGGCTGGAAGTTCTACGACGAGCGCCCATGGGCTGCAGGGCTGTTCTACTGGACGGGCTTTGACTATCGCGGCGAGCCCAATCCCCTGTCCTATCCTGCGCACGACTCGGAATTCGGTATCCTGGACTACTGCGGATTCTGGAAAGACGAAGCTTACTACCTGAAAGCATGGTGGACGGATGAGCCTACGCTGCACCTGCTGCCACACTGGAACCTGCAGGGCCACGAGGGCGAGGAGATAGAGCTTTGGGCCTACAGCAACTGCGACGAGGTGGAACTTATTGTGAACGGGAAGAAACTGGGACGACAGACGATGCCAAAGAACGGGCACCTGAAGTGGAAAGTCAACTACCAGCCAGGTAAGGTGGTGGCCATAGGCTACAAGAACGGCAAGCGCACACTGACACAGACCATAGAGACCACCAAGCCTGCCTATAAGACAGTGCTGAAGGCCGACCGACAGACGATTACGGCCGACGGACAGGACCTGGCAGTGGTGACCATCGAGGTGCAGGACAAGAAAGGGCGCGTAGTGCCTGATGCCTGTCCGATGTTGAGCCTGCGATTAGAGGGTGATGCCCGCATATTAGGTGTGGGCAACGGCGACCCGATGTATGCAGGCATCGACCATCCCAAGGAACTGAACTGTAAGACATTCAGCGTGCCAGCCTTTAACGGTCTGGCACAGGTGCTGGTGCAGAGCACCACACAAAAAACAACCGCCACCCTGACATGTGAGAGTGGCGGCCTAAAGAACGGAGTAGTTATTATTGTAACGAAATAAGCAATTGGTGCAGACGGGTATCGTCGTCGAGTTCGGGGTGGAATGCCGTGGCAATCTGGTTACCCTGACGAGCGGCGACGATATGGCCGTCGACCTGTGCTATCGGCTGACAATCGGCCGATAGCACCTCTTCGATATACGGTGCACGGATAAAGGTCATGGGCACATCGGTACCTATACCCTGTACAGTGCCTGTGGTATGGAAACTGCCCAACTGGCGCCCGTAGGCGTTGCGACGCACACGGATGTCCATAGTGCCCAGATAACCCTGTGAGAGCAGAATCATGCCTGCACAGGTGCCTAGCACAGGCATGCCATCGGCAATGGCCTGGCGGATGGGTTCGAAAAGCCCCAACTCTTTCAGCAGGCGCATCTGCACGGTGCTTTCGCCACCAGGCAGGATGAGGAGCCTACCCCTAACCTCTGAGATAAACTCGGTCCAATCCCTTAACTGGCGGATTTCCACCGTTTCAACGCCTAAGCGCTGCAGTATCTGCTCGTGCTCGATAAATGCCCCTTGCAGGGCCAACACTGCTGCTTTCATTTCACTATTCACTCTTCACTATTCACTTACCTCTCTCGGCCATTAAGAGCTGGATTTCCTGCTCGTTGATACCTACCATAGCCTCGCCAAGATCCTCGGAGAGCTGGGCCAGCAGCTTGGCATCCTGATAGTTGGTTACGGCCTGTACGATGGCGGCAGCACGCTTGCGGGGGTTGCCACTCTTAAAGATACCGCTACCTACAAACACACCCTCGGCACCAAGTTGCATCATGAGCGCAGCATCGGCAGGGGTAGCCACACCACCAGCAGCAAAGTTAACCACAGGCAGCTTGCCATTATCGTGTACGTAGCGTACCAGCTCGTAAGGGGCCTGCAACTGCTTGGCTGCCTCGTAAAGCTCATCCTCGCTCATAGATACCAATCGGCGGATCTCGCTCTGCATCAGGCGCATGTGACTCACAGCCTGTACTACATCGCCGGTACCTGGTTCGCCCTTGGTACGAATCATGGTAGCCCCCTCGGCAATACGGCGCAGGGCCTCGCCAAGGTTCTTGGCACCACACACAAAGGGCACATCGAACTTGGTCTTATCGATATGATAGATGTTATCGGCTGGGCTGAGCACCTCGCTCTCGTCGATATAATCAATCTCGATGGCCTGCAGGATCTGAGCCTCGGCAATATGACCGATACGGCACTTGGCCATCACGGGAATAGTTACAGCCTCCTGAATGCCACGAATCATCTTAGGGTCGCTCATACGGCTAACACCTCCTGCTGCACGGATGTCGGCAGGAATACGTTCGAGGGCCATTACAGCGCAGGCACCAGCCTCTTCGGCTATCTTGGCCTGCTCGGGAGTAGTCACGTCCATGATAACACCACCCTTCAGCATCTGAGCTAACTGGCGGTTTAACGCTTGTCTTTCGTTTGTCATTTTGTATTTATTGTTTATGTTGAAATTCGGTGGGCGAAACACCTTTGCGCTTTTTGAAGAAACGCGACAGGTGGGCCTGCGACGAGAAGCCCAGACACAGGGCTACGTCCTTGAGTGGCTTGTTGGTTGTGGTGATAAGTTTGGCAATCTCGGCAGTGATACGCTCGTCGATGATGGCCTTGGGCGAACGACCGGCAATCTGACGGGTTACCTGTGCCAGATAGCGCGCACTAACATTGAGCTGTTCGGCATAGAAAGCCACATCGGCATAGCGGTTGTAGTAATGCTCAACAGCATCCAGGAACTGATTGTAAAGCTCCTCGCTACGGGTGTTACCATCGGCATAAACGGCAGGCAGCTGCTTGAGATAGGTTTGCGCATGCAGCATAGCATCGCTCACCTTCTCGTCGAGACTGAGATAATAGGCCAATGCCGATCCCAACTGGTTGGCAAGACCATGGCGACGGGGACCGCCAGGCAGATCGGATGGCGCCAGAACCACGGTACACAGCGGTATGAGCAGGCGCTGGATGGCCTCGTAAACACGGGGCAGAACCAGTTGTTCGCCCTTGGTAGATGTGAGCACGGGGGCATAGATAATGTGCTTGGGCTGATAGCGCTTGAGCACATCGGCCAGCATCTCGACCACATCGATACGGCGCACCAGACCAATCTTGATGACTTGCGGCTGGAGGTCGTTGATGATAGCCTCGACCTGTTGACGAACCACTGAGGCAGGCAGATCGTGGAACTCCTGGATACCCAGGGTGTTCTGCACGGTAATCGACGTGATAGCCGATGCTGCAGCACCGCCTAACGCACTGATGAGCTGGATGTCGGCCTGAACACCAGAACCACCTGTACCGTCGCTACCTGTTATCGTGAGTATCGTATTCATGGGTGCAAAGGAAACAAAAAACACTGAATTAGCCAAAATTTATTCGCACATTGATAAAAAAAACTGCAATTTGGAAAAAAATTGCAGTTCTTTTTAGTGTTTATCGGCGCCATCCACCACGACCACGGTTGTCGCGGCCGCCCCACTTCTTGTCGTAACGGCCCTCGGTGTCGATCTTGCCACCGAACATATTCAGGCGGTAACGCACATGCAGCATGGCGTAAGAGTTAACGCTGTTGAAGCGGGTATCGCTACGACCAGTGGCGTTTACCCATCGCTCGTAATTGCTCTGCTGCCCCAACAGATCGTAGAAGTTAAGGGCCACGATGAGCGACTTATTCTTGAGGAACGGCTTGGATACCTGACCATTCCATATCAGCTCGTTGGTGTTCATCGAGGCATCGTTATAGCCACGACGACTGCGCTCGTGCAGGTTCATGCTCAACTCGAAGTCGAGCGGCAGGCGCACCAGGAACTGTCCACCGTAGTTAAACTGCCAGGTATCGAGGTTGGCTGTGGGCTGCAGCTCGTTGCGGGTGTGCTGGTAGTTGAGCTGGCCATCGAGCGACACCTCGACCCAATCGTTACGGTAGCCCATGGTGATGCGCTCGTTCAGGTTAGTGGTACGGGTGGTGTTCTTGGCGGCATCGGCCTTATCCTGTGCCACATAGCTTACCAGATTGTTATAGCGCACACGGGTATCGGTACCTACATTCCAATGTGCAGTGCTGTCGAGCGCCGTATTAAAGGTAAAGCCGGCATTAACGTTCCAGTTGCCGTTGATATTCTCGGGACGGGTGATGCTACCACCTGTTTCGGGGTTGTAACGCACCAGGTTTGAGATGGAGTTGCGGATGTGGCGGTAGTTGGCATAAACCACGATACTACGCTTGTAACGCACAATATAGTTGTTGTAATAACCATTGAGCGAACTGGTGAACTGAGGCTTCAGACCAGGGTTACCCATGGTGACGTAAAGCGGATTAGAGTCGTCGGTGATATCGAGCAGCTGGGTCATCTCAGGCTGACGGGTATCGCCACGGTAGTGCAGCCACAGGTTGCTCTGATCGCTGAACTTATAGTGGAAATCGAATGTAGGCGTAAGGTTGGTTACATTACGCACGGTATCTACATACACACCACGGTAGTTCTGGATAAAGTTAGAGTGCTGGGGCTGAACCAGGAAACCGATGTTGTAATCGTACTTCTCGACACGGTGGCGCAGGTTCAGGCGCACGTTGTGGGTATAGTTCTTATACTCGGAATAGCGGCTCAGGTCGCGCTCCAGGTAATCGTCGAGTTTATCGTACACACTGTGCAGCCAGGGATCCCAGGTGCGGTACTCGGGGGTGATGCCCTCGAAGATGTTCGTAGACATGTGACTGAAGTCGTAAGTCAGACGGTCGCTCTTATTCTGGTTATAGCGCAACTCGTAGCTGAGCTGCAGGTGGGCACCTTTCCACAGGGGCTCGCTGTAGGATGTACGCAGCACATAGCCCCAGTTATCGGCAGGCGTGGTGCTGTAACGGGCGGTATAGTAGGTAGAATCGTTACCATACTGATCCTGCTTGCGGAACAGCAGCACCTCGTTATCGGATACGCTCTGGTTCTCGCTGTTGCCGGCACTACCCTCAACACGCAGAATGATGTTACGACCGCGAGGGTTTAAGCGGCGATACAGCTGCAGCATGGCCCAGGCATTCTTGTTCTCGCCATACGTCAGGTTGGCATTCAAGTTCTGGTTAATGGCATAGGGCTTGAGCACCGAGAGCTGGTTGAGCGGGTCGGTGGCATACAGATAAGGGTCGGCATCGTAGGTGGCAGCCATCGACTGGGTAGTGCCATCGCTGGTGCCATAGCTACCGTTGGCACGTACCAGGATGTTAGTAAGACTGTCGGGCTTCCACTCAAAGCGCAGGTTACCCCACCAGTTATCGCTACGGGTATAGTTGGCCGTAAGGGTGTTAGAGAAGGTGCTGCCTTCGCTGTAAAAATCCTCCTTGGCATTCTCGGTCTGGTTGTCGCCACCACGGTGGTTCCAACGCACGCTGGCATCAATCTTGAGCTTATCGTTATCATCAAAGTTGAAGTTGGTGCCTAACATCTTGCGCGAGTTCAAGCCACGACGGTTCCACCAGCCGGCATTCTCCTCCTTATTATTAAAGTTACCCAACAGCACAAAGCGTGTTTTATCGGTAAAGCTGCTACCCATACCACGCGAGGCATAGCGATGCTTGGTGCCGCCACCCAGGTCGAGGTTGGTCATGTAGCCGCGGTTCATACCTTTCTTAATAGAGAAGTCGAGCACGGTTTCCTTCTCGCCATCCTCGATACCAGTGATACGCGACTCATCGCTCTGCTGATCGTAGAACTTCATGTTCTGGATGATGCTCACGGGGATATTCTTGAGTGCCGTCTCGACATCGCCCAGCATAAACTCCTTACCATCCAGCAGAATCTTCTTAACCTGCTTACCGTTGATGGTGATGTTGCCATCCTCATCTACCTCGGCACCAGGAATACGCTTGATGAGCTCCTCGATAGGCGAGCCCTCGGGAGTACGGTAGGCCTCAGGGTTATACAGGATGGTATCCTTTTTAACGATGACTTGTGCGGCACGACCGGTGATAACAGCCTCCTGCAGCATGATACTCTCGGTCTCCATGAGCAGGTTGCCCAAATCCTGATTAGCGTTACGACGCAGCGTTATCTCGCGTTCGATGGTCTGGTAGCCTACCGACGAGATTTTAATGCGATAGGTGCCACTGGATGGGGCGGTAAGATAAAAATTACCTCGCTCGTTACTAACGGTGCCGCCTACAAAAGTGCTGTCGGAGGCGGCAAACAACTGGATGGTAGCCTGTACCATCGGTTCCTTCAGCTCGGCATCGCGCACCTGTCCGCGGATAGTAAGCTTTCTGTCCTCGGGGTCGGGCTGCGCCGCAGCTGTAAAGGTTACAAATAATAAAGTTAAAACTAAAAAAGACCTAATTAAATTGTACATATTACTAATTAAATTTTATGTTGGTTGTCATCGGGTACTGTCGCGCAACTCCAGTCGGGCTTTTACGATGACATGCTGCACACAGGTGTCGCCATCCATCTGGTCGTGCAGCAGTTTAAAGGCCTTGATGCCCATCTCTTTCTGGTTCTGCTTAACAAACGATACACGAGGGGTTAATACCTCCGAAATCCAATCGCTCATATAACCCACAACTGAGATATCATTGGGAACATTCATCCCACGAGCCTCGATGGCCTTCATTGACGAAAGGGTCAGCAAACCATGACTGGCAACAATGGCATCAGGACGGTCGTGCATATCAAGCAACTCGGTAGTATTCGAGAAACCAGAACTGAAGCTTAGAAAATCACACTTTACCAACTCCTTGCGGATAGGTATTCCACGTTCGCGCAGAGCCTCAAGATAGCCATGCTTGCGATCGGCCGTCTGCTTCAGGCGGTTAGGACCACCCAGGAAAGCAATACGCTTGGCACCACCGTCAATCAACCTGCAAGTAACTTCACGAGCTGATTCAACATCGTTGATAACTACCGACGAGATATCGATATCAGCATCTCTGTCAAACAGCACTACAGGCATATGAATCTTCTTTAGATGCTGAATATGAGAGAAGTCGGTGGTTTCCTGAGCCAGGCATAAGATAATACCCTCTACATGCATATTCACCAACAGCTCGAGACAGTTCTTCTCATTCTCGTATTTGTCGTTCGAATCGGTGATGATACACATATAACCTATCTTTCGGGCTTCGGCCTCAATACGCTTGACGATCTGGGCATAATGGTTAAACGACACATCGGGCACCACAACACCTATGGTACGGGTTGTATCGTAACGCAAACTCACGGCAAAGGGATTGGGACGGTAGCCCTGCTCCTTGGCAAGACTAAGAATTTTCTGACGTAATTCCTGGCTAACGCCTTCGAGACCTCGCAAAGCACGAGATACGGTAGAGACGTTGACACCCAATAAGTTAGCGATTTCTCGCTGCGAAATTCTTTTCATCTAAGTCGTTGTATAATGTTAGTCAGCACAAAAATACATATTTTTGCGTAAATAATAGGCGCAACACATCAAAAAAATTTGCGCAACGCGTTGCTTTCCCCAGTTAGATGGGTCACCGACTTTCACAAGCCGGTGACCTTATCTAACTAATTAAATTTAATGATATGTGCAACAAGACAACCCTATTGTGATACCATCAAATGACCTATTATATGAATATTTGTGTTGTTTTGGTATTGCAAATATGAACATTTTTTGCTAAAAATGCAAGCGCATATACGCAAAAAAGTACCGCAACGCGTTGCGGTACTTTTGATGATATCGGTATATAATTTTACGGATTATCCTACCTTCAGGCACATCATAGTGAGGTCGTCGTTAGGATCGGCACCCTGACGGTGCTCCTCTACCTGACGCTTCAAGCTCTCAACCACCTGCATGGCGTTAGCAAACTCGGTATGACGGAGAACATCCAGCATGTGATCATCGCCAAAGCGAACCAGATCGGGGTTCTCGGCCTCGTTCAAACCATCGGTATAGATGAAGAGAGGCTTACCCTTGATGCTATCGATATACTCACCCTCGAACTCGAGGCCCTGCCACAAACCGATAGGTGCGTTTGGAACCATCTTCAGGAAGTTACCACCATCAGCATCGCCACCCAGTACGGGAGGATTATGACCTGCGTTACAGAAGTCGAGACGACCGCTATTCAGGTCGATCAAACCAATGAACATGGTGATGAACATACCGTTCTCGTTATTCTCGGTCAACTCGTTGTTGATGCGGGTACAAATATCAGCAGGCGTGTAGTGCTGCTTAGCCATGGCACGGAACAGGCGGATAACCTGAGCCATGAACAGCGAGGCAGGCACACCCTTACCAGATACGTCGCCGATAGCAATGTAAAGGTGATCCTTCTCAAGGAAGTAGTCGTAAAGGTCACCACCAACCTCCTTGGCAGGCGTCATCGATGCAAACAGATCCAAACCCTCGCTCTCAAGGTTAGAGGCCGGAATCATCGACATCTGGATATCGCGCGCAATACGCAACTCACTCTCGATACGCTCACGGGCCGAAGTAGCCTCCTCAAGCTGATCGTAGGCATCCTGCAACAGCTTAAAGGCCTTACGCTTGTTAAGTGTATAGAAGCCCAGGAAGCCTGTGAGCAGCAGGATTCCAATACCGAAGCTGATCATACGCTGACGGGCAATATCATGTCCACGCTTCTCAAGCTCCCACTGACTGCGAGCCAGTTCTTCTTCCTTCTGATGGGTTTCGTAGATGGTTGCCATCTCGGCTGTATCATCACGCTTTGACCATACAAGGGCCGAATCGTATGCGTTTACAATCTGATTGGCTACGTAAATAGCCGAATCCTTACGGCCAGCACCGATATTGGCACGATACTTAGGAATGAGATACATCGAGATATTATCAAGATTCATCTTCATGTCACGGACATCAACCCAGTGATCGAGCGTACGGAAGTTCTTAGCAGCCTCCTCGAAACGATGAGCCTTCATCAGATAGTCGTTAGCATCCAACTTTCCCTGCTCGGTAGCTGCATAATCAGTTTTCTGGAAGGCAGCAAAGCTGGCATCTGCCTCGGCACGATGACCGAACTCATAGGCAGTCAAAGCGTTGAACAAACGGATACGAGCGCGATAGTGGTCGCAAACCTCAGAGTCGGCATCCGGACGCAAGCGATACACATACAGCAGAGAGTCGGTACGGTCGTTCCACTTCTTACCCTCCTTATAGTGCTGGGTATTCAGACAGGCCACGGTAATATTGTTAATACCGGTAATGGCCGAACGGATACGTGAACCGTTGGTATCTTTCTTCGAGATAGATTTCATATACTGCTCGAAGGATTTCTCGTAACTCTCAGAAGCATCCTCGACGTGACCAAGATACATCTGGGCCGAACCGATTACATAATAGAGAACAGCCAGATCGCCCGACTGTGCCTTGGGATGTCCTGCCAGTTTCTGTACGGCAGGTGTTGCTACACGAAGCGTTGCCTCGTAGTCGTTCTTAACCGAAAGCATCTGCGCCAGCACGCGAGCCGAACGGCTATAATAGAGCACATCCTTTTCCTGTAAATCCTCTACTTCCAAGGCTTTCTTGAAGTATGCCTCAGAGGCTGCTTTTTTCTTCAGGCTGCGCAAAGCAGTACCACGCCAATAATTTGCCTTTACAGGACTGATGTCGCCTGTCTTTTCTAAACTGTCGGCCAAAGCAAACTTACGTTCATAATCCTTTGCTTCCTCAACAGCTACAATCATACTGTCTATGGCACTTACCTTCAGCGAATCCTTAGCCGACTTACTGTTTCCCTTCCATGAGCGCGAATTGCCGCCACACGACATCAGGATTGCAGCAGTAAGGATTAAGGTAATCCTAAATTGCCATTTTTTAAAATCTCTCATATATTAATAATTAGTCCATTGTTTTTTATTTCACATATTCAGCAAAGTCAGTCAGTTTCATGTCGCCCTTACGAGCCAGTGTGTCGTGCATGGCAAATGCAGCAGTGAGGCAATGACGGGTCTGTCCCATCTTAGCAATCTTCAGGTAATCCCACAACAGCTGCTTATAGTCGGGATGTGCGCAGTTCTCGATAATACACTCTGCACGCTGGGCAGGGCTCTTACCACGCAAGTCGGCCACACCCTGCTCGGTTACGATGATATTAACATCGTGCTCCGAAGAGTCCTGGTGACTAACGAATGGCACGATAGAACTGATGACACCACCCTTAGCAATCGAAGGACAGGTGAAGATAGAGAGGTAGGCATTGCGGATAAAGTCGCCGCTACCACCAATACCGTTCATCATCTTCACACCACTGATGTGGGTAGAGTTTACGTTACCATAAAGGTCGGCCTCGATAGCCGTATTAATAGCAATCACACCTAATCTACGGATAAGCTCAGGCGAGTTACTGATCTCGCTCTGGCGCAGTGTCAGGTGCTGCTTCATGTAGTCCATATTGTCGTAAACCTGCATCAGGCAATCGTTAGATACAGTGAGCGAGCAAGCCGATGCATCTTTTACACGTCCGTTCAACATCATATCGATTACTGAGTTCTGAATCACCTCGGTATAGATATTGAAGTTAGGCACGTGCTTGTCCTCACCGAGTGCACCAAGAATAGCGTTGGCTGTTGAACCTACACCACTCTGCAATGGCAGGAACTCCTGAGGGATACGACCTTTGTGCATCTCCTCTACCAGGAACTCGGCAGTCAGGAAACCAATCTTTTCGGTTACAGGATCGCTATCCTTAAAGGCACGGGCCTCGTCGGGAATGTTGCACTCTACAACTCCTACCACCTTGTCCTTAGGAATGCTTACATAGGGCTTACCAATACGGTCGCCTACGTGCTCAATGGGGATAGCCTTGCGGTAAGGAGGATCAAGTGGCTCATACACGTCGTGAATAAACTTGGCGTTGGGATTGTGGAACGAGTTGAGCTCGAGAATAACCTTCTTAGCCAAACGGGCTGCTGTGGGTGAGATACCACCTGCAGCAGTGAGATACACGTGATAGTCGTTGCCAACCTCTTCGATGTCGCACACCTCGAGGATAGCCCAATCCACATCGCCATAGAAACCGTAACGCAGCTCCTGTGCCATATGACTCAGGTGCAGGTCGTTATAGGGAATCTCACCCAAATTAACATGCTTACGGAAATCGGGATTAGTGGTATAAGGGGCACGATACTTAATGGCCTGCGCATTTGCCAAGTCGCCATCGGTACTCTGACCAGTAGAAGCACCGGTAAAGATACCTACCTTAAACTCGCGACCAGCCTCATGCTCAGCTACAGCAATTTTAGCCAACTCTTTTGTTGTTGCCTTGGCTACACCTGCGGGTGTAAAACCACTCATGGCGATGTTCTCGCCATTCTTAATCAATGCTGCAGCCTCGGCAGCTGTGATACGTGTATATGCCATATGATAGATTAAATTTGCAAATTTGCGTGCAAAATTACTACTTTTTAGCGAAACGACCAAAAAAACCCCGAACTTTTAACCATTATAAGTACTCCATCAGCACATCCCACACGGCAATGATGTGACAAATGCTACCAGCAAGCACAAAAAAGTGGAAAACGGAGTGCATATACTTGGTCTTATTCAAAGAATAAAAAACGGCACCAGTGATGTAGCTCACACCCTCGGCAATAATCCATACAACAGCCGCTGTTGATACCGAATCGATCAGGGGTTTGAAGGCCACCAGAACACTCAGACCCATACCGACGAAACAGAACGTTTCGACGTTGGAATGCTCTTTTAAATGGATAAAGCTGATAATGGTTCCTGCAATAGCACAAGCCCACACAAAGCAGAAAAGGCTCCATCCCCAATAACCTTGTTCGCGCAGGGCCACCAACGTTAAAGGCGAGTACGAACCAGCTATATGCCAGTAGATGGCAGCATGGTCCCATTTGCGTAATCGTTCCTTCCATTTTGAGTGGTGCTTGATGGAGTGATAGATGGTAGAAGCTGCATACGAGCCTAGCATACCAAACAGGTAAAGAATCACGCCAATTCGGGCCCAGTTATTATCGGCCTGGAAGCACCATATCAGGAAAATAATGCCAAACACCACACCCAACAGAACACCTCCACCGTGTGATGCTGCATTCCATATCTCCTCCTTCTTGGTATACCTAATCATAACGAATCTATTTAATTAAAATCTTTTGTAGAGTTTTTGACATTTTCTTATTCAATCAACAGCCTGTCCACATCCTCATCAACAATGGCAGGACGGAAATCATCGGCCGCTAACTTCAGTTGCACATTTTGGAGCGTTATACCATCGATATGACGAAGATAGAAGCCCCATGACGGGAGTTCGCCAAACATGGTAAACTCCGGATATTTCTGTATCTGTTCGGGCACATCGCCTTTACGCCAAAGGGGAATATAGGCCATACCTTTGGTGGCCCGACCAGGATAAAGGATGCTGACATTCTGAAGCAGAACGTCCTGGATTTTATTGCCAGGGATACCGCAGATGCTACTGGGGAAGGGATTGTGAAAGAAATCCACTTCAGGGCCTCGCAAGTCGTAAGCCTCATCGGGACGACCGAAAGGAACCTCACACTTAAAATCGCGAATAGTAACATGCTTAAGCGAGCCTTTACGCTGACCTGCACGCTGTCCTAAACGCATAAATACAGGATTGCCGGTGTTCCGTGCATCAACACGCTCCACAAGGATGCTATCTATCTGAGCACCATCAACACTCTCGATAGCGATGGCCGAACGGAACGTATCGCGAACCTTGATATCGTGGATATACACCTGACGAAATCCACCCCACGAAGCAGTACCGAACTTGATGGCCGAAGCACTGCTACGGATATCCAAACGAGCCAACTCTATATCACGGCACTCGCTCTGGGTGTGATACGACTTCAAGCAAACACCATCATCGGCCGAGTTGATACGGCAATCGGCTACCAGTACATGCTGGCAATCCGTAAAGTCGATACCATCATTATTCCAATAAGCACGGTTCTCGATAGTCAGGTTGGTAAGCTTCAGGTGCTGACATAAATCGAACGACAAACCCCAGTTGGCACTGCTTTTCAATGTCACGTCATTGACCTCAATATTCTTACAGCGGTAAAAGAAAAAGAGTTTGGGACGCGCCAGTTCGCCGGGACGTTGGCGACGCTGGTTGTAATGTGCATCAACCCGTTCGCCTGTATGGTGCAGACTATCGATATTCAGGGCCAACTGCAGGCCCTGCCCATCAATCACACCCTTTCCGCAAATAGAAACGTGTTCAGCTCCATCTGCCATCAACAAGGCCATCGAGGCATTATCACCCCGTTGGTCGTCGGTATCTTCAACAGCCATCGACTGATAGTGGTAAGGATTGGTGCTACCAAGCAACACAGCACCCTCATCAAACTGCAGTGTAATGCCTGAACGCAGCATCAAGCCACCTGTAAGATAGTGTCCTGGCGCCAGCAACAATGTGCCACCACCTTTCTTAGCCAAACGATCGATGGCTTGTTGCAACTGGTTGGTACACAGCGACTGGCCTGTAGTATCTACCTGCAAATCGCGGGTACTTATCGTTGTTTTCACCTTAGCAGAGCAAGGCAAAACAGCCAACAACAGCAACAGAAAAAACGCAAAACACTTTCTCATGGCTGCAAAGGTAATCATTTTCCTGAAAAACTACTAACTTTTTGGCACAAAAAAAGGGAATCCGAAGATTCCCTTGCCTTAGGACTTGGTACCCAGACCCGGGATCGAACCGGGATGGATTGCTCCACTGGTGTTTGAGACCAGCGCGTCTACCGATTCCGCCATCTGGGCTTAACAGTTTTAGCTGCTTAATCTCCTAAAGCGGGTGCAAAGATACGACTTTTATTTGAATTACCAAAAGAAAATGAAAAAAAACTTGGATTTTCTTGTTTGTTTCGCAAAATATTTGTATGTTTGCAGGTAGAATATAATGCTAAAATCCTAATGATGGAAATAAATAATAATAAAAATTACTGCGTGATTCTGGCAGGGGGTCGCGGTCAGCGATTATGGCCCGTCAGCCGAGAGCAGTACCCTAAACAGTTTTTGGACCTTTTTGGCACTGGCCGCACTTTGTTACAAACGACTTACGACCGTTTTGCCCGATTGTTACCCAAAGATAATATATTAATATGTACATGCGCGGGATATCTGGAACTGGTGAAAGAACAACTACCTGAGGTTGGTACAAAGAACATCATCGTAGAGCCTATTCATCGCAACACAGCCCCCAGTGTAGCTTGGGCTGCCATGCGTATTCACCATCATACACCAGATGCCAATATCATCGTATCGCCCAGCGATCAGCTGATATTGAACGAGTCATCATTTGAACACAGCATGGAGGTAGGCATCAGTTACGTTACCAGAAACAACGTGCTGCTGGCTATGGGCGTTAAACCCACACGTGCCGAGCCTGGCTATGGTTACATACAGCTGGGCGACCTGAGCTGCAAGCCTGATGTGTTCGAGGTTAAATCATTCACCGAGAAGCCCGAACGCGAGTTTGCACGCATGTTTATGGAGAGCGGCGAGTTCTACTGGAACACAGGCATCTTCATTTCGAACGCCTACCACTTGCTCGACACGTTCGAGCATGTATTTCCCCCGGTACTGCGTGAGTTACGCTACGACAACCCGGACTACACTGAGGAGGAGGAAGCCAAGTTTGTGGCCGATAACTATCCACGCTATCCCAACCTATCACTCGACTACGCTATTCTGGAGCAGAGCAACAACAACGTGTATGTGATGAAGTGCGACTTTGGATGGGCCGACCTGGGTACCTGGCATGCCATCTACGAGGTGATGCACAAAGTGCCCGACGACAATGTGGTGATGGACTCGGAGGTGATACTAGAGGACTGCAAGAACAACATCATCAAGCTACCTAAAGGAAAACTGGGTGTGTTCAACGGTCTGGAGGGATATATCGTAGCCGAAGAAGACGGAGTGCTACTCATCTGCAAGAAGAGCGACAACTCGTCGATGGTAAAGAAATATGTAAACGAGGTAAGGATTAAATACGGTGATGAGTTTGTGTAATCACACAAACTCACCACGTATTTTTTCGGCAATAGCCTTAAACTGATCTTCTGTAAGCTTCAGCTTTTCACGGCGGAAGTCAACATCGGCCTCACTCTGCATAGGGATGAGGTGGATATGTGCGTGGGGCACTTCGAGGCCCAGCACTACCTGTGCTACCTTTTTGCATGGGAAGGCCTTCTTGATGGCCAGAGCAACGCGCTTAGCAAACACCTGATAGCGAGCCAACTCGTCGTCGTCCATATCAAAGATGTAATCTACTTCGCGGCGGGGGATAACCAGTGTATGTCCCTCTACCAACGGATTAATATCAAGAAATGCGTAGAACTCCTCGTTCTCAGCGCACTTATAGCTGGGAATCTCGCCAGCTGCGATTTTGCTAAAGATATCCATGCCTTTCAATTTTCAATTATCAATTAACCAACAGTGATCTTGTCGATACGCAGTTTGATAGTACCACGAGGAATCTTCACCTCAACCTCATCACCCACCTTATGGTTCAGCAAGCCCTGGGCAATAGGAGTCTGGATAGAGATCTTACCCTCACGCAGGTTAGCCTCGCTCTCGCTTACAATAGTGTAAGTCATCTTGGCCTTATTGGTCAGGTTAGTCATCTCTACTTTCGAGAGAATCTGTACAGAATCGGTGCTCAAACGGCTGGTATCTATCACCTTTGCTTCGGCGATAGTCATCTTCAGCTGATTGATCTTATCCTCAAGGTGAGCCTGTGCCTCCTTAGCGGCATCGTACTCAGAGTTCTCACTCAAATCACCCTTTTCACGGGCCTCGGCAATAGCGGCTGAGGCCTTTGGACGCTCAACACCTTCTAAACGCTGCAGTTCGGCTATCAGTTTATCGTAGCCTTCTTGTGACATGTATGCCATAACTATTCAATTTTTAAAGATTTTCTTAATTACTCGGATGGACAAAAAAGAAAAGAATCCCGACTCGCCTTGTGTCGGAATCCCTATGTTGTATTATGTCTTATCCTTACTTATTCGGTTGCAAAGATAAGCATTATTTTCGAATCAAACAAATTTTTTTGATAAAAAAAACAAAAACGCATAGATGACGAGGGCCGAAATCCAACCACCAATCACATCTACTGCATAGTGCGCCTGAATGTAAACAGTTGCGAAACACATCAGCACGTAAAAGGGCAACAATGTGCACAGCAGTTTACGATTACGGGCATGCCAAGCCAACAACAACAGAATGGTGGTTACACCCACATGACTGCTGGGGAAAGCTGCCGTAGGACGTTCGCCTGCTGCGTGCGCACTGGCCACACACTGGTAGAAGAAGCCATCCTTCCAACCTGGTATGGTTAACGCCTCAGTGTGGGTAGCGAAATAATCGCCCACATTGGGGAAGTTGCCCTGTGCTATCTGATCTACGCCTGCTGCCAAGTAGTAATACTGCGGACCGGTAACGGGCATCAGTACAAAGATGACATAATAGAGCATGAATGATGCCAAGATGATAAACACCACACGCGAAAACTCCTGATAACGATACAGGAAATAGTAAAGCGTTACCAAGGCTATGAGCGGATAATACGAGGCATAGCCCAGATGCATCAGCTCGCTGAACACCGGATTAGAAACAACCTGCGAAAAGACCAGAGCCGGCTGGAAGTGGAACAGCTGCTGCTCGTAACCGGCAAACACATGGTCGAGATTAGGGAATACCTGATTGATATCATAGGTATCAGGATACCACCACGACAGCAGTATCAGCTGCAATGCCACACGGAACATCATCGTGAGGCGGCAGGGAATCATACGATACACCCACCAGAGTGCCAGAGTAGAAATAACCACCTGCGCACGTCCCCAAAGCATTTCGCCTGGATTCTGCAATTTGGTAAAGGTAATCATAATAAGCAGCAACGTAAACAGCAAATAAGCCATCACTGCCCACTCGAATGCCATTAATCCCTTACGGGGTTTCTTTTCTATCTCGAATATCTTTTTTATAACCATTTGTTATCCTGATACCATTTAATTGTTTCTTTCACGCCACGTTCCAGATCGTACTCAGGCTTATAGCCCAGTTCACTGATAGCGGGCTGTATATCACAACGCCAATTACGCTGACGAAGAATATTATATTTATCGTTATTAAGCGCGGTTACCTTACCTGTCAGTCGTCCGATATACTCACCAAAGAAGGTTACCACACGCAGTACCCAGATAGGCGCCTTGATTCGAATCCACCATGGGCATCCCAGTTCCTGATGAATCAGATTGCTGAACGTCTCGCTCTGATATACCTTACCATCACTCAAGAAGTACTTTCTACCGTTCTCGCCCTTATCCAAAGCCAGGAAGATGGCCTGAACCACATCCTTTACATATACAAAGGTGATATCCTGACGCTTGTAGCCTACAGCAAAATCAGAGTGCTGCTTAATGCTCTTGGCCATAATAAAATAGTCTTTCTCACGAGGACCATAAACACCAGTTGGACGTACTATTATATAAGGTACGCGCGAGGCCATCTGTTCCAGATACTGCTCAGCGGCCAGTTTACTGCGACCATAAGCGGTATTAGGCTGGGGCGTATCGGTTTCCTTAATCTCCTGATAAGGCTGCTGTTCACGGATAGCACCAAAAATGCTCAAGCTGCTTACAAACACCAATCGCTTCAGCGGCATACCTACCTCGACGAGTGCATCTACCAGATTCTTAGTTCCCTCGGTGTTTATACGGAAGAAATCCTGTTTATCCAAGCACTTAGTTACACCTGCAGCATGTACCACATAATCGAATGCCTGACCACGTAGCTGCTCCACCAGTTGAGCCTTCGACGAAAGGTTCAGTTCGATAAAGTTGATGCGCTCATCCTGCAGATAAGCCTTAGAGCTACTGCCACGTACCGCAGCCCATGTATCAAAGCCGCGACGGAGTGCCTCCTCAACAATAAACGAGCCGATAAAACCACTCGCACCAGTTACTAATATCTTCATACATCTTAAAAATTTTCGTGCAAAGTTACAATTTTTTAGGCACGGATTACACGGATTACACGGATTTTAACTATTTTACGAAAAAATCTGTGTCAATCCGTGTAATCCGTGCCTTTTTTTTCTTATCTTTGCAGGCAGAAAGAAAAAAGAAAACAAGCTATGGGTAAGAAGAAAGGTGGAAAACGTTTAGGAAAGAAGCAGGTAAGCGAACTACTACAGAACCTGTTTCAACATAATCCTAACGAAACATTCTCGTTCAAACAAATATTCAAGGTGTTGAAACTCGACACTCATCCTCTCAAGATGCTGGCCATCGATGTGATGGAGGAGATGGCGTGGGATGATTTCCTGCTGAAAGTGAGTGACAACTCCTATAAACTAAACCTGAAGACTCAGGTACAGGAAGGTATCTTCCACAGAAAAGCTAACGGACGTAACTCGTTTGTGCCTGATGATGGTGGTACACCTGTGTTTGTGGCCGAACGTAACTCGATGTCGGCTATGGATGGCGACCATGTAAAGGTATCACTTATGGCGCGCCGCGATAAGCATATCAAAGAGGCAATGGTTATCGAGATTGTGAAGCGAGCCCACGACACGATCGTTGGTAAGCTGCGCGTTGAAAAGGATATAGCCTTCCTGGTAACAGCTGACTCTACGATTGTTCACGATATCATCATTCCTAAGCGTAAGCTGAAGGGAGGTAAGACCGACGACAAGGCTGTAGTAAAGATTATCCAGTGGCCCGATCAGGACCATAAGAACATCATCGGTCAGGTCATCGATATTCTGGGTAAGACAGGTGAAAACAATGCTGAGATGCACGCCATCCTGGCACAGTATAATCTGCCTTATAAGTATCCCAAGAACGTAGAAGAGGCTGCCGAGAAGATCGACGCAGCTATCACCCCAGAGGAGATTGCTCGCCGTGAGGACTTCCGCGATGTATTCACATGCACCATCGACCCCAAGGATGCCAAGGACTTCGACGATGCCCTGAGTATCAGGAAGACAGACAAAGGTCTTTGGGAGGTTGGCGTACACATCGCCGATGTATCACACTACGTAAAAGAGGGTTCAACCATCGACAAGGAAGCATATGCACGTGCCACCAGTATCTATCTGGTGGATCGTACCATCCCTATGCTGCCCGAGCGTTTGTGTAACTTTATCTGTTCGCTGCGCCCCGACGAGGAAAAACTGTGCTACAGCGTTATCTTCAAGATGGACGACGAGGCAAACATCAAGGATTGGCATCTGGCACACACCGTGATTAAGAGCGACCGTCGCTATGCCTACGAAGAGGTTCAACAGATTATTGAAGAGGGAAAAGGCGAAAACGCCGAATTCCTGTTGAAGCTTGATGCGCTGGCCAAGAAACTGCGCGAAGCCCGATTCAAGAACGGTAGTGTAAAGTTCGACCGCGAGGAGTTGCACTTTGATATCGACGAGACTGGCAAACCTATCCGCGCCTACTTCAAGGTGTCGAAAGATGCCAACAAGCTGATTGAGGAATTCATGCTGCTGGCCAATAAAACGGTGGCCGAAAGTATCGGTCGCGTGAAGAAGGGTGTTAAAGCAAAGACGCTGCCTTACCGTATTCACGACCAACCAGATCCACAGAAGTTGGAGAATCTGCGCGAGTTTGTGGCTAAGTTCGGCTATAAGGTAAAAACTGCCGGTACCAAGGGTGCTATCACCAAGTCGCTTAACGCCCTGATGTCGCAGGCCGAAGGTACACGCGAGCAGAATGCCATTGAGACTGTTGCTTTGCGTGCCATGATGAAAGCCAAGTATAGCGTACACAATATCGGTCACTATGGACTTGCATTTGACTACTACACGCACTTCACTTCACCCATCCGTCGTTATCCTGACATGATGGTTCACCGTCTGCTTACCAAGTATCAGGATGGTGCCCGTTCGGCCAACAAGGATAAGTACGAGGAGTTCTGCGAGCACTGCAGCGACATGGAGCAGATATCCATGAATGCTGAGCGCGACTCTATCAAGTACAAGATGGTAGAGTTTATGGCCGACAAGATTGGTAATACCTACGATGCACATATCAGCGGCATCCAGTCGTACGGTATCTATGCCCAGATTGACGAGACCCACTGTGAAGGAATGATACCTATTCGCGACCTGGGTAACGACTACTACGACTTCGACGAGAAGAACTACATGATTGTAGGTCGTCGTCATCACACCAAGTACCAGTTGGGCGACCCCATACGTATTCAGGTAGCCCGTGCCAATCTGGAGCGCAAGCAGTTAGACTTTACGCTGGCTGATGATTAAGAAGATTAAGAACTTATATTAATAAAACAAATACACGTGATTAAATTGAGACTAGACAGATACTGGATTGTAGGGTTGTTGATAACAACTCTATGCAGTATATCTATGCGAGCAATAGCATTCGTGCCACCTACAGACCAGATTACCATTGGTCTGGATGCCAACTATGCCCCACTGCAATCGGTAGATAAAGACGGACTTCCCCATGGTTACGACATCGACTTTACACGCGAGTTGATGAAGCGTATGGGTATCAAATACTATTATGTGCCCAACCTGTGGAACAAGGTGGCCACCTCGGTGCTTAACGGCGATACCGATCTGGCGATGATGGTTTACTCATCCTATCGCAAGGATACCATCTATTATTCGCGTCCTATCTTCCGTCTGTACTACCAGGTGGTGTATCGTAAAAGCGACTACAAGGCGTTTGACTTCCGTAACCTGAAAGGTAAGACATTTGCCTTCCTGAACTCACGCCATATTTCCGAACTGGTGGAGCGCGAAGGTGGTACTTGCGTAAAAGTTAACGATCTCGACCAGTCGTTCCGCGAACTGGCAAACGGCCGTTACGATGCCATTATCTGCTACCGTTATCAGGCCAAATACTTTATCGATCATTACGGCCTCGAGAGTCTGGCTCGAGAGGAGATTTCGCTACAGCCACGCGAATACTGCTATGTAGGCCACAACAAGGAGCTGATCGACGCCATCAGTCTGGAGATAGCCAAGATGGACAGCGAAGGACTGGTTGACAAGATATATGGCTCGGAAATCAAGGAAGGCGTTAGTCATCATGGTGTGCCCATGTGGATCTGGTATCTAAGTGTTATAATCATCCTGGCACTCATCTCACTTTATATCTTTACCCTCTATCGCTCTCGCCGCAAGTTGCAGTTCACTAACGCTATGTTAGAAACCAACTACAACATCTTGGAAATGAGCCACATGGAGTTGGAGCAAACCAACCACCAGCTGATAGAGGCCACAGCCAGAGCTGAGGAATCATCGAAGATGAAGACCCACTTTATCCAACAGATTTCGCACGAGATACGTACCCCATTGAATATCCTGAGTGGCTTTACACAGATACTCACCACTCCAGACTTAGAGTTAGGCGAGGACGAGAAGAAGCAGATTGCCAACGACATTGTAACCAATACCGAACGTATTACCGGTCTGGTTAACAAGATGTTGGAACTGAGCGATGCCAACAGTCGTAACGTGATTGATCGAACCGATAAGGTATCGCCTAACAAGATTGCCAGCGAGGCCATCGCCCAAAGTATGATTGCCGATAATCCCTCACTGACGTTTGATCTGGAGATACAGCCTGAGGTAGAGAAGATTCTACTGAAGACAAATATGCAGGCAGCTGTTCGTGCCCTGACTTTGTTACTCGACAATGCGCGCAAATTCAGTGCAAAAAGTGCCGATCAACATGTAAAACTGCATATAGAGGCCCTGCCCAGCAGTGTACAGTTCGCAATCGAAGACAATGGTATAGGCGTTCCAGCCAAGGAAGCTGAGCACATCTTCGACGAGTTTGTACAGCTCGACGCCTATTACGAAGGCACTGGTATCGGACTAACCGTAGCACGTAGTATGGCCCGCCGAATGGGAGGCGATATACAACTGGATACCGACTTTAATCCTGGCGCCAGATTCGTCATGACACTCCCCCGATAAGCAGAGTTTCTTGCATGCAATCGTTTGCATCGAGAAACTATCAATTACAAGCCCGTTTGGAAACACCGAACGGGTTATTTTTGTACTTTTGCCAAAAATAACTAAAAGCAAGTTGGTATGAAGATCACTTTCAACCTGGAGTACCAGACTATCTTCGGCGAAGAGCTGGCACTGAACATCCTAACGGATGGCAAGACGGAAGAGCACAAGATGACAACCCAGGATGGGCTGCACTGGATGTGCGAAATGAATAAGGCAGAGAAATCGGCTGCCCACATCGACTATTATTATACCGTGATGCGCGGCGACCATGAGCAGCGTCACGAGTGGCTGGTTATTCCACACCGTTTGGAGTTTGCTGCAGCCAAGGGAGCCCGTTATATGGTTTACGACCACTGGATTGATATCCCAGAGGATTCGTATATGTACTCGACTGCTTTTACCGAATGTGTGGCCGCCCGTACACAAAAAATGAGCAACCTGACATCCTATGGCAAGACCGTACGTCTGAAGGTTCGTGCCCCACAGCTGCGCAACAACGAGCGCCTGGCACTGATTGGTGGCGGCGAGACCTTAGGCAACTGGGAGGCTAAGCGTGCCATTGATATGGCAGAACACGAAAACAACGAATGGGTTATCAGTCTTGACGCCGACAAACTCCCTCGTACCATCGAGTTCAAATTCGTTGCCCTCGACGAGAAAGTAGATGTTACCCCACTGTGGGAGAACGGTATGAACCGTACTGTAGAGCTGCCCCAGATGGCAGATGGCGAGGTCGTTGTCTATGAACTGTCGCAGGCCTACTTCCCTGTCTATCCTTGGAAGGGTGCCGGTACCGTTATCCCTATCTTCTCTTTACGCAGTGAGGGCAGCTTTGGTGTTGGCGACTTCGGCGACCTGAAGCTGATGATTGACTGGTGCGACAAGACCAAGCAGCGCGTACTGCAGGTGCTGCCCATCAACGATACCAATATCACCCACACCTGGCAGGATTCATATCCCTACAACTCTATCAGCATCTATGCACTGCATCCGCAATACACCGATTTGCGCCAGCTGCCTCAGCTTAAGGACGAGAAGCTGCGCCAGGAGTACGAGGTTCTGCGTAAATCGCTGAACGCCCTGCCACAAATCGACTATGAGCGTGTGAACAACGCTAAGATGGACTATCTGCATGCCATCTTTGCTCAGGAAGGTGCCAAGACGATGAAGACGGCAGCCTTTAAGCAGTTCTTCGAGCAGAACAAGGAGTGGCTGGTACCTTATGCCGCTTTCTGTCATTACCGTGATCTATACGGCACAGCCACATTCCAGGACTGGCCCGACCATCATGAGTTGCCCGACAGCGAGCGCGAGGCCATGAGCAAGTCAACAACTAAGTTATATAAAGAGGTGGCCTTCTGGTACTATGTACAGTTCAACCTCGATCAGCAGATGCGTGCCGCCCATGCTTATGCCCGCAAGAAGCGCGTGGTGCTGAAGGGCGATATCCCCATCGGCATCAGTCGCGATGGTGTAGAGGCATGGGTAGAACCAAAGTACTTCAACCTGAACGGTCAGGCAGGTGCACCACCTGATGCTTTCTCAGCCAACGGTCAGAACTGGGGATTCCCCACCTACAACTGGGATGCTATGCTCGAAGACGGCTGCTCTTGGTGGGTTCGCCGTTTCCGCAAGATGGCAGAGTACTTCGATGCTTATCGCATCGACCACGTATTAGGCTTCTTCCGTATCTGGGAGATTCCTATCGATGCCGTTCACGGTCTGTTAGGTCAGTTCTCGCCTTCATTGGGTATGACCCGCGAGGAGATTGAGGCCTATGGTCTGCACTTCCAGGAGGAGTTGTTCACCAAGCCATTCATTGCCGACTGGACACTGGAGCGCATCTTTGGCGAGCGTGCTCAGTACGTCAAAGACACATTCCTGGATCATGCACATGATGATATCTGGCAGATGAAGCCCGAATACGACACCCAGCGCAAGGTAGAGGCTGCCTTTAGGGGTAAGACCGGCGAGGCAGATTTGAATCTCCGTGATGGTCTGTATGCCCTCATCAGCGATGTGCTCTTTGTGCGCGATCGCAAGAACAAGGACAAGTTCCATCCCCGTATCGGCGTTCAGAACGACTTTATCTACGAAGCCCTTTGGGACAACGATAAGTTCGTGTTCAATCGTTTGTACAACGACTACTTCTATCGCCGCAACAACCAGTTCTGGTACACCGAAGCGATGAAGAAGATGCCACGTTTGACACAGGCCACACGCATGCTGGTATGTGCCGAAGACCTGGGTATGGTGCCCGATTGCGTACCCTGGGTGATGAACGAACTGCGCATCCTGAGCCTCGAAATCCAGTCGATGCCAAAGGATCCGACTACACGCTTCGGCAAACTGTCGCATAACCCCTATCGCTCAGTAGATACCATCTCTACCCACGATATGTCAACATTGCGCCAATGGTGGGACGAGGACGAGGAGCAGACACAGAGCTACTACAACACCACACTTCGTCGTGGTGGTGCAGCCCCTCACCCACTGCCAGGTTGGTTGGCCAAGGACATTGTGAGCCGTCACCTCACATCGCCTTCAATGCTCTGTCTGCTGTCTTTGCAGGATTGGCTGAGCATCGACGAGGGCCTTCGCCTACCCGACCAGAATGCCGAGCGCATCAACATCCCGGCCAATCCACGCCACTACTGGCGTTACCGCATGCACCTCACCATCGAGCAGTTGCTGCAAGCCGACGACTTCAATAACGAAATCAGCACATTAATTATTCAAAGCGGAAGAAAATAAATGAAAAAGTTACTCTTATCGCTGGCTTTGCTGCCACTGATGGCCATCGCCGGCAATGTAAAATCGCCTAACGGCAACATTGAATTAAAGTTTTCTGTTGACAACACTGGTCGCCCTGTCTATGAGATGACCTACAAGGGATGTGCCGTCATCAAGCCTTCTCATCTCGGACTGGAGCTGGCTAAGGACCGCCACTCATCCAAGTGGACCAACGAGACCGACCTGATGGACGGCTTCGCTATCGCCAAGGAAGAAACCTCTACCTTCGACGAGACCTGGCAGCCAGTATGGGGCGAAACCAAGAACATTCGCAACCATTACAACGAACTGGCAGTAACGTTGGATCAGCCATCAGCTAAGCGCCAGATGCTCATCCGTTTCCGTGTCTATGACGATGGTATCGGATTCCGTTACGAGTTCCCTCAGCAGAAAGAGCTCAACTACTTCCTGATTGAAGAGGAGCGCACAGAGTTTGCCATGGCAGGCGATCACACTGCCTGGTGGCTGCCTGGCGATTACGACACCCAGGAGCAGGTGACACAGGAGACCAAGCTCTCAGGCATTCGTGGACGTTTCAACGAGGCTGTCAACTGGTACAACTCCTCGGTAGCCGTATTCTCAGAGACGGGCGTGCAGACATCGCTGCAGATGAAGAGCGACGATGGTCTTTACATCAATATCCATGAGGCAGCCTGTCTGGACTATGCCACCATGCATCTGGAGCTGGTGGATGCTCAGACCAAGCACCTCTCACAGGAGCTGAAAGGCTTTACTAATGCCTATACCCCAAATCCGGCTCCTTCACGCTATCCTTTGCCACAGCCTTTCACCTTCGTGAGCCACCTTACTCCCGATGCTACAGGCTTGAAGGGTGCCATGCAGACACCTTGCAACACCCCTTGGCGCACCGTGATGGTATCAGACGATGCACGCGACATGCTGTCGAACAACCTCATCCTGAACCTGAACGAGCCTTGTAAGATTGAGGACACCTCATGGATCCACCCCACCAAGTACTGCGGTGTATGGTGGGAGATGATCGTAGGCAAGAGCTCATGGAACTATACCGACGAATATCCCAGCATCAAGCTCGACCAGATCGACTGGAACAAGGTGAAGCCTAACGGTCGTCATGGTGCCAACAACGAGAAGGTGAAGCGTTATATCGACTTTGCAGCCAAGAACGGCCTCGACGAGGTATTGGTTGAAGGTTGGAACGTTGGTTGGGAAGACTGGGCCAACCTGTGGAAGCGCGACGTGTTTGACTTCGTGACCCCCTATCCTGATTTCGACATCAAGATGCTCAACGACTATGCCCACTCTAAGGGTGTGAAACTGCTGATGCACCACGAGACCTCAAGTTCTACTCAGAACTACGAGCGCCACATGGAGCAGGCTTTCAACTTGATGAACAAATACGGCTACGACGCTGTGAAGACCGGTTACGTGGGCGACATCATCCCACGTGGCGACCACCACTACTCGCAGTCGATGAACAACCACTATCTCTATGTAGTGAAAGAGGCTGCCAAGCACCATATCATGGTCAACGCCCACGAGGCAACACGCCCCACCGGTATCTGCCGTACATGGCCTAACCTCGTTGGTAACGAGTCGGCTCGCGGCACAGAGTACGAGGCCTTCGGCGGTTCTAACCCCGATCACACCTGTATTCTGCCATTCACCCGTTTGCAGGGCGGTCCGATGGACTACACCCCAGGTATCTTCGTCACCAAGCTGAAGGAGTGGAGCGACAACGACTCTTGGGCACGCATCACCATCGCTGGTTCGCTGGCTCTCTATCTCACCATGTACTCACCATTGCAGATGGCTGCCGACCTGCCAGAGAACTACGAGAAGTTCGACGATGCCTTCCAGTTCATCCGTGATGTGGCTTGCGACTGGGACGAGAGCATCTACCTGGAGGCCGAGCCTGCCGACTATATCACCGTAGCCCGCAAGGCCAAGGGCACCGACAACTGGTTTATCGGTGGCAAATGTGATGAGAACGGACACAAGAGCACCATCAAGCTCAACTTCTTAGACAAAGGTCGTAAATACGACTGTACCATCTATGCCGATGCCAAGGATGCTCACTACGAGAAGAATCCTCAGGCTTATGTCATCACCAAGAAGGTGGTAACAGCCAAGGATGTGCTGAAACTCACAGAGGCTCCTGGTGGAGGTTTCGCCGTATCACTTATTGCAAAATAAAGCATGAAGAAATTGATTTTTGCAGGATTGTTGTCTATGCTACTACCCCATCAGGTAGTAGCACAGACGTTTAAAGAGGTGAGCTATGCACCTCAAGCAACCAAGTTCCAGTTGTTTGCACCCAATGATGCCAAGCAGATTACTGTCCGTGTCTATAAAGACGGACTAGGCGGCAAGGCCATCAAACGCGTAAAAATGCAGAAGACTGGCAACGAATGCTGGACAGCCACCATCAAGGGCGACCTGATGGGAAAGTTCTACACCTTCGACATGGGTAAGGGCGAGTGCCCTGGTGTCTTTGCCAAGGCCGTAGGTGCCAACGGTAAGCGTGGCGCCATCATCAATATGGCCAGCACCGATCCTGAGCACTGGTGCTGTGATGAGCGTCCTGTCACAAAATCGCCTGCAGATCTGATTATCTACGAGATGCACCATCGCGACTTCTCTATCAATCGTCAGGATGCGCAGTATCCAGGCAAGTTCATGGCTTTGACTGAGCCCTGGGCTATCGACCATCTGAAGTCGTTAGGTGTGAATGCCATCCACATTCTGCCCAGCTACGACTACGGTTCGGTGGATGAGACACGACTGAGCGACAACAAGTACAACTGGGGCTACGATCCAGTGAACTACAATGTGCCCGAGGGTGGCTATTCCACCAATCCTTACAAGCCCGAGGTACGCATCCGCGAGTTCAAGCAGATGGTGCAGGCGCTGCACAAGGCTGGCATCCGCGTGATTCTCGACGTGGTGTATAACCACACCTACGACATCGAGCACTCCAACTTTCAGCGCACCTATCCCGACTATTTCTATCGCAAAACAGCCGATGGCCAGTACAGCAACGGCAGTGGCTGTGGCAACGAGACTGCATCCGAAAAGCCCATGATGCGCCAGTTCATGATTGAGAGCGTGAAGTACTGGATTAACGAATTCCATATCGATGGATTCCGTTTCGATCTGATGGGCGTTCACGACATCGAGACGATGAACGCCATCCGAAAGGCTGTTAACGACATCGATCCCACCATCTTCATTTATGGCGAGGGTTGGAGTGCAGGCAGCTGTGCCTATCCGCAGGAAAAGCTCGGTATGAAGGCCAATATCCCACAGATGCCAACTATTGCAGCCTTTAGCGATGAGATTCGCGATGCGCTGCGCGGTCCGTTCAGCGACGATAAGCAGCCCGCATTCTTAGCTGGCTTGGCAGGCCATAAGGAGAGCATCAAGTTCGGTATCGCTGGTGCCATCAGTCATCCGCAGGTGGATATGACCAAGGTGAACTATAGCAAGGAGCCTTGGGCCACAGAGCCCACGCAGATGATCAGCTATGTGAGCTGTCACGACGACATGTGCCTGGTGGACCGCTTGCAGAGCAGCATCCCTGGCATCACCACCGAGGAACTGATCAAGCTCGACCTGCTGGCACAGACAGCCGTGTTCACCTCACAGGGCGTGCCTTTCATGCTCAGTGGCGAGGAGCTGCTGCGCAATAAGAAAGGTGTGCACAACAGCTTTGAGTCGCCCGACAGCATCAATCAGCTCAACTGGGACAACCTGAAGCAATATCCACAGGTGTTCAATTATTATAAGAACCTGATTCAGTTGCGCAAGAATCATCCTGCTTTCCGTTTGGGCAATGCCGACTTGGTGCGCAAGCATCTGGAGTTTATCGATGCTCCAGAGAGTGTGGTAGCCTTCCGTCTGAAGAACTATGCAGGACGCGACGACTGGCGCAACATCATCGTGGTGCTCAATGCCAACAAGGAGCCCATGGAGCTCACCATCCCTGATGGCCACTACACCATCGTATGCTGCGATGGCACCATCAATGAGAATGGGCTCGGCACCCTCAAAGGCTCCAAGGCCATCGTAGATGCCCAGTCGGCATTAATTCTCCACGACTAAATCAAAAAGTAACTTTTCGCTAATCGAAAAGTAGCTTATCACCCAACAAGAAGTAGCTTTTCGCATGGCGAAAAGCTACTTCTTGTTATAAGAATAGTCATTTTACAGGAGAGCCTTCAGGAAATTCACCATCTTCTGAAGGTTTTCTTCTACATACATAGCTGGTCCGCCATGACTGCCTTCGGGAACGAAGGTGGCCTCGGTCTTTACTCCTGCAGCCTTCAACGTCTCGAAGAAAGCCTTTCCCTGGCAGCAGGGCACAACGTTATCCTTCTCACCGTGGAAGATGATGATAGGAGGATCGTTCTTATCCACATAGGTATTGGCACTCAGACTGAGATACTTATCAGGTTCCTTAGCCAACTTTGAGTTCAACAGCACATCCTCAGGACTGTTCTCGCCCATCTTCATCGACTCACCACAGTCCATCGCAGTCAGGTCGATAGGCCCCGACCAGTCGCAAGCAGCATTTACAGAACTGCACTCGTTCAGATAGTTACCTACGTTGCCCTCCAGGTCGATATCCACGGTGCCCACCTTAGTCTGCTTGGTACCACTGGTAGTAGCAGCAGTAGAAGCCAGATGACCACCTGATGAGAAGCCGCTGGTAGCGATGAACTTGGTATCAAACTTATACTTCTTAGCCTCACCACGTACAAAACGAATCACGGCACGGATATCATGAATCTGAGCAGGCCACTTGGCGTCCATGCTCGAACGGTGGTTAGGACAAACCACAGCAAAACCGGCATCTAGCAAACTCTTTACGATGGTACCCAGATCGGCCATACCCTTACTGTTGTTGCTGAACCAGGCACTGCCATAGATATGAATCACCACAGGATAAGAAGCCTTTTCCTGCTTAGGCAGATAAATGTCGCAGGTGTGATAAGCCTGGTCGTCGCCAGCATAATTCACATCCTTCCATTCCTGCGAGGTTTCCAGCTTCACCTGAGGTGCCTGAAAACCTCCGAATCCGCCTGCTGGCTGAGCCATGGCCACAGCCGAGAGGCAACACATACATACTGATAATATAGTCTTCTTCATTTGATTAATGTTTTAGAATAAACGCGAATATCACTCGTTTTAGTATCTTTGCCTAACAAAAATTTATCAATAAAGGCCAAAACTTCGGGCCATTGGCACTCAGGCAACTGACAGTGGCCGTGACCACCAACGATACTCCAACCCATACGATCGGCAATACCGAAACGCTCCCATACCTTCTTGGCTGCCTTGGCTGATACCAACATGGCATCGTCGGCCAACCACTTGTAGTCGGGATTGCCCAACAGCAACAGGGCGCGTGGGCACACCAATGCACACAGCTCGTGCTGGTCGTAAGGCAGCTGATACACACTGTCGCCATGGAAGTTAGTGAGCTGACTCTCCAAGAACCAGTGATAGTCGGTCTTATCCAGATTCTCTACGCTGTCCTGCAGATGCGAGTAGCGCCAGGCAGCAGCACCGCCACCACCAGGCTCCTGAGCGATGGTGAGTGCCACACGCTCATCAAAGGCACCGCAATAGAGTGCCATCTTACCAGCATACGAGCAGCCCGTAACGCCGATATGCTTGGTGTCAATCTTGGTAATCTCAGGACCTAACAGTTCCAGTCCATCTATCAAACGACTGAAGCCCCAAGCCCATTCGCTGTAGGCTCCGTTGTCCTTCAAGTCGGGATAGAGACGGTCGAAGTTGTGCTCACCACGCTCATGGTGCTTGCCCCACTGTCCGTAGTCGTTCACCTGCTTCTCGTGGAAGTTCATGGTGGCAATGGGACGGTCCTCGAACAACTGGCGTGGCAGCGCAATCATGCTCGAGCCAATCATCAGGGGATAAGGCGCCTTGCCCGTTTTGGGATATCTGATTTCAGAGGTCAGAGTGAGTGTCTGTCCATTCACGGTCACATCCACAATGAGGGTGTCGCCACTCATGCGGGCCTTGATATTCTCTTTCTTCACAGCCGGCTTCTCGCCAATGCCGTAATGCTGTATCAGGGCAGCTATCTCACTGCGGCGACGCGCCCAGTCGCTGAAACCATTCACGCCTTTCAGTGGGTCGGGCAGGTCCTTGATGACCGGCAACTGACTGGCCTCGGGCATGGCAGGCTTAGCAAAAGCAGCACCTGTGTTTTCTACTTGATAACGCAAAGGAAGTTGGCCACCCTGCTGCGCCTGAGCGCAGAGGGCAGCACAACACAGTACAATAGTTGATATAAGTCTCATAGTTCTTTTCTCTTGATTTACATACCGAAGCCGCCGCCAAAGCCACCGCCTCCATTAAAGCCGCCACCGCCAAAGCCGCCCATAGCGGGGAACTCAGGATCGGGCTGCTTCTTAATTTCGAGCAACAGTTTTACTAAGGCTCTGCGACGCAAGCTCCATGTAGGATAATCGTTGGCGTCCAGCTTATTCATCTTAAAGCCAGGCATCTGCATACCACCCTGCTGCTGACTCAGATCCTGAGCGCTCACGGTGATCATACAGGGCTTGGCATTGCCATCGGCAATCAAACGGTCGGTAATGGCATCGGCACCACCTACCTTAAACCAGCTTTCTACCGATTCGCCTTCGACAGGAATCAGCTGGATAAAGGCAGGCATCACGCCCATACGCATATTGCCAGAGATATAGAAAGCGGTATTACGCTCCAAGTCGTAGCTGACACGACCGTGATCCATTTCACCTTGCGAGGCAAAGTTGAATGGCGACTTGGGATTGTCGGCCACACTGTACTTAAAGCCGGCATCGGGCGAGATATACATGTTGCTGGGGTCGGTAACCTGCATGCTGTCAACCACAAAGCAATACTTAAAGGTCTCAAACAGATACTCGTTCAGCTTCACGCTCCACACGCCATCGCTGTCGCGCTCCATAGCCACATTCTCGGGCAGCATCTCGCACTCCAGCTCCACCTTCTTAGCCTCAGGCGCCTTGAAACGGAAGATGACACCATCCTCGGTATATTCGGGCGAGATGATAGGACGTGGGAAGAGTCGGGCCATAACACCAGGAGTGAACTGCTGCTCCTTTCCGGTCTTGGCAGGGGCTGGCTCACCGGTAGCCATGGCTGCTTCGGCAGCTTTCTTATTGAAGAGCAGTGGCAGGGTCTTGGTCAGGAAATACTTGGCGTTCATCCAGGTATGTCCGAACTTATCGTTGGTAAACTCCTTCACACTGCGGATACCCTTGGTGTCGAGGAACTCCATATAGTCGCGGGCATTGCCATACAGGAAATCGTCGGTACCAACACCCAACCAGAACAGGCGTATCTTCTTATTCGTATCCTCAGCATTATCGTAAACACCTGCAATATCGGTTGATGTAAACGAACTGTAGCTGCACAGATACGAGAACTTATCCAGGTTGCTCAAGCCATTGAACAAAGCCTGGTTTCCACCACGCGAGAAACCACCGATGGCACGATGATCCTTATTGTTGATGGTACGGTAGTTTTTCTCGATATAAGGCATCAGGTCGTTGATCAGGTCCTTACTGAACACGTCGCCACCAAAACGGGTTTGTGGAGCACCGTTAGCAGCAGGCGCTGCCAACAGTTTGGTGGGATTGCCATAAGGCAGCACGATAATCATCTCCTTGGCAGCCTTCTGTGCCAGCAGATTGTCGAGGATATAGTTCACACGACCCACCTTATAATAAACCTCTTCGGTATCAGTAGTACCACTAATCAGATAGAATACAGGGTATTTCTTATCACGACTCATCATGTAGTTGGGTGGCAAATACACGATGGCGGTATTGGTGCCGCCCAGACTCTTAGAGTAATAATGGATATACTCCATGGTGCCATGGGGCACATTCTTGATGTCGTGGGGAAGTCCATCTTTCGATTTGATCTCCAACAGACTGTTCTTAAAGCCCTCGTTGGGGAAGTACTGTGGGTTGTCGGGGTCCATGATGCTCACACCGTCAACCACGAAGCAATAGGGATACATGTCGGGGGCAGCCGGACCCAGCGTTACGGTCCAGAAGCCTGTCTTGGCATCTTTCTGCATGGCTTTACGCCCTGCAAACTGCACATCAACCAGCACCTCTTTGGCCTGGTCGTTCTTATACTGGAATGTTACCGTACCATCAGCATTGGTGATGGTGCCGGCCTTTGCCTGCATAGCGCAGGCCATGAGTAGAGTTAATAATAGTTTTTTGCTCATAAGTTTAAAGTTTATGTAATTATTCTATAGAATATCCAACTCTGATAAACACAGGGATATAGGCCTTAGTTACTGGCGTTTCAACATACTGTCCGCCATCGTAGTATTTTCCTGTATGATAGTCGGTCCAACCGCCAGGATGCTTGGGCAGATAGGTGCGCCATGTGGTCACACCTGGCTCGGTAACCGGACTGATGAGCAGTGCCGGACCAAACATGTATTCATACTTTTGCTTCAGAGCCTCGGCATCATGTGCGAAGTCGAACACCAATGGGCGCATCAGTGTACTACCCTGTTCAGAGACAGCCTTGGCGCAACGCTTGATATAAGGCAGAAGCTGATAGCGCTCTTTCAGACAGTTAGCAATGATTGTCTGCGCCTCCTGACCATAGTTCCAGGGTTCGGTATTACTCATATAACCATGCACACGCATCAGTGGCAGATAAACTGCGGTCTCTATCCAGCGCAGCATACGCTCGATATAGGCACTGTCGGTATATTGATTCTGCGGACGGAAGAAGCCGCCGGCATCGTAGGTCCACCAGGGGATGCCAGCAGCCTGCATGCCAAGACCTGCTGTAATCTGGCGGCGGAAAGTCTCCCAATCGTTACCCACATCACCACTCCACATGGCCGAGCCATAGCGCTGGATACCAGCAAAACCGCAACGGGTGAGTATCATCGGTTCCTTACCAGCTGCCACAAGACCTTCATACACCGTCTTGTTCACCAGTAGCGGATAGACATTACGCACCTGTTCACCATTCCATCGACCGTTGTTCACCTTACGGCCCAACAGGTCGTCGTTCTCAGGTTCGGTAGCATCCTGCCACCAGGCATCGATACCCAAAGGCAACAGGCGCTCTTTGAAGTTCTTCCAATAGGCAGCGGCAGCCTCAGGATTAAAAAAGTCAATCCAATCAGTTTCAGGGATATAATAGTTGGCGGCTAGCATCTGCTGACCCACTTCTGAGTTCTTGTCGATCTTCGACCACACACTCAGCATCAGTTTCATGCCCATCTGGTGCAGACTGTCGGTCAGCGCCTTGGGATCGGGATAGAACGCCTCATCGAAACGCATCGAGTTCCAACCGTATTTGCCCCAATACTGCCAGTCCTGAACCAGCATACTCACGGGCAGGTTCTCGCTACGGAAGCGGTTGGCGGTCTGCAGAATCTCATCCGACGAGTGGAAACGCTCGCGACAGTGGATATACCCCAAAGCCCACTCTGGCATCTGAGGGCACTCACCGGTCAGCTCGCGATAGGTCGCAATAATCTCATCAGGCGAACCCACAAACACCGTATAGTCAACACCATCGGCTACTGGCGAACGGAACACGGTCTCGTCTTTCACCTTATTATAATATACGACAGGCTGATCAATCTTGGTTAGTTCTGCCGACAGCTGGTGACGACCTTTGGTCAGATGTACTATCTTAGAGGCCGTAGGTGGCAGCCATACGTTCTGCATCTCTATCACCTGCTCGCCATCTATGGTCAGGTTATGGCGGCGCGCCATCTTCTGCCCCACATCGAGCAGCAGCGCATAATCGCCGGTTTCATCAATATCAATCGTGGCCTCGAAGATATGGCGTTCGCGGACCTCACGCTTGCCACCTTCGGTAGAGGTGACATCCACCACCTCACGCTCACCAGCACCAGCACGCTTCGTCAGCTTCACACTATTGCTGCAAGGGTTAAAGTCGGTCAGGCCGTAGTTGTTCCACAACACGCCATAGCCCTTACTCGAAATCAGCATGGGGATACTGATCTGGGTGTTTACCTGCGTGAGTCGGCGCGACAGTCCACGCACATTGCTGTAGCCATCCTGGAACTGTCCCAGACCAAAGAGGTATTCATCCTTAGGCGAGTCGAAAGTCAGCGTAGCCTCGCTACCAACCAACTGATGGTCAGTGGCTTTAAAAACAGCTTTGCCGGTCTTATCTTTCACCGTCAAGGTACGACCTTCCACCTCGGCAGTAATATCTGCATGTTTCAGTTCATCGTGACTCACATACAACCAGTCGGGCAAATCACTCTTTGTAGCCGGATTGGCGTATCTCACTCTCACGGCATTCTTAGCCACATAAGTTACAGAAAGGTTCTGCGCAGTGGCCGACACTGCCACTACACAGAACAGAATAGTTGATATTAGTTTCTTCATTATCGTTATTTATTTTTTAAACTGCCACCAATCCAGACGAACATCACCTGATGCTTTGTCGAAACATATATAAAGATCATGCACACCAGCAGCATTCTTCACTTTGCCACCGAATGAGCGATATTTCTCTACGCCACCAGTCTTACCGATAGTAACGGTACCTACTACAGGACCATCGGCACTATCTAAACGCAGACTGATGGTGCATCCACCAGTAGCGGCTGCGGTGATATTAAACTGCTTGGCACCCTTACCGAAGTCAACACCACGCAGTTTGATATATTCGCCATCATTGACATCAAAGATATACATGTTCTTCTTACCCGTAGAGGTCGGCATATCAGCTACCACACCGGTATTCTCGATACCCATCTTGGCACTCTTCAGTCCAAAGCCCCAAGCCATGGTCTCAGCCTCTACTCGCTGGTAGGGGTTCAGCCAGTGCAACTGTTTCATGGGCTGCTGGTCCAACCAATAAGGAATCTCCTGGATGGTGCCATCGCCATTATAGGTAATCTCCTGAGCCGACACACTGCGACGCTCATGGTGCACAAAAGTCTCCAAGTGCATCAGGTCGTAGTTCTGACCGAACACATACGAATGTCCCTTGAAATCGCAGATACCGGGATGGTTACCACGGTCGCGCTGGGTAGGCTTCATAATATAGCCTTTCCATTCCCAAGGTCCGGTAGGACTGTCGCTCATGGCATAGCCTAAAGCCTCAGGGCAACAGGTTGATGCGAAACCTAAATAGTAATGACCATTGCGCTTGTAGAACCAAGGTCCCTCCTGATAGTTGGGAATATGTGGCAGTTTGGTTACACCGCTGGTCAGCGATGTCATATCCTCACCTAACTTAGCCCAGAAGGTATGTGGGTTTCCCCAGTACATATAAGCCTGACCATCGTCATCGGTATAAACCGATGGATCGATATCATACCAGTTGCTCTGATCCCATACCAATGGTTTTCCAAGTGGATCCTTGAAAGGTCCGTAAGGCGAATCAGCCTCTAACACACCAATACCATGACCATGCAATGGGGCATAAAGATAGTACTTACCATTACGCTCTACGGTCTGGATAGCCCAGCCACCGTTCTCGCGACTGCGCCAAGCGAAGTCTTTCAACGAAGCCACTGCACCATGCTCGGTCCAGTTCACCATATCGGTAGTGCTCCACAACAGCCAGTCGTACATAAAGAAACCTGCCGAACTCTTCTCGTTCACATCGGGGATATCCTCGGGCGAGGCATCATGCGAAGTATAGAGGAACAGGGTATCACCTACTACCAGTGGCGATGGGTCGGCAGTATATTTGGTTTGGAACAAAGGCATGTTCACCTGCTCCAGTCCACGCATCTCCCACCAGTCGAAGTTAAACAGTTTTGGTCCCTTACGACCTTTGAACACCAGATAAACGTCGGCTGTAGCAGGCAGGTTCAAACCCGAAATGGTTCGGGTTGGTGCATCGATATCGGTGATGGTAGAGTAATCCAGATCAACGGTAATGGTCTGCCACTTCTCCCAGCCACCTGTACCAGGCACGTTCAGGGTGCCCAAACATCTGCCACCGATACTGTCGAGATGAATCTCAATTCTGCCACCACGCAAACCACTGGCCACACGGGCTGTGAACGTACGTGGATACTTGTGGGCAAAGGCCACATTCTGAAGTTTGATATAGTCGCCATTGTGGATGTCACTGACATAAACCCCTACCTCATCATTTTGCTCGGTCTTCACGCCTTTCGAGAAAGCCATCGTCTCGGCCTCAACCTTACGATAAGGGTTAAACGTGCCAACAGGCTTCACACCGGCATCAGTAGGCAGAATCTTGGGAAAACTGCCATCCGCATTGTACTTAAACTCCTCAACAGCTACACTACGACCGAAACCGCCACCATTTGGCAGTTTACCTGTATGGTAGAAGAAATAGCTATGACCTTTATAATCGGCCACACCACAGTGGTTGGTAAACGAGTTGGTATCGCACAGCGGCATAATCTCGCCAGCATACTTCCAGGGACCTGTTGGCGATGGTGCCGTGCTATACGAGATATGTTCGGGCACACCACCAGCGGCATACAACAACTGATATGTACCATTGCGCTTGGTTAACCAAGGACCTTCAACATACGAATCTTTATAGGTCTTGCCCTTCTCGCGCTCCTTCATCATCGGACCGCCAAAAGCCTCTTCGGTCATAGGCAGCTTTCCCAGTTCACCTTCGTACGAAATCATATCACGGTTCAGCTTCAGGTAGTAGCACTGTGGATTACCCCACATCAGCCAAGCCTGCCCATCGTCATCAATCATCACGGTTGGATCGATATGATCCCAGCTGCCATTCTCAAACAAAGGTTTTCCAAGTGCATCCTTAAACGGACCTGTAGGACTATCGCTCACAGCCACACCAATGGCCATACCATTCGAAATCTTTGAATGAGCACAGATATACCAGTAGAATTTTCCGTCACGTTCGATAGTCTGTCCGGCCCAAGCACGGTCATCGGCCCACGAGAAAGTCTCCAAGGCCAATGGCGAACCATGGTCCTGCCAGTTCACCATATCCTGAGTTGAATATACACGCCACTCCTGCATCCAAAAGAAGTCGGCGCCATCTTCGTCATGACCAGTATAAACATACATTGTTCCGTTATGTACCATCGGTGCAGGGTCGCTGGTACACCAAGTCTGTACGAAGGGGTTCTGTGCCTTCGCACCTGTAGCTAGCAACATGAGTGCTGCTATGGCTGCTGATTTATTAATCATTCTTTCTCGCTTATTAGTTTACTGCTGCAAAGGTAGCACAAAATAACGATATTAGATTTCCTATATGTATCATTTACTTTGTGAAACGTAACAGATAACTTAAAGCAAGATAGATATCATAAGAAACGCTCTATTTTCCTACCCATTTCGCGAGCATTCGTTTTAACTGGTACAGATGTAAAATCGGGGGTGTTATACGAATACATTAAGCGCTGATAATACTCCTTAGGATTTTGTTGTGGAAGCAGGAACGGCTTGGTGGCCTTCCCGTGTTCATCAACAGACGAGAAATAAAGACGTGTGTACAAACCATCCTCACGACGACTGGTAAACAGGAACCAACGACTATTACGCGTCCAGTTATGCAAACTCTCCGAACGTGTGCTATTCACCTCGTTCAATGGTCTGTTTACTCCCGTCTCAAGATCAAGCATATATAAATCTGCTTCCGGATGCCAAACCGAGAAGTAACCATAATCCAACTGCGTGTACATCAAGTACTTTCCATCATACGAAGGGCGAGGCCAAGTCACGCTTTTACCCGTTACACCAGCATTTACCAACGTATCCACCTCGGTACCAATCTTGCCCGATTTCTCATCAAATGCCACTCTACAAAGACTATACTTTACCTGATCATAGCCTTTGGGATAGTTGCCACATCTGGCAGTTGTAAAAAACAACCACTCACCATCAGGCGAGAAAGCAGGTGTATTCTCAGCCCAACCAGTCATCATAATCAGGGTATCCTTGATAACCTCATGCTTCTCCATGTCGTAAACAAACACATCCGATGAGGTATCAAACACCTCAATACGTTTGTTGTTGCCAGTATGAAACATCTGTGCTGTTTTATTAGTTGAAAAGGCACAATAGCGACCACTCGGATGCCAGTAGGGATAGACCATTGTACCTCCCAGACTGTCGTTACGCGCTTTGAGGAGTACATCCTTTCCGTGTTGATGTACCACTGTAGCACCATGCTTACCTCTCACATGGAACACATACTGCTCAGGATTCGTACGATTCTGGGTATGACAGTTCATGCATTGTCCATGCACTTGCGAATTCTCCAGCATCGACGTTTCTGTAAAGTCAGAGAGACAACGCTGATACAGCCCCATATGACCATAGAGCGCATAACTGGGCGCAATACGGCGATAGGTAATGCCCCATTCGTCAAGCGGATTCGGACTAACCTCGATAGAAAAGTCGCGATACTGATACCAGTTTCCCTCTCTGCATGCCATCACCGACACCAACAAACGACTTCCCTTGTTAGCCTTCAATAACTGATGCCACTCATCTACGTCAAAATCAGCATAGGTCCCCTCTGCATGTATAGAACCACCCTTCTCGCCTTTCACATCTACATAGACATCTGTAAAGTCATCATCAGTCATTGAGAAATTCAGCGGTGCGATATCCACAGGTATCGTTACACCGATATAATCCGGATATATATCAGGCTGCTGGTTCACCATCTGCACATGATCAGGGTGCAGACTACATGCCGACACGAGAAATGACAGCAGTGTTATCAAAGCCCATTTGTTTATCTTCTTCATATCACCTTCATCTAAAAGAAATTCACATCAACTGTCTGACCATAGATATCCTGTAATGGGCCATAGAATGGCACCCTTTTAATTGTTTCAGGATGCGCAGCCAACTCTCTCATCTGTTTTGCCCAGTTACGATAGAACAAGGTAGATTCCAATAAAGAGATGTATTTCAACGCTACCTCATATTGCCCCGTAATCAGAGCTGTTTCCACCAGTCGCGACAGTTCACGACCACTCATATTATAATTCGAAGTACTCTCCAGCACCTCGAAGGCAGCACGTTGCGATATGTTCGGGAAACCCATGTGAAGATATACATCGCTCATCATCATAGCCGCCATACCACTGGTCAGCACCTCGTAAGTATGCAACAGATTCTCCTTCAACTCATCACCGGAAATCTGCTTCAGGTAATACTTGGCCAAACGTACCACGTTTTTACAAGCTAACGACTGCGGTTCCTGCTCGTTCGACCTCCTGACAATCTCGTTCCAGTCTTTCATACGCAAAAGACGATCATACACCATCTCCTCATCGGTGCCATACTTGCCACGCTGAATCATCTGGTAATCCAAACCCTTGAATATATTCTCCAAAGAATACGGCACGAAATACGAACTGGAGATGATACAGGCCAATAACAGCAGGCCCATACCCGAAGTCTGTGCTACAACAGCTATTCTTTCGCGAGGGATGGAAAGCATTCTGAGATGATATAAAGGCAATAACACGATGATAGGACCTGCCTGCCAATAGCCTATTGGCACGAGCAGACATGAAACGATGAAAGCAGGCATCTTCCGATGGGGCAATAGCAATATCAGCACCAATGTAAACAGAAGACCTACAGGCAGAGTCATTGAGAAGTCCAGGTCGCATAACAGGTAACATAGCACAACCGAAGGTAAGAAAGATACGGGGAAAAGAATCTTCTCACTGACAGCAGGCAGAACTCGTTTCAGCAGCACACCGAAAAGCTGTTGAATGGCAACCAGCAAGATAGCAGACAGCAAGGCTCCCAGCGTCACGAATCGAAAGAACTGTACCAGGAACTCTCCAACATAGCGCGCCATGCCACCAGGAAAAGCCAACCGCTCCATCAGATAATCATCCTGATAGAGGAACAGCTGAAACGACTCACGCGCCAATATCACTTCAGGCCGCACATACCCCCAGAAACAGAACACTGCTAAACCAAATAGGGCTGTCAGATATAGTTTCCAATTCTTTTTCATCATTTCGTTTGGTTATCTAATTGTTACCTGTTGTCGCTTGCCATCAAACACCTGTCTGTGAACCTCATGTACATCCAGACTTACTGGTGACTTGGTGAAATCGGGCACATTATACGAGTCGAACAATTCACCGTAGTATTTCTTGGGATTACGCTGTGGCAACAAGAACGGCTTGGTAACACGGCCTTTATCATCTATAGATGCCAGGTAAAGTTGGGCATACTCGCCATTCTCGCGTTTCGACGAGAACACAAACCATCCACTGTTTGAGCTCCAGTTATGAAAGCTCTCCGTCTTACGACTGTTTACCTCCTTCAACTCACGCATCTCACCAGTTTTCAAGTCCATCAGCCATAAGTCGGCATCATTCTGGAACACCGGGAAATTGCTATGATCAGTCACACAGAACATCAGCCAGCGTCCATCGTAAGAAGGACGAACCAACGTATAACTCTTACCGGTAGCCGCAGTATTTACCAGTGTATCAACCTCGTTACCGAAAGTGCCTGTCTTCCCATCAAAGGCAATCCGGCAGATGCTACACTTCACCTTCTCGTACTCAGCAGGCAGATTGCATGGTTTCGAAGTGCTGTAATACAGATACTTACCATCGGGCGAGAATGCGGGGAATATCTCCTGATCCTCCGTCTGTAACAATGGCGAGAGTATCAGTTGATTGGTCTGAGTATCTAAGAGAATCAGATCGCTAAAGCGGTGATAAGCCTCGATACGTTTCTCGGTACCCACATGGAAATTCTGATGCACCGAATTCACGGCGTAAGCACAATAACGCCCCGACGGATGCCAGTAGGCATAGCTGCCAGCAGCCTTGGTAGAATCGGTACGGGTGTTCAGCCATTGCTGGTTGCCATTCTTCTGCACCAGGGTGCCACCACCTTCGCCACGGAACTGCATGGTAAGCGTAGAAGGATCGGTCTGGTTAGCTGTATGACAGTTGATGCAATGGCCGTAAACAGCACTCACCTTCAAAATGGCAGTCTCGTCGAAACTGTGCAAATCACGCTGATAGATACCGATGTTAGCGCCACCCACCTCATAACCAGGTGGAATTCTACGATAAGTCAGGCCATAATCCTCTAAGGGCAGTTTGCTCACATACACCTTGAAATCATCATACTGTGTCCACTGGTCATCATGCTCCACACAAACAGTAAATAGCAACTCACCACCTGCATTCTGTTGGGTCAGCTGTTGCCATGCTTCAATATCAAAGTCAGCCCATTCACCTTGTACATGCAGTTCGCCTCCCTTGGAGCCACGCACCGTTACATCCAACAGATCCACATTGCCACCCACGAAATTAAAATCCAAGGGAGCAATACCCGCTGGGATAGTCACCCCTACATAGTCGGGATAGACAGCAGGCACCTGATGCACACGAGTTGCATGCTCCACCTGATGACGACAGCCCTCCAGCATGACCAGACAGAAGATCGCTGTCAAGACAATAGAAATATGATTAATGAGCTGTTTCATACACTTGATTGTTTTGTTGTTGCTGTGCTTTCGCTAACATCCTACTGATAAAGGCGGCATACGGCGAACCTGGCACATTACCCTGGCGCTGGATACAGTTCAAGGCATCTTGATAACCACGAGGCATCTGCATATAGCCTCCACACTGCTCTACCCATGGCAATGCCTGCTGGAAGGTGGGCGCATCGCCGTTCAACAGGACCTGCGCCACGAAATAATCCAACGCCATGGTGTTCGATCTGTTTCCATTAAACAAGCTACCCAGCATCGAAGCCATCTCCGGGTAGTAGAACAGGAAATCCTGCTTCTGTCGATATTGTCGCAACTTTCCCCAAACAGGATGGGCATTAATCTTAGCCTCATCGCCCAGATATTGCTCTGCCTCTTCTGCCCAGTTCTTATAAAACAGACTGTTCTTCAGGAGCGCCAGATGTTTCCTGGCCAAATCGTATTTCCCGTTGATAATATAGCACTCAGCGATACGCTGGGTAAAACGTCCGCTCTTTCTGCCATTATTAATCGACTCCTGCATATCAAACATATACCGTTGTGCAGAATTAACCATACCCAAACGATAGAAAGCCTCGGCAGCTGGTATATTCGAGAATGGATCGCGTACCATATTCATTAACAAGGCATCGATACCGCTCTGGTAAAAGTCGAACATTCTATCAGCCAACTGGCGACGTTCTGCCAATGCCAGATTCACGCTGTTAGACCAGAATGCCGTTTCCACCGTTTTCTGTTCGGCCCGTTTGATGATGTCGTCCCAGTGTTCGTTTCTGATTTGATAGTCTTGCCATACCAACTCGTAGCGCTCATCGGCATAACCACGTGTCACAGCCAGCCAACCTAACACCACAACGGCAATCGCCTGAACAGGCCACTTTAATACCTTATTTATATATAGTCGGTCAGCCAACACACATAACAGCACGGATAGTGGCACTATCCATAGCAAGGGAACCACCGATGGACTACGATAATAGCCCATAGAACACATCACCGAGTGTAAGGGTAACTGCTCCAGCAACGTATGCCACAACACCAGTTGTATGGCCAACAACCATAATGGCAGCCAGATAAAGCGCTTGTAATCCACCACAATGCGTAATGCTACATACAGCCAAGCCATCGGACCAATCAGCCAATATACCAATGGTGTCAGAACCATTTCCTTGCAGATATCCAACCAACGATTAGCAACACCAATCTTAGCCATCGCCAGAGAAGCCATAATAGCGATAGGAAACGAAAGAAGCACATCCAGATCGCCCATCGCCCAAAAGAGCAAAATAGCAGGAATCAAACTCAGCAGAAAAGACTCTGCTTTTAACCAGCTTGCCACCATCCGCTGATAGCCGATAAAAAGCAAAGCCAGAATCATTGCCCCCAACCACAGCAGGTAATAAAACTGCACCAGACATGTTTCGAGCCATTCAGCAGCCCCTCCTGGATGCCCCAAACATCCTAACAGATAGTCAGGCGTCCACAAAAACAGTTGGTATTGCTCTGCGTAAGAAAGTGCATGCGGCAGATATCCTCCCCAAAACAAAAAGATCAAAGCGCCAAGAAAAACTGACAAAATCCAATTCTTTTTGGCAGCCGTCTGGAGATATCTATTGATGTATTCAGGCTTCATAAATCTGATCTTTCAAAAAACCCTGCAAAATTACACATTTTTATTGAATCTACCAAGAAAAAAGCCTGGACTTTCACAAGCCCAGGCTCCAAAAACAATGTAAAGTTCTAAAATTGTCTGCTCATAGACAAACAATATCATTTACCGTTCAAACCATCAGCAAATCCGCCGTAGGTATGTTTACGGTTATAATCGAGATCCCAGAGACCTACAGGCTCACCCTTGCGCCAACCTGAGTTAGTTGGAGCATCGGTAATGCACCACTGGCAGATACCATACTGCTGGTCAGCAGGGATAATCTCAAAGTACTTCTCGATGATGAACTTATAGTAAGCAGACATAGCCTTATGCTGCTCCTCGGTCATATTCTCTGTCTTAATAACATTGCCGGCTTCATCCTCGCAGCCCATATCAAGCTCAGAGATCTTAACCAGCTTCTTGCTACCAGCCAGAATGTTCAGCATGTTCACAACAGCCTCTTCATTAGCCTTCTGCTTGTCGGCATTCATGCTGCAGGTTACGTGCATCTGACTACCGATACCATCAATCTTGGTCTCGCCGTCAGCCTCCCAACGCTTAATCCAAGCAACCAGACTCTTGGCCTTGTTGTTCTGATCCCAAGCAGCCTCAAGGTTATAGTCGTTGATGAAGAGCTTCATATCCTGTGGACCATACTTGCGAGCCAGCTTAACGGCAGTACGAACATAGTCGATATCGCCCAGATAATCCTGCCAGAAGAAGCTCTCGGTTGCAGCCTTTTCAGGATCTTCCTGATCCTTCAGGTGCTGCAAAGCATATACGCCCTCAGCATCGGCATGTCCGCTTGAGAGTGCCTCGTTTACTACGTCCCAAGCCTTTACCTTACCATCACAAGCAGTCATGATACCACCGATCCACTTATCCAGAGCATAAGTCAGTGTATCCTTCTTCTCTTTCTCTGTCAGAGGCAGTGTGTTCATCTTTACGATGTGGTCAACCTTCACCGATGCGATGTCAATAACACCATCGAAGCTACCAGGCTGGAGTACCAGGTTACATGACTTGGCAGGGATATTATCATAGGTAACCTTCACATCCTTCCATTCAGTATCAACCTTCAAAGTTCCAGATGCAGATTCGCCAGAGCCCCAGCCCCAGCCCATATTAAGAGCCATGCTGCCAGCCTTTGAAGCTTTTACACGTACGGTTGCAACATAAGTACCCTCGATAGGATGCGGAATGTTATCAGCAATGAAGTACTGATACCATGAACCTGGGTTCTCTGAATGCAGACAGCCATTAACAATTGTTGGCTCGTAACCCATCACATAATATGGGAACTTACTAACATCCTTGAACGAGTAATCATAATCGTTAACTGCAACCTCGATAGCAGGTGATTCGTAATGAACCAGACGAACGGTCTGAATATCAAGAGTACCGTCATAGCTACCAGGCTGAAGTACAAGGTTACACTTCTTTCCACCAGGAATTCCGGTAAAGTCGACCTTCTGCTCAGTCCAGTCTGTTGTAATCTTCAGTTTACCCGAAGCTGACTCGCCAGAGCCCCAGCCCCAGCCACAGTTCAGGGTAAGACCATCATTTGCAACAGAACCTTTGACCTTTACAATAGCAGTATAATTGCCATCGGCTGGGATAGAAATACCATCAGCAATAAAATACTGATACCATGAACCAGGGTTCTCTGAATGCAGACAGCCATTAACAATAGATGGCTCATAACCCATCACATAATAAGGGAACTTTGACATGCCCACAAAGTCACCAGAATAGTCTTCCTTCTCAAGCTTCGCATTAGGATCGATGTCGAGCTCCTTATCTTTGAGCAGCTTCTCCAACCACTTCAGGGGCTGCTGAGCATGCCAAGCCAGTGTGTGACCATAAACCGACACACCATTGGCCTCAGCATTATCAACAAATGCCTGAACATTCTCGAAGTTCAGATTACCATTCTCATCCACACACGAAGCCATTTTCATTGCATTTCCTGCTGTCAGCTCCATGAAGTTGGCATTAGCCAGACGTGTAACAAGACCGTTGGCATTATAGTCATCTGCCTCCAAGGCCACTCCCAACTTGAAATTGGGAGATGCCTTAGGGTTAGAAAATGTTTTAAGCGCATCGTAATCATTCAGGTACTCATAGTCCTTCAGATTCTTAGTCTTATCCTTAAAGATGTTGATCATGTCTGTGTCGGCACATGAAGCGAGGCCACAGACGGCGACAACACCACAGATGATATTTGAAATATTACGTTTCATAATCTTTCAGAATTATTTTTTATTTTACTACGAAAGTTTCGAGCTTGGTCTGACGATCACGCATAACCAGCGTATCAGCGCTCTTCACAATCTTATGACGCTGAACAGCAGCCCAATTGTTATTGGGATCATAGTCAGTGTACTCATAATCGATGGTATAGTTGAGCACGATCTCGTCGCGATCCTTACCACCCCATGCATTCTTAGCGCCCTTCAAAGTCCACTTACCTGAACCAGAACCGGTGCAGCCAGCAGTAGTAGGAACTACTGTGCAACTCTCGTCCTGACCAAAGGTCAACTTGAGGTTACATGGCAGTGATACGATGGTCTTCTTATACGCTTTCGCAGCATCATCATATCTGTAAGCCTCTACTGTTGTAGGAACAGAGTAGTTGCTTACTGCCAGTCCTTCGGTAGTAAGGTAGCGGATCTCGTTCTTCTCCAGGTACTCAGCCTCACGTGTCTCGGTCGACTTCACACCATTCAGATCAATCTCATCAGTACCATGACTAATCCATGCGCCTGTATATTTGTTGATATACTTCAAACCGTAAAGGATATAGTCCTTACCTGTCAGTACCGAGTCCTTAGCGCCTACAATACGCAAAGGCAGTACATAATTCAGACTTGTAGCCTTAGCATCGTCAAAGAACTTGTCAGTGAGCTGAACCTTCACTGCACCCATCACCTTTCCATAAGGAATGGTCAGTGTGTTGCTCAGCAACTCATAATAATCCTCGGGCAAAGCCTGGACAGGAGAACCATTCTCGAAGGTCTTACCGGTAACCAGTGAGTTATCCACAGCCACCTGAATGGTACGATCCTGACGGTTCTTCCATACACCACCTACAGTGGCATATACCTCGAACTGATGCTGGTTGTCAAGTTCTGTAGGATAAACATTGTCACCCAGTACAATCGTTCTGATAGGAGTCTGCTTGGCAAAGTAGACGGTCTGATAGTCAAAGTCGTCAAACTCCACCTCCTTGTTTTCACAAGATGTGAAAGCACTCAGCGCGCAGATTCCACAAATGAATGCATATATTCGTTTCATTTTCTTTTTTCTTTTTAGTTTTACATTGTTTTATTACCAGCCCTGGTTCTGCTTCAATTCATCGAACTTCAGCATCTCAGAGTAAGGTACTGGACCATAGATCATGTAGTCCTTATAGTCGCGCTTATCAACCTCGATGGTGGTATAGGTCTTCTTACCATCAACGGTCTTAATGCTGATACCCTTGGCGGGCTCTGTCAGGTTAGCCTTCCAACGACGGAGATCCCAGAAACGGAAGCCCTCGAAGCTCAGCTCAATACGACGCTCATTACGGATCATCTCGCGCATCTTATCCTTGTCGTTCTTAATGCTCTCCAGATAGTCGTTACCTACACCAGCACGCTCGTGCAGAGCCTTGATGATGTCGTAAGCACTATAGCTGTGGTTACCCTTACCTGTTGGGCCCCAAGCCTCGTTCGCAGCTTCAGCATAGTTCAGAAAGATCTCGGTGAAGCGGATACGAGCATTGTAGTGCTTCTGTGTGGTTTTTGCCGAGGGATCAAGGTTAATCTCCTGACGCAACAGCTTACGCATATAGTAACCTGTACGGGTAGAAGAACCAACCTCGTTGTTCAAACCATCACGGTTCTGTGAATCATCCACTGTAGTGTTGATAGCTGTGTTATCCTTACCTGCACCGTTGCCATCATAAACAACGTACGCAGTCAGACGAGGATCACGATCAGCATAAGGATTAGCAGCATTGAATCCACTCTTTTCGTTGTCGATAGGATAACCGTTGGCCATTGGGAAGGCATTGACGAAGTTCTGAGTAGGATTGATACGACCCTTACCATAGAGTGATGGAGGGAACATATCAGCCTCGCGGTCGTTGCTACCGCTCTTCTCTACCTCACCTCTCCAAAGGATTTCCTTTGGCAGCTGACCAGCCGAGAGGGCGTCGATCTCATTGTTGCAGTACCAGGTCCAACCATTAGGATCCATACCAGCTACACCACCAATGCGGTCCAGAACTACTGCAGCATAATCGGCAGCCTGAGCCATGGTAGCGCCCGACTTTTCGAAAGCAGGGCTGGCAGCCAGCAGAGCAGCCTTAGAACGGAAAGCCTCAACGATGGCACCCGACATACGGAGCTGGAAGTTAGCACCGAACACACGGTTGTACTGACCAACGTTTGCACCCTGATACTTTGAAGGTATCTCACTGGCATTCTTAATATCCTTATAATTAGTAGGCAACAATTCCAAAGCACGGTCGCAGTCATCATAGATGGCCTGCAGGCACTCTGCAAATGTGTTACGTGGCAGATTGAACTCGCTACTTGCATCCTCTGGCTCAGTTACGATGGGCACACCCAGCAACTGACCATCGGCAGTCATACCACCATGAGCCTGCAACAGATAGTACATATACATAGCACGCATACCATAGGCCTCACCCTTCTCACGGTCGTTAAACATACGCGAAGCCATCTCGTCATTAGCCCAGTTCACCTTGTCGGCATTAGCCAGGAACAGGTTGAGATACATGATGGCAGCACGGCAGTTACGCCAACGCTCTGATGGGTTCTCGTTCGAAGTCCATGTACCTGAAGCAATCTTACGCCAGTCGTTTGTAGCGTCATTGCTCACAGCATCGTCGGTAGCCACCTCGCTGAATGGGAAGTCAGCGCAGGGGATACGTGTATAAGCATTACCCAATACGCCTTCAGCGTACTGTGGGTTTTCATACATATAGTCCAGACCGAGGTTGTTTTCAATAGCAGGCTCAAACAGGTCATCACATGATGTGAATGCTACCGATACTGCGGCCAGAGTCAATATATTAATAATCTTTTTCATATTTATCTTATCTTTAGAGATTTACCTTCACACCAAGATTATACATACGTGTCTGAGGAGCAGTACCTACGTTCAGTTCCATATACTTGCGCTCTTTGGCAATAGTCAGCAGATTGCTGCCACTTACATATACAGAAACACCCTTCACGAATGAATCGCCAGCGAAGATTGACTGAGGCAGATCATAAGTGAGCTGAACCTTGTTCAGACGGAATGCAGAAGTAGAGTACTTCCAGAAGTCAGAAGCGACGAAGTTCAGGTCGCCACTCTCTGTGGTCAGACGAGGATAAGTAGCCGTAGAGGCTGTCTCTGGAGTCCAACGGTTCAGCACTACATCCGAGTATTTGCCGTCGCCATATACCCACGTATCCTTGCCATTCTTCAGGCCATTGCCACCAAAGGTGCCAGAACCCTGAGCAAAGAGGGTAAAGTCCTTATACTTTACAGTGAAGTGTACACCCATCTGGAATGGAGCAGTCCACTTACCGATTACCACCTGGTCCTTAGAGTCGATGATACCATCACCATTCTGGTCCTTATACTTCAGGTCGCCAGGCTTGGTGTTGTTATTAATCTTTGCAGAGTTAGCTACATCGTCGGCATCCTTGAAGAAGCCAAGGCACTCGTAACCACGCATAGCCTCGATGCTCTGTCCCTCAGCCTTCAACCAGTCGTACTCTACGTTCTCGTCCCACTTAGTGTTCTTCGAAGTATAGTACATAGCCGAAACACCGAAGTTAGTATCAAACTCACCAAACTTCTGATGTACGTTCAAGGTCAGGTCAACACCAGTACGACGCTGATTGTTGTAGTTGGTGTTAGCCAGGAAAGTAGATACAGGCCAGTAAGTCTGGAAGTAGCTTGGATAGATAGTCGAAGCTGTTGTCAGCAGACCGTTTGTTGAAGTGGTGAAGAAGTTGGCATCGAACTTCAATGCGCCTTCCCACAACGAACCAGTCAGACCAGCACGGAACTCCTTACGCTTAATGAAGCCGAGGTTATAGTTAGAACCCTGCTGCGAATCGCTGGTCTGCATAGAGTTAGCAACCTCGTTCCATCCCCACCATGTACCGGTAGCAGTGAAAACGTAGTCGTACATATAGTACTTCTCGATATCAAGGTCCTGATTGATGATACCATACGAAGCGGTCAGCTTCAGATCATCTACAGCCTTCACATTACGCAGGAAGCTCTCGTTCTTCAAGCGCCAACCCAGTGATACTACTGGAGAGATGGCCTCACGATGACCCTCTGCCAGTTTAGCTGAGTGAATGGCAGCCATTGAGAGGTCTGCATAATAAGTATGAGCATAGTTATAAGCCAACTGCAAGCCAAGGTTAGCATTGCTGGTACGGTGATACTTACCATCCTCACTAATCTGATAGCCGTGAGCCAACAATGTAGCGTTGAGGTTGTGGTCACCAAACGAGCGGTCGTAGTCGAGCTGAGCCTGCATCAGGATGAGCTGCTTGTCATGACTGTTGCTGAGGTTCTGAGTACCAGTGCGCTTATCTGTACCATACTTGGTAATCGATGTGATCAGATCCTGACCAGAGTAATTATTCCATTTAGCCTCGTAAACAGCATACTCGTTGTTGATAGAGGTGTTATACTGTGTGTGGTAGTCAACAGCGAACTTGGTCTTCAACTTCAGGCCCTTTACCAGACTGTTCAAGTCGAAGTTCATGCCCATATCAAACTGCATCTGACGAGAGGTGTACTTGTTGTAACCTGCTGCATACATAGCTGCGAATGGGTTAGTCTGCTGCGACTGAGTACCACCAAGGAAGTACTTACCATCGATGATATAGTTAGAGTTCTGAATGGTCTTCAGCGTTACAGCATCAGCTTCCTCCACATACGAGATGGGGATGAATGGCACCAAAGGATACTGACTGGTAGGACGCATAGTAGCCGACTCACTCCAGAAGTTACTATTATCGTTACGGGCATCGTAGAATGTGGCATTGGCGTTTACATAACCGTCAATCCAGTCATTCAGACGCAGGTCGATGTTACCACGCACATTCAAACGAGTGGTATGATTGTTCTTACCCTCGCCGAAGTTCATCAGGCTACCAACATTCGACAAACCGATATTGGCATAGAAGTGAGCCAGACGACCACCACCTGAGAACTCAGCTGTACCATCGTAACGCTGATAGGTCTTTTTAATATACTGGCTATCAAAGAAGTTGATGTTTGGATAACGGTAGGGATTCTCATTAGAGGCATAGTGATAGATATCATCCTCAGAGTAAACGGCAGCCTTACCATCGTTCTGCAGAGCCTCGTTATAAAGCTCCATATAAGCAGCCGATCCCAGATACTTAGGATAGCTCTTTGGAACATAGAGCGAAGCATTACCACGAACACTTACATTCAGACCGTCGTTACGACCATGCTTGGTAGTAATCAGAATCACACCTTTTGCAGCACGGCTACCATAGAGCACTACTGCCGAAGCGGCCTTCAGGAAGGTAATCTGCTCAATCTCGGTGGGCAGTACATTGCTGGCATCACGGGGCACACCATCAACAAGCACCAAGGCCTCACCCTGATTCCAAAGCTGTCCGTTATAACCGCCAACCAAAGCATCCATACCATCCAGACTATAGGTTGTATAGTCCTTCTTGGCCTGCTCTACCATATTGACAGTTGAAACACCTCCCATCAGATCAGCCTCGTTGACTGTGCGGAAGGCCACATTCACCTGACTTGCCACAGAGTCGGTATATTCCTTCTCTGTCTGTGCCACTGCTGCTACAGGCAGCAGAGCGGCGCCAAGTGCAATATTCTTAATTATATGTTTCATAAATCAATGTTCTTATAAATAATAGTATTGATGATCTTACCATCCTGGATTCTGACCAAACTCAGGATAAAGTGTTGTATCCGATTTCTTAAGTGGCAGCCAGTAGTGCTTCTTAGAGAAATTACGCTTCAGAATCACCTTCTCGCTCCATTCAGCAACAGTGTTCTTTGTAGGATCATCCACATTCATATCGCCTACACGCAAGAATTCCTGTGATGTCTTGATGTTATAAGGATACTTATCCAGGAGGAGCCAACGGCGCAAGTCGTTGAAACGGTGCCCCTCGAACGAGAGCTCTACAGCACGCTCACGACGAACCTCGCTCATGAAATTGTCGAGTGAAGCAGTGTTCTTATCGGCAACAGCAGCTACGCCAGCACGCTCGCGCACCTTGTTTACTGCGTCAACAGCAGTCAGCTTGCAACCTACAGAACCTGTAGCACTACCAGTAGCCTCGGCAGCAGCCTCAGCATACATCAGGTATACATCCGACAAACGCATCCAGGGGATATGCATGTGAATCTGTGGCGACCATCCATAACCATCGTCCACCTTGTTACACTTGGTAGAAACGAACTTATAGTTAAAGTAACCTGTACGGGTTCCACGGTACTCATCACGATACTTACCATTGGTCTGCATGTCAGCATAACGCCAATCCTTGAAGCCGTCGTCTTCCTTTACAATCATCTGACAGCCATCATACTTGATGTCATGATAGAAACGTGGGTCGCGATCCTTCCAAGGATGAGTCTTATCAAACTGAGAATCGCTATCATCCAAAGGCAGACCGTTAGCCATACCATAGTAGTTTACATAGTTGGCAGTTGGCATAAAGGTTACACCACTGTCGTTGATATCCATACCACCATAGCACTTTACCTGTCCCCAGGCCGAGCAACCCCAACCAGAACCATAGGTAGGACCACGGAAGATAGCCTCGGTGATGGTATTATCCTTATTCTGTCCAGGCATCTTACCTGAACCATCCATTGTCACAAAGTTCTCAGAGTACTCGTCGAATGGAATCAGACCGAACTGTGTGTTACCACCATCAACAATGTTCAGCAGCTCACCAAATGCCTCAGCAGCACGCTTAGCAAAGTCCTTATTATAGGTAGTAGCGCCTGTCGACTCCTCGTTCATCAAAGGACTGGCAGCCCACAATAGATCCTTACCCAGATAACCGAGGGCTGCAATCTTAGTTACACGCAACTGGTTCTTACCTGCAGTTACACGTCCTACAGTAGTCTTATCCCAGTCAACAGGCAGCAGGTCGGCAGCCTTACGGAAGTCGGCAGCAGCCTTCTCAGCGCACTCGGCATAAGAGAGACGAGGCAAAGTAAGTTTCTCACCAGCGGGAAGAACAGAATCGATATAAGGCAGACCACCAAAGTACTGCATCAACATGAAGTGGAACCAACCACGGAAGAAGTAAAGCTGACCGGCAATCAGATCTTTCTCCTCCTTGGTAGCGGTGATCTTATCCAGATTCTCGATACCCATGTTAGCCTTGCGGATACCATACCATGCCAAAGGCCACATAGAGTGCTTGAAACGGTCGGGACCATTAGCACTGGTTGTCTCGTTACTAGCACGATCCATCCAACCAGACTGCCATCCGTCGAATTCACTCTGCCATCCCCAGAAGTCACCCTGGTCAACCTTATAACACATGTGATAGTTCACATTGATGTTCATAATCTCATCCTCACCCCAGTTCCAAGAGTTAGTCCAGTAACCGTTGGTAGGATCAGGCTGACAATAGTATAATTCCTCTACAAAGCCCTGGAAGTTATGGAAATCCTTGTAGGCGTCAGTATCAGAGATATCTGATTCTGGGGCTTTGTCCAAATAGTCGGTGCACGAAGTCATACCCAGACTCAGGGTCAGGGCAGCAGCACCTATCATTATATACTTATTTAGAAATTTCATTGTTTTCTTTTTTTATAGGTTGATCTTAAGACCTAAGTTAAAACGCTTAACAGTAGGATAGGCTCCCTGTGAAGCGAGACCAGTTCCAGCGAAGTTCGACTCACGGTCGTCTGGCATACGGCTCCATACCCAGAGGTTGTTACCATTCAGGAATACCTTCAGACTCTGTGCACCCATCTTCTTAACCCAAGGCTGAGTGAATGTATAGGCAATCTCAGCATTCTTCAGACGGATGAATGAACCATCATAGTGGAAACGTGTGCCCTCGTAATAGTCGGGCTTAGAACCCCAACGTGGCATAGGTGCGTCGGCATCCATGTTATCCACGGTCCAGTAACTACCCTCATCATATACGGTATCGAGTTTTCCACCAGGCAGAGAGTTGAAGGCTACATAACGAACCACATTACGTACGCCATAGAACTGCATATAGAGGCTGAAGCCCTTCCACTCCCAACCGATAGAAGCACTATAGGTGTTCTGTGGTGTGCCAGTCAGACTATATGGAGCTGAATCGTTTGAATCAATCACACCATCACCATTGTAGTCGTGGATGATGTACGATCCAGGCAGTTTCTGATCATCATTGGTATTGAAATCGGTCATACCGATAACCTGGTCCCAAGTGTTAGCATAGCCAGATGTCAGGTTTGCATGATCCTGACCAATGGCAAAGCCGGTCTGCTTCTGATAATCGGGCAGTCCAGGAGCATCATCATACTCCAGAATCTTATTCTCAGCATGAGTCATGTTGAAGTTACCCCAGAAACGCATGCCATTATGAAGCACCTTGTTTACACGGAGTTCCAACTCATAACCCTTGGTACGAACACGACCCAGGTTAGCAGTGGCAGGTGTAGCACCATAATAAGAAGGAATAGAACGGTTAGCACCAGCAATCAGAATGTCGGAACGCTTCTCGTGGAAGATTTCAATCGATCCGGCGAACAAACCATCCAACAGAGAGTAGTCGATACCTAAGTTCTGCTTGATAGCCTTCTCCCAGTGTACATCGGGGTTACCTACAGAAGACTCTTTATACCATGTGTAAGGACTGGTCTCTGTCTGCAGGCCCTGCTGAATGTTACCACCATATGCCCACTGTGTAGCATAGAGCCAACGACTATTGATATAGTCATCACCAACCTCACCATAAGAGTAACGGAACTTCAGCATGCCAATATACTTCTTCAAAGGCTGGAAGAACTTCTCCTCACTAATCAGATAACCTACTGCACCTGAGTTGAAGAAAGCAAAGCGGTTGGCACTTGAGAACTTCTCTGATCCGTTGTAAGCACCATTGTACTCAAAGAAATATCTGCCACCATAATTATAAGTGGTACGGAAGGCCCAGTCCTCACGATAATTGGTGAAGTTACCACCCCATGTGCGCTCTGTACGGTTGAATACACCCATGGCAGTTACATCGTGCTGACCGAACTGACGGCCCCAGAACAACTGTCCCTGATAGAACAGGTTACGCTGTGTGTTCCAGTTCTGAATAGAACCACCATTAGTACTCCAGAGGATACCCTCGTGGTAGTCGAAGTTGGTCTTACTGTCCTGAGGCTGAGAATACTTCTCCAGACCTGTCTCAGGATCAATCCACTTGGTCTGTGTAGAGTGGTTCATATCGTTGATACCACGGTTCACCTCAACAAACACGTTATCCCAAGATACTGTAGCCGAAGCACGGAGTCCTGGTGTGATGAACGACAGATCCTGTTCCAGGATAAAGTCGGTATTTACACGCGTAGTAGTATTGGTGGCCGAACCATGACCAGTTGCAATATCCTGCATAGAGTTATGGGCACCCTGAGTGTCGTCGGGATAGTAACCCCATGTTCCGTCACTGTAACGAGGCATGAAAGCATCTGTTGGTGTGCTGTAGGCAGCCTGCCACAACTGACTCTCATACCATGAACCGGTGTCGATACCATACAGACCCTTCTTCTGACCATGACTACCGAACAGGTTCGACTTCAAGACTGTTGTCTTAGTAATCTGGAAGTCCAGGTTTGAACGTACGTTGATACGGTTGAAACCATAACCGGCATTATAACCACGGTTATTATCAAACTCCCTATACAAGTCACCCTCGTGCAGGAAGTCAACCGAAGCAAAGTACTTGACGGCCTTGGTACCACCCGAGATGTTTACATTAGGATTGTAAGAGAAAGCCATCTTCTTGAAGAGCTCGTCCTGCCAATCCACATCAGGATAGCGCTCGCGCTCTGCCTGATCGATAGGGTTACGATACTTATTCAGGATTCCCTCTGGTGTAATCTTACCCCATGAAGAAGGAGTGAGACCTAACTCATGCTCGATAGCCTGGTTACGAACGGCCAGTGCATCGGCTGAGTGCAGCTTTCCAGGCAGCTGTGAAACCACCTTGGCAGTAGCCTGCATACCGATTTCGATCTTGGCCTTACCATCATTACCACGTTTGGTAGTAACCAGAATAACACCATTGGCACCCTTCACACCATACACGGCTGTAGCAGAGGCATCCTTCAGTACAGAAATGCTCTGTACAGAGGCGATGTCGATACTTCCGAGTGAACGCTCAATACCATCCACCAATACAAGAGGATCGCTTGAGTTCCAAGAAGAAATACCACGGATCACAATCTTTGGATCCTCATCACCTGGCATACCAGTAGACTGCATGGTTACTACACCAGGCAGATTACCTGTCAGGGCAGCACCAATGTTGCTCACACCGCCGGCACGCTCCAGCACCTCACCTGTGGTCTGGGTAATAGCACCTACCACCGAGGCTTTTTTCTGCTGGCCGTAACCAACTACTACCACTTCCGTCAACTTGGTGTTGTCGGTCAGTGTCACCTTGAAAGTGCGCTGCTTGCCCACCTTCAGTTCCTGAGTGTTCATTCCCACATAAGAGATCACAATAACAGAACTCTCAGAAGGAACCTTCAACTGGAAATTACCGTCAAAGTCCGTTACCGTACCCTGACCAGTGTTTCCCTTCAAAACAACCGATGCGCCAATCAGAGGCTCACCCGCATTGTCAACGACCGATCCCTTAATGCTAACACTGCCTACCTGCGCCTGCGCGAAAGCAGAGCAGAAAAGTAGAAGCAAAGAAGGAACAGCACGTTTCAAAAGACTTGTTAGCTGTTTCATTTTGATTGATTTTGATACATAATTTGACTATAGTTAATTGAGATAAAAAAAACTTGTTTTGATTCTACATACTTTTTCGACTTACAGACTAAAACGGCCGCAAAAGTACATATTTTAAGTAAAAAAAGGTTTAAAAAGAAGAAACACAAACTTTATATTCAGTAACAATTAAAGAAAAATGTTACAAAATATAAAGTCCGTGTTACAGAAAACAAAGAAAACTAATAATATAGAGTTAGTTTTTATTGTAAATTGTACGCTTTTTGTGACTCTTTACCGAACAGATACTGCGACTGATAACCACCCAGATCAATCACTATCTTCTCGAAAACGATGCCCGGATCCTGAGGATGGAGGGTCAGTGTGTGTACCTTCTCATTGGCATCAACTGGCAACTCCACTACCATCTCAACCACACGCTTGGCAATCGTTGGGTAGTAAACCGTGTAAATATTCTCAGGCTTCTCGTTCAGGTCTTTATTAAAGTTCACAGCCACGGGCTGCTTGCCATCGATAGCCACGTCGTAAATCAAGCCACCCTTATCCAGGAAGTCGAGAGTTGATTTTGTCACCACATGCACCTTTACTGTCTTTACATCAGCAGCCTTGAACTGATAAGTCAGTTTGGCCTGATCGGTAGAAGCAGTATAAGGCATCAGCGAGATGCCACTCAACGTACGCCCCATATAAGGAATCACAGTCCAAGTAGCATTTTTAGCATCCTCACGACTATAGGTATGCTCAGCCTCTATGCTGATATAACCACCGCTGGACGAGAATACCGGTCCGCTGACAGGGGTGGGCACCTCAACCAGACGTGGGCAAACATCGGCACGGAAGTTATCGTTCCATGTGCGATAGCTGATATGTTTCTGGATCATCATGCCATCCCACTTACCGCGGGCCATCACCTTATTATAATAGTTACACAGCAACGAATCGCGTTTAAAAGCCTGACGACAGCGGTCGGCCCACTCGTTGGCTTCTGGATCATGATTCTTAGCCAGCTGCAGGTTCATGGCCTGTGCATAATACATCTCATAGATATTACCCATGGCCTGTACAGGGAAGAGCACAAGCTGGCGATAAGCATCCTGGCACTCAGGTTTCAACTCTAAAAACAAACGCAACGCACGGGTTTCCAAGGCCTTGTACTCGTTTACCACACGTTCAAACTCGTCACAGGTATAGGTACGTGCATCCAACATCTCCGAGGTGATACGTCCGTTGTACTTGCAAACCAGGTTCAGGATTGATGCAGCCTCATCTGCATGCGCCTCACCAAAACTCTCGGCACAGAAATCACGGGTGTGATCCAACAGATTGTCAACCTGATACTTAGCAGGATCCCAAGCCATATTCATAAACAGCTGGATAGGATACTCCATTGGCTTCAGATCACCTACATTCAGTATCCACAGTTTCTGGATGCCACCATTGTAGGCCAGCTGCAACTGCTCCCACATATTCTGAATGGGCGTTACATTAATCCACTTCGAGTTACGGGGCGCACCCACATAATCTACATGGTAGTACAATCCCCATCCGCCTTTACGTTTCTTTTCTTCGGCAGTAGGAATACGGCGCACGTTACCCCAGTTATCGTCACAAAGCAGAATGGTTACATCATCGGGCACACGCAAACCGGCATCATAATAATCCTGTACCTCTTTATATAAGGCCCAGATCTGAGGTGTTTCCTTAGCCGGACGCTTGGTCACCTCTTTAATAATACGACGCTGGTTATTGATAATCTCCTCGAGCAAACGCGTATCAGTACCGTTTCCCATAGCCTCATCACCATCGCCACGCATACCAATGGTCACAATGTCGTCGGTATTCTTCATACGCTCGATACCCTCACGGAAGAAGCGATCCAGATTATCTTTATTCGTAGAATAGTTCCAAGCACCCCACTCTTTACGATGGCGAGCATACTCCTGGTGGTTACGTGCCATAGGCTCGTGATGCGACGTACCCATCATCACACCCATCCTATCGGCTGTCTTCAGGTTCTCAGGATCATCGGCATAGAAAGCCCATCCCCACATGGCTGGCCACAGGTAGTTACCTTTCAGACGCAGAATCAGCTCAAACACCTTTTCGTAGAACTGATGACCACCATAATTGGTATCAAAAGTATTCTTTACCCATGTAGTCAAGCAAGGCGCCTCATCATTCAGGAATAAGCCACGATAGCGAACAGCAGGCTCGCCGTCGGTATACTCACCTTTCTTAATATATATAGCAGCATGCTTCTCTACTGGTACGTCGGCCCAATAATACCATGGCGACACACCTATCTGCTTCGACAGCTCATAGATTCCATATACCGTACCACGCTTATCACTACCGGCAATCACCAGCTGACTGCCGATGGTCTTAATGATATACTTCTCGGTCTTACCCTTCAAACCAGACAGCACACCCTGCTTCACCCATTGGTCAATCTGCGGGTTACACCCCACCGTACCAACCAGCACCTCGGCGGCACCCTCCGAGAGCGATGCTTTCTGCCCCGTTACCTTCTCAAAATCCACCAAGAGATTTTTGGCTGCCAGCTGCACACAACTATGCTCTTTCTGACTCAAGCCAACAGTCAGGTTCTTCAACTGCCAGGCATCAGCCTCTGGCAGGAACGACACAAATTGACTGGCCGCCTTCAACTGAGAGACAGCTGTTACGCACACCAAAAATGCCAATGTCTTCAACAAAATCAGTTTTTTATTCATCACTACGAATGTTACAAATTATATAATTTTGCGCAAAGATAGGGCATTTTTGGGAGTAAAACCACATTAAATGTATCAAAAACTTTAATATTTGTAACATTTGTTTGTTACATCACGAAAAATGCACTATCTTTGCAACATATAAACAATAAAACGACTAACGCAACCATTTAATTACTAACAAAACAATGAAAGTTAAGTATATACTGACTCTAGCTACTTCACTTCTCTCGTTGAGTGCTTTCGCCCAAAGGGGAAAGTTCTTCACTACCGATCATCAATTATCAAGCAGCTTTGTAACACAAGTATATCTTGATAACGAGGGATTCATCTGGACAACCACCCGTAACGGTATCAATCGCTACGATGGTTATCAGTTCCGCGTATTCAAGAAAGAGAACGAGCACGACAGTTCACTGGCCAGCAACTATGTGAACAGTATGATGCAAGATCGCAAAGGCTTATTTTATTTTGGTATGTATGGCGCCCTGCAAACGTGGGACGGCACCAAATTCCATAATGTCACCATGTACGACAAGAACGGCAACGCCGGTCACAGTTACCCCAACTGCTTCCTGGAACGTGCCAATGGCGACGTACTGGTAGGAACCTCTGGCTTAGGTATCCTGAAGTTCAAGGATCAGAAGACAGCCTATCAGGAGAAGGGACCTTTGGCGACCATACACACCGTTAACAGTATGATTGAGGACCGTACAGGTACCCTGTGGATTGTTACAGAGCACATGGGCCTCATCTCATACAACGGCAAGACCGTCAAGCGCCATATGCAGAACCTGCCCAGCGTGGTGTTCTCATGCCTCTGCGAAGGTGCCGATGGTATCATCTATGCCGGTAGCACCAACTGCGGTGTATTCAGAATGCAGGGCGACACGTTCGTTCACATTGCCGAAACAGGTACTAAAGCCGTATCATCGCTCTATTGTGCCCACGATGGTAACATTGTGATTGGTTACGATGGTCAGGGTATAGCCCTCTATAATCCCCGCAAACCCGAACTGATTGATAACCCATTCTTCTCGCTCGAAGTTAATCTCCCCATGAGTAAGGTTTACTCTATTACCGAGGACAAGAGCGGCAACCTGTGGTTCGGATTACTGCAGAAGGGTATCTTTATGCAACCCAGCAGTTTCAAGGGCTTTAATTACATGGGCCACAAGCTTGGCTCACATAATATATTAGGTACAGCCTGCGTCATCAGCGTCATCTTAGACAGCAAGAAGCGCGTATGGGTGGGTACCGATAAGGACGGGCTTTACTGCTATGATTTCTATACCAAAGCAGCCAAACACCTCAAGGACCAGTATCCATCAGTCATCGTATCGCTGGCCGAAGACCAGAAGGGACGTATCTGGTTAGGTACTTACCGCGAAGGTATCGGCTGGGTTGATCCTGTCACCTTCCAGTATCACCGTGTACCATTCCCACAGGATCCCAACCTGATTGTAATGGACATAGCCGTGGGCAACGATGGCTACCTATGGTTGGGTACCATGAAACATGGCATTGTGAAGATGGACCCCAACGACGGACGTGTGCTGGCCATTTACAAAATGAAGGCAGGCGCTGATAAGAACAGGAAGATGAACTGCATTACCAACGATTATGTATCGCAGGTTCAACTGTCGCCCGATGGCAAACGTTTGTATGTATCCACCAGTATGGGCTTATGCTGTCTCGACATCCCAGCCAACAGCTGGACAAGCACCTTTGGTATGAACTGTCTGAACTACAGCACCCCTGTAAGAATTACCCGCGAATACGACGATAACCTGTGGTATGGTACCAACGAGGGCTTGTTCCGCTACGATCTGCGTACCCACAAAACCCAGCAATATACCCGTACTGATGGTTTGGCCGATAACGGTATTGCCACCATCGAACGCGACCTGCAAGGCCGTCTTTGGATAGGTACCGACCACGGACTGAGCTGTTTCACACCTAAATCCGATATCTGGCAGAACTATTTTGTGGATGATGGTCTGCAGAGTAACGAGTTCAGCGATGGTGCCTCATTCATGTCGCCCGATGGTATCCTCACCATGGGTGGCACAGCAGGTATCTCGTGGTTCGACTCTCACCATATTGCTCCTAGCAAGTGGGAGGCTGAGGTTGAGCTCACGTCCTTCTCTATCAATGGTCAGCAGGTAAGTCGTGCCACCCATTCAGGCAGTTATCTGGTTACCGATACTACCATCATTGCCAGCAACCGTTTCGAACTCAGCTATAGCGATAACACGTTCTCAATCCAGTTCTCGACCCTTACCTACGAGAACCCTGAACACATATCTTATTTATATAGTATTAATGGCGAGCCATTCAACCGCTTGCAGCCAGGCGAGAACGTGCTTACCCTGTCGCACCTGCCACAAGGCACCTACCGATTCAGGGTTAAGGCCGAGCGCAATAACGTAGAAACACCCGTAAGAGAGTTCACGGTGGTTATCCACAGTCCGTGGTACCGCTCGGCTTGGGCTTATTTCTTCTACGCTATGGTTATCGGTATGTTTGTATGGCAGTATTTGGTTTACCGTCGCCATAAGGAGCAGGATAAGCTGCGCCTCCAGGCCCATATCCATGCCGAAGAGATGGGCGAGGCCAAGTTGCGTTTCTTCATGAACATGAGTCACGAGATCCGCACCCCAATGACACTGATTCTCACACCGTTGCTCTCGCTTATCAAGAACGACAACGATCCCAGCCGCAAAGCAGTTTACGAAACCATCCGTCGTAATGCCGAGCGTATTCTCAGTCTGATTAACCAGATGATGGACCTGCGAAAGATCGACAAGGGTCAGATGCAGATGCGAATGCGTGAGACCAACCTGGTAAGCTTTGCCAAGGATATCTACGACCTGTTTGATAATCAGGCCAAGACCAAGCAGATTAAGTTTATCTACGAACACGATAGCGATAAGATTCCTGTATGGATAGATCGCCAGAACTTCGATAAGGTACTTATGAATGTACTCTCGAATGCTTTCAAGTACACCCCAACCGGTGGCGAGATAGGCATTCGCATCAGTCATACTGACGAATCGGCCACTATCGCCATCTACGACAATGGCGAAGGCATCCCCGAGGATAAGATGAACAAGATCTTCGACCGCTTCTATCAGACGCCCACCACGCTCAACGACCGTTATGTGGGCACTGGCATCGGTCTCGACCTTACCCGTTCGCTGGTTGAGCTGCACCATGGTACCATTACCGTTCACAACCTGGAGAAGGGCTGTGAGTTTGTGATTACCATCCCTATGGGCAACAGCCATCTGAATGCTGACGAGATGATTACCGAAGCCGAAGCAGCCGAGGCCGCCGAGACCATCACCCCCGAACTGCTGTTGGAAGAGGAGCCCGAGACAGAGCTGATTAACCCGATGAGCGAGATGACACCTGGCAACCGCAAGCTCACTCTGGTGATTGCCGAAGATGATGAGGAGATTCGCAACTACCTTGAGAGCGAGCTCTCGAAGGATTACGATATACATGCCTGCACCAATGGTCGCGAGGCACTTGGCGAGGTAATCCGCACCAAGCCCGACCTGGTACTGAGTGATATCATGATGCCCGAGATGGATGGTAACACCCTGTGTACCCGCATCAAAACCAATCCTAACACCAATTCTATCCCAGTAGTACTGCTCACCGCCAAGAACCGCGACGAGGACAAACTGGAGAGTCTGGAGACTGGTGCCGATGCCTACATCGTTAAACCATTCAACATGGAGATTCTGCGCCGCACCATCATGAACCTCATTAACAAGCACCGTCTGCTGCGCCTGAAGTACGAGCGCAACGACAGCCTGGAGGAACAGATTGACGAGATTGAACTCAAGTCGCCCGACGAGAAGCTGCTGGAGCGTATCATGGAGTGCATCAACAAGAATCTGAACAACTCCGACCTGAGTGTAGATATGATTGCCGATACTGTTGGTATCAGCCGTGTACACCTGCATCGCAAGATGAAGGACCTTACCGGCCAGACACCTCACGACTTTATCCGCAATATCCGCCTGAAGAAGGCCGCCCAGCTGCTGGCCAACCAAGGCATGAACGTTACCGAGGTGATGTATGCATGTGGATTTGCAAACTCAGCCTCGTTCTCTACCGTATTCAAGAAATTCTACGGTATGTCGCCACGCGACTATATGAAGGAGCACGAAGAGCGCTAAACAAAAAAAGGAACGATATGAAACGGGTAGCAACCGCTATTCTTGCCTTGTGTTGCAGTCTGGCCATACAGGCACAGGACCGTCAACAGATACTGAAGGTATATAACTGGGGCGACTACATTGGTGTAGGCGTTATAGAGAAGTTTGAGAAATGGTACCAGCAGGTTACAGGCCAGCCTATCAAGGTAAGCTACGTAACCTACGACTATCCTGAAGAGTGTTTCGACATGATAAAGGACCAGCAGACAGAGGTGGATGTGTTCTGTCCACCCGAATATCTGGCCGAACGCATGATGAAACACAAGATGCTCACCCCTATCGACACCAGTTTCGTGGCTCAAGGCATTCCTAACTACCTGCATGGCACCTCACCCTTCATCGACAACATGCTACAGCACATCGGCGAGGCACAGGGCATCACCGCCAAGGATTACACCGTAGGCTATCTATGGGGTAACACAGGCGTACTCATCAACACCAAATTTGTTAAACCCGAAGAGGTAAACAGCTGGGCATTCCTGTTCGACTCGAAATATCGCGGCAAGGTGATTATGAAAGACTCGTTCAGCGATATCTATAACGTGTTTATCAACTACGCATTCTACGATGACATCAAGTCGGGCGTAGCCAACCGCAACCTGTTGGCCGCCTACCTCACCAACCGCAACATCGCTATTGTCGAGGACTTGCTGGAGTCGGCCCGTCCACAGATGAAGAGTTTTGATGTAGAGGACGACAAGCGCCTGATGTCAGCCGGCAAGGACTGGATGAGTATAACCTGGAACGGCGACGCCAGATGGGCTATCGACGAGGCAGGCGACAACACCAACCTGCAGTATGTTGTACCCATCGAGGGTAGCGACTGCTGGGCCGACTGCTGGGTGATTCCCACCACCTGTAAGAATATCAAGGCCGCCAGCCTCTGGATAAACTTCCTGTGCCGACCTGATATAGCCCTGTTGTGTATGGAAGAAACAGGCTACAGTTCGGCCATCGGCACACCCGAGATACTGCAAGCTGTTACCAACGACAGTCTTCCTGCCATCGATCTGAGTTATTTCTTTGGCCCTGAAGCAACTGCCGTTCATGTAGATAGCGTGATGTATCCCACCAAGGACGTCATCAGCCGTTGCAGCTATCTACGCGACAGTGGCGACCGCCAGGAAGTGCTTCGTGAGATTTGGGAGAAAATCAAGGAGAAACCTGTTGTTGATTACTGGTTCTACGTGATTGCAGGCTGTGTAGCCCTGTTTATGATTATCACCACTACACTTTTGTTACGTCAAAAAAAGACCACCACTATAAAGTGATGGTCAGTTTTTTCAGATCTTTGTCCAACGAACTGGTTCCGTAGAGTATCTCGTACTTTCCGGGTTTGGTTCGCATGGTGTTTGTCTCAGCATCCCAGAACTCCAACGATTCCTTGGTCAGCTTCAGGTTGGCTGTTGCCGTCTTACCGGCCTTGATATCCAAACGCTCAAAGCCACGCAGACTCTTCAGTGGACCGTCGGGATCCTGCAGGTTACGGATATACAGTTGGATGGTTTCGCTACCGTTCTTGGTGCCGGTATTGGTCACAGGTATCTGTACATTGTAAAGCGCACCATCGGTAGCAGCCTCAACCTTAGCCTCGCCCACCTCGAAAGTAGTATAGCTCAAGCCATAGCCGAAGGGGAACAGCGCATCATCAAAATAGCGATAGGTACGCCCCTTCATCGAGTAGTCCTCATAATCGGGCAGCTGCTGGTCGTTCTTATAGAAGGTTACCGACAGTTTTCCGCCTGGGTTATAGTCGCCAAAGAGCACGTCGGCCACAGCTGTACCACCCTCCTGACCAGGATACCAGGCCTGTACGATGGCATCGCAGCTTTCTGTCTCTGGCTGCAGGGCAATAGCCGAACCCGAACAGTTTACATAGATCACCTGCTTTCCTGCAGCCTTCAGGGCCTTCAGGAACTCGCGCTGCACCTTAGGCAGTTCGATGCTGGTACGGTCGCCACCTTTAAAGCCCTCGATGTTTACAGGCATCTCCTCGCCCTCCAGACTGGGAGCGATACCACCACAGAAAATCACCTTATTGATACCCTTCAGCTGGGCGATGGTCTCTTGATAATCGATATTCAGCTCGCGAGCCACGTCGATCTTCATCGAAGCACCCCATGTCTTCACGGTCTGGAAACGTACCTCAATATCAAACTTCTGACCCTTTTCAGCTTTCAGCACCGTGCGTGTTGGTGTAGCACGCCAGATATGGTTCACAAACTGCTGCTTGCCATTGACATAGAGCTCGAAATGACCAGTACCCTCCACATTTACCACATACTCGCCAGCCTCTTTGGCTGTAAAGGTTGTCTCGTACTTAGCCGAGAAATCCTCGATAGGCAGATTGGGAGCAAACACGTGCATACCTGCAGTGGTTACATTTACCGGTTTGGTGTAGTATTCGGTAGTAAAGGGCTTTCCAGCCATCTCTGTGTTGTTCCAGAATGTGCCCTTCAAGCCTTTCTTACCATCGGGAGTCACACAATCGGTAGCCAGATGGCACTCCATCACCTTATCATTTGTCAGGTCGCAGCCAGGTATATAAACCAGTTTCTTCTGCTTAGCCTTCACACCATCCAGGATGGTAACGGTATGGTTTGGGGTACCATTATAGTTTCCCCACATCATAGGCTCGTTATGAGCATTAGGACCGATAATGGCAATCTTCTCGGCATTCTTCTTCAGAGGCAGGATATTGTTCTTGTTCTGAAGCAGTACGATGGTCTGACGGGCCATGTCCAGTGCTACGTTAGCCGAAGCCTTGGTCGACATAGCCGAATAAGGAATCTTCGACCACTCCACCAGCGACGGATCATCCATCTCACCCAGGTCGAAACGACCTTCGAGCAAACGGATCACGTGCTTATCAACCTCCTTCTCAGAGAGCAGACCTTTTCTGACTGCTTCGGGCAGACTCTTATAAGCATAGTTAAAGCCACACTCTACATCGGTACCAGCCAAGACGGCTTTCGATGTTCCATGTACGGCATCCGACGACGACTTATGGTTCTCGTAGAAGTCGCTAACGGCACCACAGTCGCTCACAACGAGGTATTCAAAGCCCCACTCATCGCGCAATATCTGCTGGAGCAGACGGGTTGAACCACAGCAGGGATCATCGTCCAGGCGCTGATAGGCACACATAACCTCGCGCACTTTCGCATCCTTTACCAATGTCTTGAAGGCAGGCATATAAGTCTCCCAGAAGTCACGGGCCGACACATCAGTCAGGTTGGCAGTATGACGTGTGTACTCAGGACCGCTGTGCACGGCATAGTGCTTGGCACAGGCCCAGAGCTTACGGTATCTGGCATCCTCAGGACCCTGCAAGCCTTTCACCACCTGCACGCCCATCACACTGGTAAGATAGGGATCCTCGCCATAGGTTTCCTGTCCACGGCCCCAACGAGGGTCGCGGAAAATGTTCACGTTTGGTGTCCAAACAGAGAGGCTACGCATCTTCATATCCTCGCCATTCAGGTCGTACATACGATGATTGTACTGAGCACGGAACTCGGTAGATGCGATATCGAACACCTTAAACAGCAGATGAGGGTTGAACGACGCAGCCATACCTACAGGCTCAGGGAAATTGGTTACATTACCCATGTTAGCCGCACCATGCAGCGCCTCGCTCCACCAGAAGAATTTCTTGATGCCCAAGCGGGGGATGGCCGGACTCTCATCCAGCATCAGCATGGCTTTCTCTTCCAAAGTCAGTCTACTACAAAGGTCAACGGCTCTCTCTTTAGCCGAGAGGTTCGGGTTCTGGTAAGGCAATGTTTGTGCCGAGGCTCCCAGCCCCACACACAATGCCAATGATAAGAATAGTTGATATTTCATCTTTAATGTTTAATGTTTAATCTTTAATGTTTAATGTTTAATCTTTAATGTTTAATGTAATACGTTTTCCCCGGTGCGGTCATGATATCATACTCGTACACCTTGCGGATGGGCAGTGTCTTAAAGTCCTTCAGCTCTTCCGACACCAATGGCTCGCGGATGGCAGCAGGTGCCAACAGCTCGTTACTACACTCACCCTGGGCTGGCTTCAAACCAGCACCCTGCAATGGCACATACGAACGCAGACGCAGCTGTCCGCCAATCTTCGAATATATCGTAGCCTCAGTCAGCTCACCCTGGTGCCACTTCATACTTACCGTAAAGGCACCTCTGGCCACCAGTCCACTCACCTCGCCATCTTTCCAACTATCAGGCAGGGCGGGCAACAGGTGCACAGCGCCATCATGACTCTGCAGCAGCATCTCGCATACACCAGCCGAGCAACCGAAGTTACCATCAATCTGGAATGGTGGATGGGCATCAAACAAGTTGGGATAGGTACCGCCACTGCGCCCCCACTCTGTGGTGCTGGGTATCATGTTCAGCATGTTCTTGATAATCTTAAAGGCATGGTTACCATCCTGCATACGTGCCCAGAAGTTGATCTTCCAACCCAGACTCCAGCCAGTAGCCATATCGCCGCGCTGGTTCAGGGTGTTAGCCGCAGCGGTAAACAAATCGGGATGACTGTAGGGAGATATCTGGTTCGAAGGATACAAGCCGTACAGATGCGATATGTGGCGATGCTCATCTTTTGGATCGTCGCCATCAATCAGCCACTCCTGCAACTGTCCGTATCTACCTATCTGCATAGGTGGCAGCTTGGCAATGGCATTGCTCAGCATGGTGGTATAAACCACATTATTATAGCCCAATATCTGATGCGCCTTCAGGGTACTGCTCAGCACATCAAACACTATCTGGTTGTCCATGGTTGATCCAGCTGTTACGGTGGTATTCTTGCCTACTGGTCCATGTTCAGGCGATACTGTTGGCACCGTTACCAGCCAGCCGGCAGCCAGCTTCACTTCGCCGTTCTTTGGATATTCCTGCATATACGACAGCAGGAAATCGGCAGCTCCTTTCAGGATGGGATAGCAAGCATCAAGGAATCGCTTGTCGCCAGTATACAGGTAGTACTGCCACAGGTGTGTGGTGAGCCAGGCACCACCTGTTGGGAACATTCCCCAGCTGGTACCATCCACAGGACCGGCAATACGCCACAGGTCGGTATTATGATGCGCCACCCAACCCGGACAGTTGTACATGGTGCGCGCCGTTTTAGCGCCTGTTACACTCAAATCGCGAATCATCGAGAACAGTGGTTCCTGTGTCTCAGCCAGATTAGCCACATTGGCCGGCCAGTAGTTCATCTCGGCATTGATGTTGATGGTATATTTCGAGTCCCAAGCGGGATCCATCTTATGGTTCCATACGCCCTGCAGGTTGGCAGGCTGACCACCAGGCTGCGATGATGATATCAGCAGATATCGTCCGTACTGCATCATCAGCGACACCATATCCAGGTCGGTACCATCGAAAGCAGCCAATCGCTCATCAGTAGGCAGATCCGACTGCGCCGATTTGGCTAACGACAGCGACACACGATCGTACTGATCCTGATACTTATCCAGATGGCGCTTCAACAGTTGCTTGTAGTTCTTGCCTTTCAGCAACTGCATGGTCAGGTTGTTTTTCGCAACCGGATCGCCGTTAATAGTCTGATAATTCACGTAGTTGGTAGCCGCCGTAATAAAGATAGTGGCATTGGTAGCATTTCGCACCTGCATATCGCTGCCCACATCGGCCACAGCACCATCGGCCACCACTTTTACACGCACCTCGGCCTGCAGCTTGCCAGCGATACCCTCGTGCTCTACATTATTAATAATATAGGCATGCTCGTTCTTGGCCACAGCACCGCCCTCAACAGCCTGCTGGTTGCGCTGATAGCTCACCCCGAAGTTCAGGGCTTTCTTCTTGCTGGCAGTCAGCTGTATGATAATGGCGTTATCGGCCTGCGAGGCAAAGGCTGTACGAATATATTTCACATCAGCCACATCAAAACTGGTGGTACACAAAGCATCACCCAGGTTCAGTTCGCGACGATAATTGCTTGGTTCAGCCCCATTTGGGTAGTCGAAAGAAAGCATCAGGTCGCCCAGGGGCAGATACTTTTGTCCATGGGGTCCTTTAAAGAAAGTCTTGTCAATCAGCGCCTCGGCTTCCTTTTCTTTGCCTTCAAAAATCAGGCGTCGCACATCCTTCATAGCCACCTTGGCATCAGGATTGTTGTTATTGTGCGGCGAGCCGCTCCAGAAGGTTTCTTCGTTCAGCTGTATCTGCTCTGTACCGATACCGCCATACACCATGGCACCTAAGTGCGAATTGCCTATAGGCAGGGCTTCTAACCACTGAGCGGCAGGCTTACTGTACCACAGCTTGTGCTGCTGGGCATTAACCACAAGTGCTACACACACACCGGCAAGGATAGTCAATAATCGTTTCATATATATACTATTGGTTTTAAATTTCGCTGCAAAGATACAAATAATTTATGAATTTAAAAAATAACCCTGGGACAAGAAACGCCTTTCTTTAGTCCCAGGGAAGGAAAAACTACTAACTACTAATATAACTAAAACAATTTTAACCGATTCTTTATTTTATCTGGGTGCAAAGTTAGTGTATTTTTTCGAAAGTGGCTTATCCTCATGTTACATTTACTTTTTATTTTGTTTCAACCACTAAAAAATCACACTTTTTTCGCACTTTTCCTTACTTAAAGAGGCTCTGAGCCATCTTTTCAAGGCAACGACGCCATGTCAGGAACTCGTGTGCTGTGCCCTCAGAAACCAGACCTTCGGCCTTAAATCCAGCAGCCTTCAGTGCCTCAACGCTCTTGTTGATGCCCTCTGGGTTCTCCTTGTCGCCACAACCTACGAAGATATACTTCACTGCCTTAGGATCCTTAATCTCCTCGGGCATATAGGTGCCGCCACTCAGCAATCCCCAGTAACCGAACATCTCAGGACGGCGCAGGGTGATGAGCTTGGTTTCCATACCACCCATCGACAGTCCTGCCATCGCACGGTTCCACTTGTCGGCCTTGGTCAGGAAGTTCTTGTCGATAGTAGGAATCAGTTCGTCGATGAGCACTTTCTCAAACTCCTCGGCAGTAAACTTACCGATCGAACCGAACTTAAAGTCGTTGGTCAGTCCGTAGGCCATTACTACGATAAATGGCTTAATCTTACCATCGGCAATCAGGTTGTCCATAATGAGTCCAGCCTTACCCTGTACAGGCCAGCTGGTTTCGTTCTCACCCCAACCGTGCTGCAGGTACAGTACAGGATAGCGCTCCTGCTTACCCTTTACCAGCTTGCCGTAACCGTAAGGCAGATAAACATTGGCAGTCTGCATCTTACCAGTGCTCTCGCTCCAGAAGGTTACCTGCTGGATGTTACCATGGTTGATATCCTTGCGATAAGCGTAGAAGTCCTGATCCTTGGCAGGAATCTCGATACCACTCTCCCAACGGCAAGAACCGAAGTAGTTGTGTGTACCAGGATCGTTAAACACGCCACCATCGATAGTCAGGTGATAGTAGTGGAAACCAGGATCCATTGGGCCCTCGGTAGTACCAGTCCAAACACCATTCTTATCCTTGCGCAGTACGGTACCGCCACGGCCACCAAGACCCAGGCTTACAATTACCGACTTAGCATCGGGAGCCTCAACACGGAAACGGGCATAACCCTCAGAGTTAACCATAGGATACTCCTGTCCGGGCTGGTTCATGGGGTTGGGCACAAAGTCCTCTTTTGGCTTGCGATTGTCCATAGCGGCATCAAAGTCGCGGATAATCTGCAGCGAGCGCTTAGCCTTGAAGTTCTCGTCGAAAGGCAGTGGATGGTTGTTTACACCCAGCCAAGAGTCCTTATCGCTCAGGTTCCAGAATGTAACGTTCTTAATCACATCCTTGTGCTTACGGAAAATCTTGAACAAACGGGCATACTGGTCCTCCTGCAGTGTCTGCATATAAGCAGGCTGTGGCTTAGCCTCGCCACGCGAGAACATCAGCTGGCCACCGCTCTCGGTATTGGTACGCAGATCCAGCTCTGTGATATGGATAGTGTTTACAATCTCGCTGAAACGGTTGATAGCCTTCTCCAGTTTCTCCTCATCAGGGAAGTAGATGTTATAGTGGCCCTGCATGCCGATACCATCGATGGGCACACCAGCCTCCTTCATCTTCTTCACCATATTATATATACGCTCGCGCTTACCCTCGTCAACACAGCTGTAGTCGTTGTAAATCAGCACACCTGTTGGGTCGGCCTCGCGTGCAAACTCAAAAGCCTTAGCAATAAACTCATCGCCACAAAGCTTGAAATGACGACTCTGACGATAAGGGCTGGCAGGAACCATCTTACCATCAACAAACTCGAATGGACGACCGTCGTCGGCCATAGCCTCGTTAACTACGTCCCAGGCATAAACCACATCCTTATAGCGGTTAACCACGGTGTGGATATGCTCGCGCAAACGCTGGTAGAATACCTCTTTCTTTACAGGCTTTCCCTTCTTATCGGTAAACATCCAGTCGGCAAACTGTGAGTGCCAGCACAAGCAGTGACCACGCATCTTGATACCGTTTTCGCGACAGAAGTTGGCAATGCTGTCGGCCAAGCCAAAGTTCCACACACCCTCTTTTGGGTGAATCTCACCTGGTTTCCAAGCATTCTCGGCAGTAACGCTGTTAAACTGCTTTTTAACGATTGCAGTCTGAGCAGGATCAGAGATGTTGAACTTGTTTACAGCCACACCTACAGTAAAATAATCCTTGTAAGCATCCTTAAGTCCAGGACCTGCTGCATAATCTACAGGACGTCCCCACTGTGCCGATGCTGTCAGGCTACCGGCGATAAGCGATAACGCTACTAATAGTTTCTTCATATTTGCTAATTTGATTTCTGTTTATTAATCTATTCGGCTGCAAAGTTACAACAAATCCCCCAAACCCTCTATTCCGTGAGTATCATAAACTTTATTATTTGTACCATCAATGGCTACTTTAGGGGGATTACCTACCACTATATAGGGATTTTCTTGAGTATATTCCGACTAATTGTTGTACCTTTGCACGTGAATTTACAAACCAATAAAATAAAGATGAAGAAATTACAACTTGTATTATGTATGGCCCTGATGGCCGTTATGCCATGCCGAGCCCAGCAGAATGTTGCTCCGTTTGAGTTTGAAGTAAAAGCAGGAACCAATTTGCCGTTGGATAGCGAATCGGGAATCAGTAACAAGTTAGGCGTTAACTTGGGACTTGAATCGCGATGGAATCTGAAACGATTGCCGATGGATGTTGGTGCAGAGCTATATATCGGCAGCGCTGTAAGACATGCCGAAGATGACAAGTCGCTCAGCAACCGAACAATATCGCTTGCTGTACTATCCGACTATCAGATAAATCGTGGATCGAAGGTATCACCATTCATCGGCCTTGGCCTTGGAGTTGCGAATTGCCAACAAATCAAGGGCAGCTTAGGTGATGAGGGCACAACTCTCTGCATCATTCCAAGAGTAGGTGTAGAATTTGCCCGCCACCTGCGCCTCACCCTTGATGCCCACATCAGTAAGAAATACTACTCGCATGTAGGCCTTACTATTGGTTACTCTTTCCATAGCAAGAAATAGTGCATGCCACGGAATAAAGTGCCCCCTGGCATATTTGCGATAGCCTATCATCGTCTGTAGGCTATCGCTTTTTGGGGTTTCCGCCCAAATGTGGGGTAAACTATTAAAAAATAGCCATAACATTTGGAGATATGAAGTTTTTTTTGTTACTTTGCAGCAGAAATATAAACGACAATTTATATAAATCCGGATTTATATTATGAAGTTTTATGATCGCAAAGCAGAGATGGAGATTCTGAAGCAGAATGAGAAGCAGGCCGAACAGCATGCTGTGTTTACAGTACTGATGGGTAGACGCCGAGTTGGTAAAACGTCGCTTGTGATAAAAGCCTTGGAGGGGTGCCAGTTTGCTTATCTTTTTGTGGCGAAAGATAGCGAAGCCATGCTTTGCCATAAGTTTCAGCAAACACTCCAGGAACAGTTAGGTATACAGGTATATGGTCGATTGTCGCACTTCCGTGATGTGTTCGAGGTTATTATGAGAGAATCGGTACATCGCCATTTTTCTATTGTTTTTGATGAGTTTCAGAACTTCTATAAAGTAAATCCAGCCATCTTTAGTGAGATGCAAGACATTTGGGACAGGTATCATCGTGACTCACATATTAACCTGATAACGATGGGTAGTATCCGTTCGTTGATGAAACGTATCTTCGAAGATAGAAACGAACCGCTCTATGGACGCCCCACCTCAAAATTCACACTGTTACCTTTCTCTATTAATGTACTGAAGCAGATATTCGGCGACCATCACCCGCATTATAACAATGAGGACTTGCTTTGCCTCTATATGATTACTGGTGGAGTGGCAAAATACGTAGAGCTTTTGATGGATGCAGGATGTTATACAAAGGAGAAAATGCTAAACTTTGTATGCAGGCAGGATTCTTATTTTCTCTCAGAGGGTCGCGATCTGATGATTCAGGAGTTTGGCGATGAGAGTAGCACATACTTTTCTATTCTCCAGCTGATAGCGGGAGGTATGACCAGGCGTTCGGATATAGACGGCGCAATGCAAAAGGATATGGGTACTTTCATCCAGAATCTTGAAAACAACTATAACATCATCGCGCGTCTAAAACCCCTACTGGCCAAACCTAACAGCAAAACCAGTGCTTACGAGATTTCCGACCAGTTCCTACGTTTCTGGTTCCGCTTTGTATGGCCATATCAGGCACTTGTGGAACGCCAGCAACTTTCCTTGTTGCGACAGAATATGGGGAAAGGTTATGAACAGTTTACAGGGCGTACACTTGAACAGTTCTTTCAACAACAAGCTATGGAATCGGGGCAATATACAATAGTGGGGAATTGGTGGAATCGCAAAGGTGAGAATGAGATAGATATGATTGCCCTCAATGAATTTGAGCACACTGGTATTGCTGCCGAAATTAAAAGGAACCCTAAAAAACTTAGTCTTTCAGAGTTAGAAACAAAAGTGGCATCTTTGCCAGCATCTGATTTTGGATCATACCATCTCAATTTAATAACGTTATCTCTCGAAGATATTTAGCGATAGCCTATCATCGTCTGTAGGCTATCGCTATTATTATAACGACTTTTTTGCGATGTAACAAAAAACCACATCAATTGTTACCTGTCAATAAATTGTGAACTCAAAAACTTGGCAGTTTCGTATATTTATCCTATATTTGTCAAAAATTATATTTTATCAACAAAACCAATAATTATGAAGAAACTTTTTTTATTTTTCAGCATGCTGCTGGCAATAGGATTATCCATTGCTTGCAGTAGTGATGAAGAAAACCCATTCGTGGGCGAGTGGCAACTAGTAGAAGCACGCTATGTGGATAGTGGTGAAATAGCTTATCCATCTGGTGAAGAAGATGGTACAATTCGGATTGATCATGTCAAGTTTCAACCTAATTTTGAATATATAATGTATAGCAGTAATAGGCCAGAATTAGATTTTCCACCAATGACATATAGTTATGATAATGATTTCCTGACTTTAACAGACCATTTGGGAGATTCGCGCTATAAATATGAAATCTCTGAAAATGGAAATGTACTTAGGTTAACAGACCGTAAAACCCCAGGCGACTTACCAAGACCAAAAACAATAAGTACTTATAAAAGAATAAAATAATTATGAAGAAACTTTTTCTATTTCTCAGCATGCTACTGGCACTGGGATTAGCCTGTGCTTGCAGTAGTGATGAAGAAAACCCCTTTGTGGGCGAATGGCAACTACAAGAAGTACGCTATATAGATAGTGGAAAAATTGTTTATCCTTCTGACGAAAACGATGGTACAATCTGGTTTGATCACATCATTTTTTTTCCGAATTATGAATATAAGAAATATTGTGAAGACATGCCGATGGAAGATTTTCCAGCAATGACATATAGCTACGATCATGACATACTAACCGTAAAACTAGTAGAGAGTGGATATTATAGCTACAAATACGAAATTTATGAAAAGGGAAATCTATTGAGACTTATCCCTTTTGTGTCTGATATGAATCCGGGCGTTGTTCCTCAACCAGTTGCAATAAGAACTTTCAAAAAAATAAAATAACTATATATGCCACGGGACTGGTCCCTGACATATAGCACTCTACCACCATTTCTACCGCAGGCTGGCCTAAAGGTGTTTATATCATCAAAGCCAAGATAGGTAAAGAAGTGGTAACGGAGATAATTTTTGCAAATAATTTCTCTGTAAAAACAGCCATCTCTCCCTCAATCTTCCGAAAAGCCTTTATACACAGGCATTTCGAGAGGGTGGAGATTTTCTTAATCTCTCCCTTTTCCCTCCCTAATCTCTCCCTACATCTCTCATGCTATAGGGAGAGATACATGAGAGATGAGGGAGGGATGCGAAAAATCTCTCATCGCTCAAACCACCTGTGTTTATGCGGGTTTTGAGAGATTGAGGGAGAGATGAGAGATTTTTTTGCAAAAGTTTCAAAAGAAACGCCAACTAATACTACAACCCTCGCCACCAAAAGCGCTTCATTTTTTCCCAACTTGGGAACGTTTCATTCCCAACCTGGGAATGTTTTGTTCCCAACCTGGGAACACTGCGTTCCACTAATAGGAATTTGTCATTCGTCTTAATATATTCGCACTCCAATATTGGCATTAAGGGCTTTGGCTTGTATGGAGGATTGCAGATTTTGCATTGCTTCATCTCTATTCCAATCCACCCAGCTCTCTTGTCGGTATATACGTTTCTGCCATGTTACGGATTGAGATTTGGATTTTGACATCCTGATGTGCGGATTATACAAAACAGTTTCCTTACACTCGCCCTTTACTATCCATTCTACAATGACGAATAATCCTGTACGCGGAAACACAATTGGAGATTCAAGGGGGATGGCTACACTGCCATCTGACTTACCATCATAAAAGATTCCACCTCCGATCAACGAAGTAGAAGAAGGAGCCTTTGTTTGAGCATCAGGCAATCGAAGGTCAAATCGCAAAACCGCATTATCAATCTCATCATAGTTCCCAACTAGCTTTTTATTATGATACAAGTCGGCAACAATGCTATTAACAAGTTTCCCCTCATATTCCTGCTGATACGGAAGAAAAACACCTAAAAGCAACCCACTTCGTCCACCATAATACAAACGTTCTTTCTGCCATATTGGTCCAATTTGCCGATTACCATGCGAACTCTTCCCAATAGTAATCTCAGGAATCTGATACGTTTTCGGAGATATAAAAACATCATTGCCCTTAAGTTCAGCAAGATTAAGTATGGTATCAACATAGCATATATGGCTAATTCTGATAGCAGAGGCCTTATTGGGGAGCTCTAATGCCCCATCCTTGTCGGTATAATACGCAGCATCATCCATATAGATATTGGCATATGGTATTGGTTGCCCGCTATCCTTCTCTTTCACACATATCATTTTCTGAGCGAATGCAAAGGAGGGGGCAGAAACCATACATAGAAGGAATATGAATCTTCTTATAATCAGAACATGTTGAGCCATACCATCATCTTAAAGGGCGGTATCTAAATACTGGTAGAAATCGGCGGTTTCGCCTAGGTAGGCATTGAGCACAATGCCTTCGGGCGAGATCAGCACCTTATAAGGATAGCCCTTTATTCTGAATCTATCCTCTGTAATGCCATCCTCGCTTCTTACCTGCAGCCAAGGCAGATTGTGTTTCTTAACAGCAGCAGTCCACTTTTCGACAGTATCGTTACAGTCGATGCCCACAATCTCAAGGCGATCCTTATATTTGGCGTAGTACTCCTTTAGTTTGGGGAACCCTTTGATACACCAGGTACACCACGAGCCCCAGAAATCGAGCACTACATATTTACCACGAAGCGATTTCAATTCCAACACATTTCCCTGCAAATCTTTCAACCCAAGTTCTGGTACTTGAGTGCCTATTGTAACAGTATCGTTCTTTACGGCTTTGCGTGCAGCCGCCTCTTTCAGCACTTGCTTAAACATTCTCTCCAAGCTATCCAAATCGCTTTTCATTCTGCCATTGCGAACTTCCGGAGTCAACTTGGCCATTGCAGGCAGCACCTGCTCGTAACCTACGTAAACAATCAAAGTTGCCGTGGCATCCTCGTCGGGATGTGCCTCAATGTATTTCATATATACAGAATGTGCGCGCCTATTGATATCACGGTTTTTCTCCCCCCTTATGCTATCAGGATCATTTCGAGCAGCCACAAACTCAATATTAAAAGGACGTTGGATTTCAGTTATTCGTTCGTACTGCTGATAGAATGTACTACCACTCCAATGCTCGTCTACCGAATTAAGACTGCCACTAAAGACAGCCTCCTCATCAGGAACCAAATAGAAATAAAGACTCTCTTTGGGATTCTTCTTTAAATACATTTTAGCCGAATAAGCCTCTTTCAGATTGGCGTTGAACAAAAACTCACCAGCCTTTACAGCCACCTTATGCACCATGTGCTGTTTCTGAGGCTGCAAAATAGTATACTCGATGCAGAGCGTATCATTGCTTGCACCATCAATTTTACCTGTCAACTTAAAGTTGTCATTAGCAGATGCGGTTACTGATGCCAACAACACTGCCATCATCACAAAAACTTTTTTCATACTCATTACTTTTATTGGTTAAGTTATTCTTGTTTCATAATTATTTTTTGGTCAGTCATATCACTCTTTACCTGTATGGAGACTGTGGCCACGCCTATATTCAGAAAATCCACCACTGCGCCTTTGGGTACTTTGAGCGAGAATTTACCATCAAAATCAGTAATCGTACCTGTTGCACCGTCATGTTCCTTTACAGCTGTACCTAACAAGGGATTACCTTCTTCGTCAACAACCGTTCCTGAAATCGTCAGCAATGCGGTTTCTGGCTGAGGTTCCGTCTTTTGAGTGCTTTGCTGTTTATGAGGCTCAACCACAGGGGCTGGTGACACCTTCTGTGGCGCTTGAGCCTGAATGGTATCAGCAACAGGATGGATGGGAGCAGGTTCTGGTGCCTGATAGTGAATAATCGTCTGAGCATTCAGGGCTAAGGTGATGGCTACAACGGGGAGCAGATACAGCACCTTGAGCAGACGTGAGGGCTTGGAGCGATGACGCGCCATCATCTGAAAACGGTTCTTCAGTGTTTGCTGACTGATGGCATTAGCCAACTTACACTCCAACTTGGCATTGGCCCTATCCATCAGCAGGTTCAGATAGTGGTGTGCATCTACACCACCCGAAAGCACACTGGCATCGGCCTCGTACTCATGAACGGCACGTAACTCTCTACCTGTGAGCCAGATGGCAGGGTTAAACCACTGCAGGGCAATCGCCAGTTCCATCAGCAACAGATCGAAGGAGTGATAGCTATTGATATGTGCCCGCTCATGAACCAAGAGGGCCGAATCCTGTAATTGATAGTCGCGACGCGAAAACACAATGGTATTCCACCAACTGAACGGAGCGATATTCTGAGCGCAAACGGCAATGGTGGTACCATCTGCTTGCGGATGCTGCTCGCATTGGCTAATCAACTTGTTCAAACGATAGATGCTGATGGCGGTATGGAGCAGTTTTAATACTACGCCTACAAGATAGATAACGAATAGCCATAGAAGGGGATTACCGTAAGTTGCAGATGGACTATCCGATGCAACACCAGATGCAACATTAGCCCCGGATGCAGACGTAGATGCAGCCACAACCGTTTTGTGCAGGGTGATTTCGCACAGCGGAAGGATAAAGGCTATCAAGACCGACAGGAGCAGAATGGCACGATTAAAGCGATGAAAAGTCTCACGTTCCATCAACAGGCGATAAAACAGATAGAACACTGCCAACAGTATCGCCACCTTACCTATATATAACAGAAATGCCGTTATCATCGTTTCGACTCGATTTTTGTCATCAATTCCTTCAGTTCTGCCAACTCCTCGTCGGTATATTGCTCCTTTTTGGCAAAGAAGCTGACAAGCGATGTGAATGAGCCATCAAAAAAAGTATCCTTTACATCACTGATAAACGAGTAGGTGTAATCGTCCTTGCTTACCAACGGCGAAAAACGATTGGCCTTGCCTACCCTTTCAGGCTTTACAAACCCTTTGTCTGTAAGAATCTTCATAAACGTCAGGATAGTCGTGTAGGCAGGTTTTGGTTCAGGATAGCGATTGATGATGTCCTGAATAACCCCCTGCTGTTCTGGCAAACTCCACAGGATGTTCATCACCTGTGTCTCGGCCTTGGTTAGTTGCTTCTTTTTCTCCTTCATAATGCTTAGGTTTATCATTCCGCCGGCAAATATATACTAAATATTTAGTAGTTCCAAATTTTATCAACTAAATTTTTAGTATTTAACATCTTTTTGTCATTTAAAAGGGATAAAGAACAGTCTTTACAAAATAATTTTGTATTTTTGCGCACGAAAAGGAAAAATTAAAAACATGAAGATTAAATTACTACTTGCTTTCGTGGCTTTCGTGCTGCAAGTACAGGCTTACAACATCCGACATATATCCAGTAGCGACGGACTGTCGGCCAGTTCGATACTCAGTATTGAGCAGCAACCCGACGGCACTATGCTGTTTGGTACCATCGACGGACTGAACTGCTACGACGGCAGTAAGGTGCGACCTGCCACCCTGCATGCCGAGCAGCGACTCTACGGTAACCTGATAGAGCATGTGCTGAACGTAGGTGATAACAATACCTGGGTGCTGACTAACTACGGACTGAACATTGTAACACCCAAAGGACAGGAGGTGCGCTACTACCCACAGTTCCAAGGACTAAGACGCATACGAAAGAATCCGCAAGGCGACGGATTCCTGCTTACCGACGGCAAACTGAACTATATCGACAAGCGCGACGGGAGCATACATGCCCTACCCCTGAAAGGCGTAACACTGGCCAACGTGTGCGACTTTGCCGTATCGAGTAAGGCACTTTACCTGTTTAACCGCGATGGCATTGTGAGCTATCAGCTAAGCGCCAACAACAACCAATACTCCATTGGCAAGCCCAAAATGGTGCAACGCATGCACCTGGTATCGGCCATGCCCGATGGCGATACAGAATACCTGGTTACCAACGACGGACAGCTATACAGCTACCAGATGGAGGCACTCACCCTGCAACACGAGATGTCGCTGGCCCATGAAATCAGTCGACGTGGTTTCGTCAACGAGGTACTGCAATACAAGGAGTCGCTGATGATTGGCTTTGGCGAAGGTGGTGTGATTAAGGTGAACCGCCCGAAAGGCAAGCCAGCCGAGGTAATCGACTTAGGGGTAGAAACAGGCGTATTCTGTATGCACAAGGACCGCTTAGGCGATATCGTATGGATAGGATCGGACGGTGCCGGCGTGCTGATGTATAGCGACGAGCCACTGACATTACGATCGTTTGCAAGCACCTCGCTACGTGCCGGCAAATCGTTCCCCATCCGTGCACTGCTAAAAGATGGCGAGGGCAACCTATGGGTGGGCACCAAGGGCGACGGACTGATACAGGTACCCAACTTCAGCATCTACCAGAACCCACACCAGCTGGGCGAAACGGTGTACAGAGAGCAGAACAGCGGCCTGAGCAGCAATGTAGTTTACAAACTGGCCGAGAGCAAACATCCTTGGTTCTGGATTAGTGGCGGCGATGGCATCTGCTATTACTCGCAAGCCACCAAGAGCATACGACCCGTACCAGCCGAAATGCACCTGCAGCAGGTGATAGATATCCGCGAGAAAGGCAACGAACTGTGGATGGCCACCTTGGGATCGGGTATAGTAAAGGCCGATATCAGCGTAGAAAACGGACAGCCACGACTAACCAACATGAAGCGTTACGTGCTGGATGGCGGTAAAGGCTCGTCGAACTACTTCTTCTGCTTGACCTGCGACGAACAGGGCCGCTGGTGGTTTGGAAACCGTGGAAAAGGACTTTATACCTTTGAGAAAGGACAGCTGAAGTATATGGCACCCAGCCAGACAACCAACGACCCCAGCATTAACGATGTGTTTGCGCTGCAGGCCGTGGGCGATAACCTGTGGATAGGTACGGGTATGGGCATTTTTATACGTAACAAGCAAGGCAAGAGTCACCATCTGACTACAGCCAACGGACTGCCTAACAACACCATACATGCCTTTACAAAAGGTACAGCAGACGAAGTATGGGCTACCACCAACGGCGGACTGGTAGAACTGTCGCCCAACGGCACGGTGCTGAAGGTATATGGCATGAACAGCGGACTGGATGTAACCGAATACTGCGATGGTGCCACCTTTGCCAATGGCAGGGAGCTGTTTTTTGGCGGTATCAACGGCTTTACGGCTATTGTGAACGACACCACCGTACAGCAGCAGGTACACGAACTGCGCATTAGTTTTACCACACTCAACATTTTGGGTAAGCTGCAGAACATCAACGACTTTATGCAGGGCGAGCGCGATAACCTGACGTTGACATTAGACCACACACAGAACTCCTTTGCCGTGAGCTTAGCCACCTTTAACTATCTGGAGGAGCCGTTCTACCATTACCTGTACCGACTGACAGACGATGGCGAATGGATTGACAACGGATCGAGCAACGTGATATCGTTTACCCAGATGGCCGAGGGCAGTCACACGCTGTATGTAAAGGCCAAGAACATGATGAACGGTAAGGAAACGGCCGTATCGCAACTGCACATCGACATCAAGCCACCTTATTACCGCACCATCTGGGCCTACCTTATTTATATATTACTGGCCATTGCCCTGATAGCCATCTATGTGCGTCACTGGTACGAGGACCAGAAGCTGCACCAGCAGATGCAGCTGACCCGACTACAACAGCAGCACCAGGACGAGCTGTACGAGGAGAAACTGAAGTTCCTGACCAATGTGGTACACGAACTGAACACACCTCTGACCCTGATTTACGGACCATGCGAACGCATTATGGCATACACCAAGGCCGACGAGTTTGTGAGAAAATACGTGGGCAAGGTGATGCAGAACCTGGGTCGACTGAACAGTTTGATTCAGGAGGTTATCGACCTGCGCCGTGTAACCACAGGACACCACGAGATTAGTTGGCGACGCGTGGATGTATCGGCAGTGGTGGGCGACTACGCCAACGCCTTTACCGAGATGGCCGAGCGCAGTGGCATCAGCTACGAACAGGACATTGAGCCGGGATTGGTGTGGACATCTGACGATAAGGCACTGAGAAGCATCGTAGGCAACCTGATATCAAACGCCTTTAAATACACCAAGAGCGAGGGCACCATCAAAGTAAAACTTACCCGACAGGAGGGAGGATTGCTGTTCTCGGTTTATAACTCAGGACGTGGTATCGCACCTGAGGACAGGGAACGCATTTTTGACTATTACACTGTGTTCGACAGCGTTGAGGAGAGTCCGAATGCCGGACAGACCTCGCGTAATGGCATTGGTATGGCCATCTGTCATAACATGACCAAACTGTTAGGCGGACGGATAGAGATTGACAGCGAAGTGGGCCAGTATGCACAGTTTAATGTGTATCTGCCCGAAAAGCCGCTACCCGAAGGTGTGAGCGACGAGGTGGTGACATCGGCTAAGCAGACCGACAACATGCCCCTGGCTGTGCCACAGGCAGTGAGCAATGCCAAACCTGCACGCCCACTGCCCAAGATGGCAGGCGACAGAACACCTACCATTCTGACGATTGATGATAACCAGGAGATGCTTGACCTGCTGGCCGACTGCTTGTCGGACTACCGTGTGATGGCAGCCTTGAATGCCGAACAGGGCATGGCCTACCTGAAAGAGGAAACTCCCGACCTGATTATTACCGATATTATGATGCCTGGTACCGACGGACTGGACTTTACACAACAGGTAAAGCGCAACAAGCACACCATGCACATACCACTGATTATCCTATCGGCCAAGACATCGGAAGAGGAGCGTATAGAGGGATTAGACAGCGGCGCCGACGTGTATATCAGCAAGCCCTTCAGCATCAACCTGCTGCAGGCCACCGTGGTACGCCTGTTAGAGAACCGCAACGTGCTGCGCGAATACTATAATTCGGCAGCATCGGCCTATGTGTATGCTGGCGGCGACCTGATTAGCAAGGAGCACCAGAACTTTGCCGACGAGGTGACAAAGGTGATTGACGAGCATCTGACCGATACTGAGCTGACCCCAGAGACATTGGCGGAACTGATGAGTATCAGTCCGCGCAATCTCTATAGGAAGTTCAGTGATGCCAATATGCCGACACCTAAGGATTATATCAAGACCTATCGTATTAATGTGGCAGCAAGATGGCTTACCACTACTAATACAACTATTCAGGAAATCATTTATAAAACGGGCTTCAACACGCGCTCACAGTTCTATACTGAGTTCCGAAAGCATTTTGGTATGACGCCTAAAGAGTATCGAGAGCAACAGCTTCGAGCAGTACACAACCACTAACGTGGGTACCCAAGTCGATGGCCGATGTGTTACGAGCCCAGTTGCTGCCAATCAGGTACTGGGCCTGAAGGCCTTTTTCCTTCAGTACCTCGGCATTGTGCTTTAAGTAAGCCACAAAACGGGTCTTATCGCTTGCATCGAGCTGGGGCTCCTGAATGAGCAGGGTGAAATAGCGCACAAAAATGCCCTTAAACAAGCCGCCATCACCCGTTCCCTCGTCCTTGAGCACACTCTCGGTAAGGTCGCTCAGGCTCGACAAGGTGTAAGACGAAGCACGTACGGCATCGCGCAGATACAGGGTCTCACCTGTAATCTTGAACAACTCGTAGCACATACCCACAAACGTGCCCTGATTATAGGTAAACACCCAAGTGGTAACACTGTTGCCGCTCTGACCGTTCATGCTGTCATAAACAGCACCCGTGCCAGGGGCATACAGGTTGTCGCGCTCCCAGTTGTAGATACGCTTAGCCAGATCTAAATCAGATGCCTTGTGAAGGATATTGTACATGCGGGCAGCGATGATGCCAGCAGGACCGTTGCTGCAGGCATTCTTGCTCCAAGGCTGACTTTTACGCCATGCCATGCCGCCACCGCAGTACTTGGTATTCCAGGCATTCTGGATATCGTCCCACAGCAACTGGGCGGTATCCAGATACTTCTGTTCCTTGGTACAGTCGTACAAGCGGAGCATCGTCAGGCAAATCCACTCCTCGTCGTCGTAGAAATCGTTGAAATAGCTGTTACCAGCCTTTTTCTTGATGCCCTCGTGCCACTTATCAAACAAGTCGCGATAGCCGGCACTACCAGTACGCAAATAGGCATCAATCACCACATCCATGGCATGAGCCTGGGGCCAGTACTGGTTCTGCTGGGTGTCGGCCACATCGGGCAACGAGTTGAAGTAGCCCTCGCGACCGTTCCAGAAGTGAGTTACTAAAGTCTGTGTAGCCTGTTCGGCCACCTGTTTCCAGTTCGTCTGCTCAGGCTGTGGCGCAGGCGTTGGTTCATCCTCGGATGAAGAAGAACCGCAACCCTGCAGCACAAGGCTGCAGAGAAGCGGTACGAAGAAAACTTTTAATATGTTATGCATAAGTTAGAACTTACAGATTAGTCGGCCAACTCAACATGGTGGGTATAGTTAGCACCATGGAAGAGCACGGTGATGCGGGTCTTGACACCTGGGTGAGGACCATCCGAACCACCATCGAAGTCGCCATCAAACTTCCACTTGTCGTCCCACTGGTTGTTACCAGTTTCCATGATGTAATAGTAAGGATCGTCCATAGCCAAACCACCAGGGCGTGAGTCGGTGCCATTCTTGGTGCCCCAGAACTGCTTGGTACCGTCGGCATACTCCATCAGGAACTTATAACGCTCGTCGCGGCCCCAGCCCTCCTGCTTGAAGGCTACCACACCTACACCTGAGAACTCGCCGTTGCCAGCGTAAGGAAGATCGAACATGATATTGTTGTTAGGACAGAAGAACAAACCGAGACTCTTGATTTCGCGGATGGTAGCCGAAGCCACATTGAAATCGAGTACCAGACGATAGATGCCTGTAGCAGGTGCTACGGTTGAGCCACCCTCGCGCAGCTTCAAGCCATCGAGCGAATAGATGGTGCCATCGCCCTTGTTGTTGCTGCAGAACTGGTAGCTCTTGCCACCCTCGAGCTTGGTGAAGATCTCATATACGCCCTGCTCGGGTGATGAGAAAGCAGCACCGTTCTCGGCACCCTCGCCCATGATGAAGAGCGATGAAGGAATCTCGTCGAAGCCCTCGAGCGAAGTGATGTTCAGCTTGTGCTTAACGGTTGCCTCGGCCTGATTCAAACCACGAGAAGCGATGATCGACCAGCTGACCGTGCCGCTGGCACCACTCTTGAAACCGGCAGCAGCGGCAACCTTGTTCAGGGTTTTGTGGGTGATGGTAGCGCTGTTCATCATACCATTCTTATCAGAGAGCACCTTATAGATAGGTGTGCTCTCGCCGTCCTTGTAGAACACCACCTCGTAGAGGGGCGAACCACTATCCTCGGCCTTGGCTGCCTCCCACTCGAAGAAAGTTGAGGCAGTGGCTGAAGCCTGAAGGGTTACACTCTTGCCATCGGCAGGCTCGTAGAGCTGGGTGATGGCTGATACCTGACTATCCTTGAACTCCATGTCGGAGGTGCAGGCTGACATGCTGAACACGGCGCCAAACAGCGCGAATGCCTTAATAATATTCTTATTCATAGTTAATTGTTTCTTTTTTGGTTTTTACTAATAATACTTATTGATGATATGGATTAATTGCCGTAGCCAGGATTCTGGCCTAAGTTAGGATTGAGGTCGATCTGACTCTGAGGAACAGCCCAGAGGTAGTCGCGGTTCTCATCGAACGTAAACTTCCAGGGGATGTCGTGGGTAAAGCTGGCACCACGAACGGGTTGGGTGAGATACTCTGAACCAGCCTTCCAGCGCTTGATGTCGTACCAGCGCAAGCCTTCGAGGGCCAGCTCGCAGCGGCGCTCGTTACGCAGAATCTGACGAAGTTCGGTCTGCGACTTATCGGCAGGGAAGTTAAGAGCCTTAGCTGTCTTGAAGCCAGCACGCTGACGGATGGCACGTACGGTGCTGTTCCATACATCGGCTGTCATCTGGTTCTGCTCGAGCTTAGCCTCGGCCCACATGAGCAGGATATCGGCATAGCGGAACATGATGATGTTGAGACCCGAACTCATGTCGCCAGTAGCCTGTGGGGCAAACCACTTACGGGTGTAGTAACCTGTAGCAGTGGTATTGCTACCTGTTCCGATATAGGTATCAACGGTGTTATCGCCAGCAGGATCGATATGGATCACCTCGCCCTTTGAGCCATCGCCCACATTAGCGCTCCAGTCGTAGTTATCATAGATAACGGTAGCTGCCAGGCGTGGGTCGCGGTTGTCGTAAGGATGGTTAGGATCGTAATCGGTACCAGCCTCATCGATGGTATAACCATTCAGGGTGAGATAGCTATCAACCAACGACTGCTGAGGTACACGGTCGGCCACACGGCCACCCTTGCTCAGGGGCACCATGTCGAGAATCTCGCCCCAGGTAAGCAAGTTGCGAACATAGGCACGATCCAGGATTACCTCCTGGTTATACTCATTGTCCTCTTCAAACAGTCCACGGTAGCTGGGGAACAGGGCATACGAGCCGTAAGTCTCGGGCTGATTGATAAGCATCTCGCAGTATTTCTGCACGTTGCTCCAGTCGCTGTCCATCAGATAGGCACGGGCCTGCAGGGCTACCACAGCACCCTTGGTAATCTTGCCGTTCTCGCTCTCGGGCAGGTCGTTGCGCGAGGGCAGATCGCCAATGATATCGTTCAGCTCCTGATGGATGAACGCCATCACCTCGGCATGCGAGGTACGACTGATGGTGTTCGACTCATCCACAGTGATATCCTTGGTAAAGAAAGGAATATCGCCATAGAAGTTGGTGAGACGGAAGTAGATATAGGCGCGTACAAAACGTATCTCGGCAATCATACGAGCCTTCTTGGCTGCATCGAGGTTAGTGATGGCATCGATATTCTCGAGGAACACATGACAGGTTTTGATGCCGCCATACAAATCGGACCACTCACTGGCAAAAATACCAGTGGTAGGCGTGGCTTGGCCCATACGCATCAGGCGCTGGTCGGTAGTAGAGCGACCGTCGATCATGTTATCGCTAAGCGACTCGTCGCGCCACATTTTGCCGGCATTATACATCTGTGCATAGGCCATGTTTACCACGTACTGCGCTCTGTCGGGAGAGTCCCAGAAGTTTGCATCGGTAAACTGGTTGCCAGGGGCATTCTCCATGCCGTTGCAGGCAGTAAGCGCAAGTCCGCCCACAGCAGCAAACAGATAGATATATTTCTTGATTTTCATTTTCATAAGATACTTAATCATTAAAATTCTACATCGAAACCAAAGCCATAGTACTGCAGCATAGGATAGTTACGACCACTGTTACCACCACCAGAGTTCATATTCGAACCGAACTCTGACGACTCAGGATCGATGAACGAGTTCTTGGTGAGTGTAAGCAGATCCTGACCGGTAACATATACACGGAGTTTCTGCAGGCCCAGAGGCTCAATCACCTTCTTAGGCAGTGAATAACCGATGGCAAGGTTCTTTAAACGTGCATACTTGGCATCGAGCACGAAGATGTCTGACGGGCGGCCCCAGTTGTTGGTATCTGAGGCCGAGCCCTGTGCTGCCAGACGTGGATATTTAGCGTTTGTGTTAGTTGGGGTCCAGAAATCAAGCTGATGTTTGTACATCACGTATGAATAGTTTGAGTGGTATGGCTCGAGCAACTCGCCACGCAGCATCTGCGAACGTTTGCCTACACCCTGCCAGAACATACTGAAGTCGAAGCCCTTCCACTCGAAGCGGTAGGTGAATCCGAAGGTGTAACGTGGGAAAGCGTTACCAACGATGACACGGTCGTTAGAGTCGATGACACCATCGCCATTCTGATCCTTGAACTTCAGGTCGCCAGGTGCTACCTCTGCGCCAAGAGGCAGAGCTGAGTTCTTAATCTCATCGTAGCTCTGGAACAAGCCCTCTACCTGCCATGCATAGTAGGAGTTGAGGGGCTGACCAACGCGAATGATCTTATAGATCTCATCAACACCGCTAATCTGCTCGTTACCAGGGAATTTGGTAACCTTGTTCTTCGAGTCGCCGATATTGAAGTAGAAGTTATGCTTCATATCGCCGGTCTTCAAGCGGTAGTTGATAGAGAGTTCCCATCCGTCGTTCGACATTTCACCAATATTGGTGCTTGGCATGGTGGTTCCGAAAACACTGGGCTGCAAGGGCTTCATCAGGATGTCCTTGGTGCGCTTGGTGTAGTAATCAAATGTGATGTTCAGTGCATTGTGCAAGAACGATGCATCGAAACCTATATTGAAAGTGTTGGTACGTTCCCAAGTCAGGTCCTTCAGTCCGAGGTTAAACCCGGCACCGGCTACGGCCTGATTATTATAAGCATAGGTGGTAGAGCTAACGCTATAGCGGGTATAGCGATCGTAGTCGCCTACTGCCTGACTACCCAGGATACCGTATGAACCACGGATCTTCAGGTCGCCCACCTTTTCGCGATATTTCTCCATAAAAGGCTCTTCGCTGATGCGCCAACCTAACGACAGTGAAGGGAAGAAACCCCAGCGGTAATCCTTATGGAACTTTGAACTGCCATCATAACGGAAGTCGAACTCGGCATAATAACGCTCCTTGTAGTTATAGCCGATACGACCCAGCAGTGAGGTAATGCTGGTCTGACCAGAACTATCCACGGTGGTAGCACCACCGATGTTACCTACCTCACCAGTAGTGATGCTGGTAGAGGTACCCAAGTCGGGATCAACATAGTTCTTCCAGATTTCGTTGTTATACCAGGTGTACGACTCGTTGGTGGCACCAAACAGGCCACTAACAGTGTGCACGCCGAAGGTCTTATTATAATCCAGCAGGATCTGAGTGTTCAGACGGTAGTTGTCGGCATTCCAGTTGCTGGTCTTAAAATCTGAATCCTTACGTGGACGGGGCTCGGTAGCATCTTCGCCGGCATAATAATAAGAAGGCATGCTACGCGAGTAACGGTTGTTACCCACCACATCGGCACCAAACACACCACGGAGCTTCAAGCCATCGATAATCTTGAGCTCACCTGTAACACTGGCGGTGATGGCATTGGTACGGTACTTATCGAAACCGCCCGACTCGAGCTGACCGAGTGGGTTGAACTCACCCCACACATCATTGAGCAGGTAACGACCATCGGCCGACTTCATCTTATAGATATAGGCACTGGGCACACGACTGGCATCAATCTCCAGACTACCACCATTGGTATTCTTGCTATCGGTGCGGGTGTAGGCCAGTGTGGCAGTAAGCTTCAGGCGGCCCAACTCAGTAACCAGGTTGGTACGGAAGTTGTAGCGCTGCAAACCGAACTTCTGGGTGCTCACATAGTTGCTACCCTGATCAAAATAGCCGGCAGAAACCATATAGGTGGTTTTATCGCTACCACCGCTGATGCTGATATTGTAGTTCTGCTGCATGGCGGTCTTGAAGATCTCGTTCAGCGCCCAGCGCTCCTCGTCCTGATGGGCGTAGAAGTCGAGAATCTGGTCCTGACTGTAAACGGGGGCATTACCCACATTGGTCTCAGCCATGTTACGCAGCACGGCATTCTGATAGCCGGTAACAGGTGTGAACAGGATATGGGGATCTTCCCAACCTACCATACCATTCAGTCGGATACTGGTGCGCTCGTTGTTCTTACCCTTCTTGGTAGTAACAAGCACAACACCATTGGCCGAACGTGAACCATAGATAGCGGCAGTACCGGCATCTTTCAGAATAGAGATATTCTCGATATCATTAGGGTTCAAGCGGTTGAAGTTATCGTAGTCGGTAACCAATCCATCGATCACAAACAGCGGACTGTTATCGTTCAGCGTACTGATGCCTCGAATATTAAAGTTGTTGTTCTGGGCATTAGGGTTGTAGTTCTTACGCTGGATAATAACGTTTGGTGCTGCACCCTGCAAGGCCTGTGTAACGTTGGCTACAGGACGATTCTCCAACAGGTCGGAACGAACCTGATCTACAGCACCCACGGCGCTTTTACGAGTAGTGGTGCCATAACCAATCACCACCACCTCGTCGAGGATAGCATTGTCTTCCTTCAGCACAATACGACTCAGGTTGGCATTAGCACGCAGCTCCTGGTTTACATAGCCCACATACGAGAAGACCAAGACATCGGTTGGTTTGCAGTTCAGCGAGAAGCTACCATCAAGGCCAGTAACGGTACCCGAGGATGAACCTTTTACCGAGACTGTTACACCGATCATGGGCTCTCCCGATGCATCAACAACTGTGCCCCTGACAGTGGTTTGCTGTACATTGTTAGTAGCAGCCACTGAGACACCATTGGCAAGAGCCACGGAAGGACTGCCTACACATAGGGCTACTCCCATAAAACCTTGCCAGATGAATCTGGAATAGTTGAAATTTACTTTTTTCATTTAGTAAAACTTTAGATTGAATGTAATTTTAGTTATAGAACAGTTTAATTGCTTATTCGGTTTTAATCAGCATTTCAGCACCTTTTGCCAGTTGGGCGTGTGGCACAAACCAGCCCTTGAGCGGCTTACCACCTACCGTTATCTGACTGATTTTACGACCACTACCCTCGCGACGGATAGTAAACGTGTTACCAGTGGTGCCCAGGGTGAATCTAACCTTATTGAACAATGGCACGGTAACGATATACTGCGGATCGGCAGGCGAATAGGTATAGATACCGATGGCATTGAGTACATACCACGACGACATCTCGCCTGCATCGTCCATGCCTGCATAGGCCAGTCCCTCTTCGCCCATACCATAGTAATGGTTCAGCAGCGAATCAATCACCACCTGTGCCTTCTCCTGTTTATCGGCAAAATAATAGGTATAAGGAATGCTATGACCAGGCTGGTTGCCATGACAGTAGGTGCCAAGGAAACCTGTAAGGTTCCAGGCCTCGTAGCCATGGTTAGGCAGGGTAAACAGCGAGTCGAGTTTCAGCTCAACAGCCTTTTTTGATGGGTAGAGCGCCACCATACCCTCAGGATCGTGCGGGGCAAAGAACAGCGAGTTCCAGGCATCGGCCTCACGATACATATAGGCATAATAGGGGTACCAGGGATCAAAATCCTTAATCCATGAGCCATCGGCGATCCTGCCACGCCAGAAGCCTGTTGACGCATCAAACAGGTTCTTGTAATTCTGCGAGTGTTGCATCAGTAGTTGGTAGTTTTTCTTATCTTTCAGCTCGCGGGCAATCAGAGCGGTGGCATAATCGTCGTAGGCATACTCCTGGGTCTTGGTTACCGAGGCCTTATACTCATCCCAAGTGGGCACGTTGGTGGTATCCTTCTCGGCTATCCAGCCCTGCTTCAGGTACTCTTCGAGCCAAGGACGACCGCCACGACCTGGAACGGTAGCATTCTTGAGTAGGAGCTTATAGGCACGCTGCAAGTCGAACCCTTTGATACCACGCAGCCATGAACCTGCCACAAAGGTAGAGGCATGGTCGCCATGGAAGAAGGTTGGCATATAACCACCGGCTTTCTCGCCTTTATCGATAATCGACTTGATGATATCGGTAGCCACATCGGGGTTAATCATACCTAACAGAATGAGCTTATTACGATAGGTATCCCAGAACGAAGGATTGGTATAGTAACGGAAGTCGGCCTTGCAAACACGGCCCTGTTCGTCGGTATACTCGCCATTCACATCGCTACGCAAGGCAGGCCACAGAAAAGCACGGTAGAGTGTAGAGTAGAACATGGTTTGCTGCTTCTGGGTACCACCCTCTACCTGGATATGTCCCAGCTGTTTGTTCCAGATGTTATCAGCCTCCTGGCGCACCTGCTCAAAACTCTTGTCGAGCATCTCGGCCTCGAGGTTCTGCTTGGCGTTGGCAATACTTACAAACGAGAAACCTATTTTGAGCTCCAATGCGCGCGATCCTTTATTATTTAGGAAATCGACCACAGCTATCTGATGGCGAAAATCCTTCTGGATGCTTACCTCGCTTACATCGTGATTGGCCACAGCATAGAAGTAGATACGGCCCTCGCCATCCTGGAACCCCTGGAAGGTGTTGGCACCCGACTTCTCGATTTTCCACGTGCGGGGACGATTGTTGCTACGTGTGATATCTACAATCAGACGTTTCTCATCGCCGGTACGAAAGGTATAACGATGGAAGCCGCAACGCAGGGTTGAGGTGAGTTCGGCATTTACATGATAGCGGTCGAGATACACCTGATAGTAGCCAGGATGAGCCGACTCGTTAGCATGACTGAACCATGAGCAGAAGTTATCGGGATAGAACCTACCAGTAGCTGGCATGATGGGCAGATGGAGCAGATTCCAGTGGCCCTTACATGTGTGCGCGAAACCATATATCTGATGATCCTCGTACTGATAACCTGAACCCGAAGGATACATGGTGACAGGGGTGAGCTGTACCATGGCATTGGGTAAGGCTGAGCCAGGAAATGACTCAGCTCCCCAAGCGCGTTTAGTTTCTGTGCGTGTATATCCCAGATCGGCTGGGCTCCATAGAGTTGTTGTTCCGATAAAAGGGTTCACCTTTCCGGTTAGATTTTCAGCCTGTACGAGTTGTCCTGAAATGAACAGGCAGACGAGTAATGTTAGAGTTTTCTTCATCACTTTACGGTTTTTATTATTTTCGTGTGGCAAAGGTAGACAGAAAGAAACGAAACAATGTCCTCGTTTCTGCAATTATTGTACAACATACTGATTTGACAGGAATTACAACAAGGAACTTATTTATAATTAGTATCTTTGCAAACAACTAATTAAAACATTAAAAACAGAACAAAAATGAACAGACGTACATTACTCACCACCATCCTGTTGGCAGGGCTATCGGTGCCTGTTATGGCCGACGGGATAGAAGACTGGAGCAAAACGATTGCCGCTCCAGCCGACAACACAAAAGTATCTCGCAGACCCGCCGCCAAAGAGCGACTGTTTTACTCAGACACCATCGAAAAGAAGATTGCCGAGGTAAAAAAGATGCTAAAAGACGCGCCATACTTAGCATGGATGTTCGAGAACTGTTTTCCGAACACGCTCGACACCACCGTACACTACTCGGATGCTGAGGGCGACGACGATACCTTTGTATATACAGGCGACATTCACGCCATGTGGCTGCGCGATTCGGGTGCCCAGGTGTGGCCTTACGTACAGTTTGCCAAGAAAGACAAGAAAATCAGAAAAATGGTACGAGGCACCATCCTGCGCCAGTTGAAGTGTATCTGCATCGACCCCTATGCCAATGCCTTTAACATGGGACCTACAGGCAGCGAATGGGCCAGCGACCACACCACGATGAATCCCAACCTGCATGAGCGCAAGTACGAGATCGACTCGCTGTGCTATCCTCTGCGACTGGCCTATTATTACTGGCAGGTAACTGGCGACGACAGTATTTTTGGCGGCCTGTGGCAGGAGGCCATCGGTAAGATTCTGAAGACTTTCCGTGAACAGCAGCGCAAAAACGGGCATGGTCCATACCGTTTCCAGCGTACCACAGCCCAGCAGTACGATACCGTGAGTCATGGTGGTTATGGAAACCCCGTAAAGCCAGTAGGACTGATTGCCTCGATATTCCGTCCCAGCGACGATGCCACGGTGTTCCCCTTCCTCATCCCATCCAATTTCTTTGCCGTAACATCACTGCGTAAGGCTGCTGATATCCTGACCAAGGTGAACAACGACACCAAGACTGCCAACGAGTGCACAACCTTAGCCAACGAGGTGAGCGCCGCCCTGCAGCAGTACGCTATCTATAACCATCCTAAATATGGTAAGATTTATGCCTTTGAGGTGGATGGCTTTGGTAACCAGCACCTGATGGACGATGCTAACGTGCCCAGTTTGCTGGCAATGGCTTACTTAGGTGATGTGGATGTAAACGACCCTATCTATCAGAACACCCGTAAGTTTGTATGGAGCGAGGATAACCCTTACTTCTTCCGTGGTAAGGCCGGCGAAGGTATCGGTGGACCTCATGTAGGCTACGATATGGTATGGCCCATGTCGATTATGATGCGTGCCTTTACCAGCACCGACGATCAGGAGATTAAGGAGTGCCTGCAGATGCTGGTGGATACAGATGCCGGCACAGGCTTTATGCACGAGTCGTTCAACAAGGACAATGCTGCCAATTACAGTCGCCACTGGTTTGCCTGGCAAAACACCTTGTTTGGTGAGCTGATACTAAAACTGATAGATGATGGAAAATTGAACCTGCTCAAAAACATTCATAAATAAAAAAAAAGTTGCGATAGCCTATAGTGATATAGGCTATCGCTTTTTTATTTACTCCCAACCAGGATTCTGTGTAAGAGCAGGATTGTGTTGAATTTCATCCTGTGGGATAGGCCAAAGGAGAACCCACTCAGGAATAGCACCAATCTTAACATTATCTACAGGTTTATTCTGGATCTTCGCACCTGAGAGCGCAACCCAATTGAGTTTTCCAGAATAATCGCCTGCAGCTTCGGGATACAAACGGGTACGACGGATATCGTCCCACACCTTGAACTCTACAGGGAACTCATGCAGGCGCTCGGTCAGGATGGCAGCAACCAGCTCATCGCCAGTGGCTGTCTCAGCAGCCAGACCAGCACGCTTACGAACCTGATTCAGATACTCCTGTGCTTTGGCGGTATTGCCGGTACGGGCATGACCCTCGGCAGCTATCAGCAGCACCTCGGCATAACGCATGGTAGGAATATTATAGTCGCCACCATGATTCTTAATGATGGCATCCTCATCAAACCACGACCAGATACCGGTATAGTTGAGCGTATGCTCCACACCAGTCTTATCAGTATAGGTATTGAAGAAGAACTGCTTCTCGTGACTTCTGATATCCTCGGGAGCATAACTCTTGAAAATCATATCACATGGATGGTAGGCCTTATGTAACACGTTCATGCTGAACACCTGATTACCATTGGCATCCTTCCAGGTGGTAGCGTCGGAACCGATACTGAGATTAACATAACCATTACCTATATTATTATTAGCATAGTCGTACTCTTTAGCAAAGATAATCTCCTTGGAAGTCTTCGAAGTCTTAATCACATTATAAGCCGAGTTCAGATCGTCGGAACTACCATTAGCCTGTTCCAGGGCAGCAGTACCGCCATCAATCACCATCTCGGCCATCTGTGCAGCCTTCTTATAGTCTTCTGTTCCACCATTCATGGGGAAGCCGGCACGCTGGAGATATACCTGTGCCAAGAGTGTCTGTGCCATCGCACGGGTTACACGGCAACCATTGTCGTAGAACGACTTGTTGGGCAGTGCTGAGCCTGTGGTAATATCTGTCAAATCGTCGATGACATGCTGATAGACTTCGGCTGCTGGAGTACGCTCCTTGAACATACCATCAGTAGAGGTATATGGCTCATCCACATAAGGCACATCGCCAAACTCCTTCACCAAATAGAAATAAGCATAGGCACGGAAGAATTTACCTTCGGCCACATAATTGTCGATTGTAGCCTGGTCGAGCACATCGGTCATCTTGGGCACATTGGCCAACACGAAATTGGCACGGGAGATACCTTTGTAGAACTCATGCCACAAGGACATGGCAGGGCTTGAGAACTTCTCCAAGGTATAGGTACATGCCTTCGCAGCTTCGGCCAACTGTGAGTCGCCATGGTCGTCGTAGAACAAACCTGAGATAATACCACCGTACATCGTGGCTTTGGGCTGCCAACCACCACCATTCTGATTCAAATAAGGTACGCCACCGAAATAAAGCGCATCAACACCTGTCTGCGCATCTTCCTTTGACTGCCAGAACTGGCTTGACGATTTCTGATCCAGTGGCTTTTCTTCCAGGAATTCGTCACAAGAAGTAAGACCGAATGTGGCACTTGCCATCATTCCATATATGATATATTTTATTGTTTTCATAAAACAGTTACAATAAGTTGTTTAGAAAGTTACATTAACACCAAAAGAGAACGTTTTTGGACGAGGATAAGAGAAAAACTGACGGTTGGCACCCCAGTTATTACTACCCAGACGTGTTGAGTTATCTGGATCGTAACCCTTATAATCGTCGGAGCAGATGAGCCAGAAGTTGTTCAGGTTAGCATACAGGCGCAAAGCTGAAATACCAAGAGTTCGGCAAGCAGAACCAGAGAAGGTATAACCAAGTTGCAAGAGATTAAAACGCAAGTAAGAACCATCACAAACCCAGTCGGAATCGGCCTGATTGTTGGCGCCCATACCGAAGTTATTCAAACGCAAGGCCTGCTCTACCCCATTGGGATTGTTTACTGGATGCCAAGCCTCCTCGTATAAACGATCGAGACCATTGGTAAGGAAACGAGCCAAGGTAGAGTGATAGTACTCCTGCATAATATCTGCACCCATTGAGAACTGAAGATCAAGCGTAAGGTCGAAATTCTTGTAGTTGAAGGTATTGATGAAAGAACCTGTCCAATCAGGCAGACCATTACCCAATATCTCACGCTGCTTATAAGTAACCTTTTCGCCTACAATAGATGGGATATTCATCGTACTGGCATCCCAGTTCTCGGGGTGACCATCGTAGATACCAGCGCGCTTGTAACCATAGAAAGTAGAAAGCGCTTCGCCTTCGCGGATAAGCATATCGTAACCTACAAAGCCATCTGTAAGAATCTGACGTTTTCCGCTGACTGGATCAACAGAAGCACCCTCATCGAGTTTCTCCACCTTATTCTTATTAAAGCCCAAGTTCAAAGTAGAGGTCCACTGGAAGTCTTTAGTCTGAATAGGATAAGCTGTTACCAGAATATCAAAACCGTGGTTAGATACGGCACCAATGTTGTCCATAATCGAAGAATAACCTGTTGACTCGGGAACAGGACGATTCAAGAGCAGATCAGAGGTGTACTTATAGTAGTAAGAGATGTCAAAATTCAAACGATTCTTGAATAAACCCAGTTCGAAGCCTAAATCCCACTGTGCTGTCTTCTCCCACTTCAGGTTGGCATTAGGCATATTGTCAAGATAAGAAACGGTTACCATCTTACCACCTAAGATAGTGGTTGACTGACTGACAGTAGCCAGAGAACGATAGGTACCAATCTCAGAGTTACCCGTCATACCAAATGAGGTATGAAGCTTTAACTTGCTGATGGTCTCAATATCCTTCAAAAAACTCTCGTTCGAGGCTAACCATCCTAAGCCCACTGATGGGAAGAAAGCATACTTGTTGTTCTGACCAAACTTAGAAGAACCATCATAACGACCCGTTACAGTAGCCATATAGGTATTATTGTAGTTATAGGCCAAGCGTAAGAAGTATGAGTTCATGGCCCACTTATCGTAGTCGGAGCCAACAGATGGTTTCAATGTGCCAGAACCTAGGTTATAGTAGCCATAGTAATCGTCGGTAAAGGTATTGTCGGAAGCACCGAAATAATCATATTTGCGTGCCTGCCAAGAAGCACCAGCCATGGCATTCAGATGATGTTTCCCAAAGTCGTTTACATAAGTAAGATAGGTTTCTTCCTGCCAATAAAGTGAGTTTGAGTTACCTGCAGAAGCTGCACCCTGAGAGGCACCTTGGTCGATAAGCTGATGTGGTTGGAAAGGTGTATATCCCTTACTGCGGTTATTATGGTAGTCGATACCTAACTGGGTTCTCAAATCCAATCCCTTTGCAAGGTGGAAAGTAAGAGCAGCATTTCCGAAGATCTGAGTCTTATACTGTATAACCTGTACACGCTCAAGCAACTCTACTGGGTTGGCAACACCCTCGGGAGAGAATGTCTGATAACCGCTATTGGGGTTATCCTTATCTTTAAGTATACCTGTTGTATTAATCATGTTATTCTGTACATACTCACCATTAAGCTGTACAGGCAACCAAGGCAACTGCTCAATCATCGTGCGCAGAGCACCCTGTCCATAGGGATTGTCGGAGGTATGATTACCCCATGAGTGGTTCACCAACAGATTCAATCCTGTAGAAAGCCACTTAGTTGGGTTATCATCGTAGGCCAGTTTTGCATTTACACGCTTATAATAAGTATTGAGAAGAATACCCTGCTGATCGGTAAAGTTAAGGAATGCACCCACCGAAGAGCCATTCTCGCCAGAGCGTTGGATACTCAGCTCATGATTATGAGATACGGCTACACGAGAACACTCGTCCTGCCAATCGGTATCATAAAGCGGATTACCATTGCTATCAAAATAACGGGTATCGGTGAATATCTTCGACAGATCGGTATCAAAGTTCATGCCCTGGAACTGATTAGCATTCTCAAGACCTTGCTTGAAAGCGCTCATCCACTCAGAAGCATTCATGACATCCATCTTTCGGGCCATACTGCTTACCGAAAACGAGCCATCATACTTGATGTGCGCTCCCTTACCGGCATTACCACGTTTGGTGGTTACCATGATAACACCATTGGCACCACGGGCACCATAGATAGCCGCCGAAGAGGCATCTTTAAGCACCTCGATACTCTCGATATCATTAGGGTTGAGGAACTGGAAATCAGTCATGGCAACACCATCTACGATATACAATGGACTAGAAGAGGCATTGATAGTTGAGATACCACGGATAATAACACGCATCTCGCCACCAGGCTGACCGGTGTTATTAAAGATGTTTACACCCGCAGCCTTACCTTTTAAACCTTCCAAGGCATTGAAACCCTGCATTTTCAAGATTTCAGAGCCCTTGGTCGTAGAAGACGAACCTGTAAGGTCGGACTTACGCATCGTACCATAACCTACCACTACCACCTCATCCAGGAGTTGTTTATCCTCCAGGAGTACGATTCGCTGCGAGCCACCTTTACCGAGTTTAATGGTTTGGGCAACATAGCCAATAGACGACACTCGTATCTCGTCGCCAGAAGCTGCATCGATGTCGCACCGACCGTTAATATCGGTAATGACACCTGTTTTAGAAGACATCATCATCACACTGGCGCCAACAACCGGCTCATTCTGGCCATCAACGACGGTAATGATCACCTTTTTTTGCTGTTGAACAGATGTTACCTCTGTCAACGGTTGGGAAACTGAGTTAGCTAGAACACTGACTGGAGAACCGAATGTCATTGCACCAGCAGAAAGTAGTAATAGCGAAGAACACATCGTCTTCGAGACTTTTCTTTCGCGTTTGTACATAATGTTAATTAGTTAATGTGTTAATAATTAAATATTAAGTAATAAGTATAGTGTTGAATATACGAGTTGGTGAATGTGGAATTCTGGTTGCAAATATCTGTCTTTTAAAAATAATAGCAGTCCTATCCTCTGCCATTTTTGTCCAAAACACGGTTAATTTCCGCATTTTTCTTTATAACCATAATAAGCGCCCCTCTCGATGTGACTCGGGAGGGGCGCGATGTTAGGTTTGGGGAAATTGGCTATTTTTTGAACAGATGTGGGATAAACTCGTTGAGACCACGGCGCCAGGTGAGCCACTCGTGGGCGGTACCCTTCGACTCGTTTGAATCTACCTTGATACCCAACTCACGCAGCTGCTTAACGATATCGCCACTCTTGATAAAATCTTCCTCGCCCCAGTTCATATACATATAATGTATCTTCTTATTGAACTCGTCGGCGTTGGCAAACACACCATCGTAGGCAGTCTTCACATCGAGACCGAAGATTGCACCGCTGAAGGTTCCGAGCCAAGCAAACTTATCGAGATTGGTCAGTACAACATCGAAAGTCTGATGACCACCCCATGACAAACCTGCCATAGCACGGTTCTCGCGATCGCTCTTAGTGCGGTAGTTGCTATCGATATAAGGAATAAGGTCGTTCAGCAGTACAGGATAGAACGAAGCACCATAGGCGCTGCGACCAGCCTGATTGTTACCACCACCGAATGGAGCCTTGATATCGCCACTCTCCATGACCACAATCATAGGCACAGCCTCGCCCTTGGCAATGGCGTTATCCATGATGTGCTGCATGTGGCCCTGCTTGCTCCAGCCAGTCTCGTCCTCACCCATACCATGCTGCAGGTAGAGCACGGGGTAACGCTTCTTGGCATTCTTGGCCAGCTCGTACTCGGCTGGGGTATAAACCATTGCATGGCGCCAGGTCTTCTGCTCGTTGCTATAGTAATAGATGCTACGAACCTGACCAGCGGGCACACCCTGCTGTGGACGGTAGTAGTCGCCCTCAGAACCCTCGGGAATCTCGATACCACCGGCCTCGCGGTTGCAACCGAAGAAGGTCTCGGTTGAAGGATCGATGAAGTTTACACCGTTGATATTCATGAAATAATAGTGGAAACCAACGGGCAGGGGATCGGTAACAGCCATGAAGTTGCCCTTACCATCGCGCTGCATGTCGTATTTCTTGTTGCAGATGTCGAGCACCACCTTGCGGGCTTCGGGAGCTGCGATGCGGAAATAAGCACGACCTTCTTTATCAACCTTGGGGAACTCGTTACCAGGAACGGTTGTCTCGGCAATGAAAGCATCGGCAGGAACCTCAATCTGCTTAGGCATCTCGATATAGGGGCGCTTGGGCTCGTAACCCAGATGACGGGCTACAGCCTCGCCATAACGGCAACCTAACTCACGATAGCCAGCGGCATCGAAGTGCAGACGATCGGGACCATTAGTACAGCCATCCGAAGAGATGACCTGCGAGGTGTGCAGGGTAAGAGGCAACTCATCAATCTGCTTCTTACAACCGATACATACACCCTTACCATCGGCCTGAACAATGTTTCCGGCATAGAGGTTTACCTCCTCGGGCTTCAGGTTCAGATCGCCACACAGATTGTCGTAAACCTGCTTAACCATACCAGCCCACTTGGGATCGCCAGTATTGGTCTCGCCCTGGTGCATCAGGATACCCTTGATAACACCATCCTTCTGAGCCTTCTTAGCCAGTGTAACCAAGCGCTCATAGGGATTGTTATCGTAAGCAGCCAGCATACCCTTCATCCAATTGGGAGCTACCTTCAGGTAGTTCTGGATGCTATCAGGCAGGAAGCCCTTGATATCGATACCACCGATAGCCACGTGGATGACACCAATCTTAATATTCTCAGGCAGTGAAGCCACGAGGGTACGACCGAACCAGTCGGCGGGAGTCAGACCTGTGTTTGGACGACAGAGAGGAGCCGAAGCCTCGCACCACTCACCCATCTTACGACCCTTTTCGGGGAAATCGACAGCGGGCATCAGGAGGAAGCGTGGACCAGGACTAGTCAAATCCTGAGCCTCGGGACGGGCATTACCCTCCATGTTTGACTGGCCGAAACACAGGAAAATGTAGAAATTAGGATCGGGCTTGCCAACCTGTTCGGTAGCAGCCTTCTTAGGAGCGGCCTTACGTTTCTGGGCCGACATGCTGGCGGGCAAAATGAGCAATGCCGATGCCAACAGGATAGTTTTTAAAGTTGATTGATACATTTTAATTGAGTTGATATAAAGTTATTATTTAAGTTTTTTCTTTCCACCAACGATGTAGATGCCACGAGGCAGCGCATCCCACTGCTGAAGGGTTGCTATCTTGATGCCCTGAAGCGTATAAACAGCATCGTTATCCACAGAACGCTCTACCTTATGAATACCCGCTGTAACGCTGGATTTCAAGAAATCGAAATAGGCTGGCGCATCGTATTTGGCTGGGGCAGCATCCTTCAGGTATTTGCCCGTAGCCATATTCTTCAATGTAAAGCCCTTGCCACTCTCATATTTAATTTCCCATACAGCGCCATCCTTGACATCTTCGCCATTCTGGTTGTTCAAACCGAGAATAAAGCTACACCAGCCTGTTGTTGGCTGAGAATTAAGATAGCCTGGCTTGCCATAAACGCTGTATTCGCTACCGTTCAACGTCATCAAACGCAACAGATAACAACCATCACGACCAGAAATAGCCTCGGCCTTAAACATATAACCGCTGATACTCTTGTTATTGATGACGCCCAGAGGATCGCCCATGTCAAGATTCTGATTCTCAGGACCATAAAACATCTTCTGACTCTCCTTATTCACGATAGCAAAAGGCAGGTCGGTTATATCCGAAAGACTGCTCAAGGCTGTCAGGGCGCCTAAATCAAGACCGGTAACCTTTACCACAAACGATTTCTTCCAAATGGTACCCTGCACATCGGTATATGAGGCCTGTACCTGGGCTTCGCCATTGGCCAATGCACGTATAGAACCATTCTTGACTTCAACCACCGAGGGCTGATCTACTTCATAGGTGGCTACATCAGAGATATCCTTCGTATGGCCATCGCGATAGAGCACATTCAGCAGTATCTTGGTCTTATCGCCAATCATCAAATCGAATGACTCCTGATCAGCCTTCAGCGATTCGATGGTATAGAAGTCGCCAGTCTCAGCCTCGTCGTCAGCATGGGGATAGTTCACTGTATAATAGTCGGCATACCAATCCATGCAAGCCTTACCACAGGCCTCTTCAAGACCATTAAAAGCAGGATATACGTTGCCCGTAGAGAGCAGCTTATCGATATCGAACAAACAGCCTGTTCCCGACAGCGTCATCGAGATATTACCATAATAGTCGAGCATAGCCTTGTAAGCCTTACCCCACTTAGAGGTAGAACCTGTTGACCATGTACCATAGTTGGGCTGTACCCACTCGTTATGCTCATTATAATGACCTTGAGCCGAGGGGTTCTCGGGACTCCAATCAACCTCGGTAATAATAATCGGGTTGGTATCAACTACAGGCACCTGCTTATGGAACTGCTCAATCTTGTTCTGTGGATCGGGATTGGTATCGCTGCAGCCATACCATCCAGTATAGTCATGAACGGCATAACCGATGTTATCGCCCTCGATAGGATAAGTAGCATAACTGGTATAGTTGGCCTGCCATCCAGTACCAGGCGCCCAGATAATACCCGTAAAGCCGTTTTCGCGGATCTTATTGACGATAGGCTGGAAATAGTCATGGAGCGCTTTGGGATCGTCCTGATTCTGGGCATTTCTCAAGTTAACAGGTTCGTTGGCCAACTCAATACTAATCTGACCGGCATGATCCTTCACAAATTCCTGCTGAGAGAACACATCCCATACATACATCAGATACTGATTATAATAATCGCCCACCTTCAAGTCATGAGGACATACACCGGGAGGGCGTACTACTACGTACATACCATATTTCATAGCCATCTCGGCCAACTTCAGATATAGCTGTGGCATGTATTTCTGATAGCGCTCGGGATTAAACTTCTTGATGTCTGCCTCGCCCGACGCATCTGAAGCCTGTCCTGCTGAGCCTGCATAAACATAACCATCGGCAGGATCGTTGGTCCAAGCAGGATCCATGTGCAAACGGAACACATCGCACTTAGCCTTCTCCATGCCTTTGAATAGTTTTTCAAAATAAGCCAGACAGTTGGTAACGCCTGTATCATTATAGTGGTCCCACCAACCAAGTGCCTTGGAACCTTCCCAGCGTCCACCATTAAAATAATTACTGGGCGTATCCATCACACCATGGAGCACCACTTGGTTTCCATGTTTGTCAACAAGCCATCTTCCCTCAGTATGGAGCGAGGGCAATGGCTTGACTCCCTGAGCTCCTGCGCCAAGCGCACATAGAATTGTAATCAGAGTAAATATACGTTTCATCAATGTTTCAGTTTATTCTGGGTGCAAAGGTACGCAGTTTTCAGAAAATACCTTTTTCAATGAGTTACATTTACTTTTGTGTGCGTATCATCGTCCCCTAACAAGCACTTTTTTGCCTTGTTTTTGAGTTTATTTAAAATTCTTTTGTATCTTTGCATCCAGAAACATCAATTACTTGGAACCGTATATGAGACAGACAAAAATTTGGATATTCCTGATGGTGATGGCAGGCGTGTTGATGGCAGCCTGCAACAATGAGGAGCAGAACGGACAGATGAGTGAAGCCGACAAATTGATTGAGAGCACTCAGAAGACCAAGAACTACCCTGAACTGCTGAAGGTGGTTGACAGCTTAGAAACCATCGGCAGTATCACCCCCACCAAAGCATACTATTGGCGAGGCTATGCCTGCGACAAGATGAAACGACAGCGCCTGGCTGAGTTCTATTGGAAAGCATCGCTCGATGCGGCAGAAAACGCAACCAGCAGCGACGAGATGGCTTACTATGCCAAGTCGGCCAGTCGTCTGGCTAACATGCTATCCGTAAGAGGCGACTACGAGGAGGGACTGAATGCAGCCGTCCCTGCAGCCAACAAACTGGAGGAGCTTCACTGCGACAGTACCAGCGATTACCTGAACATACTTATATATATAGGTTGCTGTCAGGAGGGATTAGGCACAGCCAATGGTAATAGCGATGGTTTTAATAAGGCTTACCAGCGGCATAAGGAAAACATAGAGACCTTCCACAACGATGTGGTCTATAAAGATGGAATCACCGGTCTCATCAATATTACCTATAATTATATATATGCAAAGAAATGGCAGGAGGCCCTGACATGGACCACCCGCTTTGGACAGATACTGAGCGAATATGAACAGCGACCTGATGCCGATGCCGACTTTATCGACCGACAGCTGGCCCGCTACGATATCTACCAGGCGCTTGCCCTACTAGGTTTAGGTCAAACCGAAGAAGCTGCCAAAGCCTACGAAAAGTTCCAGAGTACCCGTTACAGTAACACACCTAAGGGACGTATCGACGCTAACGACTATCTGACAGCCGCTAACCGCTGGGATGAGGCTGCCGAACACTATCGTAGTCTGGATGCGATGATGGGCGAAACGCCGCAGAATTACTCGTTGGAGAACATCGAGAATCTGGTGCTGAAGAAATACCGCACAAACCTGCAAGCTGGGCGACGCGACTCAGCCATTCAGGTAGCACTCAGTATCAGTAACGCATTAGGTCAGGCGATTGCCAAGTCGAAGAAGATAGAAAATGAAGAGCAGGCTGTGATTGTAAAGACCGTAGAGAAAATGACAGAGCAGGAAGCTAAGAAGAATCGCAAATATCAGTTTATGATAGCTTTCGGTATAGCCATCGTCATACTCTGTCTAATAGCCTATGCACTCATCCGACGCCGTATGGCCCATCAGCTACAGGCTGCCTACGAGGATCTGAAATACGACTACGACCGCATGGAAGCCGATACGGCAGTGAAAGAACGCGAAGCCTCAGAATTCCGTATCGCCCAGAATATACAACGTGTGATTGCACCTCGACTGTTACCAAAGTATAAGTCGTTCGACCTATGGAGCGCCATAAAAATGGGCCAGATGGAAGGTGGTGGTGTGATGGACTACTGTGTACGCGACGGCAAACTGTTCTTCTGTGTAGGAGAATCAGGCGTAGAAGGTGTCAAAGCATCATTGCTCACAACCATCGTCAAAGCACAGTTCCGTACAGCAGCCACCTTCGAATCGCAGCCCGACAAGATTATGTCGGCTATCAACAACGCATTGGCACAGAAAGAAAACAAGGGTATCGATATACGTCTGTTTATTGGTGTACTCGACATTTATAATGGCAAACTGTACTTCTGTAATGCCAGTCATGCAGCTCCACTGTTGGTAAGCAACGAGTTGCACCACCTGCCTGTAGAGCAGAATGTAGCCATAGGCGAAGAACCCAACTATGCCTATGAGGCTCAGGAGATGACGATGCTGCCTGGCACCATGATATTCCTGAATACCGAAGGACTTATTAAGGTAAAGAATGCCGAGCACCGTGTGTTTAACGAGAAACGTATGTTAGGATCGGCACTGCAGGCCATGAAGCTGGATCCACGACCAAAGCCTTTTATCGAGAACATGCTGGATGCCGTACACCGCTTTGCCGGCGACTTCGAACAGCGTGATGATATGGCCCTGTTGGCCATCCGTTTCAAGGGTGCTACCAAACTGGAGCAGAAAGCCGACGAGGACTTAGAGCCCGAGGTTGAACCCGAAGTAGAAGCACCAGCTGCTCCACAGCAGCCAGAGCCAGCAATCGCTACTGAGCCCATACCTGAGCCACAGGTATTCGAAGAGCCCAAGGTTTACGACGAACCAGAGTACTACGACGAGCCAGATGTGATCATCGAAGATGCCGAAGCTACTGAGATACAATAGACAAACAGTTAGCAAAACATATTCAAAAGGTGCTGCGCAACACAACGCAGCACCTTTTTTAGTATTATTAGAAGTTTAAAAATGGTAAACGTTTAATGAGGCGATAGTATTAAAAAGTAACCAGAACTTTATCAAATGTTACATTTTTGGACAATTTGGCAATTTTACAAACTCTACGTTACAAAAAATAAACTAAATGAGTTAAATTTATAATATATTTGCAACCGAAAATTGAAACCTAAAAGTACGAATTCAGCCAAATAACATATTCAATTATCTAACTAATTAAATTAATTATGTGGAATTTTAAATCAATCCAAAAGCCGTTAATGGCACTGTTCCTGCTCTGTTTGTTCCCACTGGGAGCGCTGGCTCAGAGCTTGATCAAGGGAACGGTGAAAGATGTATCTGGCGACCCGATCATTGGTGCTAGTGTAAAAGTACAGGGATCAAAGTCGGGTGTCATTACAGACTTCGATGGTAACTTCAGTGTTCAGGCTGCCAACAACGCCACACTGGTTATCAGCTACATTGGCTACACTACCGAAACTGTAAAGGTAGCTGGCAAAAACAATCTTTCAATTACACTTAAAGAAGATGCACAGACACTGAATGACATCGTAGTTATCGGTTATGGTGTGCAGAAGAAATCAGACTTGACCGGTGCTGTAGCATCAGTAAAGGCCGAGGACCTGAAACACCGTTCAACCACCGACGCTGCTGCTGCTCTGCAGGGTAAGGCCGCTGGTGTACAGATTCTGAACAGTTCAGGTAAGCCTGGTCAGGGTGCTTCTATCCGCGTACGTGGTTACTCTTCAAACTCTAGCAACATCGGTCCTCTGCTGATCGTCGATGGTCTGCAGGTATCAAGCATCCAGTACCTCGATCCTTCAATGATTGAGTCAATGGAGGTTCTGAAGGACGCTGCTTCAGCTGCCATCTACGGTGCTGAGGCTGGTAATGGTGTTGTACTGATTACCACTAAGAGCGGTGCGAAGAGCAAGGGTCAGGGTAATATCACATACGAGGCTAAGTTCACCAACCAGGGTCTTGGTCACGTTGGTAAGCTCTTGAACGCTTCTCAGTTCAAGGATTGGATGACCATGCAGCTCGGTGCTGAGCGTGTAAACGCTGATATGGCTGATGCACAGTCTCTGTATGGATGGAATCCTAACACAGATACAGACTGGATGAAGGAATATTTCGAGAACACATGGGCACAGCAGCACACTCTGACTTTCCAGGGTGGTAACGACCGTGGTTCTTACTTCCTGAGCACAAGCTATGTAAACCAGGATGGTATCGTAAAGGGCAACAAGGATAGATACGAGCGCTTGACTGCTCAGATTAATGCCGACTATAAGATTAAGGATTGGTTGCAGATTGGTACCAACACTGCTATCGAGAAGTGGTCTTCACGTGGCGTATCTGAGAATGGTTACGGTTCTTCATTCGAGATGCTGCTTTTGCTCGACCCACTGACTCCAATGTATTGGACATCTCGCAACCAGATGCTGGGCGACTACGCTAATTACTACGATCAGATTCAGGCTGGTAAATCAAGCTACACACTCTTCGGTGATGAGAACGGCTACTATGCTACATCTTACTTCAACCAACGTTTGGCCGGTGCCAACCCATTCTCTCAGCGCGACCGCTCTGAGGGTAGAAACGAGGGCGTAAACGTAAATGGTACTGTATTCATGAACGTTACTCCTATCAAACAGGTTACCTTCACTTCTCGTCTGGGTTATCGTTTGTCATTCAACAACACCTCTGACTGGCAGTATCCTTACTACCTGAATGGTCAGACCAAGGGTGACAACTACACCATCAGCGGTGCAAGCAACAACTCTACCTGGTACCAGTGGGAAAACTTCATCAACTACAACCAGGACTTCGGCAAGCACAATGTAGGTGCCATGGCCGGTATGTCATTCCGTCAGTACAACTCTAACGGCGTAAGCGCTAGCGCTTCTGGTCCAGACATCCTGAAGGCTTATGAGCCTAACTTCCGCTATCTGAACTGTGTAAACGGTAACGATGATACTGTTAAGAGCTTCAGCGGTCAGCCTAACATGACTCGCGCGCTCTCTTACTTCGGCCGTGTTCTCTATAGCTACGACAACCGTTATAGCTTGCAGGGTAACTTCCGTGCTGATGCATTCGACTCTTCTAAGTTGTCAAAGGACAACCGTTGGGGTTACTTCTTCTCTGGTTCTGCAGGTTGGACATTCTCTAACGAGAAGTTCTTCAAGGACAACATCGACCCAAGCATCATGTCGTTCGGTAAGATCCGCGTATCTTGGGGTACTAACGGTAACGTAAACGTACTGAACAACTACGCATACACCGCAGGTATCAACACCAATGGTCAGTGGTACCAGTACGGCGCAACAAACGCTGCTTCTTACGGTTCAATGCCTAACGGTATTGCCAACCCCGACCTGACATGGGAAAAGTCACAGCAGTTCGACCTCGGTGCTGACTTCCGTTTCTTCAACGATCGCCTGTCACTCGGTATCGACTATTATAAGAAGAAGACTAAGGACCTGCTCGTATCAGCTCCTGCTATGCCTGAGTCAGGTGTATCTTCACTTACTATCAACGCTGGTGAGGTAGAGAACAGCGGTCTTGAGGTTGAGCTCACTTGGAAAGACAACATCGGTGACTTCAGATACAGCATCTCAGGTAACTTCGCTACTCTGCACAATGAGGTAACTTACCTCGATCCTTCTATCGAGCGTATCTCTGGTGCTACTGTAGAGGGTGCTAGCCCTGAGGTTGTACGCTGCTACTTCGAACAGGGTCAGCCAGTATGGTACATGCGCGGTTATAAGTATGCCGGACGTGCAGCTGATGGTACTGCTCAGTACTATACTAAGGATGGCGGTCTCACCAACGACCCACAGGCTGAGGATATGACCAACGTTGGATCTGGTCTGCCTTCACTCACCTACGGTATCACTCTGAATGCCGAGTATAAGGGCTTCGACCTGACTGTATTCGGTGCTGGTGAGGCAGGAAACGACATCTACTACGGTCTGTATCGTACAGGTTACAACAACATCGCTAAGGGCATCTATGATGACTTCAAGACTGACAAGATGCCAACTGCAGCCTCAGTAGCTGGTAGCGGTACATTCTGGCGTTCTTCTGCTATGGTTTACAGCGGTTCATTCTTCAAACTGAAGCAGATTCAGCTGGGTTACACCCTGCCTACCAACCTGACCAAGAAGGTTTATATGCAGAACGTACGTGCTTATGTATCTCTTGACGACTTCTTCACATTCACCAAGTATCCTGGTCTCGATCCAGAAACCTGCACACAGGAGTACAACTGCCCAGGTCTCGACAAGGGTGTTTATCCTAACATGCGCAAGCTGGTTCTTGGTTTAAGTGTTACTTTCTAATCCAATAAATTTAAATACTGAATATAAATATGAAAAAGATATTATTTTCTGTAGCTGTGCTTACTGCAGGCATGATGTGCACATCATGTAACCAGGACCTGCTCGACATTGAGCAGAAGGCTACCAGCAGTACTGACAACTTCTACAAGACAGATGCCGATGCCGAATCAGCCGTTACAGCTATGTATGCCACATACACTGGTGAGATTGGTGGTACCGAGGGTATCTGGAACGCCTATATCATGGGTTTGAACTACTCTTCTGACGATGTATTCGCAGCTGGTGGTGACATCAACGACCACGCTGACTTCCGTATACTGAACGAGATGCGTTACGACCCAAGTTCTGGTCCTATCGGAACTCTTTACAACCACATCTATAAGTCAATCTACTCAGCCAACTTGGTTATCAACTATTTCGGTGAGACAGCTGATACACCAGCTAAGCGTCAGGCTGTAGCAGAGGCTAAGGTAATGCGTGCATGGGCTCACATGCTGGCTGCACAGGTTTACTATCAGCCACCTATCGTTGATCACCTGATTGTTAACGACAAACCAACCAACGCTGAGTCACAGAAAGCTATTTTCGACTTCTGCGTAAAGGATTGTGAAGAGGCTATGGGCGACCTGCCCGAGCGTAAGGGTCAGAGCGACAAGGAAGGCGCTTGGCGTGTAACTAAGGGCTTTGCTCAGTTCGTTGCTGGTAAAGCTGCTCTGTTCGCTGGTGATAATGCAAAGGCAGCTAGCCTACTGAAGCCACTGGTAGAGTCTTCTAACTATGCACTGGTTCCCGGTAACCGTTTCCGCGACCTGTTCCACGTAGAGGGTGATGGTTGCGAGGAGAAGATCTTCGAGTTCAACTATACCACAAACACCGCTATCGGTGGTGTATGGGGCGGTAGCATTCAGCGTGGCCGTTGGATGGTTGCCAACGTACTGAACTGGCGTGGTGATGATATCCAGGGTGGTGGTAAGAGCCCACTGATTTGCTCAACTGGCGGTTGGGGCGGTGGCTCTATCAACCAGGACTTCGCTCACAAGATGCTTGAAAACGATGGTGACAGCTATCGTCGTAAGGCAACCTTCCTCACCTCTGATGAGTTCTTCTATGATGAGACTCTCTGCGGTTGGAGAAGCGATGCTACCAAGAAGACACGTGCCGAGAAGGAGTTCGACCCAGATCGTGGTATCACCAAGAGTGCTGGTTCATTCTCTCGTAGCGACGTGATGGAAGTAAAGATGATGTGTCATCCTAATGATGTTGACCTCTCTGTAGGTGACAACTGTAACAACACTAACCTGTGTATTGCTCGTCTGGGTGAGGCTTACCTACTGTATGCTGAGGCTTGCCTGGCATCTGGTAACAGCACAGAGGCTCTGAAGTATGTGAACAAGATTCAGGAGCGCGCTGGTTCTAAGACCATCTCTACATCTGTTGATCTGCAGACCATTCAGGACGAGAAGCAGTATGAGCTTTGGTTCGAGGGTTGCCGTTGGTTCGACATCGTACGTTGGGGTATTGCTAAGCAGTGCTACGACAAAGTACTCGACAACATTCCTCTGCAGTGGGATGAATACTTCCAGTCAGGTGGCACTAAGCCTCACAAGCTGGTTTATAAGATCCACCATCCATTCGCCGACGCTGGTATCAAACTCCAGTTCGTAGAAGGCAAGAATGAGTACTGGCCATTGCCACAGACCGTTATCGAAATTAACGATCAGATGCACCAGGTACGTGGTTGGGCTAACAAGTAAATCAAATCGGATGTTTAACAAATGAATTATAGTAGTTAGTATTAGACACATTGTTTTGGTATTTCGGAGGTGCTGCGTCGCGATGACGCGGCACCTTTTTTATGACAAAAGCAACATTTGCTTGAATATTAAAAGAAATTAACAGGAATGATATAAATCAAAAAGAATTTGTTACAAGAAATAAAGTAAGATAATCGTTTTTTGTCGTATATTTGCACCATGTTACGATAAGAGTGACATGAGTGATAGTCAACCATAAACCTTTTACCACTATCCCGAAGCTTCTCTTACCAATCATAAGAATCTGACCATACGACTATACAGATTAATACTAAAAAAGACTTGTTTTGGTTTTATTTGTAAGATGCTGCGTTGTGACAACGCGGCATCTTTACGAAGAGGAATGTTACAATCTGTTTTGCATTTGTAACATTTATATATAAAAAGGTAATAAGGGATTAAACGTTTCCCTAAGAAAAGACTCAAATAACTGAAATCTAACGATTAAACGTATTACTATACATTATCTATAATAAATAACAAACCATTGCCAATGAAGAAAATTTGTATTTCTTTACTGATGTCTGTGCCTCTGGTATCATTAGCACAGAATCCGGTAATCCGCGACCAATTCTCGGCAGACCCGACGGCTCGCGTATTCAACAACAAAGTGTATCTCTATCCATCGCACGACATCATGCCACCCGCTGGTCAGCGACAGGACTGGTTCTGCATGGAAGACTACCACGTATTCTCATCAGAGAATCTGACCGATTGGACAGATCATGGTGTGATTGTAACCCAGAACAAAGTGCCCTGGGTACGTCCTAACTCGTACTCGATGTGGGCGCCCGATTGTGTGTACAGAAACGGTAAGTACTATTTCTATTTCCCATCTGCCCCCGCTGAGGGAAAGGGATTTGGATTTGGTATCGGCGTAGCTGTTGCCGACAATCCTGAGGGTCCATTCATTCCAGAGCCAGAGCCCATCAAAGGCATCAGCGGTATCGACCCCTGTGTGCTACAGGCTTCGGATGGTAATGCTTACATCTTCTGGGGAGCTGGCCGCTGCGCCAAGCTTAAGCCCAACATGAAGGAGCTGGCCGACGACACACCCACCGAGAAAGTGAAGTTTGGCGAGCGTGAATTTGAAATGAAAGGTGTGAACTGCCTGAAGGGACTGCCAAGTCGTCAGGCCGAAGGTCCATTCGCTTTCGAATATAATGGTAACTATTATCTCACCTATCCTTATGTAAGAGAGAATACCGAGGTTCTCGGTTATGCCATGAGTAAGAACCCAATGGGTCCTTATGAGTACAAAGGATTGATTATGGCCGAGCATGCTAACGGCTGCTGGACCAACCATCACAGTATTATCAACTACAAGGGTCAGTGGTATCTGTTCTATCACCACAACGATTTCTCACCACGTGACGACAAGCGTCGTTCGGTATGTATCGAAAAGTTGTACTTCAACCCCGATGGAACCATCCAGGAAGTGAAGCCAACCATGCGTGGTGCAGGTATCAACGAGGCAACAGAGAAGATTGAAATCGACCGCTACAGCGAGGCCAGCAAGGATGTTACCACATCGCTGATCGACACTGTTAATACATTCCGTAGCTACCAGGCCACACTCCCTGTAAAAGGTAGCTGGATTAAGTATAACGATGTAAACTTCGACTGTCTGACCGAGGGATACCTGATTGTAAATGCCAAAGCAGCCGGCAATACCACACTCTACGTACGTGAAAAGGCAGCCAACGGCAAGATTATCGCTAAGATCGACATGACCGTGAAGCCCGAGAGTCCTGCTGGCGCACCAGCTATGTTCCGTCGCGACTTCAGTAACCAGTGGCTCACACTCACTGCCCCATTAGAGTACATGCCTAAGGGTGTTACCGATCTGGTAATAACCTGTGAGGGGGATGCTGGCGTTAGCGTTGACTGGATTCAGTTCAAGAACCGCCCTAAGTACTTCTCGGCTGTTACTACACCTACAGCTAAGCCCGATGACGAGGGATTCATCCGTCGCTGGTTGCTCCTGGAGCCTATCGACAAGCCCAATAGCGGCAACACCGTATTCACCGACTCATATCTGCGCGAGCACTTTAACACTACATATTTCAAGGGTCAGCAGACCATCGTTCCGAAGGATGGGCAGAAAGTGAAGGCCGAATATAAGAAGGTAGAAGTAGCTCCCGGCTTTGGTCGCGGCTTTGGTCAGCAGGCACCTGCCGAACCCAAAGTGACAACTGTGAAGCAGACCCTGACCTGGCACGCTCTCGACAGCGAGAACATGAACGTAAAACTGTTCCGTTTTGCTGAGAAATGGGGACAGCAGGTTTACGGCGTACTCTTCTGGGCTGTAACTATCATCGACTGCGACGAGGACATCGAAAACGTACGCCTGGCCGTAGGTTCTAACTCAGCCTCAATGTGGTGGCTCAATGGCGAGGAAGCACTGCTGCTCTCTGGCGACCGCCGTATGGTAAAGGACGACGCTATGTCGGCACGTCTCACCCTGAAGAAAGGACGTAACATCCTGCGTGGTGCCGTTATCAATGGCCCAGGTATGAGCGACTTCTGCGTTCGTTTCCTCGACGAGAAAGGTAATCCTGTAACTAACTATACAATCAAAGCACAATAAAAATGAAAAGACTACATACACTTCTGGCGACACTTGCTGTAACAGCAGCCGCTAATGCGCAGATTGGCGCTCCTTATATTCACGATCCCTCGACACTGGCTGAGTGCGATGGCAAATATTACACCTTTGGTACCGGTGGTGGCGGTATCATCACCGACGATGGTTGGAGCTGGCATAGTGGCGCCGAGCGCCCTGGTGGCGGCGCAGCCCCCGACGTACTGAAGATTGGCGACCGTTACCTCTGTATCTATGGTGCAACAGGTGGCGGCCTGGGTGGTGGACACGCTGGTCGTATCCTCACCATGTGGAACAAAACCCTCGACCCCAAGTCGCCCGACTTCAAGTGGAGCGAGGCAGTAGAGGTTTGCGCCTCTGACGGTATGGAAGATCAGGATGCGATCGACCCTGGTTTGCTGTTAGACCCCACGACAGGACGCCTGTGGGTAAGCTACGGAACATATTTCGGAACCATCCGACTGATTGAGCTCGACCCCAAGACTGGTTTCCGTAAGAAGGGTAACAAGGAGAAGGATATCGCTATCGACTGCGAGGCCAGCGACCTGATGTACCGCGATGGCTGGTACTATCTGTTGGGTACCCACGGCACTTGCTGCGACGGCGTGAACTCTACCTATAATATTGTAGTAGGTCGCTCACGTAGCGTAGAAGGTCCTTATCTCGACAATGTAGGTCGTGACATGTATCATGGCGGTGGAAAGATGGTGATTGCAGCCGAAGACCGCGCCTGCGGTGCCGGTCACTTCGGACGTTTCATCGTTGACGAAGGTGTTGAGGTGATGTCGTTCCACTGGGAGGCTGATTTCGAGCAGAGCGGTCGTTCGGTATTGGCCGTACGTCCTATCGTATGGAAGAACGGTTGGCCTGTGGCTGGTGATAACTTCAAGGGTGGCAACTTCTGGATTGAGTCGGAGCGCCGTGGTTATGCACTGGAACTCACTGTTGACTTTATTCGCATGAAGCAGGAGCGCCAGGGTTGGTTCAACCGCAACCAGATGGAGCAGCCTGTGAAACCTATCGCTAACCAGACACTCGCTGAGGTAATCGATACATGGCCAAAGGGTGATATTCCTGCTCGCATCTGCGACTATATGAACCGTCCTCACCAGCGCTGGACCATTACTCCAGTTGACTCTGCAGGTGGTTATCTGAGCAATCCTTACTTCAAGATCACTATCGAAGGTACCGAGCGCGCCCTGGCTGCTACTGCCAACAAGGAAGTAACAACCGTTGCCGCTTATACTGGTGCCGACGAGCAGCTCTGGCGTATTGAGCAGCTGACAGACGGTACTTACCGCATCATGCCTAAGGCCATTCCTGGTCAGGAGGGCGTGAACAAGGAGCTCTGCCTCTACTCAGCAGGCGACTCAACACCTACACTCGCTAAATACGATTTCAATACAGACAACTGTAAGTGGAATTTCAAAAAGCGCTAAACAAAAAGGATTCCCTCCTGCATGGCGGGAGGGAATCCTTTCTGTTTTATTTATTTAAAATTCAAGAATGAGCGACTGACGTGGCTTCAGGTCGAAATTCTTCGACAAATCATAGTAACGATTAGTCAGGATATCCTTAGCCTTTGATGTCTTTCCAATAACCTCGGCATAACGCTCAACTTCAAGTGTTGCTGGTTTCGATGTACCATTCAGGATGGTGAGCGCTGTTTTACCCTGATACTGACGGGCAATCACGTAGATGCCATTAAACGGTGTAAACTGAATCTGCTTACCCTTAATAATCACATCGTTACCCTGACGCCAGTGCAGCAGACGAGAAAGCCAGGTAAACATAGCCTGTTCGCTCTGCGTACGACCTTCCTTGGTAAAGCAGTTATGGGTATCGCCGGGGAATCCACCAGGGAAGTCCTTACGTACATCACCATCCGTTTTTTCCTTTGTACCGTTCATCAACACCTCAGTACCATAATACAGCTGAGGAATACGATTTACTGTGAGCAACAGTGCCAGCGCCTGCTTCAGGGCGAGGGTATCTTTGCCATTACCCAAGTAGCGGTCGGTATCATGGTTTTCGATAAAAGCCATCACACTCGATGGGTTGGGATAGAGATAATCGTAAACAAACGAGTTATAGATACGGTTAAATCCCTTCCACCAACCATCTGTTTCCTCGAATCTGGCCTGAGTCAACTTGTCGAAGAACGAGAAGTCCATGACTGTCTTCAGATAGGTATTGTTTTCCGAAAGTTTCGAATCCTTCTGCCAAGCAGCGGTGTAAGCAGGTTCGGTTACCCATGTTTCGCCTACGGTATTAAAGTTGGGATACTCGGCATCAAGTTCCTTCAGCCACTGTGCCATAGCATCGGCATAAGCATAAGGATAGGTATCCATACGGATGCCATCGATACCCACGGTCTCAATCCACCAGATAGAGTTCTGGATGAGATAACGCATCAGATGAGGGTTATGCTGGTTGAGATCGGGCATAGAGGGCACAAACCAACCTTCTACGGTTTCTTTCAAATCAACTTCTGAGGCATAAGGATCAACCACTGGGGTAAGCTTATACGATGTTTGCAGATAAGCGCTCTTGGCAGGCTCTGAACCATCGGCATTAGCGGTAAAACCAGTCATCGGGTCGCGACCGCTCTGCTGCTCGTTCAACCATTCGGGGGTGTTCAACCAGTCCTTGGTTGGCATATCCTTGGTCCAGGGATGCTCAAAACCGCTGTGGTTAAAAATCATATCCATCACAATCTTCAAGCCTTTCTGGTGAGCCTCATCACAAAGGCGCCTGTAATCCTCATTCGAACCAAAGCGGGGGTCCACCTTATAATAATTGGTGGTGGCATAGCCGTGATAGGTTGCGAAATCATTCTTGGTATCGGGCGAATCATTCTCGAGCACAGGGGTAAACCAAAGCGCGGTTACGCCCAGCTCCTTAAAGTAGTCGAGGTGCTCGCGGATACCATTCAGGTCGCCACCATGACGCAGACTGGGCTTGGTGCGATCCTCTACATAGTTACGCATGCCCTTTATCTTTGTAGAATGATTGGCACCCTGTGCGAAACGGTCGGGCATCAGCATATAGAGCACATCGGCATTGGTAAAGCCCATACGCTTATCGCCACTCATCTCACGCTGTTTAAGTTGATACTGTACCTTGGTCTTACCAAAGTTCAACACCATCGTGCCTGGCTGCGCATCACGCAGATTCATATAAACCAACAGGTAGTTGGGCGAATCAAGTCGAACGATACTGTCGATGACTGCACCTGGATAATCGGTTGTTACACTGGCAACATCGCGGATACCTTTTCCGTACACCATCAGCTGTACCTGAGGATTCTTCAAGCCTACATACCAGTCGGTGGGTTCGATACGGTCAATCACTTGTTTCTTTGCTGCACTCATCGTTAAAACGTTTGCCATCAGGATGGCGGTTACTAATAAAATCCGTTTCATTTTTGTTCTTAGTTTATTCTCATGCTGCAAAGATAGGGATTTTTCTGATACGTTGTTCGCATCAGAAAAGAAATCCCATAACATAGCTGTGGCAAACGATTGCACAACCCCTACCCCTTGTACTCGGTAGGGGTAACACCAAACTGTTTCTTGAATACCACCGAGAAGTGGCTCTGGGTACTGAAGCCCGTCATATCCGCAATCTCGGCTACCGTATGCTTACCGCCCTTTAACAGTTCGGCAGCGCGGTTCAACTTGTAGGTACGGAAGAAACTGCTGGGCGTTTCGCCTGTCAAACCCTTTATCTTATAATAGAGTTTGGTACGCGAGATATAAAGCATCTTGGTAATACGGGTTACATCGAGTTCTGAATTCGACAACTCTTCCTCCATGAGCTTGTAGAGCTCCTCCATAAAGTGCTTATCCTGCTCCGAGAGGGCATTATCCACGCTTTCATCCTCGGTAGTAGTGGCATTCGTCAGCAATTTGCGCACACGGTCGCGGTTCTTCAGCTGCGACTGGATGAGTGCCGAGAGCACAGCAGGCTCGAAAGGTTTGGTGACATAGGCATCGGCACCTACATTCAAGCCCTCAACCTGATTTTCGGCTGTTACCTTGGCTGTTACCAGAATAACGGGGATATGACTCAGCTGGATATCCTGTTTGATTTCCTGACAGAGCTGATAGCCATCCTTACCAGGCATAGCCACATCGCTCAGAACGATATTCGGTTCTGCGGCACGCATCTCTTCGAGTGCCGTGTCAGCATCTAGACAGGTAATCAGTCGATAATCATGCGAGAACAGCATTCGCATATAGTTGATGATTTCGGTATCATCGTCAACAACAAGGATTGTCGGACGGTCATCATCATTCTGATGCGAGGTGATGGGTGATGACTGAAAGGTGGTAGTGGTTAGCTGGGCGCCGACTGCTAACGTATTATCTCCTTCCAACGGTCTGCACTCTGCATCAGTGTATGCCTCTTTATTCATGGGATAAACCAAGGTAAACACAGCTCCCTCGCCGTCAGTACGGTTGCCTGCTGTCAAGGTTCCATGATGCAGCTCGGCTAATCGGCGCGAATAATAAAGACCTATACCCGTACCATAGTTTACGATAGCCTTCGTCTGATTATCCAACTGATAGAAGCGTTTAAAGATGTTTTCCTTGTGCTCCTCGGGGATTCCCTTACCCGTATCGGCGATAGTTACCTTCACCTGATCATCAACCACATCCAGCTGCACATCTATCCTGCCACCTCGTGGAGTGAACTTCAAAGCGTTCGACAGCAGATTGCTCACAATCTTCTCCAGTTTGTCGCCATCGGTCCATGCCATCAGCTGGTCTTCCATACCAAAGCGACTCAGCGTCAGTCCCTTTTCCTTGGCATTAAACTCGAAGGTATCACAGATGTCGTTCAGTAGTTTCACCACATCTATCTGCTCTACACTCAGTCGCAGGGTATCGTTTTCCAATTTATTAAAATCCATCAGCTGGTTGACCAGTTTGAACATGCGCTGGATGCTGCGCTGAGCGATGCTCAGCAGACTGCGCTCCTCGTCGCCCACACGGTCGCTCTTTGCCAACTGCCCCACCGGACCGGCAATCATCGTTAACGGTGTGCGGAATTCGTGGGCGATATTCGCAAAGAAACTCATGTTCATCTGGTTGGTACGCAACTCCTGCTCCTTCTCCATCTCAGCCTTTCGGGCAGCACGACGGGCAGCCACCACACGCTTGGCATTGCGGTAGAGATACCAAGCCAACAGCGCCCCCAGTGCCAGATAGATCAGCCAAGCCCACCATGACAACATCGGTGCCGGCTCCACCACGACACTAATCTGGCGCTCATCGCTGCTGGTCTCGTCGCTGGTACTATCGGTGATACGAACACGGAAGGTATAGTGGCCCGACGGCAGATTGGCATAGCCGGCGGCGTGCCTGCTGCCAGCATCAATCCAGTCGTTGTCGAACCCTTCCAGCTTATAATAATAATGTACGCGCTCGTATTCGCCAAAGTCGAGGGCGGTATAGGAGATGCTGAAACTATTCTCGCTGTGCTTCAGGCGCACCTCCTGACAGTTATCGAGCATCGACTCGATAGGAGCACCCTTTGTGGGACGAACCATCTGGTTATGAATCTTCAGATGACAGAACTTCAGGGGAATCGTCCTGAGCGTATCGATATCAGCGGGATTGAACATGGTGATACCATCGGTACCGCCGAACACCAGACAGCCATTAGGCAACTGGCACGAAGCACGATCGGCAAACTCATCGCCAGCCAATCCGTCGGCCTTGTAGAGCGCAGTCATCGTGCCTGTCTTGGGGTCGAGACGGTTCAAGCCTTTCATGGTACTAATCCACAGATTACCCTGTCGGTCTTCCTCAATGCTACCTACATCCGAACATGACAGGCCGGCAATACGACGCACCTCGTTGGTCTGCGGATAATAGCACAGCAGTCCATTACTCACAGTACCTATCCAGATATTCCCTTTCGCATCCTGAAGCATATCGGTAGGGATATACACACTGCGACGGATGCAACGCTGCAAGCTGGGGATATCCAACGCACTCAGCTTCCCCGTTTGAGGGTTCACCTTCGTGATGGGCTGGTAGAAAGCAGATATCAGCATCGAGCCATCCTTTAATTTCAGCAGCGATGGGATAAACGTAAAGTCAACATTAAAGGCTTGCTTGGCCTCCGGTTCTGTGCTTCCTGGTCTGAAGGCGAAGATATAGGTGGTGCTTGTAGATGCCCACACAGTGCCATCGCCAGTTTGTTCGAAACACATCGTTGGCGGCAACTGCCACTGACTCAGAATATTCAGTTTCGCGCCATCATACTGGCACTTCATCACCCCACTGGTGGTAGAAAGCCAAAGCAGCCCATCGCGATCGCAGAAGATATTGGTGATCGCATTCTTCTTCTCGCCTGCCGGCAGACCAGCAATCTCGATATGCTCAGCTTTCTGGGTGGTGGAATGATACACAAACACGCCCTTCAGCAGCGTAGATATCCACAGATTGGCCTGTTTATCGATAGCCACAGCCAATACCGACGAATTCTCTATCACCCTATTCAAGTAGTTATCGCTACCGCCGAACTTCTCTTTATAATAGTAGTCGGCAAAAAGGCCCTTATCATACGTGCCCAACCAGATATTCTTTCTGGAATCCTGGAAAATCTTAGTGACATAGGCATCAGGCACCGGTAAGGTGAAGTTAGCGTCGGCCTGTCCTTTCAGCGTATGAGTGAGCAGGTTCAATTCAAAGAGTCCGTTACGTGATGTACTGAGCAGGATGGTATTGTTATCCAGCAAACAGGCAGCCTGCAGCACACTATTGTGAGCTGTTAGCCTCTCATGCATCTCGGTACTGAGCGGAATTATCTGCTGCGACTTGGTATCGTAGAGCAGCAACGTGCCATTACCCGAACACAACAGCAACCCGTTGGGCAACAGTTCGAAGAAATAGAATCCCAACTGCTGTCCGGCCTTCACCTCGGCTTTCTGTTTAAACGTCTCGCCATTGATGACCAGCAGATTGTCGGCGCTCACCATCAGGATATTATCGGCGCCATCGATAAAACAGTCGCCCCACGACTGATTGGTGATGGTTCGATTAAACTTCGACAGGAAGATATGTTGCTGCTCGTCGTACATTAGCAGCTCCATACCATTATACGCAAAAATGCGCCCCTTACTGTCCATCAATAGTTTCCGTGCATTCCGGTTACTGGTTTGCATCGGTATCGATTCAAAAGTATCCTGTCGGGTATAACGGCACACACCATTTACGGTAGCCACCCAAAGCCTACCTTGCTGATCGCAAAGCAGACTCTGTATCTGATTATCGGGCAGCCCCAAGGAGTCGAAGGTACAGAAATACTGGTGATATTCGTGACCATCGTAACGGTTCAAGCCACGGAAGGTGCCAATCCACAAGTAGCCATCGGCATCTTCGGCGATACACTGTACACGACTGTTCGACAGTTCGTTGGCCACCACCAGATCGTGCTCCTCGTCCTTATCGAGTGTAGTACCAATAGTTCCTTGACGCTGGCAGCCCAGCATCAACATAGCAAGCATTGCACAAACTATAATTGCGAAAACAGGTTTTCTATTAGTCATCTTTTTGTAGTTATTTGCTTGCAAAGATAACAAAAACTCCTGATAATTCAGCAATTATCACCATTATTTGAACATACACGACAACTTTTAAACAAATCGAACAACACCTATATAGATTTGAACAAGCGCGAAAAACGAAAAACAGAATAAAAAAACACTATTTAATAATTCGCGTTACCTTTGCAGCCGATAATTTCATAACCAAATTATATTCCTAACAATTAACTCAAAACAATTAAAGCTCAATGAAGAAGAGTAGTATTATGCTGATGTTGATGGCACTGATGATGTCAGTAACATCTTTCGCCCAAGGACTGAAGGGCCATGTAATCGACGAGAACGGCGAACCCGTTATCGGAGCAACCGTAGCCGAAAAAAGTAATCCCAAGAATGCCACCATCACCGATTTCGATGGTAACTTCGTGGTAAACATTCAAGCAGGTCATACCCTCACGGTGACCTACATCGGCTATCAAACCTTTGAAGGTGCCGCTAAGAACGGCATGACTATCAACCTGAAACCCGACAACAAGGTACTCGACGAAGTCGTTGTTGTTGGTTATGGTGTACAGAAGAAGAGTAGCGTAACAGGTGCCATCTCCCAGGTAAAGCCCGAGGATATGGAAAACCGCACCATCGCCAACGCTCAACAAGCCCTGCAGGGTAAGACCTCGGGTGTACAGATTATCCAGTCGAGCGCTGCTCCTGGTTCATCACCAACCATCCGCGTACGCGGTTATTCCTCTAATTCAAGCTCAGAGCCCCTGTTCGTTGTTGATGGTGTGCGCCTGAGTGATATCAGTGGTATCGACCCCAGCACCATTGCCTCGATGGAAATCCTGAAGGATGCTGCATCGGCCGCTATCTACGGAGCCGAGGCTGGTAATGGTGTGGTTCTCATCACCACCAAGAAAGGTAAGCCCGGACAGGGTAAGATTACCTACGACTTTATGTTTACCGACGAAAGCCTGGCCCGCATCCCCAAGATGCTGAACGCCGAGCAGTATATCCAGTATATGGACGAGGGTAACATTTTTACGAAGGACTATATGCTGAAGAACTGGGACGGTGTGACCAACACAGCCTGGACCGATGTGGCTTTCAATCATGGTCACATGCAGAAGCACGCCCTCTCGTTTACCGGTGGTAACGACCGCGGCAACTATTTCCTTTCGCTCGCGTACCTTAATAATAATGGTATCGTTAAAGGCGACGCTGATGTGTACAAACGACTCACAGCCACCATCAACGCCGAATATAAGATAAAAGACTGGTTGAAGGTGGGTACTACCAACCAGATTGAGAAATACGACGTACGCTCGGTATCTACCAACAGCGAGTACGGCTCGCTACTGACATCCATCCTGATGCTCGACCCACTGACTCCCGACACCTACACCGCCGAGAACCTGCCTTACCAGATGGTAAATGCCCAGGCCAACGGCAAGCAGCTGCTGCAGGACGAGAATGGTAACTACTATGCCGTATCTAAGTTCTATGCCGGTGAGCAGTATCATCCCATGATTATGCGCGACAACGGTCTGTCGAAGAACCAGGGATTCAATATCAACGGTTCTATCTATGGTGATTTCACACCATTAAAAGGCCTCACTGTTACCTCTCGTTTCGGTTATCGTCTGGCTGGTACACGTAGCAGCAGCACCAGTCTGCCATTCTATGGTAACGGTGTACAGAGTCGCGACTATCTCGACTTCAGCGCAGGCTCTTCTACCTCTATCTACTATCAGTGGGAGAACTTTGCCAACTATATGAAACAGTTTGGTGGTCATACCGTTACAGCCATGGTAGGTATGTCGTTCCAGAAGTCATCAAGCGACAATGTGAACGGTTCGCTGACAGCCAATGGCGAGGATGCCTTGAAGAAGAACGACCCATTGTTCTACTATCTGAACTATGCCAACGCTTCGGCCACGAAAGGTGTGAGCGGCGAAACCAACGAGAGCACCAAGTACTCCTACTTCGGTCGCCTGTCTTACGATTTCATGGGACGTTATCTGCTGCAGGCTTCGCTGCGTGCAGATGCTGCCGACTTGTCGAAGCTCTCAAAGAAAACCCGTTGGGGTTACTTCCCTGCCGTATCAGTAGGTTGGACCATCAGCGAGGAGAAGTTCTTTGCACCACTGAAGAAAGCCTTCGATAGCTTGAAGTTCCGTGCCAGCTGGGGTCAGAACGGTAGTCTCTCGGCATTGGGCGGCTACAGCTACAGCACCGATATGGCACTGGGCGGACTCTATCCATTCTCTTCAGGTATCAACTACACCCAGGCCGCAGCCCCATCAACCATGGGTAACGACGACCTGAAGTGGGAGACTTCAGAGCAGTTGAACTTTGGTTTCGACGGTATCCTGATGGGCGGTCGCATGACCTTCGGCATCGACTACTTTATCAAGAAGACTAAGGACCTGCTGGTATGGGGTACCACACCATCGCTCATCATCGGTGGCAGCACCTCGCCTATGAATGCCGGTAACGTTGAGAACAAGGGCTTTGAGTTTGAGCTGGGCTGGCGCGACCATATCGGCGACTTCAACTACAGCATCCGTGCCAACCTCTCTACCCTGAGCAATAAGGTGACCTATATCGATCCTTCTATTACCCGCCTGAGCGGTAGCAACTTCCACACTTACACCATCACCTATTTCGAGAAGGGCTATCCCGTTTACTACTTCCGCGGCTATAAGTTTGCCGGCATCGACAAGGAAACAGGTAATCCTTTGTTCGAGGATCTGGATGGCGACGGAAAAGTATCGGATGGCGACCTGACCTGCATCGGCGATGCCATTCCCGACTTCACCTATGGTCTCACCCTCACAGCGGCCTATAAGGGCATCGACCTGACCGTATTCGGAACCGGTTCGCACGGTAACAAGATTTTCAACTGTATCAACCGTCCCGACTACGCTGCTTCGAACCGTTTGAAGGAAGTGTTCTACGACAACCGTTGGACAGTAGATAATCCTAACGGCACCGTACCCCGTGCTGGCGCTAACGACATGGATAAGTATGCCACATCGAGTGCGCTGGTTTACGATGGCAGTTTCTTCAAGATCAAGCAGATTCAGCTGGGTTACACCCTGCCTAAGAACCTCATCAATAGAGTAGCCTTGAGCCATGCCCGTATCTACGCTTCGCTCGACGACTTCTTCACCTTCTCTAAGTATCCAGGCTTCGATCCTGAGGCTGCTACCAACTCTACCTCGGGTATGGGTATCGACAAGGGTGGCTACCCCACCTCGAAGAAAGTGGTACTGGGACTGAACATTGAATTCTAAGAGAGTTAAAGAATTAAAGAATTGAAAAATTGAAATCATTATGAAAAAGAAAATCATATATATCGCCATGTTGGCTGTTTCATCGCTCGGCTTTAGCAGCTGCGACAGCGAGCTCGACATTGCCAAGCACGGCAACCTGGGAAGTATGGAAGACTTCTACACCAACGACGAGAACACCATGCAGGCCACCTCTTCGCTCTATCTGCAGATGCGTAGCCTACATTACAATTGGTTTATGACCAAGAACTGTCTGTCTGACGATGTCTGGACAGGTGGCGGTTCGCGTGGCGACAACGCCGAAATGGAGAAACTCAACGAATACACCTTCGGCACCGATCACGGTATGGTTCAGAGCCTCTACTCGGGTCTCTATGGCGTCATCTACAAAGCCAACCTGATTATCGACAAGACACAGGGAGAAACCTCTATTATGAAACGCGCCATCAACGAGGCTAAGGTGTTCCGTGCATGGGCTTCGTTCGAACTGGTAACCCTGTTTGGCACAGCTCCTGTTGTGGACCACCTGTTGGAACCAGGTGAGTATCGCTTAGCCAACAGCGATCCTGCAGAGATGTGGGCACTCGTCGAGAACGACCTGAACGAAGCCATCAACAGCGGCACCCTGCCCTCGAAGAGCGACGTGAACGATGCCGAGGGAGGTATCCGCATCACCAAAGAGACGGCTCAGGCTTTCTTAGGTAAAGCTTATCTCTTCGAAGGTAAGTACAGCGAGGCTGCCGCCATGCTCGACAATGTGATTAACTCAGGCAAATACGCACTCTATCAGGGTGAGTACGATGCGCAGTTCCATGCTGCAGCCAACAACAACTGCGAGTCGGTATTCGAACTGCAGAAGCGTAACGATACCGAGCAGATGTGGAACCAGTTCGACATGGGTCTGCTGATGCAGGGCTGGCGTACCGACAAGATGAACTACAGCGGACAGGCAGCTGCCGTGATTGCCCAGGGTACCTATGGATTCATGAACCCACGCAAGTCGCTCTACGATGCGTTCGTGGCTTGGGAAGGTGCTAACGGCTACCGTCTGAACAAAACCATGATGACCTACGAGCAGCTGAAGAACTTTGGCGTTAGCATCCAGACGGGCGCCTTGGTATATGGCTGCGAGGGTTACTTTATGTGGAAGAACCAGTCGCTGAAGGAGGACTGTGTTGTCGATCAGTCATTCTTCCAGGGCGTTCAGTTCACCAATCTGAAGATTATGCGCTATGCCGAGGTTCTGCTGTTGGCCGCCGAGGCTCAGCTGCAGGCAGGCAACAGCAGCAAGGCACTCGACTACATCAATCAGATTCGTATCCGCGCCAAGGAGACACCGCTGACCAGCGTAACGCTGAACGACATCAAGACCGAGAAGCGCCTGGAGCTCTGCAACGAGAGCGTACGTTTCCAGGATCTGGTTCGCTGGGGCGATGCAGCGTCGGCACTGGGTCAGCAGGGTAAGGAGATACCGGCCTTCGGTACCGAGGGTGTACAGTGGCTCTTCAAGAACGATAAGTATGGTTTCCAGGAGAAGCACAACCTACTGCCAATCCCTCTGAAGGAAATCGAACTCAACCCCAATATGACTCAGAACACGGGATGGTGATGGAAAATTAAAAAATTAAAAAATTAAAAAATGTAAGAATGAGAAAATGTAAAAATTGAAAATTATGAAAAAGTTTAGATATATCATCATGTTGTTGGCTGTGATTGGCTTTACGGCTTGCGACAATAAATCAATCGAAGACCTGCAGGGCGAGTTCAACAACATCACCTTCTGCACCTTCAATAACGGCAGCGTACAGCCTACCACCAAGTTGGGTAAGGGCATCAAGGCGCTGAACACCCAGTTTACCGATGCTGCAGGCAACAGCCTCAGCCTCAGCTTTGGCAGCAAGGAGTGGATTCTTGGCGAGGGGACCTATCAGCCTGTAGCCACCCTCACTACAGGTGGTACTTATGCTGGTACTATCAATGGTGCAACCATCAGCGAGGGTAGCATCGACGTGAGCGCCGTCAACGGTTGCTACTTTATCAGCGGACTGGTAAAGACCACCGACGGTAAGCAGTATAAGACATACTATAAGGGTGAGCTGAGCTTCATCGTAGGTGAGGATGATCCTGAGCCCAGCGGCTATACCATGACCATCGCAACGAGCGAGGTTGCCATCATGGACTGGACCACCTTCCAGAACACCGTTTATCCCGACGTTACCAAATATACCATTACCGTCAAGGATCCTAATGGTCAGCAGGTAGCCATGTTCGATGCCATCAATGGCAACAACAAGCAGGCAGCCGACCTGGCTGGCACCTATACCATCGTTGGCGATGCGCATGATGCCATGCAGATAAGCGCCGGCTACTCAATACCCGATTACGGTATGGCAGGCGGCACCAGCTATCTGGATAATGGCGGCACAATGCAGTATCTGACAGGTGGAAGCGTGGAGATAACCACCGCTAAGAGCGCCGAGGGCGAGACCCTGTTCTCATTTAAGGGCACAGGCCTCGAAACCATCGATGCTGCAGGTACTACCGGTAGCGGTGCATTCAATTTGATGTTCATTTCACTTGTAAAGTAAGAAAAAAATCGTATATTTGCAGCGTGAATAGCTAAAAAAAATAATAATAATGAAGAAACTAATGCTTATGGCTGCCCTCTGCCTGATGGGCATGGCAGCCCAAGCTCAGCAGAACCTGAGCTGGGGTCAGGGCCCACAGGTGGCCTCGCCCGACGTACATGCCGACAACAGTGTGACATTCAACCTCATTGCCCCCGAGGCACAGAAGGTGCAGATTACCGGCGATTTCCTAGCCCCGAAAAAGGTAGAATTTGGCGGTAACACCTACGACGCTCCCAACGTGGTGGACTTGGTAAAGAACGAAAAGGGTGTTTGGAGTTTCACGACCGAACCCCTGAAGCCCGAGCTTTATACCTATAATATGATTGTGGATGGTGTAAAGATTATCGACCCGCTGAATGTGTATAACATCCGCGACATCAACAACCTGTTCAGCGTACTGCTGATTGGTGGCGACCAGCGTACCGACCTCTACAAGGTCAACAAGGTGGCTCATGGCACCGTTAGTAAGGTGTGGTACGAGAGTCCTACTGCCGGCCTCACCCGTCGTCTCACCGTTTATACCCCTGCCGGTTACGAAACCAGCGGTAAGGCGTATCCTGTACTCTACCTGCTGCATGGTATCGGTGGCGACGAGAATGCTTGGAGCGAGCTGGGTCGTGCAGCCCAGATTCTCGACAATCTGATTGCTCAGGGCAAAGCCGAGCCTATGCTGGTGGTGATGACCAACGGTAACATCTCGCAGGAGGCTTGTCCTGGCGAGACCAGCGAGGGATTCAAGGTGCCTACCATGATGCTGCCTAAGACCATGGAGGGTAGTTTCGAGACCGCTTTCCCCGATGTGGTGAAGTTCATCGAGAAGACCTACCGTGTGAAGAAGGATAAGGCCCACCGCGCCATCGCTGGACTGTCGATGGGTGGTTTCCACAGTCTGTTTATCTCCATCAACAATCCTGATATGTTCGGTTACGTCGGTCTGTTCTCAGCCGCAGTCGATCAGCAGCAGCCCAATGGTGGTTTCCCCAACATCTATGCCGACCGCAATGCTAAGATCGACCAGCTCTTTGCCAAGAACCCCAAGCTGTTCTGGATTGGTATCGGCAAAACCGACTTCCTCATCAAGAACAACAACGACCTGCGCGCTTATCTCGACTCGAAGCACCACAAATACACCTATCTGGAGACCGAGGGTGGTCATATCTGGCGCAACTGGCGAATTTATCTCTCAGAGTTCACTCCACTGCTTTTTAAATAATGAAAAAATGTAATAATGTAATAATTAAAAAGTTATATAATTATGAAGCAGTCAGATGGCTTAATTTTTAAATTTTCTCATTTTTACATTGCTGCAGCTGCTTTGCTGCTGACAGCCTGCGCTACAGCCGACAAACAAGGCCCTAAGAACACCATCAACAAGGAAGAGGTGATGAGCAAGCTCACACTCGAAGACAAGGCACACTTTGTCATCGGTACTGGTATGGCGGGCTTCTCGGGCAATGATGCTGTGATTGGCGCTACCCGTAGTTTAGTGCCTGGTGCCGCTGGTACCACCTACCCTCTCGATTCATTAGGTATTCCCGCTGTGGTATTGGCCGACGGTCCTGCCGGACTGCGTATCGATGCCAAGCGTGACAATGATTCAGCCACCTACTACTGCACCCACTTCCCCATCGGAACCTTGCTGGCCTCGACCTGGAACACCCAGCTCATCGAGCAGGTGGGACAAGCCATCGGCGAGGAGGTCAAAGAGTATGGTGCCGACGTATTGCTGGCTCCTGCCCTCAACATCATGCGTAACCCATTGTGTGGTCGTAACTTCGAGTACTACTCTGAAGATCCCGTGGTGGCTGGTAAGACTGCTGCTGCCTATATCACCGGTGTGCAGAAGAACGATGTGGGTACCAGCATCAAGCACTTTGCGGCCAACAATCAGGAGACCAACCGCATGAACAACGATGCGCATATCTCTCAGCGTGCCCTGCGCGAAATCTACCTGAAGGGCTTCGAGATTGCCATCAAGGAGAGTAAACCTTGGACGGTGATGACCTCTTATAATTATATCAATGGCGTTTACACCTCAGAGAGCAAGGACCTGGTAACCACTATTCTGCGTGATGAGTGGGGCTATGAGGGTACGGTGATGACCGACTGGTTTGGCGGCAAGGATGGTGCCAAGCAGATGTGGGCCGGCAACGACATGCTGCAGCCGGGTAAGGCCGAGCAGTTCGACAGCATCGTAGCTGGTGTGAAAAGCGGTAAGCTGAGCGAGGCCGACCTCGACCGCAGCGTCAAGCGCATTCTGAACCTGGTTGAGAAGAGCCCCCGCTATCAGGGTTATAAGTATTCAAACAAGCCTGACCTCAAAGCACATGCTGCTGTCACCCGTCAGAGTGCTGCCGAAGGTATGGTACTGATGAAGAATGGTGGCGCCCTGCCTTTTGCCAAGACGGTAAAGAATGTAGCTCTGTATGGTAACACCTCTTACGATTTTATCGCTGGAGGTACTGGTTCGGGTAATGTGAACCACGCTTATGTGGTGTCGCTGCTCGACGGTCTGAAGAATGGCGGCTATACCGTTTCGGACGAGTTGAAGAACGCCTATGCCGCCTACGCAGCCGAGTGCAAGGCTAAGGTAGAGGCAGAAATTGCAGCTGCTGCCAAGAAAGATCCCAAGAACGCCATGCTGATGCGCTTCATGCCCCGACCATTGCCTGCCGAAAAGCAGTTCAGCGCCGACGAGCTCACAAAACAGGCCGCTGCTTCGGATATCGCCGTGATCACACTCGGTCGTATCTCGGGTGAGTTTATGGACCGCAAGGCTGCCGACTTCAACTTGAGTGACTCTGAGCGCCAGCTCATCACTCAGGTGTGCGACGTTTACCACAAGGCTGGCAAGCAGGTTGTGGTACTGCTCAATATCGGTGGCGTTATCGAGACAGCTAGCTGGAACACCCTGCCCGATGCCATCCTGTGCGCTTGGCAGGCTGGTCAGGAAGGTGGTAACAGCGTGGTTGACGTGCTCAGCGGTAAGCAGTCACCCAGCGGAAAGTTCACCATGACCTGGCCCGTGAAGTTTACCGATGCCTACAGTTCAAAGAACTTCCCCGTAGATCAGGATCCACGTATCGACATGACCAATCAGGGCTCAAAGAGCGCCAATGTGAAGAATGTGGATTATACCGATTACGAGGAGGATATCTACGTGGGCTACCGTTATTTCGACTCGTTCGATGTGCCCGTCAGCTATCCATTCGGTTTTGGTTTGAGCTACACCACCTTTGCGTATAGCGATGCCAAGATTGTTGAGAAGGGCAACGCCTACGAGGTGAGCGTAACAGTTAAGAACACCGGTAAGCACGAGGGTAAGGAAGTGGTTGAACTCTACATCTCAGCTCCCGACAACCAGGCTGCCAACAAACCCGTCAAGGAGCTCAAGGCCTATGGTAAGACCAAGCAGTTGGCTCCAGGCGAGAGCGAGACAATAACGATGACCGTACAGGCTGCCGACCTGGCTTCGTTCGACGAATCAGCCTCAGCCTGGGTAGTAGCCGCCGGCGAATACCAGTTCCTGGTAGGCGCCTCATCGCAGGACATCAAAGCCACTCTCAAAGCCAACGTCAAGGGTCAGCAGACCAAGGTTAACAACGTGCTGGCTCCCCAAACCCAGCTCAACCTCCTGAAGAGATAAAAACCTAATCAAATTTCTAACTCCCCCGCCGCCGATGAATCGTCCACCCGATCTCATCGGCGGCTTTTCTATGATACTAGAGCCCTTGTAGTATGATACTATAGGGGCTTTAGTATGATAGTAGAAGGTGTTTAGTATGGGGTTAGAAAACAAATTCAGTGAATTTGGTCATCAAATTCAGTGTATTTGGTGTGCAAATTCAGTGAATTTGAAAAGCCCCCCGTTACCTGTGTGGAGTGTGGTAGCGGGGAGCGAGGTTTAATTGAACTATATAAGTAGATATCCTGATCTAGCCAAACGTACATCTCGCTAGATGTAGGGTTTTATAAAGCCCCGCTACCTGTGTGGAGCGGTAGCGGGGCCGGGTCATCTAATTTTTGACTAAACTAATTTATTTGTTTAACCTAAATTGTGATATTACTCAGACTTCTTGTTTCTGATGTACTTAGGTCTCTCAGGACCAGTAATCGCGGTATAGTTTGTACCATCAGTACTGCCTTCGAATGTGCCAACCAAAGCACCGCTTACTGCGTGATGATCTGGGCTTTCTGCATAGAACTTACCACCAGAAACCTCAACATCACCCTTAACAGCAAATACAGTACCAGCAGGACCATAAACTTTCAGATCACCACCAGTCATTTTAACCTTAGTGTCTTGTTCTGCGGTTGCAGTAAACCCTACAATTTGACCGACGGCATCGGTTGTAGGACTACTTGTGCCGACAACAATAGTTCCATCACTAATATTCAGAGCATTTGTCTCGATTCCTTTAAAGTTAACTGTTCCATCAGTCTTGTTAATGGTAACAGATCCAATCTCAGTCAACGTTCTTGCAGCAGTTGTCTTAACCTTTTTAAGTGTAAGATCCGTAATGGTAGCCATATCATCAATAGGAGTTTCACTAATGACAGCTGTTCCAATATTTGTCAAAACACCTATAGAAGTAGCATTATCGATTGTAAGAGTTCCAACCTTATTCGCAGCACCTGCAGCACCGATAGCGCCTACAGAAGCCTTGGTAATAGCTAGAGTTGTAATGCCCTTCAAATCGTCTGCACTTGTACCTTCTGAAATGGTAACAGTTCCAACATTAGTCACATCATCTACATCTGGAGTACCTGTTGAAGCGACCTTAGTGAGGGTAAGAGCTGCAAATTTTTCAACATTCCAAGCAGTACCATCAGTAATATTAACATTTCCAGTACCTGTACCAACCAAATTCTTGATTGAACCATTAATAATGTTAACATTTTCAACAGCGTTAGCAGGAGCACTTATATTAACTCCACAAATATTAACCTCTTTGAACTCCTTAATGTTTGCGAATGTGGCAGCACCGGTTGCAGGTGTTACACCAGTCTTTTTCTGTGCAAAGAAATTCAGCTTATAATTCTGCGCTGCACTTTCATCCATAACGTCCTTTGATGTGCTAAAAGTAAAAGCATTATTCAGGATGATATTAACATCGCCCTTAACTCGAATATTATTATTAAAACCAGCTAAATTACGATCAACATAATACCAACCAGCATCAAGAGTTACATCAGTTGTTAAGAAAGCAGTCTTTCCTGCATTCATCAGCTTGTCACTCAGATCGGTATACTTCTGGCCAGCATAATCCTTGAACAAGGTCTCACGGATTTCAGAACCATCAGCTTTATAACCAGCAATGTAAGCAACACCTGGCTTTACCTCTACAACAAATGTATCAGTCTCCAACTGATCACTGAATGAAGTTATCTCGAAGCCATCAGGTACATCAGTTTTTGCAGCAATCTTTGCGATAACTTTTGCCATACCAGTATTGCCACTAAGAGTAATTTTTCCGCCTGCTGTTGAAGAAATAATACCATTAGGATCAACTGTTGTGGGATCACCCTTTTTATTAGGAACCGTAGTATAAGTAATGTTCAAGCCATCAGTACCCAATGCAGGCCATACATCCAGAACCTCAGTCAGATCAACGGTGGTAGCTGGGGTAGCTGGGGCAGCTACAACATCAGCAACATTGAGAATTGCTGGTTTAGCCTCATCAGTCAGAGCAATACGAGCGCGATAGTCCTTAACCTTTACAGTGAAGCTCTCTTCAGCCTCCTGATAAGTCTGCTTACCGTTACTATCCAAACCTGTGGCCTTAACGATAATCTGACACTCACCTTCGCCAACACCTGTAATCTTACCATTAGCATCAACGGTAGCCACCTTCTCATCAGATGAAGAGTACACAAGCTGTGCACCGGTAGCAGCAATACCCTTACGGATAAAGGTTGCCTTCTCAGGATGAGCAGCATGCAACTCAAGGTTAACAGCAGCCTGACTAACAGTTAAGTGCGATGGAATGGGATTGTCAACGTCGCCAAACACATCGTCACAACTTGCAATTACCAGAGGAGTGCAGATCAGAACAGCTGCCTGCATCAGGCTCTTAAAATTGTTCTTTTTCATAAGCTTTAAAGTTTTAAGTTAATAAATTAAAAGAATATCTATCTTAAACAAACTATATGTTTTTTTTATTATTGGTAAATAATGTACGCGTTCGGAAGAGACGCGTACCTATCTAAAGGAATTTTCTTTTATGATGATTAGATTTTCTCATACATTCCAAATTGTCTTAGATTGCTCTAAACTTTTTGGCAAATATAAGTAAAGTTTTAGATATACACAAACCTTTTGACTATTATTTATCGTTTTTTAACACTTTTATTGTTTCGTCCCAATTTTCACCTCTTTTATATATATGGACCAAATAAGCATTAAAGTCGAAAAAGTTGCGTTTTATTTGGATATTCACTGAATTTACACTATCTTTGCAGCCATATGAAGATATTTGCTATTGGCATGAACTATGCCGCACATAACCAGGAGTTACATGGGACGCTGAAGCGCCCTGATGAGCCTGTGATATTTACGAAGGCCGATTCGGCGATACTGAATCAGGGTAAGCCATTCTTTATCCCCGACCACCTGGGGCGTATCGATTACGAGACCGAGGTGGTGGTGCGTATCTGTCGTTTAGGCAAGAACATCCCCGAGCGTTTTGCCCATCGCTACTACGATGCCGTGACCGTAGGTATCGACTTTACAGCTCGCGACCTGCAGCGCAAGGCCAGCGAAGCCGGACAGCCCTGGACCATCTGTAAAGGGTTCGACGGTTCGGCTGCCATCGGCGAATGGGTGCCCAAGGAGAAGTTCATGGATCTGCAGGCCCTGCACTTCCATCTGGATATGAACGGACAGACCGTTCAGGAGGGTTGCACCAGCGATATGCTGTATAAGATAGATGAGATTATTGCCTACATATCGCAGTTCTTTACCCTGAAGACAGGCGACATACTCTACACCGGCACACCCGCTGGCGTGGGTCCCGTAAAGATTAACGACCACCTGGAAGGTTGGCTTGAAGAACGAAAAGTGCTTGACTTTCATTGCAAGTAACGCAATAAAACACAGCTCTTTACGTTAATACATATAGTGAAGACCATCAGCACGTTACTTTCAGTGCTGCTCATGATAGCCTTAGGCACCACAGCCAAGGCACAAGGGCGGTATGCGGAACACTCGGTGCTCCGCGAGGGTAACTGGGCAAAAATCAGCGTTGCCGAGAGTGGTTTTTACGAACTAACAGACGAATTGGTTAGAAAAGCAGGGTTTAGCGATGCCAGTAAAGTAAAAATATACGGCTATGGCGGCGCGCTGCAACCCGAACGCCTGACAGGCGATTACCTGACGGCTACCGACGACCTGAAAGAGCTGCCCACCTGCACCATGAACGGTAAGCGGATATTCTATGGCGTGGGGCCGGTTAACTGGTATAATAAGGAATCGCTTGCGCGCACGCGTAACCCTTATGCTGATTACGGCTATTATTTCCTGACCGAGAGTGAGGGTGATCCGCTGACTACCGACAGCGCCACCTTAGTTGGCCAGCACTACCCCGCCAACCATGATTACCACCAGCTGTACGAGGTGGATAACTATGCCTGGTACCACGGCGGGCGCAACCTGTTTGATAAAACACTCTACACCATCGGCACACCCCAGACTTACAAGCTGAAGGCCACAGGCAGCACAGGGCGTATAGGCATAGCCCTTACAGCCGATGCCGACTACGAGGCTACCATCAGCGTAAACAATTCGGTGATAGCCACCATCAGTAAGAAAATCACATTAGACAGCTATACCAAAGCCGACGAACAGCTGTGGCAGTACGACCTGCAGAACCTGAAGACCGAGAACACCATCAGCATTACCCAGACCGCTGGCGGCAACCTGCGACTGGACTACATCGACCTGCAGCACGCAGAGCCTGCGCCCATCACCATCGGCGAGCCCACCTACGTGTATCGCATCACCAATCAGGATCACCATGCCGATGCCGCCACCGATATGGTGATTATCATCCCCACCAGTCAACACCTGTTGGCACAGGCCGAACGTCTGAAAGCCCACCACGAACAGCACGACGGACAGCGTGTAACCATCGTACCTGCCGCCGAGCTGTATAACGAGTTCAGCAGCGGCACCCCCGATGCCACTGCCTACCGACGCTATCTGAAAATGCTGTACGACCGTGCCACCACACCAAACGATAAGCCGCGCTACCTGCTGCTGTTTGGTGATGGCGCTTGGGACAACCGTATGCGCACCAGCGAGTGGAGCGGCTACAATACCGACGACTATCTGCTGTGCTACGAGAGCGAGAACTCGTTCAGTCAGGTAAACTGCTACGTCAGCGACGATTTCTTCTGTCTGTTGGATGACGAGGAGGTGATACAAACCACCAACGGCAACAGCACCACCTATGCCGGCAAGCCCGATGTAGCTGTTGGTCGTCTGCCTGCCCGCACCCCAGACGAGGCGAAGACACTGGTGGATAAGATTATCAGTTACGCCCAGAACGAGTATGCCGGCCCATGGCAGAACGAGATATGCATGATGGGCGACGACGGCAACGACAACTCGCACATGAAGACTGCCGACAAGGTGGCCACGATGATAGAGAGCACCTACCCCAACTACAATGTAGATAAGATTTACTGGGATGCCTACCAGCGCACCTCGTCGAGCACGGGCTATAGCTACCCTGATGTAACCCGACTGATTAAACAGCAACTGCAGAACGGTGCGCTGATGATGAACTACTGCGGACATGGTGCCGCTTATGCTATGAGTCATGAGCTGGTGATGAAGCTAACCGACTTTGAAAGTCAGCAGAGCAACTACCTGCCACTGTGGATGACAGCCTCGTGCGACATCATGCCCTTCGACGGACAGGAAGAGAATATCGGCGAGACCGTGATGCTGAACAGTAAAGGCGGCGGCATAGCCTTTTTTGGCACCACCCGCACCGTATATGCCACCTATAACGAGGTGATGAACCTGGCCTTTACCAAGCATGTGCTTACCCCAGGCATGGCTATCGGTGAGGCCGTACGCCTGGCCAAATGCGAACTGGTAGAGAAAAGCAGCGACCTGACCTGCAACAAACTGCAATACACCCTGTTAGGCGACCCAGCCCTACAGCTGAACACGCCCCGACAAAAAATGGTGGTAGATAGTATTAACGGTATGCCTGCTACCCAGGGCATTAAACTGGCAGCAGGTTCGATCGTAAAAATAACCGGTCATGTAGAACTGAACAACGAGACCGACACTGACTTTAACGGTATCGTGACCCTGTCGGTACGTGACGCCGAAGAAACCATCACATGCCGATTGAACGACCGATCGAGCACTGGAGCCGACAAAGCTTTTGTGTATCAGGACCGCACCAACTACCTGTACCGCGGATCGGAGAACGTCACCGAAGGTGTTTTCCACTTCACTTTCGCTATCCCCAAGGATATCAGTTATACCGACGGTAGCGGCTTGATGACGCTCTACGCCATTAATGCCGATAAGACGCGCTCGGCCCACGGCGAGAACGAGAGCTTTGAGTTGATAGGCAGTAGCACAGCACTGACAGATTCCATTGGCCCGTCGGTTTACTGCTACCTGAACTCGAAAAACTTTAAGAACGGCGGCAAGGTAAACACCACGCCTTACTTTATAGCCGAACTCTACGACGACAGCGGTATCAACGCATCGGGCAGCAGCATCGGTCACGACCTGGAGCTGATTATCGACGGCGACATCAACAAGACCTATAACTTGAACAACTATTTTGAGTACGACTTTGGTGACTACCGCAGCGGTAGCATCGGCTTTAGCATACCCCAACTGAGCATCGGCACCCACAAGCTGCTGTTCAGAGCTTGGGACATTCTGAACAACTCGACCACCACTGAACTGCTATTCGAGGTGAGCGAGGATGCGGGTTCAGGCGAATTCAACGTTACCTGCACACAGAACCCAGCCAGCACCAACACCCAGTTTGTGATTACCCACGACCGTCCTGGCAGCGAACTGAAGGTAACACTGGATGTGTTTGACTTGGGCGGCAGACAGCTTTGGCGACAGACCAATACTGTAATGGCAACTAACGACACCGTTACGATAGACTGGAACCTGAACGTAGCAGGCGGCAGCCGACTACACACAGGTCTGTACCTGTGCCGCCTAACCCTGAACGATGGCGATAGCCAAACCATCAAACTATTGATTAAACATTAAACATTAAAGATTAAACATTAAAGATTGAACATTGAAAAATTGAAGAATATGGAAGATAAAGGACGTATACTAAGGTGGGTGATGGTGACACTATTCACTATTCACTATTCACTTTTCTCTGCTTCGGCGCAGGACGAGAAGAACGCGATGTTCAACCCCGTAGAGCATGCCGTGATATCGCAGACGATTGCCCCCGATGCCCGTGGCGCCGGTATGGGTGATGTGGGTGCGGCTACTGATCCCGACGTGAACTCACAGTATTGGAACCCCGCCAAATACCCCTTCTGTATCAGTCGTGCAGGTATCGCCCTGAACTATACCCCATGGCTGCGCCAGTTGGTAAACGATATCGACCTGGCCTATCTGGCAGGCTACTACCGCATTGGCGACTATTCGGCCATCAGCGGTTCGCTGCGCTATTTCTCGCTTGGCGAGGTGTTTGCCAACGATGGCATGACAGTTAAACCCTACGAGATGTCGTTTGATGTGGCTTATTCGATGATGCTGAGCGAGAAGTTCTCGTTGGCTGCCGCTATCCGTTGGATATACAGCGACCTGCGCTACGACTACAGCGAAGACTCGAAACCCGCCTCGGCCTTTGCTGCCGACCTGGCGATGTACTATAACAACTACGTGATGCTGGGCAGCAGAGAGTGCCAGTTGGGCATTGGATTGAACATGTCGAACATAGGTAGTAAGATTAGTTACTACGGCGACGATGAGAGTCAGTTCCTGCCCGCCAACCTGCGCCTTGGTGCCTCGCTCATGGTGCCCATCGACGAGTACAACCGCTTTTCGATAGCCGCCGACGCCAACAAACTGCTGGTGCCCACCGTGCCCCGACAAGAAGAGGGCGAATCGAACAGCGACTACCAGGACCGCGTGCGCCGCGAGTATAGCGACATTAGTGCCATCAGCGGTATCTTCAAGAGTTTTGGCGATGCCCCGGGCGGACTGAGCGAAGAGTTGAAGGAGATACAATGGAGCGTAGGTGCCGAGTACGTGTACCACGATCAGTTTTCGCTGCGTGCCGGCTACCACCATCAGGCCGAGTCGAAAGGTAACCTGAAATATTTTACCGTGGGTGGCGGCTTTAAGATGAACGTGTTTTCGCTGGATGTGGGCTACGTGATATCAACAGCACGCAGCAACCCACTCGACCAGACACTGCGTTTCTCGCTGACATTTGATATGGACGGAATAAAGGACCTGTTCAGACATTGAACATTCTTGCGTCCCTTCGGTAGCAAGCGAGCATAGCTCGAGCGAAAGATTAAAGATTAAACATTAAAGATTAAAGATTAAACATTAAATATTTAGAATATGAAGATTAGAGTTGGTATGGGCTTTGATGTCCATCAGTTAGTAGAAGGCCGCGACCTTTGGATGGGCGGCATTAAGTTAGAACATAGTAAGGGATTGTTAGGTCACAGCGATGCCGACGTGCTGCTGCATGCCGTGTGCGATGCGCTGCTGGGCGCTGCCAACATGCGTGATATCGGCTACCACTTCCCCGATACCGCTGAGTTTACCGACGGTATGGACAGTAAGGTTATCTTGAAGAAGACCATCGAGCTGATAGCTACCAAAGGTTATAAGCTGGTGAACATTGATGCCACTATCTGCGCCGAGCGCCCAAAGATGAACCCACACATCCCCGAAATGAAAGCCTGCATGGCCCAGGTGATTGGCTGCGACGAAGATGATATCTCTATCAAAGCTACCACTACCGAGAAACTGGGCTTTACCGGTCGCGAAGAAGGTATCTCGGCTTATGCTGTGGTGCTGATTGAAAAGGCATAAAAAGAGTGATGCCACAACCCTCACGAGCTGTGGCATCACAAAAGCCTATGTTTAACTAAAAATCCTTTTCGTATAAAAAAGAAATTTTCAGCCCACAAGGGCCAAAAATTTGAAAGTTTAAAAGGGAGCTTCACAGCGACCTCCAGTTATCCCACTGTTGAAAACTTTCTTTTACCAATAACTAAAAACCTAAAACTATAAATATTACTACTAACCTAAAACAATCTAATCTATTAACCTTTTGACGGGTGCAAAGGTACGACGTTTTTTCGAATCTCACAAGTTTTTCTGCGTTTTAAGTGTATAATTACACGTTAATCTTGATTTATATCAAGTCTTGTGCACGGACACAACATATATTTACGTATTTTCACTTGGTTTTAACAAAAACTTATTGTACCTTTGTCCCCATGAAAATACTCATAGTAAATACAAGCGAGCGTACAGGCGGGGCTGCTGTAGCAGCCAACCGCTTGATGAAGGCTCTTAATAATAGTGGTGTAAAAGCCAAGATGCTGGTACGCGATAAGGAATCGGATACCCTGACGGTTGCCCAACTCCCTAAGTCGCCTATGAAGCGCTGGCATTTCCTATGGGAGCGACTGGTGGTGTTCTTCCATCTGCACTTCAGCAAGCAGCACCTGTTTGAGATCGACATCGCCAATGCAGGAACCGACATCACCAACATGCGCGAATTCCAAGAGGCTGATATCATCCATCTGCACTGGATTAATCAGGGCATGCTGTCGCTCAGCAGCATCCGTAAGATTCTGCGTAGCGGCAAACCTGTGGTATGGACCATGCACGATATCTGGCCAGCCACCGGTATCTGTCATTACACCCGTGGCTGTGGCTACTTTAAAACGGCCTGCAAGCAATGCCAGCTGTTGCCTGGTGGCGGCTCGGCGAACGACCTTTCGACCGCCATCTGGAACCAAAAGCAGAAATTACTGAGCGAGCACCACATATCGTTTGTGGCTTGCAGCAAGTGGTTAGAAGGCGAGGCCAAGAAAAGTGCCCTGCTACAGGGACAGCATATCTGCAGCGTGCCCAACCCCATCGACACGCATATCTATCACCCCGAAGATAAGCAGCAGGCCCGTCAGCGTTTGGAGCTGCCAACCGATAAGCGCATCATACTGTTTGTATCGCAACGTGTTACCGACGACCGCAAGGGCATGGCCTACTTTACCGATGCCATCAACCGCTTAGCAGAACAGCATCCAGAAGCACGCGAGAACACGGTGATAGCCATCTTAGGCGGACACGCGGAGGATGTAGCTCCCCAGTTGGCACTGCCCGTTTATCCGTTAGGCTATGTAAACGACGAGAAACGCATTGTAGATGTTTACAATGCTGCCGATGTGTTTGCGCTGCCATCGCTTGAGGACAATCTGCCTAACACCATTATGGAAGCCATGGCCTGCGGTGTGCCCTGCGTAGGATTCAGAGTAGGCGGCATTCCAGAGATGATCGACCATCAGAAGAATGGCTATGTGGCCCGTTTCCGCGATGCCGACGATCTGGCTACAGGTATCAACTGGGTGCTTAGCAATACCGACTATGCACAACTCTCTCAGCAAGCCGTACATCAGGTTAACATGAGCTACTCACAGCGCAGTGTGGCCTCGAGATATATCGAAGTGTATAATCAGGCTATGGCCTACAAGCATTACAAGATATGAATCCATTGACTCAAGCCGTGATACTATCGGCCTCAACCCTGCGCATGATTCCACATATTATATTATATATGGCGAATCGCAGCAAGATAGCTCCCGATTTAGAGAAGTACTCTGCCGATGGCTGTGGCATTGGTGCCTTTATCAAAGTATGCACCCGACAGCGTGTGTTCCGCAACCTGTTTTATTACCGCTTGGGCGAGTATGTATCGGTATTCATCAAATGGATGCTTCCCCCCGATCCTACGCTCCACATCTGGTGCCCAAGCATCGGACCTGGCGCCCACTTTGAGCACAACTACGCCACCTACCTGAATGCCGAGCGTATTGGTAGCAATTTCTATTGTCTACAGCTGGTGACATTAGGCAACGACGGCAAGATGCAGCGCCCCATCATCGGTGATAACGTGAAGATATTTACCGGCGCCACCGTTTTTGGCGGCATCACCATCGGCAACCATGTAACCATCGGTGCCGGCGCCGTGGTATCCAAGAACGTACCCGACAACTGCACCGTCGTCGGTAATCCCGCCTACATCGTTAAGAAAGACGGACAGAACTGTAAGATTGAATTATAATATGAGTGAGATACGAATTACATACGTTACCATTACCTATAATGCAGCCAAGGTGCTGAAACGTACACTCGACAGTGTGCTTGAGCAGGATTATCCCAACATCGAGCACCTGATTATTGATGGTGCATCGACGGATGACACGCTGAAAATGGTAAACGACTACATTACCCAATCGAATGCAGCCGAAAACGGCCATCAGATTCAAGTAACATCGGAGCCCGACAAGGGTATCTACGATGCTATGAACAAAGGTCTGAGATGCCTCACAGGCGATTACGTATGTTTTCTGAATGCCGGCGATTTCCTGCCCGCACCAGATATCGCCACCCGTATAGCGCTGGCAATAACCAACACCAACCACCCATCACCCAACACCTCGCAACTGCCAGCAGTTGCGTACGGCGACACCGACATTGTGGATGGCGAGGGGCATTTCCTGCACCACCGCCGACTGGCACCACCCAAACACCTTACGTGGAAATCGTTCCGCCAGGGCATGCTGGTATGCCATCAGGCTTTTTATGCCCGCGCCGATTTCGCCATTGCCACACCTTATGATATGCAGTACCGCTACTCGGCCGATGTTGACTGGTGTATCCGAGTGATGAAAGCAGCTGCCAAGGAGAATGTGCCCCTACTGAACCTGCACATGATAGTGGCCAACTACACCCAAGAGGGACAAACAACACTCCACCACCGCGAATCGCTCATGGAGCGATACCGAGTGATGGAGCATCATTACGGACGCGTGCAAACCTTGCTACTACACTGTTGGTTTGCCGTCCGCACGTTTCTCAAATACTAACTAACTATCTCACTATGAACTTCTGCTTATTAATAATGTAAACCCCAGGTTTCAGCGAACTCTTGGTGGTTCCTACCTGCCGGCCTTGAAGATCGAAGACGGCATGCTCGGCAGGCTGACCCGTCATATCGATATGACGTATAGCCGTGGCTGTTACGGTGGCTTTCAACCCGTCTTTACCAAAGTAGTAGCCGCCGTTGGTATAATTCATATTACCTGTCTGCATACCACCACCACTAAAAATAATGTTATCGGGATTTACTGAACCTGTTACAGTCCACTTCCAAACGCTGTTACCATTATCGGCAGTACCCAATTTAGTGGCAGAAACACCAGGCCAGTTGGTGCCGAGGTAATCCTCACCCTTACCATTGTTCATCCAAGCCCATACGAATATCTGACTGCCCCATGAGATAGGTGCCTCGAAGAAAGCACAGCGCTCACCCTCTTCCATGGTACAGAAAGCAGGAACTCCAGCGTATTCACCATCTTTCTCTTCCTCGGTATTGATCTCTGGATAAACAATAGTTGCAGGATCAAGATCGCTCACATAATATACATAATGATAACCGCTAATCGCTTTTTTCCAATTTCCGTTTGTGGGGGGAGTGTAATTAGCAGCTCCAGTGCCCACTACAACAAGCAGCTTACCTTTTGTACCTGTTGTCTGCACGGCATAATAGTCTTTATTAGAAGCCATATTCGCATAAGCACTCGTGTTGGTAATGCCAACAGCCTTACGTACAGTAATCATATTGGCAATCTCCTGCTTATAGGCCTTCCAATGCGTCAGGAACACACAAGGTGTGCCAGGCATAGCCAACATATAGGCATTGGCAGCCAAGGTATCTTTTTTTATAGGATCCTGAGCGGCATTAGCACGCTTCTCGGTATCGTGATTCTCTACGAATGTTACAGCATACCGGCTATAGCTGGCATCCTCATAGTTCTTACTTATTAACGGATAATTTCCATCATTCTGCTGTCCCAACTTAGTCCAATCGCTAGCATTGGCAGCATTGCGAACGGTATAGCGGAATTGGAAATCAAAGGCAGCACTTGTCTTCTGTGTGGCGTCTATCCAATTACGGATAGTGGCAGTACCATCCCAACATTCACCTACCGAGAATTGGGGTTTGCTATCTTCATTATATAGTTTTGTGTACGAACCAGAATAGCCCTTAACCATATCGTAGCGGAAACCAGTATAACCAAAATCCTCCAACAGCATCTTCAGATAAGCCTTTACAATGCGCTGCACGTTGGTACTCTTGTGATCCAAATCACGCATACCACCCCAGCCTTCGCCTGTATCATTATTAGCACTCAGACTGTACTTGTTTTTATCAGCCCAAGTCTTAGTGGCTCCATCATCGTCATCAGCACAGATATCAGTCGAAAACATCTCGTAAGTCTCACCTTTGTAGGTTTCTTTAGGAAAGTCAACCCAAGTGCTTACATTCTTGCGATGATTGATAACAACGTCGGCTATCGTTCCGATACCCTTCTCTTTAAACGTCGCAATCATTTTACGCAGGTCTTCTTCTGTTCCAAACGAGCTGTTATAGTTATTGAACCAGTACAAATCGTCGTATCCCATCGACTGACCGCCACAGTAACCACTCTGTGGAATCCAAACCAGGTCGAACACCTTCGAAAGGTCATCGGCCTGCTTCTCCAAACGTGTCCACTGCGAGTCGTTATAGCTATCCCAGTAGAACCCCTGTAGCATTACACCGCTATAATCCTTGGGCCAGCCCTGCGCCATCGCTGTAAGAACAACGAAACAAAATATCAATGATGAGTAAAATCTTCTCATATGCCTTTTAGTTATCTGTATTATTGATTTTGCTGCAAAGATATGAAAAAAGCCGCTTGGTTATTCCCCAAGCGGCTCATTTTATGCAAGTTATATTGTGCAAACGGTTGCACGAAGATTATTGCTTAGTCATCTTAAAGGTAGCCTTGCTATCGCAGTAAGCGAAGAGCTGGATAAAGTACTTACCAGCAGTAGCAACCTTGATGTTGTTACCACCCTGAGTAAGATTGTTCTCTGTGCCACCCCAGTTGATGTCCCAACCATCGTTAGCACGGAACTTCATCTCATCAGCAGCCAACTCTACAGTAGCTTCCCAAGCGCCAGTCTCCTTATTGTAAGTCATGTCGGTGTCGGCATCCCAGCCACCAGCCTGAGCAGGACCTACAATTCCGATAGTTGTAATCGGTGTGAGCTTATAGGTAAGAGCACCCAGGTCTACTTCTACCTTGTAATAACCAGCATCAGCACTCAGGTTACCAGCCTGCTCGGCCAAAGTTCCCTCGCTAGCGCCTTTTCCCCAATCAGGAGCATTCCAGTTGTCCTCGCCGCTACGGAACTTGAACTCACCATCCAAATACATAAAGCCAGTGTACTTACCATCGCCAGCAGGGCTATAGAGTGGAGAAGCAGGGCTACCCCATCCGTTGCCATTACCAGCCTGCCAGATGTAAGTATTGAAGTTCAGAGCATCGTACTTCCAGGTCTGGTCGAGCATATTAAACTCTACGCGATAAAATTTAGCTCCTTCAACATGAGGAATCTTCAAGTCGGCGCCTGCATTATTTGTAGCAAACTTACCCTCGGTATCAGATGCAGTGAGACACTTACTCCAGTCGCCACCGAGACCCGACTTAGGTGTTACTTTGAAGCTAATATCGCTTCCAGTAGCAGGAATCAGCACCTTGAAAACAGGATTCTCGTAAACATCGCCACCACCATTAGTAAGCTCGAGCGATGTATCGCTGTTATTCCAACTATTAGGTGTACCTGTGATGTAATAAGCCTCCTCAATCTCTGGAGCATTAGGAGTAGCAGTTAATGTTGTGCTAGAGATCTTAACAATAGAAGCACCCTTGACATTGATAGCAACACCAACCTCCATAGGAATGGTACGAGCAACAGGACGGCGACCGTAAAGACCATAAACTGCAGCCTCGAGCTCCTCGACATTAGCATAGCCTTCGGCGTCTACCTCAACCGGTGTCTGATTTTCGCCAGACTCGTCGCTCAGTACTACTTCATACTCAGTAGCTGCAGCACCCTCAGGACCTTCGATTGTTGAGTTGAACAGCAGCACCTTATCGCCACTGACAGTAGCAAAGTCGATAGGACTTGCAGGCGAGGCGGTAAAGCTGATGCTATACGGATCCTCGGGTGCATTGCTGAACGGCTCTGCCCAATCTTTATAATCGTCGGTACAACTTGCCATCAGCAAGGCCATACCCATTAATGATAATATCTTTTTCATAATTCTACGTCGTTATTAAGTTACTCGATAACTACATGATGTTTGTTCTCACAAGAGAGATAAAGCTTGTAGGTGTGAGTACCGCCGTCGCTATTCAGGTTTGCACCATCCTGTGTCAGGTTGTCCTCAGTTCCACCCCAGTTGATAGCCCAATCGTGGTTAGCACGGAACTTGTACTCGCCAGATACTTCGCCTGTTGTGCACTCCCAATAGCCACCTTCAACATTGTAAGTCATCTCTACGTCGCCAGCCCAATCGTTGAAGCCACCGATGATACTGATGTTGGTGATAGGTGTAACGCTATAGGTCATCTCGTTCAGGTCAACTGTAATCAGATAGAATCCAGCATCAACGCCTGGCATGTTAGGACCGCCGTCGATATTGGCAATCTTGCCTTCGCCGTCGTTCTCCCAGTCATTATTCCAGTCGTTCTCGTTTGGCTTGAACTTGAACTCACCATCGAGGTAGTAGAAGCCCTTATAGATACCATCCTGGTTAGGACTGCAGAGTGCATGAGCTGTACCCCAACCACTCTCATTACCAATCTCGTAAATATACATTGGGAATGCAGGAGCAATCTCGTCAGCAGGAACAACAATAATATTAACTGTATTAGAGTAGATAGTAGCTGCACCCTTGGTAGTAGCCGAAGCACGAACTGTAAGCGTTACAGTCTCAGGTGCATCATCACCCCAGTTACCCATGGTGTTGACAGCTGCAGCCAGTTTGGCAGCATCCATTGAACCAGAACCACCTGTAAAGGTAGCAGGCAGTGCAACGTAATCAGGAACCAGACTCTCGTTCTCCTCTGCTTCAGCTGTTGATACGGTGAAACTGCCATTGATAGAAGCCTCTAACTGGAACTCAGCCTCAACGGGGCATCCGTAATCAGGCGAAGACCATGTGAAAGGCAGTTCTGTTGATGTTTCCAGATTAACAGGCATGCTGGCATAGCCTGGAGTATTCAGCACAAATGTAGTAGGCTGACCCAGCGTTGGGTTGGAGTCGTTGTCATCGCTACAAGCGGTGAACAGGCCCACGCTGCAAAGCAGCAGTAGTGTTGACTTCAATATTGTTTTCATAATTATCAATTCTTAATTATTCATTATCAATTAATCAATAGCCAGGATTCTGAGTCAGATTTGGATTGGCTGTCAGATCCGTTGTTGGGATAGCAAAGAGGTTCTTCGTTGCGTCGAAGTTGCGGCCATTAATGGCACCACCCTTCCACTGCCATACGTAATCGCTGCTACCACCAAACTTGCCAAAGCGAACGAGGTCCATACGACGACGACCCTCGAAGTAGAACTCACGGCACCACTCATCGCAAATCTCATCTAATGAGTAGTTAGCCTTAGTGTCGGCATTAGCACGGAGACGCAGTGTGTTAATAGCACTTGCTGCCTCGGCTGTAGTAGCTCCACCGTTCAAACGAGCCAGTGCCTCTGCATAAGTCAGATAAGCCTCAGCCGAACGCATCAGGAAGAAGTCGGCATCAGGGAACTGAGCACTGCTGGTTGCTGCGCCATTAGTGGTATAGTTATTATACTTAGCTACAGCATAACCATTCTTAAAGTTGCTAGGATCGGTGTTCTCGAGTTCACGACCTCTGGTGTCGAAGATGGCGCGATCGTCGCCAGCAGCCTTCACTACATCACTAGGAGCAGCCTCAGGAGCATCGTTACCAGGGAAGAACTTCTGGATGAGCTGAGGACGAGTGCGGTTACCACCCCAAGCCTCGGTTGTACCATTAACGTCTGACATGTCGGCATCGTGAGTAGAAGCGATCATGAAGAGAGAAGTACCCCAAGAGGTAGTGCGAACACCATCCTGCAGGATTGGGAATACAGCCTCGTAAGCAGCGCTTGTCTCACCATTGTCGCCCATAAACAGCATCTGGTAAGCACTCCACTTGCCAACAGCAGTGGTATTCAGCTTATAGCTTGAATCCATCACCTTCTTGGCATAGTCGGCAGCCTTCTGCCACTGAGCAGTGCCTGTGTAAACCTCAGCATTCAGATACAGACGGGCCAGCAGCAACCAGGCAGCAGCCTTGTCAACACGGCCATAACCAGCATCGGTCGACTTCTTTGCTGTAGCAGCATTCAGCTGTGGCTCAATCTCCAACAGCTCGCTCTCTACAAAGTTGAACACTTCCTGACGTGAATACTGTACAGGCTTCTCAGAAGAGATCGAGGTTACGAAAGGAACATTACCCCAACCATCCATCAGATAGAAGTAGTTGAGCGCACGTATAAAACGAATCTCTGCTGTCATAGCGGTATTATAGTCGCCGAACTCCTGCAGATACTGATTGCAGAAAGAGATACCAGTGTACAAACGATAGTAGAAACCACGCAGCATAGGATGGCTGGCATCGTAAGTGTTATAGCAGAAGTTAGAAATACCCTCATCACCCCATCCGCAGATAGCCTCATCGGTAGTTAACTCCTGAGCGTTCCACAGCTGGCGAACATATCCTGAGGTACCACCATCGATACCGTCGACGTCGCAATCGCCGTTAGCACCACCGTTACCGGCTACAGCGATGTTTGCATAGCACTTGTTAAAGAGTGCCTCCGGCTGAATCTCTGTATTCAGGTTCGGGTCGATAGGTGTCACGTCCAGATCCTTCGTACAAGAGCTGAATCCTACTGCTACGAGTAAGGCAGCTGCCGGAATGATATTTTTGATATATGTTTTCATTGTTACCTTATTTATAATGTTAGAAGTTCAGATTCAAACCAAGGATGAATGAGATAGGACGGGGGTAGAGATTGTTGTCGATACCACCGAACACTTCTGGGTCGATGCCCTTGTACTTCGTGATGCAGAATACATTAGAAGCAGTAGCATATACACGACCGCTAACGCCCTTGTAGCTACCCATTGGGAGGAGGTTCTCGAAGCTGTAACCCAGTGTGATATTGTCGCACTTCAGGAACGAACCGTTCTGTACCCAGTGGTCAGACAGCTTAGCTTCCAGATCATAGGTCTGCCAATTGTAGTCGAGTGCTGCAACAGGACGGTTGCCGAAGAAGTTGTTACCGCTTGAGTAAAGCTCACCGGCACTCAGGTTAACATTACCCGACATCAGGTTGTTGAATACATAGTTACCAATGCTGGCACGGAGTGTGAAGCCGAAGTCGAAGTTCTTGTACTCCAGACGTGAGCTCAAACCCATGGTTACAGGAGCATCAGGACTCTTATAGTAGTACTTATCAGCCTCGGTAATAGTACCATCACCATTGCGGTCAACTACCTGTCCCTCGATAGGTTTGCCTGCATTATCGTAAACCTGCTGGTAAACATAGAACGAGCTCTTAGGATGACCTACGGCATGAGCCTGAGCTGTAACACCAGTACCACCACCGATACCACCTGTTGGAACGAAGTAGCTCTTATCGTCGCCACCTACCAGCTCGGTAATCTTGTTCTTATTGTAGGTAAAGTTGTAGTCAACGGTCCAGTACCAATCCTTAGCCTGAATAGGCTTAGCACCGATGGTAACCTCGACACCCTTATTCTCCATCGATCCGATGTTAGTCATCACGGTGTTCTTGAAGTTAGAACCAGCAGCTACGTTAGCACTGTTCAGCAGGTCGGTGGTCTTACGCAGATAAGCATCGATGCTGAAAGTGATTCGCTGATTCAGAACGCCGAAGTCCAAACCGATGTTATAAGTATCAGTTGTCTCCCACTTCAGTGATGGGTCGTAAGCATCTGGACGAGCCAATGAACCATCGCCACTGATATCGTAGTAGCTACCAACACCAGTATTCATGGCATAAATAGCAAAGTAGTTGTAATCGCCAATACCATCCTGCTGACCGGTCTTACCATAGCTCAGACGAAGCTTCAGGTCAGAGAGCCAGTTGATATCCTTAAAGAACTTCTCCTCATTAATCTTATATGCGAAAGCTGCTGATGGGAAGAGTGCCCAGTGATCCTGGAAACGTGAAGAGCCATCGTCACGTACAGTAGCTGTGAACATATAACGATCCATCAGCGTATAATTAGCACGTCCGAAGAATGAAACCAGATAGTTCTCGGTCTTATAGTTGTACATCGACCAATCGTGATACTGTCCGGGCTTCTCAGCATTTGTGCTGGGATATGCTCCCCAGTAGTTGTTACGCTGTGAGCGCCAGAAGTGCTGCCACTCGTAACCTCCCATCACATCTACATGATGAATCTTTGCAAAATCCTTGTAATACTGAGCATAAGCCGAAAGGGTGAGGTTACGCTTGGTAATGCGATCCCAACCATGTGAGCCGTAGTAGATAGCTGCAGGAGAAGAATTCTCAACATCTGTCCACTGCTTACCCTCTGAGACATCAGCACCTAAAGTAAGGTGGAGGCGAAGATCCTCGAAACCATGAATCTTATAGTCGGCCTCGGCATTACCGATAAACGAGCGGCTGATAGCACGGTCGTCCTTCAGCTCCAGCAGAGCCACTGGGTTGCTGGTAGCATTACGGTTTGTTGTTGTTGCCCATGAAGGATCGTTGAGTGATGAGCCAGGAACCTGCCACTCCCAGTAACCACCAAAGTTGGTAGCACTGTCGTCATGAACAGGCTTGGTTGGGTCGAAAGCAACAGCAGCACCAATAGCACCAGTGTCAGCATACTGCGACTTAGCCCACATGCCCTTGGCATTCAGGTTCAGAGTAAGGTGATCGTCGAACAGTGATGGGTTCAGGTTCACAGATGCAGTGTAACGCTTAAAGTCGGATGTCTTCAAGATACCCTGCTGATCGGTATAACCAAGAGATACGCGATAAGGCAAGTTCTTGAATGCACCAGCTACGGTTACATTATGATCGTGGCTCCATGCAGTGCGGTAAATCTCCTTCTGCCAATCGGTATTAGCATCGCCCAGAGCAGCCAAAGCCTCAGCCTCACGAGAGTTGCCGGCATAAACCTGCTTAACCAATGCACGATACTGATCGCCGTCAAGTACATCAACAGTCTTCTTCTTCATACTCATGGTAACACTTCCTGAGTAGCTTACCTGAGGTGCACTACCCTTGCGGCCTTTCTTAGTGGTGATAATGATAACACCATTAGAACCACGGCTACCATAAATAGCAGTTGCCGAAGCATCCTTCAGCACGTTGAACGACTCGATATCCTGTGGGTTTACCATCGAGAGGGGGTTAGCAAGACCCTTCACACCGTTGTTATCCATAGGTACGCCATCGATAACAATCAGAGGGCTGTTTGATGCGTTCAGAGACGAACCACCACGAATACGGATGGTAGAGCCACCACCAGGGGTACCACCATCGCTGGTTACATTAACACCAGCAATCTTACCCTGCATCATTTCCTGGGCGTTAACAACCAAACCCTTGTTCTTTGTATCGGGCTTCAAAGCTGTAACCGAACCAGTCAGGTCGCTCTTTTTTACTGCACCATATCCGATAACCACTACCTCATTAAGTACAGCAGCATCGTCCTGGAGCGTAATCACCAAACTGGGAGCAGCCTTTACCGTCTGGCTCTGATAGCCAATATAGCTCACGGTAATGTTTGCACCCTGTTCTGCCTTCAGCACGAAGTTACCGTCGAAATCAGTAACAGTGGCGGCCTGTGTGCCGTCAACACGTACTGTTGCGCCGATAATGGGTTCGCCTGTAGCATCTTTCACATGACCTTTTACGTCAATCTGCGCAAAGGCACTTACCGATAGGAACAGACCTAAAATAAGGCCAATCATCCTCATCGGGAATTGAATGTTTACCTGCTTCATCATTACATTTGAATTAGAGTTAATTTGTTATTGTTATATCGTTTTAAGCTTCTTAGGAGCTTGAATTTACAGTTTCATCGGTGCAAAGATATATCAGATTTCAATACGATATTCTTTTTTCTGTTTAAAAATGTTATTTTTGACGTGCAAACGTTTGCATAACAAAAAAGGGCTTGCATCCCATAGATACAAGCCCACACCTTATTATATATAAGCACCTTATGGTGTTACCCTAATCCAGTCGGCATCCAGATTGCCACGATCGGATTTAGCATTATCATCTACAGATACATAACCGAACTTAGCGCCAATCCATTTGCCCTCGCGCATCTGGAACTCAGTACCACAGGATTTGAACTTCTTGCCATCCAGACTGTAGGCGAACTTCAACTTAGAGTTATCTACACTCAGGCGGAGATAGATATCCATGTGGATAGCTGGTTTGTAATCGATCTTATCCTCGGCTGAGGGTTTCAGGGTTGCAATCAGCTGTTCAGTTTGTGGATTACCTTTATCGGCAGCCTTACAGGTGAGTTGCAGTAGCTGAAACTGCTTACCCACACGCTTTACTACCAACGCCGAATAGTCGAGGCCCATCATAATGAGGCCTCCCATCTGTCCTTCAGCTTTCGAAGTAAAGCGGATTTTGGTGGTAACGGTAAACTTATCGGCAGGCGTTTTCTGGAGCAACAGATTGGGCACCTCCCAGAAGTTCACGAAGTTATCCGAGAGTTTATAATTATAGATACGATAGGTGCCAAAGGCGGTGGGCATACCGAATTTCTCATCGTAGTTGGCATGCCATTGCCACTGCAGACCTAACTTGTTACTATTAAACTCATCGCTTTCAACAGGATTAACCACCAGTGTTGAACTGCTCTTTGGTTTCTTATAGGTAGTTACAGGCTCACCCTTATTACCCATGATGGGCCAACCTGTACTCCAATCAACGGGATTCAAGTGAACCACGCGACCATAAGCCTCTTTATCCTGAAAATGCAAGAACCAATCCTCGCCGTATTTGGTATGTACCCAACCACCCTGATGAGGGCCGTTGATAGTAGTCTTGCCCTGAGCTAATACTATCTTATGCTCATAAGGACCATAAGGGCTGCGACTACGCATGGCCAACTGGAAACCAGTAGGCACGCCACCAGCTGGACACATAATCCAGTACCAACCATCGCGTTTGTAGAACTTGGGCCCCTCACAAGTACGATTCTCAGTGCCGTTGCCATCAAAAACAATCACAGGCTGGCCAATGACACGAGTGCCATCAGCTGATAATTCGCGCACCGTGAGTACCGATGCAAACTTTGAACGACTGTTGGCCCATCCGTTCACCAGATAGCAGCGGCCATCATCGTCCCAAAGCGGCGTGGTATCGATATACCCCTGCCCTTTAATCACACAAACGGGAGCCTCCCACTTGCCGGCAGGATCCTGTGTTTTTACCATATACACACCAAAGTCGGGATCGCCCCAATAGATATAGTACCAACCAGCATGATAGCGAATACTAGGCGCCCAAACGCCTGCACCATGACGAGGCGAACAAAAATGCTCGAGCAAAGCCTCATCGCCCTCGTACAGATTACCTAATGCATAATTGATAATCTCCCAGTTTACCAAATCCTTGGAGTGCAGGATGGGCAGACCAGGCACGCACTGAAACGACGAAGCCGTCATGTAATAATCCTCGCCGCTGGCACCCACGCACACATCGGGGTCGCTATAATCAGCATTAATCACAGGATTGGTGTAGGTGCCATCGCCATTTTCGGGGCACCACACCTTCGACACATACTGAGCCGAAGCTAAAAGAGGCAGGCAGACAACTGCCATTAAAATCGTTCTTTTCATATTTAAGTAGTTTCCTTTTTATAAGTGTTTCTTGAAGAATTCGAGCACACGCTGCTGGGCTTTCAGACCACAGCTGTGGGGGATATCCCAGAGTTCGGTTTCCAGTTTATCGTCGGCTCCCTGACTTTGCCAGGTGTTATGCATGATGGAAAAGGCCTTTTCGACACCAGGCACAGGGAATAGTTTATCCTGTTTACCATTGATAAAGAGCATGGGTTTAGGGCAGGCAATACTGGCCACATGGGGATAATCCATCCAGCGACGCAAACCTGGAAAACAGTTGGCAAAGCCGCCATTCTCGGTTCGATCGTACTTAAACGACAGCTGTTCATCGGCTGTAACCATCCAGCATACCGAGGCACTTACTTTGATGCGATCGCTGAGTGCAGCCAACATCCAGGCACGATAGGCACCCATTGACCAACCTGTACAACCAATCCTCGAGGCATCTACCTCAGGCATCTGCGCTAAGAACTCGGTACCAGCGATATCGTCGTAGGTCATCCAGGCCGAAAGGTCGATGCCATACAGCATCATATTGCCTGCTATCATATCGTATCGGTCGCGGCGCGGTCCTTCTTTCTGTCCGCGTTCTCCCCACATCGGGGCATCGGCCGAGAAAACTACATAGCCCTGCCTGGCCAGATAATCGCCAAAGAACTGGCCTTCGTAACCAGCCAGCCACTCCTCAGCATCTTTCACTACCGCTTTATCCTCACAGGATAGCGGACGTATCATCTTCTCCTTACCTATATATAAATGGGCACCATGATCGTGCAACAGATTGATGGCAGGAAATGGACCTTTACCATCAGGAATCAATACATAAGCTGGTACGGTGTAATATTGCGATAAACGGATTTCTATCTTCCGGGCCTTATAGCCATCGCGCTGTTCCTCGAACAGCACCTTAGTCTGATAACCATCGACAGATGGTGGCGGTGGCATCAGCATGCAGTCGAACACCTTTTGGCGCGCCACTTTCTTCCATTTTGCAAACTTCTTAATGCCACTATTTTCCCAAGCCAAGGGATAATCGAAATGGGCAATTAGCGAGTCGGCATACACAGGCAGATTACGCATAAACTCGTACTTAGCACGTTTCTGCGCCGGCACATTGGGGCAGCAGAACATAAGCAATACAATAATTAATGCATTTGTTTTTTGAGCCATACCATTTGATTAAAATTAGTATTTTCAGTTGTCCAATGCTCATTGATGGGGGTAATGAGTGCATCTTTGGGTGCTGTTATCAGATTCCAGACAATATAGCTGGTAGTTGGCGGACACACATTATCATTATATCCCCAAGTGATATAAACCGGACAGGTAATACGACGGGCAAAGTTTACTACATCGTAATAAGCCATAGTGTTAACCTTTTCGGGAGTGAACATATTCTTCAATCGGTTAAAATGAGGATAGCCACCAGCACGGTTATCCAAGTAGCCGGCCATATCACTTAAAGCAGGATGGTTGGCAACACAGGCTGTTACACGAGGATCGAGACCTGCCGTAACGAGCGAAAGGGCACCACCCTGACTACCACCTTGTACAAACACATTCTTGCCATCCCAATCGGGGAGCGACGTCAGGTAGTCGATAGCTCGCACACATGCCACATAAACATGCTTCATGTAATAGTTGTCGCGATCGTCGAGTCCATTGGTAAGATAACCGTTTTCGTAATCAAAAGCAGTGGTTATCTCCTTAAACTGTTCGTCGGTCATCTCTGGATTCAGACCATGAATCTCCATCTCCAAACGGATAAAGCCGTTCTTGGCATAGTAAGTGCTACGCATGGGCTCCTTGATGGTTTTGATGCCAGCGCCTGGAGGACAGAGTACAACGGGATACTTGCCTGCCTTTTTGGGTTTGGTAAGATAGCCATAGATGCTATGACGACGATCGGTCTTAATTTTCAGGAGATAGCAATCAAACTCGTCGGTAGTGTATTTCTCTACCTTATTACAACTTACCGAGACAGGCGTTTTGCGAGCCTCATCAAGGTTTGCCTTCCAGAAAGCATCGAAATCTGCGGGATTCTTGGTGTAGGGTTTCAGTTGCTCAGGCGAGAAACCAACCTTTACATGATGCTGATACTTGCCATCAACGCTCAATCGCAAATCAAGAAAACCAGGTTTCTTCATCGTACCCATGTCAATCACGGCACGACCATTCTTCAGTAATACCTTTCCCGACGATGTAGCCGGCATCATATCAGGCCCAATCTCATAAGTCACCTCTACATTCTGTGGCATGCCATACTTACAGAACGACACTTCGACCTTAGCACGCTCACCAGTCTTATAGAGCCAATCGGCATGATTGGGCACCGTAAGCCACAAATAATCAGCACGATAGGGATAATTCTCGGCCAAAGCAGTAGCCATACTGCCTAACACAAAAAACAATGTAAATAGTAATTTCTTCATTTCTGTAGTTTGTTTGGGTGCAAAGTTAAACAATTATTTTTATTAATTCAAAAAATCGACTACAAAGACAACAAAAAAATGTTACCGTCACGTAAAGCCCTAAAGGGTAACGATAGTACATTCTACATCTTCTTTATTAGTTGAATATCCAATATATAAGTTTTGATGATATGCAATGGCCTTGGGGTAGCTATATCCCAAGGTTTTATATTTTCCCTCATAACGTCGTGGTGGCAAATCGTTTAGTGAGCCACTACGCAACAAGATGGCCTTATCGAACTTTATGCCATCGTTACTCAAATGCAGCACGAGCGGCCAGCGACGTTTGGCAGGAGCAGGACAGCTAACCATATACGAGGTGCCATCGGGTAGATTACCTGCACATTGTTTGGTACGCCCATCTGGAATAGTTGTGCATTCAGGTCTTGTCCATGTTTCTCCCTTATCCTTACTTATAGATACTAATTTACGGAAACTGCTGCTCTGGTCACGGAACAGCATCACAATGGTGCCATCGGGCTGTACGTACTGACTGGGCTCAATCTCTCGCGATGTTTTGCCCAAGTCTTTGTATTCAAACAGTCCTTTACGCCAACCGCTTATACCTTTCGGATCATCGGTATAAACAGGACATACATGTAATCCTGGCATAAAGTGAGTAGCTCCCACTAAACGTCCATCTGGCAAACGATAAGGATCTTGCTCTAACACACCATCCATCTCGCTGCCATCGGCCATTCTTACTGGTAGCATTGGGCTCCACGAGAGTCCGTCGGTACTGGTAATATAGCAAGTCTTTCCGCCTCGTGGCGAAAGTCCCTTCTGCCAAGTATCAATAAAAGCCAGTAGCGTATCGCCGTTTACCAGCCAACCGCCTGATGTACAACAACAATCCTGATTAGGTGCAGCCAGTACCATGGGTTTGCTCCACGAGTTACCTTCGTCGCTACTGATGCTATAAAGCACACGGGTATCGTCGCTATCCTCATCCTTTGGTGAGCTTTGCCACATGCAGTACAGTTTGCCCTTAAACGCGGCTAACACTACGCCGTTTGCATAGTGATCGGACTGCTCATTAGCCTTAAATACCGTTACGGTTTTTACGTTAGCAGCCGGTTTTAACCCTACAGCTTCGTGCTTGGTAGTATCAATCACGCCATCTGGGATATATGGCATTTGTTTTTCTTCAGTAAAGGCCTCCATGATGGCTGTAGGCGCGGCGTTGCTGTTAAAGGCGCCAAGCTTATAGCCACCAGGCAGGCACTGGGGCTCCCAATAGAACACACCACGGCAACGGCCATTGGTTTCGTTACGAGCCTCGCGAATCACACGGGTTAGCTGGCGGCGCCCCTCGTCCATCTTTTCTGGGTGCTGCTCATCTACCTCAAAACCCGTTTCTACTATCATCACATCGCAGCCGTATTTTTCGCTACAATGGCGGATGTTCGCCATACAGTCGGTGATAATGCCATCGGGATTTAGTTCGGGATGATCCTGCATGGCCCAGTAGGGATAGAGCGACATGCCTATCATATCAAACTTACCACCATACTTCTTCACAATATCCAGATTATAATCGTAAAGGCTCTGCAGGTGGCCGCGATCCAGATGCACAATAACAATGGCTTGAGGGAACACCTTCTTCACAGCATCGTAGCCAGCACGGATGAAGCCAGCATACTGTTTGGGATTCTGCTCAATATGCCCCATGGGCCAGAGCATGCCGTTGGCCGTCTCATTACCCACCTGCACCCAGCGTGGCTCTATGCCATTGGCCTTGAGTAGCGAGAGCACATCGATGGTATGTTCGCGCACATCTTTCTTCATCTGCTTGTAACTATGCTCTTTCCATGCCTCGGGGATAGGCTGCTTGGCAGGATCGGCCCATGAGTCGCTATAATGAAAGTCAACCATCAGGTCCATACCTAATCCCTTGGCACGCTTGGCCATAGCAAGCAACTCATGCTTATCGTTCATGCCGCCGCGTGGGTTCACCCACACTCGCATACGGATAGCCTTCATCTGATAGTCGGTCTTCAACAGTTCCAAGCATTCTCGTTCCTTTCCATCACGGTCGTGAAATTTTACACCATGTTTTTCCTGACCTGTGAGAAATCCCACATCGGCCCCTTTTACAAAGTCATTCTGCGCAAAAACACTCTGCGAAACGAGTGCCATAAACATCGATACAAGCAGTAGTTTCATAACATTTAGTTTATTTTTCTGTTGCAAAAATAGGACATTTTCTGCAAAACGCAAACACTTTACCCTAAAAATGATGGTAAAAACCTGTTATTTTAAAAATATGTTGTATATTTGCAGCCAAGAAGTAATATGATTATGTTTAAACGTGCTATCTATAAAACAATACTTATAGCACTGCTGATGCTTTGGCAAACTACAGCATTGGCAGCAAACCTAATTAGCAATACCAACGAGAAAACCGACTCGACACAGTTGGTTATTAAACTCGATGCGGCATATAAATGGGTGGGCGAACATCTCGACTCGCTGGCAGACTCGTATCTGGCAAAAAGTGGCAATATTCTCGACCCCGACAATGTACGCGAGGAATTAAAATGCATTGGCTACAACGGACTGAACGTTACCGATTATATCATGGCCAGCCGACAGATAGACAGTTTGGTATTAGCCAGACTGATTGACCGTGCTGAGGCCGAAGGCAACAAGACCATCTTTTTTATGATGGGATCGACAGCATCTGGCAAATCTACTGCTTTGAGGAATAATCCCAAACTGAAAGCGCTAGCCCATAGTGCAGGATTGGTGTACGATGGTGCTTTTATCAGTATTCCATCATTCGAGAGTCGCCTAAAAATGGTACAAGACCGTGGGTTTAAAGCCAGCATCGTGTTTGTGCACAACGATCCGGTAACAGGATTCACGAATATGATTAACCGCTTAATCAGGTCGAATCGTGCCATGAGTCACTATTACTATGTGTATTGTTATCCGCTCTTTAAGGGGCGCATTGCCTATCTGCTGAAAGAGCATCCCGACATCACGCTCTATTGCTTGGATAACAGTCATAACAAGGGTGGCGTGCGCGTTAGCATCGAAGAGGCGCTGACGTGGGATTACACCATCACCGAGGAGGTTGAAAACAAACTCAACGACATCATGCAGGAGTTTATCAGCTCAGGCAAACTCACCCCCGCCCAAATCCAAGCCCTCATCGCAAAATAATTACTCCCAACGGAATACGGCGCCATTGCGACGGGCTGGGTCGGCACCAGCGAAGTCCATCGAATAAGGACTGCCTGTGGTGGGACTTTTACCGATGTAGCGGTGGGTGCGCATAGAAAGGAGCATAAACTCGTGGTTGAGATAATCCTGCCATAGGAACACCTCGGCTTTCGAAGCATCGGTAGTCAGGCGTACATCGCCCGGAATACCAAAGCCCGAGCACCATACGTAGCGACCATCTTCGCACTGCAGAATAACCTTTCCCTGACCTTTATCGATGATACGGAAACGTGTTTGTAGACTCTTGTCGGCCTCATCGGTATCGTAAAGCAAGCCATGCTTCTGGGCGATAGCAGGTTTGCCCGTGGCTAAATTAATGATGCGAAACGACTTGCCGTATGGGATATTCTGACTGCGATCTGCCTGCGGTTCTACTACCTTAAAATTGTCGAACTCGGCATAACCACCCTGTTTGCCCTTATGATTAAAGGCGAAAAGGGCATGGCGCGAGCCCTGGAACGAGATAAGCTGATAGCTAAGAGGCATTTCGCGACCTAACTGCTGATAGGTGTTACCATCGAGCGAATACTCGTAATGAGCCTGATTGTTATCGTAATCACCAACCATGCGCAGCCATAGCTTCCCGGCATTCACTTCTTGATTGATGGTATCGTTGGTGGCTTGCTCGTAGCAGCGGAGTGTAAGGGTATTACCATCTTTTACAATGCCTATCCACGAGCAGGGCACGTTGATATTGCCAAGACCTGCCACATCGCCATCTTTCAAACCTTTGGTAAAGAGCTCGACAGTGGTGATAGACGTAGGACCGATGACACGCTGAGTGAGCGAGTTACGTGCCCACATCAGCTGTTCGGCAGGCATCGACTGAAGACGCAAGCGGCCTTTCTTCAACCCCCACTTAGTATCATCGGGGTTGTGATTCCACTGCCATACGTTACCCAGCTTTGCCGAATTAAAATCATCGTTACGAAGATATGGAGCATGTGCTTTTATGTTGGTAGCGATGTTGGGTTTGAACCAGGTACGTGGAGCGCGACCAAGGTTGCCTTCGAGGCCTATCATAGGCCAGCCATCTTTCCAGGTGATAGGCGCTAAGGTGACAGTACGTCCGATGCTATGGAAGTCCATCATGAGCAGAGCCCACCACTGACCGCTCTGATCTTGTACGATTCCACCCTGATGGATGTTCGTGCAGGCTGTGGCATCCTTGTCAACCTGGGGGATTCCGAACTTAGTGCCATCCTGACCAATACGATACTTCTCGCCGCGTGGCACCTGCGTAAGCGGTGCTGCATGATAGCCAAAAGTCTCATCGGCCGTGATGGTGATGGTTTCGTAAGGTCCCCAGATACTTTTCGAACGACTGCAAAGTGTGCGGCCGTTAGGTATATAATCAGTCGAGATAAGATAGTACATCCCACCTATCTTATATATATGGTGTCCCTCGCCCACGGCACTCCCCTCAGGGATGATGGTGCACTCAGTGCCCTCGATAGGACCACTCATATCGGGTTTCAACTCGGTACACTTCACCTCCCCATAGCCATGGATGGCATAAATCTTACCATCATCATCGAAGAGCACAGAGAGGTCATAGATACGTCCCTGCATGTTATGGTGCTGCCAAGGGCCGCGGATATCCTTTGCGGTGTAGCACTGCAGCCCCTTACCATTGATATTGGTAAACACATAAAACTGGCCATTGGCATAGCGGATGGCCGGTGCCCAAACACCCTGACCGTAGATTTCTTTGTGGTTTTTGAGTGAGAAAGCATCGTCGGCAAAGTCGAAACGATCAAAGCAATACGAGATATTCTCCCAGTTAACCAAATCCTTGGAGTGCAGAATCACCAGACCAGGCACGGTATGCATGGTGGTACCAGCCAGATAGTAGTCGTCGCCCACACGCAGAATGTCGGGATCGGAAAACTCATCGTAGAAAAGCGGGTTGGTAAATGTGCCATTACCGTTATCGGCCGTCCACGACTGGGCGAAAGCCGAAGTAAAAGAAAAGTGAAAAGCGAAAAGCATTGTTATCGCCTTTAACCAAACATTACTGCAAAAATCTTTATTTCTAACTAACTTATAACTAACTATGGGGAACATAACTCTTCACTTTATCACTTTTCTTTTCATTATTCCAAAGTCGGCCATCCGTCAGGCGTCCAACTGATAGGACGCTGGATGAGAATAGATGCTCCTTGGTGAGCAATGCTATAGCCGTGACAGATAAAAACATCCTGACCATCGATATGGTAAGCTGCACAATGACCAGCAGCCTCGAACGCCTTTTTATCGCCCTCGATAAAGAGGTTGCCACCACCATAGCGCATATCAATGCCATGACGGTCGAGATACGGACCATCGATGGTTTTGCTACGACCTACCACTACACGATAATTGCTCTTGCTACCCTGACAACAATAATCCCACGATACAAACAGATAATAGTATCCTGCGTGTTTGAAGATAAATGGAGCTTCGATGGCATTTGGTCCGGCAAAGTCGGACGTTGGATTCTTGGGTGGATTAGGATTGATGGGCAGCGCATTCTTGCTGGCGTTACTATCCAAGTTAAACCTGCGGGCGATGGTACGAGGCTTTTTGCCCTTGGCAATATGCATGGTGGTATCGAGACGAGCCAGTTGGATACCATCCCAGAAAGAGCCCCATACCAGCCAAGGCTGATCCTGGTCGTCGATCACAAAGTTAGGATCAATGGCATTCCAGTTGTCACGACCTTCGCGCGAAGTAACGATACAGCCCTCATCGTTCCACAAGCCAGAAGCCAGCTTCTGGGTAGAGAGCAGTCCGATGGTCGAACCATTCTTACCAAAAGTAGAGCAACTGTATGAGAGCCACCATTTGCCATGCCACTGAATCACATCGGGTGCCCAGACATGCTGCTGGAAGCCTGGTACGGAATCGTGGGTCCACTGAGGAATGACCGACATGACAGGCTCTGTGTGTACTGTCCAGTTCTTGCGATCGACAGATGTCATTTTTTGGATACCCATGCCTGTGGCAAAGAAATAATAAGTACCATCCTCGTAGGCCATCACAGGGTCGTGCACCATGGGTGTGTCGGTAACAAAAGGCATACGCTGCTTGGGGTGCTGCTGTCCATAAACCGCCAGGTTTGCACTCAGGACTAACAGCATCAACGAGACAACTGTTTTTCTCATATTCTTATTTTACTATGTATTTTTTACCGTTCTGGATATAGATTCCTTTACGTTGTGGATTGTTTACGCGGCGACCTTGCATATCATAGATAGCCCCATTCTGGCGTATATTGTCAGATAGCGTTTGGCTGATGCCAGTGGTTTCGCTATACTTATAGCCCCAGATGGTAACACCATCATCGGCCAAAGCCGTGAATGCAGGTGTCTTATCGTCGCTAAATGTTTTATTCTCCAAGTTCTGTTCTACCATCACACCTTTATAAACGGTTGAACCCAACGTGATGGTGATGTACGAGGTGCCCTCGTTAATACTCCAAGTACCACTCTGACTGCCACTTATGCTACCATCGGCATTGAGTTGGATTTCTACGGGGGTAACCAGTTCCTTGGTAGTGTGATTCAGGCGATATTTATGTATCAACAGCTTGTAACCTCCAGGAACTTGGGCTGTTGCTATCTGCTGAGAGGTAGCAATATCGACACTCTTTACCTGCTCGCCAGTATACTCGAATGGAGCTGCTACCAGCCAACCATCCTGGTTCTGGAACACTTGATGCACACGCACCTGATGGTTCTCGCCAGAATTCTGGAAACGGGTATGATAAACCAGATAGGTACGGCCATCTTCGGCAGCAAGGATAGAGTTGTGACCCTGCGAGCGCTCTGAGAGATTTCCTGTAGCCATGTTGCCCCAATCGCCATAAGCACCAAAGATGTTCACACCACGATCGGTTTTTGACTGCGGACCGAAATCGACCATAAAACTCTGGAAGATAGCATCCTTGCCCTCAGTATCCAGATAAGGACCATCGGGTTTCTCAGAACGGAACACACGCATCTGGTAACCGCCATTGTTATAGTCGCTGGCCACACCACCTGCAGCCAGTCCGCCGTAGGTTACAAACAAGAAGTAATAGTTACCGATATGCTCGATGTACGAGGCTTCGCCCGACACATAGAAACCGCCAGCAACTTTCTTGCCGAAATAAGGGTCGACAGTTACACCATCGCCAGCACCGGTCAGGGTATATTCTACATCGTAGTCACGCAAACCAGTATTCTCATCAAGTTCGAGCATCCATATACCACCACTCCACGAGCCGTACGACATCCACAGCTTGCCATCCTCGTCGTAGAATACACAGGGATCGATGCAGTTGGGATAACGTTTGCCCCAGTTGCTGCCCACAGCATAGCGACCTGGCAACGAAGCCTGAGTGCCGATGGCCACTTCAAGATCGGTATCCTTATAGGATGTGCCGGTATGGAAACCACTCATCACCACAGGAGCCTGATAAAGGTAGGGACCTTCGATATTGTCGGCTGTAAGCAGAATGATGCTCGAATACCAGTTATCGCCATTCACACTAAGGTACATACACCATTTTTTCATGGCTTTATTCCAGATAACATCTGGCGCCCACATGTTGCCATCAACATTATAACTGGTACTACCACGCTTAGCCCAAGCTGTAGCACTGAATTTTGGCAACGACACAGTTGCACCGCCTTTCTTAACGGTAGTTACTGCGGGGGTTGTAAAGGCTGCACTGTTGGCTGCATTCTGACTGGATGCTGTGGCCCAAGGAGCCGTAAACGCTGTCCAGTTCATCAGATCGGTAGTTTTTGCCGCCGCACGGTGCGAACCGAAAATGTAGTACGTCTGGGACGCTGGCTCCCACACGATGCTTGGGTCGTGTACGCTTACTCGCTTCAGCGTGTACGCCATAGCACCCATGGGAACCAGTGCAGACAGTAATATATACAGATACTTCTTCATCAATTTAAATTATTCGAAAATCAAGTGACTGCCATCTACAGTGAATCGGAAATAGAGATCGCTGCTGATGGGGCTGATACCAATGTAATCCTGCTTATAGGTCTTGCCATCGCTACCTGCCATCACACACTTCACATCGGCCGAACCGCCCTTGTTAGTAACAGAAACGGTTACCATAGCCTCGTCCATAGCCTTGAGCCATGCACCCCAGTCGCTCTGACCACCACTTGGTGTGCAAGCACCATAGCTGTCGCCCCAGCCATAGTTGTCGGCACGTACCACACCATACTCGTTGGTACCATCGCTGGTAAGAACTACACAGAAGTTATTCCAGTTGTTCTGGAGGTTTGTAAAGTTCTTGATGCGTGTGCTAACGGTATAGCCCGAAGGTACGTTGAAGTCCTGAGAGTGAGCACCCCAGAAGGCTGTAGAGTTATCCTCGGCACCAACCACATCATCGAACTCAAGATGGCTACCATCCACGGTAAAGCGGAAGTAGAAGTCGTCGGAGTTAATCTTGATACCCTTATACTCCTGTGTATAGGTAACGCCGTTGTTGCCAACCATCACAGCCTTCACATCGGCAGAACCGTTACCATGGTTAGTAACATAGGTAGTAACCTTGGCACCATCCATAGCCTTGAGCCATGCACCCCAGTCGCTCTGACCACCAGAAAGTTCGAGGGCGGCATTATTCTCATAGCCTGCACCCCAACCATAGTTATCGGCACGTACTACGGCATACTCAGAATTATCGGCAGCACAGAGAACAACGCAGAAGTTGTTCCAGTTGTTCTGACCATTGGTATAGTTGGTAAAGCGCGAAACAAACGTTTCCTTAGCACCAACCTTGATATTCTCAGAATGAGCACCCCAGAAGGCAGTCGTGTTATCGGTAGCACCAATGCTGGTGTACATCTTATCAACCACCTGGAATGAAGCGTATGCGATAATAGGATTAGCAGCCTCGCCCTTATAGGTCTTGTTGTAAACGGCCACCAGCGTCTTACTGCCCAACTGATCCATATTTGGAATAGCCTGGAAGGTAAGATCCTTGGCTGTAACCTCCTTAGATACACCCTGCTCGAACTGAACTGTAGCAGTAACATTAGCAAAGGCATCGGCAGCCTCGGTACCCTGCAGCACCTTCTTGGGCACACCATTCAGTGTCATCGAAAGTGGCTGCTTATCCTCCTTAGAGGTAAAGCCACCGATAGGCTCGATGGTAGAACCCAGCCAGCTAATATAAGAACCCTCGGGAACCAGGAATGCGCGGATAGTGCCGTTAGAGGCATCAGCATTCAGGTTAACCAGAGCCGAAGTCTGGTTATAGGTCTTTGTAACCACGCCATTAGTCATGGTAACCACCAATCCACCATTGGTACGGTCGATAGTGAGTGTTACCTTACCACCTAACTTATCAACACCAGTATCGGTATCGGTAGCAAACTCCAAGTCGCTCGATGCCAGACTACGGTCGATATAGTCACCCCACTCAGAGTTACCACTGGGCTGATAGTCGTATCGGATAGCACCATACTCCTTATAGTTGCCAGCACCACGATCCTCGTCGTTAGTAATAATCATGGCAAAGTTCTTATAAGTGTTAGAGGCACTGGGATTGATATTCAGGTTGAACTGAGCAATCCACTTGCCGCCTTCGGGAATCTGATAGTACTTAGAGAACTGAGCCCACCAGCCTGTAGAGTAATCGGTAGCACCAACGGTGTACACATCCTCCTCCATACCTTCAATCACATCGTCGCCCTGATTCTTAGCCTTTTCGGCAGCAATAGAATCAGCCTTTGACGAAAGCCAATCGGGTGCATTGATGCTGAACAAATCACCACCTTCGCAACCTGTCAGCGTGAGCAAGCTCAAGGCAGCCGAACAGATGACTGTTGCTATTTTATTGTATTTCATAATCTTATAGTTTTTACTTTTTTACCTTTTTCTTATTTACCTTTTATTTGAGGTTCACCACAGGATGAACAGGGCCGTAAAGTTTATCGGCATTGCTCTCGCTCTTGTTGGCTGAGTTACCAACCAGGTTGGGGTTATCATTCAGTGTTCCCTGATAGATGGGGAAGAACTCATGACCCTGGATCCAACTGTCGTACGAACTCTTGAGCTCAGGATCGAGACCTACCTCGGCATAGCTTACAGGCTCTTTTACACGGGTCTTGTCGTTGGTACGACGGAAGGTGCCATGCTCCTTAATCTGCTGCAGACGATCGGCGCTGTAGAAGAAGCCCCAGCGAACGAGGTCGAAACCACGACCGAACTCACAACCAAACTCCTTAGGACGCTCAACGTTAGCAATCTGCTCGAACAGCTTATCGGCATTGCCAGAGAAATCAGCTAGCTTCAGATCGGCCAAACCGGCACGGTTACGAACCTGGTTAATCCAGTCGATAGCCTGCTGTGTAGGACCATTTACCTCGTTCTCGCACTCAGCAGCACGCAGCAGTACATCAGAGTAACGCATCATTCGCAGGTTGATACCGCAGTGCAGACCTGTTACCACCTTATCGTAAAGACCAGTACGCAGGTTGGTATTCTTAGCAATAGGCAGTCCACCATTGTTGTTATTGGTTACCACGGGGGCATCGGCTGTCATAGGCACGGTATAGCAAACGTTACCATACTCAAAGCCATCCCACTCGGGCTCGTAAGTACCGATGGTCCAATACAGGCGTGGATCGAGCGAACCACTGGTGGTCTTCTCAGACTTAAAGAGCTGATAGAGCCATGGAGAGGCAGAAAGGTCGGCCCATCCACCCATGTCACCAGGACCAAAGTTACTCTCAACGGCATGACCCTGAGTAGCGTTAGGACTGGTGTTTACAGGTGTCCACTCGTCGTCGGTACCCTGTGAGCCGTAATCCAGATACTGAATCTCGAACAGGCTCTCAGCATTGTTCTCATAAGCAGAGCCCTCGCGGAAGTTATCGCCATAGTTCTTCATCAACTCATAGTGACCATACTTTCCGCCAATGATATCCTTCAGTACGGCAAGAGCCTCGCTGTACTTATGACGCATCATCAGTGCACGGGCATAATAGCCGGCAGCAGCACCGTTGGTAGCACGGCCCAGCGCCCACTGACTGCCTGCATCGCGACTGGGCAGCAGGGTCATAGCCTCGGCAAAGTCCTTCTCTACCTGATCCCAAGCCTCATCGTAGGTGCTGTTAGTACCATAAAGACCATCGAGTGTAGAATAGGTATTATAATCGGTAATCAGAATAGGGTTCTGATAGTAACCAGTCAGGTTATAGTAAGCCAGACCGCGCAGGAACAGCATCTGTCCCTTGATGCGCTTCATAGTCTCAGAAAGAACTGAGTTATCCTCGCCACAACGAGTAATAGTGTAGTTACATACGTTGATGGTGTAATACCAGTCACGCCATGACCACTGACCAATCTCGTCGGTGAAAGGTGCATTCAGGTCATCGAAAGGCATATACCATACCTGCGATGAGTTCCAAACTTCATCACCACGACAAACGTCGAGTGTATAGCCCACACGGGCATAGGTGCCCTCCATACGGATGTGGTTGTAGGCAGCAATCACATTCTCCTCTAATGATTCGACATCGTTGCCGAATGTGGCTGTGGTTTGCTGGTTAGGGTTCGATACATCCAACTTGCTATCGCACGAAGCGAGAGTGCCAAGACCTACCAGTACAGCCAATGAAATTTTATGTAGTTTCATATACTTCAATTTATCAATTATTATATCAATGCTCATCTTAGAAAGTGAAATTCAAACCAGCCATAAAGCTTCTGGCAGTTGGGTACGAACAGTAGTTGAATCCAGGAGTGAAGGTACCACCGGCATAATCGACATTGTAACCCTTATAACCTGTGAAGGTGAAGAGGTTCTGAGCCGAAACATATACTCGTACACCAGTTACGTAGTTGGCGAACCACTTGTTAGGCAGGTTGCAGCCAAGCTCTACGTTAGCAATCTTCCAGTAAGCGGCATTCTGAATCTGGCGGCAGCTGAACAGGTCGTTCCAAGCCAAGGTTGCACTGTTAGAGAGGTAAGTACGGGGGATGTTTGATACGTAGGTACCACCGTCCCACTGGTTAGCAGCAAGAATATCAACACTCTTATTACCGTAGCCGTAGCTTGAATTCAGGGTGTTATAGAGATAATCGGTTACATGGTAACCAAGGGCACCGTAAGTTGAGATACTCAAATCGAAAATCTTGTACTCGAGGTGTGCACTCAGACCAAAGTTAACCTTTGGCAGACCGCTACCCAGAACTGTCTGGTCGTCGGCATTAATCTGACCGTCGCCATTTACATCGCGATAGTAGCAATCACCTACATGGGCACCTGGCTGATACTCTTCCAGACCTTGAGCCTGTGCAAGTGCGTTCAGCTGATCGAGCTGCTCCTGGGTACGGATAATACCCTGGTAATCCCAACCATAGAACTTACCAACTTCCTGACCAACCTCGGTGATATAAGAACCAGTGATATACTTCTCTGTACCGAAACCAAGCGATGTAACCTTATTCTTCAAGGTGCTCAGGTTAGCACTGATTTCGTGCTTCAGAGCGTGGTCGCGGTTACGATAGGTGAGTGAGAACTCGAATCCGCTGTTCTCCATCGAAGCGGCATTCATGGTTACTGAAGTGTTAGCCACACCTGCATTGGCAGGAACAGGCACGTTATAAAGCAGATCCTCTGACTTATTCTTATACCACTCGGCAGTAAACTCGATGCGGTTATTGAAGAAAGCCAGATCAAGACCTACGTTCATAGTCTTTCTCTTCTCCCATGTCAGGTTCTCGTTTACGAAAGTAGAAACAGCCGAACCAGTAACAGGCTGATTACCGAAGCTATAGGTCATGTTGTTACGAGCCATAGTTGCCTCGATGGCATAGTCGCCTACAGCAGCCTCGTAACCCAGCTCACCATAGCTGGCACGGAGCTTGAACATATTCACGATGTCGCGATTGATGGGGAAGAACTTCTCCTTATCGAAACGCCAACCAAGAGATACAGATGTGAAAGTATCCCAGCGGATATCCTTTGACAAACGAGAGCTACCATCGCGACGTACGATACCCGAAATGAGGTACTTGCCATCGAAGTCGTAGTTCAAACGAGCCAGGTAAGAAGCCAAAGTGTGCTTGTACTCATAGCTTTCGGCACTCCAAGAGCTGGCATTCTGCAGCTGCAGGAAGTAAGGCTGCGACAAGTTAACACCAGTAGCCGACTGTGTCTGGGTGTTCTCCTCCTGATAGGTCTGACCTACAACGATGTTAGCGTGATGCAGACCAATGGTACCATCGTAAGTAAGTGTATTCTCAATCAGTGCATCAGTGTACTTACGATGAGCCTTGGTAAGGCGCTCGTTCTCCTTAGCCAGATATACACGGTTACTCTGAATCCATGCAGGAATCCAGGTTTTATCATTACAAGATGTGGTGCTATATGACAGGTTGATCTTATAAGTGAGCTGATGATTCTTGCTCTTAATACCTACCATCGACAGCAGATCGACATCGGCAGAAGCGGTACCTACAAAACGATCGACGATGGTATTACGTGTAAGCATCTTATTTACCAGCAGTGGGTTCATAGCCGAGATATCGCCATGTACGGTATCATAGTAAACACCATAGCCATAAGCATCGTACTTGTAGCCACTGGCAGAGCCTACCACATCGTCGAGTACCCATGTTGAAGCGTCGTAAGCCTTAATGGTGGGCTGCATGTTAAGCACACCACCCAGCACGTTACCCAGATTACCATACAAACCCTGTACATACTCATTGGCATTAGATACTGCCAGGTTGTCCTGATCGGAGTGAGAATAAACCAGACTGGTACGGAACTTCACGAACTTTGTATCCATCGTGTTGTTAACACGAGCAGTATAACGCTCGAAGTTTGGACCAGCACCCTCGAGGGTACCCTTCTGATTATAGTAATCAAGACTTATATTATAGGTATTATTAATACCACCACCACTCAGGTTCACGCTGTGGTTCTGACGGATACCTGTCTTGAAGGCCTCGGCCAACCAATCGGTATCGGTATTATCGCGGAAATGATAGTAACCATCAGAACCCAAGCTATATCCACCGGGAACAGGAATACCAGCATTCTCGGCAGCAATACCCAGATAACGACTATACTGTTCGGCATTGGTCAGATCGTAAACACCTGTCTGGATCTTATCCACACCGAAATAGCCCTTATAATCTACCTTCAGTGGCTGCTCCTTCTTTCCGCCCTTGGTGGTGATAATTACCACACCGTTTGCAGCACGGCTACCATAGATAGCACCAGCAGAAGCATCCTTGAGTACCTGAATGGTCTCGATATCGTTTGGAGAGAAATCACGAATACTGGTACCTACGGGCACACCATCGATAACATAAAGAGGTGCTGTGCTACCAAAGCTACCGATACCACGGATACGTACCGTTGGGTCGGCACCAGGCTGACCATCAGAGGTAATCTGCACACCAGCTACCTTACCCTCGAGCATAGAAGAAATGTTAGAATGTGAAACGCGCTTCAACTCGTCGGCATTCACAATAGATACAGAACCTGTAAGGTCGGCTTTCTTCTGTACACCATAACCTACCACAACAACCTGGTCGAGCATCATGGCGTCGCTTTCCATTTCAATAGTTTCAATAATCGCGCGTCCGCGTACAGCTATTTCGCGATCTTTGTAACCAACATAGCTCACCACGAGTGTACCATTGGCAGGTGCATCGATGGTAAACTTTCCGTCGAAGTCGGTAATGACACCATTCTGTGCCCCCTTCAACTTCACTGTAGCACCAATGAGTGGTTCTCCCTCTTGGTCTACAACCTGGCCGCTAACCTTAATAGTTTGCTGTGCCACTAATGCCATGGCAGGCACCGGATAAGCCGACAGGCCGCCCAGCATACCTAACGCAAGCATCGCAGAGAATAATACATGTTTTCTCATTGCTAATTGTTTTAAGTTTTAATTTGAATTAGTTAAAATTTGAAATAATCTGGCGCAAAGATACTGATATATAATAATGCGATGGTGGACAAAACGATTAATAAGGTGGACAAAACGTTTTTTGTCCTCCTGCACGCACATTTTCCACTTCTTGAGATATATCAAGACCTATCCTTGAGCTAAATCAAGACCAAGAACTGGGGTTGACACCATACATCTTTGTGAAGCAACGAGTAAAATATTTAGGATCATTAAAGCCTACTGCATAGGCTATCTCAGTAATATTACGGTTAGTGGTTTTAGACGATAACATCTCCTTAGCCATATTCAAGCGGTAATTGCGGATGAACTGTCCAACAGGCAGTCCAGCCTCGGCATTGAGATGCTTACTGGCTACACTACGGCTCATACCCAAAGCGTCACAAAACTCCTGCACACCAAATTCAGAGTCCATATAGTGCGTTTCCATGATTTCCATCACACGTTCCATAAAGGGGCGTGTACTCTTCAGCTGCTCTTCCTTATCAGCCTCAACGCTCTTTGTTACACTTTGTTTGTAGCGCTCCTGATTATCTAAGATATTCTGAATACGTGACTGCAACTGGCGTGGGTCGTCGGATTCTTCCAGCACCTTACGGATTGGTGTAATGAGTTGCTCGGCCTCGCGACGCTTGACAATAGTAGCCCATCTATTATATAGGTAAACCATGAGAACCACAAACAGAATGCCTAACAGCAAACGGAACCACCAGCTACGCCAGAAGTAGGGTTTCACCACCACCTCTATCGAGATAGTGTCACCCTCGCCAGCCATCTGTACGGACTTGTATTTTACTTCGAAAGTATAATTACCTGCAGGCAGAGCACTATATCGTACAGAATGCTGACCAGGTTTCAATACTTCCCAATCATTATCGAGCCCCTTCATACGGTAGCTATACACGCCCTGCATCTCATAGCCATAGTCGAGCGCAGAGAAGTCGATAGAGAAGGAGCGATGGCCCTCTTTCAACCAAATAGTGTTAGCCACCGAGATATCCTCTGAAAGATAATCGCTACCTGCGATAGCTTCCTGATTATCCACCATCAGATGTGTAAACGTAAGATGCCCGTGGTAATGCGTATCAGAATTGTCATCCAACATCTCAATCAAACCAGCTTCACTACCCAGACAAATATTGCCAGCAGCATCCTTCACTGCCGAGTTCCAATAGAAATGTGGACTGATAAGACCATCGTACTGCGAGTAGTTGGTAAATGCCTGCAGTTTTGGATCATAAACCGACAAACCATTCTGGGTGGTAATCCACAAGCGGCCATTACGATCCTCAACAATACCTTTCACGCCATTATATACCAGACCATTTTCTTGTGTCAGCACTTCAAAGCGCTCATCACCATTCTCATCCAATACGCGTTTATAGAGTCCGTATCCGTTACTACCCAACCACAGAGTACCATCGCTGGTTTCGCAGAACGAAGAAATCTTATCAACGATTTTGGATGTAGGATCGGCCAAAAGATGGCGGATATTGCGAGTTGCAAACTGTCCATTCTTCTCTGATTTCAAATCGACGATCACAACACCTTGCATGCACCCCATCCACAAGTGACCATCGCGCGTTACGATCGAGCCTATACAACCTCGCACCAACTGGCACTCTTCGAATGGTTCTATCAACTGTTTGTTTTTAAAACTATAGAAAAACAAACCATCATTACTACCAATCCACATGCCGCCGTTAATGGCATCGTAAGCCATGGCGCCGATATAATTGGTTAACCGGGCCTGTTCGGCAGGAAGCTCAAGACGGACAATGGTTTGAGGATTCTTCATATCAATCCAACAAACGCCCCCACCCCAAGTACCAATCCATAACCGACCGTAAGCATCGGCAGTTAATGTTGATACACTATTATGTGGCAAGGCCGAGTTGGTCTTAGTATAGTGAATAAAGTTACGCTCGCCCTTGATTCTATGGTTCAATCCACCTTCAACAGTACCCACCCACAGCGTACCATCAGGGGCAGCAAACATCGCATTAACCGGATTGGGTGATAATGAACTGGGATCCTGCGAATGCACACTATTCTGCAGCAGCAGCTGCCTGGGAACCAATCGGATAACGCCACCTGCCTCGGTACCTACGTATATCAGACCATCGTTTACCAACAGACAATGAACAAAATCGTTCTTTAATGGCGGTGTACTGGCCTGTGTCCAAGCCGTAAAAGTGCCCGACTTTTCGTCGTAGATGTTCACACCGCATAGCGAACCCACCAACAGTGTATTATCTGGCATCAGGGCGAGACTCGACAAAAACTCGTGCGAGAGATGCTGGATGGGCGTCTGATCCAAACGCTGCAGATATGGATCGTAGCGGAAAAGACCATGGTTAGTGGTGAGCCAAACAGTATTACCACGCTTCAGGATATCGGTAATATAAAGACCATACAAGGGATGGAGCAAGGTAGATATCTCTTCTCTTACCAGTTTGCCATCCTTCTCTACCATACGATAGATACCGTAATCGATACCTACCCAAGGTTTGCCATTTCCTTCAACATCACAGATGCAGATCTCAGGGGTGTTACCGCGATACTGATACGAGGCGACATGATTTACACTACCATCCTCGGCAAAAGTAATCAGATTAACGCGTTTGTCGGTAATAAGCCAGATACGTCCAAGAGCATCGCAGTAGGATTTTACACCTGACTGAGAAAGCAGCGACACCAAATCGGCATTAGGCGATTTGGGAACGACAGTAAGCATCGTACGCAGGTCGATGACATTCGTACCTTCGTCGAAGGTAACCCACAGGCGTTTAAAACGGTCCTCGGCTATCGACTTACACGACAGGCTCTTCAGACCAAGCATCGGCGACATCATACCATAGCCGTCGTAACGCACTAATCCGCCACCATATGTTGCTATCCACAAAAAACCATTAGAATCGGTATAAAGCGAACTGACATTGTTATGCGGCAAGCCGTTCTCGAGGTTGATATACGACAGATTATACCGCTCAGTTAATATGTTGCCGCTGGCCAACATGGTAAGCGACAACATACAAGAAAGTATAATCGTAGTTAATCGATTCACTTTTTAGTCTTGATATTGAACACGGCACAGGCTCCGGCAAACAACAGGATACCTGATACAATCATCATATAGGCCTGGTTGCTACCAACAAGTGTGAGGATAGAGCCACCCAACAAGGCTGCTACAATCTGAGGCACACAAATGGTTCCGTTGAAGAGTCCAAGATAAGCACCCATGTGACCATAGCCCTGCAAGGCATTAGTAACCAGTGTGAACGGACATGCCAGCTGGGCAGCCCAAGCACATCCGATAAACAGGAATGGTACAATCTGCAGGTACTGACCAGGACAGAATGGAATAAGTGCAAAGCCTAAACCTCCCAGCGCCATGCTGACAGCATAAGCCAATTTGATACTCTTGAAGCGTGGAATAAGGGCTGCCCAAGCTACCGAGCTCATAGCCTGAATGGCATAGAGCACACCCGTCCAGTTACCAGCCACCTGATAAGCTTCGCTGGCAGAATCTGCAGTATCCCAAACCGTAATCGACACTGCATCAACCACATATGTCCACATATAAAGGAAAGCAGCCCAACTGAAGAACTGCACCAAGCCGATACGCCAGAATGCCGAAGGGGCATTCTTAAGCAATACGAACCAGTTGCCCGAATCTTCTTTCTCGTTAGATACAGGATTGTATTCGGCATACTCCTCAGGCGTCCACTCCTTGACTTTGAGCGTAGTATAGATAACGCAGAGAATAAGAATGGCAGCACCAATATAGAACGACCAGATAACCGTATCGGGTACAACGCCTTCGGGAGCCACATTCTTCAGGCCAATCCAGGCAAATATGAACGGGAACAGGAACCCCACTACACTACCCGCATTACACAGGAACGACTGGATAGAGTAAGCTTTACCCTTTTGCTCTTCGTTTACCATGTCGCCCACCATCATCTTAAATGGCTGCATGGCCATATTAATACTGGTATCGAGCAACATCAGCATGAGCAAACCGAAGATCATTACCATGGAGATGCTAAGACCTAGCGAACCAGCATTTGGCAACAGACACATTACTGCTACAGCAGTCAAGGCGCCAATAAACAGATAAGGTATACGACGACCGAAACGGGTCCAAGTTCTATCGCTCAGCGTACCCACGATAGGCTGCACCAGAATACCCATCAACGGGGGTAATATCCAGAAGAAACTCAGAGAGTGAGGATCGGCACCTAACGTGCGGAAGATACGTGAAATATTAGCACTCTGCAGAGCATAAGCAATCTGCACGCCAAAGAATCCGAAACTCAGATTCCACAATTTCCAAAAAGACAAATCAGGTTTTTGTTTCATATCTCTTAATTCTTAGTTCTCAATTATTTGGTTGTTCCTCGTACAACGAGACGGGTTTTAACCACGTGTTTCTCTACCTTATCGAGTGGCGACAAACCTTCGACCTTATCCATCAGAATGGTAGCAGCCTCCTCGCCTACACGATGACCACGCTGCTCAACGGTAGTCAGCATCGGGTCGCAGGCCACAGCACGCTGTCCGTTAGTAAAGCCACATATCTGCACTTCCTCTGGCACTTTGAAGCCTGCATGCTTAACGGTATAGAGCACACCGATAGCCGTATCGTCATTCACTGCAAAATAACCATCCGGCGGATTATCCATCGCCATCAGTTTAGGTGTAAGTTCCTCGGCTTCGGCACGATTATCGCACACCTGCACAATACTCTCATCAATCTGCATACCATGACTCAACAAGGCATCCTTATAACCATTAAAACGGTTCTTGGATATCTCGAGCTGAAGCGGACCGCCATAGAAAGCAATACGTTTGCAGCCCGACTCTATCAGGTAATTAACGGCGTTCATGGCACCCATATAGTCATCAACAACCACACGACTGGCATTTACACCCGTGCATATTCTATCGTAAAACACGATGGGCACACCTGCATCAATCAACTTCTGATAGTGATCGTAGTTCTTGGTATCCTTGGCTTGCGACACAATAACACCGCACACCTTAAAGCGATGGAAGTTATCACATATCTGTGCCTCACGCTCGTACTGTTCGCCACTAAGCGCCACCATGATACGATAGCCACGGGCAGCAGCAGCCTCCTCGATACCTGTAAGGATGGACGAGAAATAATAATGCGTGAACTCTGGTACTATTACACCAATAACACGTTGGGGCATAACACGACTATGGCGAAGAGCCTCGCCAATGGCATTAGGATAGAAGTTATGCTCGCGTGCAAACTGCTGGATAGCCCTGCGACGCTCTTCGCTGATACGGGGTGAATCCTTGAGTGCACGCGACACGGTAGCCACGGAAATACCAAACTCCCGTGCGATATCCTTCATTGTCATTGGCGCCTTTTCTTCCATCGGTTTCCAATTATTCCGCGTGCAAAGATAATAAATCTTTGCGAAAAGCATCCCAAAATATCAAAAAAATTATTAGTACAGCAACAATAACCCCGCAAATGCAGCATAGCAGATCATGCGGATGGGATTGATTTTAAGATAACCTGTACCAAAAGCGGTAGCCACAAAAAGGGCGCAACTGATACCAAACTGCCAAGGATTCTCGATAGGTGTAGAGAAGTTCTCGGTGTTGCAAAGCAACAGGGTGGCAGCTGCCAACAGACCCACAACAGCAGGGCGCAAACCTGTAAAAATCGACTGTACCAGCGATGTGTTCATATACTTCATAAACATCTTACTGATAAGTATCATCAGGATAAGCGATGGCAACACCAAAGCAAAGGTAGCTGTGGCAGAACCCAAAATAGAAACCAGATGACCATAACCCGCATTATGAATGGCAGTATAACCACAATAAGTGGCCGAGTTGATACCAATAGGACCAGGTGTCATCTGAGAGATGGCAACAATATCGGTGAATTCTGATGTTGAGAGCCAATGATGTGCCTCGACCGTTTCGTGCTGAATGAGTGAAAGCATACCATAACCTCCACCAAAGCCAAAAAGACCTATCTCGAAAAATGTGATAAATAAACTAACGAAAATCATATTTCAAGCACGAATTTCACGAATTACACGATGTCTTATTTATTCTGCCGTAGATATAACCTCCAACAGCAGCTATCATAATAATATAAATAGGTGAAACACCTAAAGCCCAGATAGCCAGGGCGCAGGCGATGGGAATCCAGATGGTGTACCAGTTGAGTTTGGCACGTTTACCCAAATTAAATGTAGGTACAGCTATCAGAGCCACCACTGCCGGACGGATGCCACGGAACATTGCTGCCACCACCTTATTATCCTTAAACTGGCTGAAGAACATGGCTATCGCCAGAATAATCAGGAACGAAGGCAAAGCCGTTCCAAGCGTGGTACAGATGGCACCACGTGTTTTGCGCAGCTTATAACCAATAAAGGTTGCGATGTTGATGGCAAACACGCCAGGGCAACTCTGGGCGATAGCTATCAAATCGAGCATCTCGTCCTTGGCTACCCACTTCTTCTTGTTCACAACTTCTTCCTCTATCAAAGGTATCATGGCATATCCACCGCCAAGGGTGAATATGCCAATGTGAAAGAAGGTCTTAAAAGAATCCCAATATATATTCATTACTTGTGAGCCTCCACCCATTTACGTGCATTGACGAAGGCCTCAATCCATGGAGTAACCTCGTCCTGACGACGATCGGCAGGATACCAGGCGTTCTGCCATGGGAATACGGCTCGCTCTAAGTGAGGCATCATGCAGAGATGACGACCATCGGCTGAGCAGATACCAGCTACATTATAGTCGGATCCGTTAGGATTAGCGGGATAGCCAGCATAGTTGTACTTAGCAATCACATTGTAAGCGCTCTCAGCCTCTGGCAGTGAGAACTTACCCTCGCCATGAGCTACCCAAAGACCAAGTTTGTTGCCACTCAGTGAGCCAAACATCACGCTGTTGTTCTGAGGAATGCTCAGGCTGATGAACTCACTCTCGAACTTATGAGAGTCGTTGTGCAGCATCTTAGCACCCTTAGCACCTGTGAGACCGAGTTCTACCATCAACTGACAACCGTTACAGATACCCAGCGACAGAGTATTCTCGCGAGCATAGAACTTATCGAGAGCCTCCTTAGCCTTAGGATTGAAGAGGAAGGCACCAGCCCAACCCTTAGCCGAACCAAGTACGTCGGAGTTAGAGAATCCACCACAGAATACAATCATATTGATGTCCTCGAGTGTCTCGCGACCAGAAATCAGGTCGGTCATCATCACATCCTTTACATCAAAACCAGCCAGATACAAGCAGTAAGCCATCTCACGTTCACCGTTGGTTCCCTTCTCACGGATGATGGCAGCCTTGATGCCAGAAGCCTGACGGCGATCGGCTGAGATTCCATACTGAGCCAACTTACCAGTGAAGTCCTTATTAAACTGCATCTCGATAGGCTGCTTCTTATAGTTAGCGAAGCGCTCAGCAGCCTTGCCATTGAAGCTCTGCTTGCGATCGAGCAAATAAGAAGTCTTATACCATGTATCACGGAGAGCATCGATGTCGAATGTCTGCTCTGCATCACCAGCCTTCACAACAATAGTGCGGGCATCCTCAACAGGATAACCAATCTTAGCATAGCCAACGCCCTGCTCCTCCATGAAGTCCTTGAACTCCTGCTTGTAGTCATCGCTTACCTCGATAACTACACCTGGGTTCTCAGCGAAGAGAGTCTTAACAACATCGCCATCGGCACAAATCTCGTGCAGGTTGATATGCATACCACCCTTAGTATTGGCAAAGCACATCTCGAGCAGAGTGGTAATCAAACCACCGGCTGAGATATCGTGACCAGCCATAATCCAACCACGATTAATCATCTCCTGAACGGCCATGAAGGCATCGGCAAAATACTCGGCATTCTTAACAGTAGGAACATCGTCGCCTACCTTACCTAAGCTCTGGGCAAAGGCCGAACCACCAAGGCGCTGCTCGTCGAACGAGAAGTCGATATGATAGAGTGACGCATTCTTATCGTTAACCAATACAGGCGATACAACTTTCTTAATGTCAGAAACCTCACCACCAGCTGATACAATCACTGTTCCTGGAGAGATAATCTTCTCGCCATTAGGATACTGCTGAGAGAGTGACAGCGAGTCCTTACCTGTTGGTACGTTGATGTGCAGGTCGCAGCAGAAATCGCTCAGAGCTTTAACACCAGCATACAAGCGAGCATCCTCACCCTCCTGAGAGCGGCAAGGCCACATCCAGTTAGCAGAGAGGCTCAGCGAATCCATTCCCTCAGCCAGAGGAGCCCAAACGATGTTGGTCAGTGCCTCAGCAACAGAGAGTACAGAACCAGCAGCAGGATCAGCCAGACCAGCCTGAGGTGCATGACCAAGCGCTGTGGCGATACCCTTAACACCACGATAGTCGAGGGCTACAACACCACAGTCGCTCAGAGGCAACTGAATCTCACCCTGACACTGCTGACGTGCAATCTTACCTGTAACCGAACGGTCGACCTTGTTAGTCAACCAGTCTTTACAAGCCACAGCCTCAAGCTGGAGCACGCGGTCGAGGTACTCGTTAATCTTATCCTGACTGTAGGTTACGTCAGCATAGTGGCGTTCTACAGTATTATCCTTCATAATAGTCTTTGGTGAGTGACCGAACATCTGAGCCACATCCAAATCGAATGGTTTCACACCATCGCCCTGCTTGAACGAGAAGTGAGCATCGCCAGTAGTTTCACCTACTACATACAGTGGAGCACGCTCGCGCTCAGCAATCTTACGTACATGTTCGATATGCTTCTCGTCGATGAGCAGTCCCATACGCTCCTGACTCTCGTTAGCAATGATCTCCTTAGAACTCAGAGTCTTGTCGCCAATAGGCAGTTTAGTCATATCAATCTCACCACCGCACTCCTCAACAAGCTCAGAGAGACAGTTGAGGTGACCGGCTGAACCATGGTCGTGAATTGAAACAACGGGGTTCACATCCTCCTCACAGAGAGCACGAACCAGGTTATAGGCGCGCTTCTGCATCTCAGGGTTAGCGCGCTGAACAGCGTTCAACTCGATACCATTGCTGTAGCGACCAGTATCAACTGATGATACAGAGCCACCACCAAGACCGATACGGTAGTTATCACCACCTACTACTACCACCTTATTACCCTTCTGAGGCTCTTTCTTCAGGCAGTCACGCTTAGTACCATAACCAACACCACCAGCCAGCATGATAACCTTATCGTAAGCATACTTGGTATCGTTTGGCTCCTGGTGCTCGAAGGTGAGTACAGAACCGCAGATCAGTGGCTGACCGAACTTATTTCCGAAGTCAGAAGCACCATTCGACGCCTTAATCAAAATCTGCTCTGGTGTCTGATACAACCACTGACGAACGGGAAGAATATCCTCCCAGTCGCGAGTCAGCTTGTCATCGTCGGTCAAACGTGGATAAGCGGTCATATAAACAGCTGTACCAGCGATAGGCCATGAACCAACACCACCACCCATACGGTCGCGGATTTCACCACCAGTACCTGTAGCAGCACCATTGAATGGCTCTACGGTTGTGGGGAAGTTGTGTGTCTCAGCCTTCAGAGAGATAACACTCTCGATATCTTTTACCTGGAAGTAGTCGCTAGTACTCTGATCCTTTGGAGCGAACTGCTCAACCACAGGACCCTGCGCAAAAGCTACATTATCCTTATAAGCCGAAAGAATCTTGTTAGGATTCTCCTGTGTAGTCTTCTTAATCATTGCAAAGAGGCTTGACTCCATCTCCTTACCGTCAATGATAAAGGTTCCGCCAAAGATCTTATGACGGCAGTGCTCAGAGTTGATCTGGGCAAAACCGAAGATCTCTGAATCGGTCAATGGACGTCCGTTCTTCTTCTCCAGTCCGTGCAGATATTCAATCTCCTCTGGACTAAGAGCCAGACCTTCCTGCTCGTTATATTCCTCCAAATTATCCACATACTTAATTGGCTCTGGCTTGATGTTGATGGTAAAAATGTCCTGATTCAGGCCATTATACATACGCTGCAACATCTCGTCGTGCTCAGCATCCTTTGAGTCTACGGCAAAATATTCCTCTATACGAGAAATGCCGCTGAGGCCCATATTCTGTGTAATCTCAACGGCATTTGTACTCCATGGTGTTACCATCTCGCGGCGTGGGCCAACATAGTAGCCCTCCAGCTGCTCTGCATCTAATAGCGTGGCATCACCATAAAGCCAGTTTAATTCCTTGATTTCCTGTTCACTCAGTACGTGATCAACCTCCGTGGCGATCACCGATTTCTGTGGGGTCTGAAAGAAGCGTATCATACCTTACTTATTTTATAATATTTTAATTTGCGTGCAAAGGTACTATTTTTAATTTGAAATCACAAATATATTTACCTAAAACTTAAATTAAAAGCCCCTCCATACAATTAGGAGAGGCTCTTTAGATTATTACTTTCTTTTCTTGGTGGCAGTCTTCTTAGCCGAAGCAGGCGCTGCCTTTACTGTCTTATCCACGTATGGAATCTGATTCATCAGCACCCAGGCCGACTCATATACGTAGTTCTTCAGATTAGCAGGGAAGCCAGCCGAGCTATTCAAGAACTTCTGTACCTCGGTCTTAGCCTCAGCGCTCTTATGCGAAGAAATCAACGTTCTGGTCCAGCGACTTGGAAAAGCCAAACTGTTAGTCTTCTGTATCTCAGGCAGTGCCTTCAAGCCCTCAACAATGTAAACATTGCTCTGTGGCTCATACACATCCGAGTTCAACAAACGCAGGGTATTCAGTACCCACGCCTCGTTCTGACGGTTCTCAGGCTTCAGCAAGCTCTTGAAAACCTCTACACGATTGCTGGCAATAGGATCAGTAGCACGACTTACGAAATCGAACTCCTGTCGCAATTCATCGGTAGTGAGGCGAGCGCGCTCCTTTTCCAGAATCTGCTGACGACGGTCAGGACGGGTGATGGCCAGACGATAGGCTATCTCCATATAGTCGTGCTCATCCAAAACGCTCTCGTTATGGCGATCCAGAATGGTCTGCAACTTATTCAGTACCTCAGGCGAGATAGCACTGGTACCCAACTTACGCCATACCAACTGGCGGCACTCCTTGGTTTTATTCTCACCCAGCAGATCCATAATTACCAATTCGAGTGTATAACGCTGCTGCATGGTCAAGTCTGAAGCAATCTTATGCATCTGGTCGATGGCTGTTTCCATAATCATCGGATTCTTCTCACGCCCCAAGAAACGGAACAGTTCGCCAAAGTGCGATGGCGCCAACTTACCCTGCAGGTAATTATCGTGAATCAGATTCAGCAAGGTATAGCGGTGCAAGTCATTACGTGTTGTGATGAGACGCATGGGCAGAATCTTCACATAGTTATCATCGAGTGTAAAGCGACCATAACCGCGACCATCCTGGTTTGGAATAATATAGCCAGGAGCTGCACCACTCTTCTGCTTGAAGGTCATGGTTGGCTGCTGCATATCAACCTTGATAGTCTGCGACTGTCCTAAATTGCTGATCACCTTCAGCTCAAACTTCTGGCGCCAGCACAATCCACGTCCATAAGGATCGGTCTGCGATACAATCACATCACCATTCTTAAAAGAGGTTGTGATAATTGGCATACCTTTCTGATTTACCCATACATCACAGAACTGACGTACACCAGCACCAGGAGCCTGCTTGTCGAGTGTTTCAACAATCTGATTCCAACTGATATGACCCAGATAGTGATCCTTAATGCACTGTTGCAGACCTTTCTGCATGGCCTCGGCTCCCATCTCATCTTCAAGCATACGCATCATTACTGGTGCTTTGCAATAGTTAATATGGTCGTACATCCATACGGGGTCATGCGGATCACCATACTCACCTGCAATGGGATGAGAGACTTCGGTTCTATCCAGATTCATCGCATTACGCATATAGGTATTCATGAAGTTTATCTCAAACTCATTCTTCTTATACTGACTGCTGGTAATCTTTGATGCCATAAAGTTGGCCAGCACCTCCTTAGCCCAAGGCTCGTCGATAGCAGTGATATTACCGAACCATATATGAGCCGTTTCGTGGGCAATCAATTCGGTACGTTTCATCAAATCCTCCTTCGAAGGCTTCTTGCCTAAGAAAATGGTCTTCTCGCTCAGGGCTACAGCGCCACGACGCTCCAAACCGCCCAACTGGAAACTGGGCAGGATATAAACCACACCTTCTTTATCATAAGGGTTAGCTATACCAGTGTAACCCTCCATCCACTTCATGGCCTTAGTAACCTCTTTAAACACATCATCTATCTGGGCCACCTTGGCAGGATCGGTTTCTGTGTAGAACACACGCAAAGTACGACCATCTACTGTAGACGATTTCTCGTTGAATTTACCAACTGCAAAAGCGTAGTGCGATGGTGCCATCTTCTCAGATATATCCACAGTAATAGCTTTCCAACCAGCAGGGGCATTGATGGTAGTCTGATACTGAGCACGCAAACCCTCTACATCGAAACAGGGGAAGAGGGCACGGCCTTCGTCGGCCTGCACCTGAGTATACAGCACGCTACCACTACGAACAAAAGCTTTGTCCTGACTAGTAAAGTCGAGTGAAACCTTATTTGTACCTGCCTTAAACAGTTTTCCTGGAATAATAATCTGATTATTCTGAATCTTTACACTGGCCTGCTTACCTTTACCTTTGTTTCCTTTATATACCAACACATTACCTGGTGTTCCCTGAAAATCGAGTACCACATCCTGCTTGGTTCTGGTATCGAAGGTAATTGTAGCCTTACCTGTTACCTTTGCCTGAGGATTCTCTGGCACATTAAACGTCAGCTGATATAGGATACCAGTAATATTGCCCACACGACTATCAGCCTGAGCATACACACCAAGTGTAAAGAAACTTAGCATGCACAAACATAAATATTTAATAGCTTTCATACAATTATTGTTTTTATTTGCCTGCAAAAATAGCTAATTATCTGCAAACATCCATCAAATTGGCCATATTTTTTTGTCTTGCGGGCAAAAAAGATGCAAACGCTTGCCAGTAGTTGGATGTTCAAAAGCTATCGACTCGGCCTGAAGATAAAGTCGATCTGACTTATGACCATAGAGTTCATCACCCAAAATCGGACACCCTAACCCGTCTTGATGCGCACAGTGCATCCTCAATTGATGCGTACGCCCCGTATGAGGATAAAGGGCAAGAAGGGTTACTGGACGATGAGTGGTAGGGGATTGCTGACGGTCTAATACACGATATTCGGTAATGGCACGTTTGCCGTGCTCATAGTCAACTATCTGACAAGGGCGATTCATCGGATCGCTACTCAATGGCAGATCGATTACACCATGAGGTTGTTGTATTTCGCCCTCGACAACTGCTAAGTATTTCTTCTTGATAGTACGAGCCGCAAACTGATTCTGCAAATGGTGATAAGCCTCGGGTGTTTTGGCTACCAGCATAATACCGGAAGTCATCAAATCCAAACGATGAGGCAACATAGATGCAGCCCATCGATCCTTAGCCCATGTAGCGACCGAGTAATCATCAGTCTTACCTGGTACACTCAGCATACCTGATGGCTTATAAACAGCCGCAATCGCCTCGTCCTCATAGACGATTTCGATGCCTTGATGCAAAAAGCCTGAGGTTTCCGGATCGGGATCCACTTCCAAACCTTGCAACATCCAAGTCAGCACAGGCTTACACTTACCTCTGCAGGCAGGATAAAACTCACCATGGTATCGCACTTCGCTTTTAGGCGAAGGTCCCCACCAGAATTCTGCCATGCATACAGGTTTTAAATGTTGCAGATAAGCATACTGCAACAGTTTTGGTGCACAGCAATCACCTGTGCCACCTGGTGGTAAGGGAAATTTCTTTTGTATTTTGGGGTTCTGGTGATAGTCGCGCCATATCTCCACCAGATCTTTAATTTCGCCATGGGCATTTAATATTCTGTATTGTTGGAATAGCCACAGTTGTAAATTCTGCGACATCTCTTTGTGCAGGTTTTGAGTTTCAGATGATGGGTGTTGGTTAAGTGCAGATATCTCGCGCTCTTTCTGCTTAAAATAGCCATCAGGCTGCTGGGCATCAAAAACCGGCGGCACAAAATAGGGCCAGTCGTTCCGCCCTTCTAACAATCCAGAATAAGCAGCTAGGAAACCTAAGCCGCCATTAACTTCCACAACCAGGACCCCAAACATCTTACCCTCTTTCGGACCTATACTTTCAATCTCCTGCTTCACCTCGTCGCATGCCAATAAACACAGCGGATGAGGTTCATAGCAGAAAGGCCAAGTGAACCGTTCTGGTTTGGGAATGTTAGTATGAAGAGGATGGATGATCATAAGAGATCGAGACATTTCTCTACTGGAATACCACGATTTTTATCATCGGTATCCTTGTAACGCTCAATCATTCGGAATACAGTATCCATCGCTGTACGAGTACTTGTCTTCAAGCTCTCGCCATTCAGCAGATGACCAATCAATACAGCCGAGAAGATATCGCCAGTACCATGGAACAAACCAGGAATCTCGTGATACTCTAGGTGGAAGTAGCTATCATCGTAGTGATTATAGCCCACCACCGCATTGCGTCCGTCTACCTTACAGCTTGTTATCAGAGCCGACTTGGTGCCTATCTTGCGCAACTCGTCCAACAAATCGCCAGCCTCTTCCCAGCTAATACCTTCCATTTTGATTGGTGTATTGGTCAGGTAGCAAGCCTCGGTATAGTTAGGAAAACAGAGATGCGCAACCGATACCATCTCGCGCATCAGCTCCACCTGACGTTCCGTCATGCCATTATACAATCGTCCACCATCACCCAGAATCGGGTCAACGAATACCGTTGTGCCTTGTTCGCCCTGCTCTTTGCAGTAGCCAGCCACCAGTTTAGCCTGCTCATCGCTGAACATCAGTCCTGTACAGATGGCATCAAAACCAAAGCCAAGTTCTTTCCACACAGGCAGAGTACCACGGATGTAATCGGTGGTATCCTGGATATTAAACTTTCCGTAGTCGAGTGTATTAGACACAAGGGCAGTAGGCAAGCTATACGTAGGGATGCCTAAGTAAGAGAGGATAGGCAGCATGGCTCCCATGCCAACCTTTCCATAGCCCACAACATCGTTAATAAGCAATATCTGTTTCATTTCGGCTGCAAAGTTACTATTTTTTTAAGATAAGTCGATAATACTTTCCTATTTTTTTGCTAACTTTGCACACGTTTATGGAAAAACAACTTGATTCGCCGATATTGGCACTACAGAAACAACGGCAACTGCTACAGATGGAGTATGAGGCCGAGAAAGAAGAATTCCGCCAGCAGACAGAACAAATGGGGCTGCAGCGGAAGATAAAACGTGGTGACGTATGGTTTCCGCTCACCGTTAGCAAAACTTATTACAACTCGCTGAACCAACGCGTTATAGAGGTTTTAAGACAAACCGACGAGGAGATTGAACATAATTTTGAATATGGCAAGCCCGTAGTATTCTTCAGCGTGGATGCCGACGGGAAAATCAGCTATTTTAAGATGACAGCCAGCGTAAGCTATGTAGATGGCGACAGAATGGTTGTAGCTGTGCCCGATGGCATGGGACTAGTGGAGATACAGAGTGCCGAAAAGTTAGGTGTACAACTCTTCTTCGACGAGACTAGCTATAAGATGATGTTTGATGCGCTTGACAGAGTGATGAGCGCCAAAGGACGCTTAGGCTATCTACGCGACCTGTTTTATAACAGGCAGAAGGCAGAGACTTTCAATTTCAGTCCACTACACTTCACATATCTGAATGCCACACAGGAAGATGCTGTAAACAAGGTGCTGAGAGCCAAGGATGTAGCCATTGTGCACGGACCTCCAGGCACAGGTAAGACCACCACGCTGGTAGAAGCCATTTACGAAACCCTGATGCGTGAGAACCAGGTATTGGTTTGCGCACAGAGTAATATGGCAGTTGACTGGATATCAGAGAAATTGGTCGATCGCGGCGTAAACGTCCTGAGAATAGGTAATCCCACCCGCGTGAACGATAAGATGCTATCGTTTACCTATGAGCGCCGTTTTGAGGCCCATCCCGACTACGAGATGCTATGGGCATTAAGAAAGGCTATCCGCGAGGTTCGAGCCAATCGCAAAAGAGGCGACCAGAAATTCCACCAGAAAGTAGAGCGCCTAAAGGAACGAGCCACCGAACTGGAATTGCGCATCAAGAACGACCTGTTCAGCGAGGCGCGTGTTATCGCCTGCACCTTGGTAGGCTCGGCCAATAAAGTGCTTGATGGTCAGAAATTCGGCACCTTATTTATTGACGAAGCAGCCCAGGCGCTCGAAGCAGCCTGCTGGATTCCTATGCGACGTGTATCGAGAGTAATACTAGCTGGCGACCACTGTCAGTTGCCACCCACCGTAAAATGCTACGAGGCCTTGAAGGCAGGATTAGGAAAAACACTGATGGAGCGCATTGTAGAGAACAAGCCTGAAGTGGTGACGCTGCTGAAGATGCAATACCGCATGAACGAAGAGATTATGCGATTCTCGAGCGACTGGTTTTACAACAACCAGGTGGAAAGTGCACCAGATGTAAAGTATCGCAGCATTCTGGACCTGGATGTACCGATGACATGGATAGACACCTCACAATTCGATTTCCCCGAGGAGAGCGGCATCACATTCAAAGAAGAGTTTGTAGGCGAGAGTTTTGGTAGAATTAACAAGGCCGAGGCAGAATTGACCATGCTGGCGCTGCAACAGTATTTTGAGAAGATTGGTAAGGAACGCATTCTTGAAGAGCGCATAGATGTGGGTGTTATTTCGCCCTATCGCGCCCAAGTACAGTATCTGCGCCAGCAACTGAAAAAACGCGAATTCTTCAAGCCTTTCAAAGGTCTTATCAGCATAAATACCGTAGATGGATTCCAAGGACAGGAGCGCGACATTATTATGATTTCGCTGGTACGTGCCAACGACGAAGGACAGATTGGTTTCCTACGCGATTTGCGCCGTATGAACGTGGCCATCACTCGCGCCAGGATGAAACTAATCATACTTGGCGACGCCTCGACACTGACCCGCCATCCATTCTACAAGAAGCTCTACGATTACATAGAAGCCCTATAAAAAACTTCATAAATGTTTGCGAGTTTCGTTTTTTTGTATTACTTTTGCACCTATGATAAAGATAAAAAGGGTTGAAACCAAGCGTGAGCTTAAGCAGTTCGTACAGTTCTATTACGACCTGTACAGGGGATGCGACAGTGCTGTGCCCTATCTCTTTTCAGATGAGATGTCAACGCTTCGCCGCGATAAGAACCCTTCGTTTGAATGCTGTGAAGCAGAATATTTCTTAGCATACAAGAATGGAGAGATTGCAGGACGCGTGGCTGCCATCATTAACCATCGCGCCAATGAGCGCTGGGGGTGCCGACAGGTACGCTTCGGTTGGTTCGATTTTATCGACGACCCCGAAGTGAGCACAGCACTCTTAAAAGCTGTAGAAGACTGGGGCAAAGCAAAAAGCATGACAGAGATAGCCGGTCCGTTAGGCTTTATCGATACCGACCGTGAGGGCATGCTTGTTGATGGATTCGACCAGTTATCTACCATGTACATTAACTACAACTACCCCTACTATCCTGAGCACATGGAGCAGAAGGGGGGATTCGTTAAGGACAACGACTATGTAGAATGCAAGGTAAAAGTACCTGAAGTAGTGCCTGCCAAGTTTGCCAAAATTACCGAAATGGTACGTAAGCGCTATGGCTTGAGGGTGCACAAGTTTACCCGCAAGGAACTGGTAAGCGATGGCTGGGGCCGCGAGGTATTCCATCTGCTGAATGCAACCTACAAGGATTTGTACGGATTCTCGGAACTTTCACAACACCAGATAGACAAACTGGTGAACGATTACATTAAGATTGCCGACCTGAACCTGGTTACAGGAATTATGGACGGCGATAAAATGGTGGGATTTGGTGTAACCTTCCCCTCGTTCTCACGTACCCTCCAGCGCACTCGCGATGGCCGATTCCTGCCTTTTGGTTGGTGGGAATTGCTGAAAACACTGAAATGGCATAACACTGATACCGTCGACCTGTTACTGATAGGTGTACTACCCGAGTATCGTGGCAAAGGTGCCAACGCCCTGATTTTCGACGACCTGATCCGCCAGTTCCAGCGCTATGGCTTTAAATGGGCAGAAACAGGCCCGCAGATGGAGACCAACGAGGGTGTACTCTCGCAGTGGCAGTATCTGGATGCCACTATTCACAGACGACATCGTTGTTATCGTAAAAAGATATAGTTATGGATATGACTTGGGAGTTTATATTACGCATATTCGTAGCAGCACTCCTTGGAGGTGCTATCGGACTGGAGCGCGAATATCGAGCCAAAGAGGCAGGTTTGCGCACCCACTTTTTAGTGGCATTAGGCTCGGCAGTATTTATGATAGTCTCGGCTTACGGATTCGACGGCGTTATGAATACGCCTGAACACCGTTGGGATGTATCGCGTGTAGCTGCCCAGGTTGTATCGGGTATCGGTTTTATTGGCGCCGGTACCATTATCTTCCATAAAAGCGAGAATGTGGTACGTGGTTTAACCACCGCAGCAGGTTTGTGGGTTACAGCCGCCATCGGTCTGGCTTGTGGAGGCGGCATGTACATCCTCTCCATCGCCGCAACCGTTCTGGTTCTTGTAGGCTTAGAGGCCTTTAACTTCGTCCTCCGCAAGTTCGACCGCCACCGCGGTAATCAATAACAAGAAAAGAGGTTGTGGCCTCTTTTCTTTATTATTTAGTCACTATTTTACAACCACTTTCTTGGTCTTTCCATTATCCATTCGGATGATATTAATGCCTTTTTGCAGATTGTTAAGCGGCTTGCCATCAATTGAGAATATCTTAGCTCGAACACCATCATCAATCCAAACGCCATTAATATCTGTAGCCTCGTTGAATCCCATAATGGTCCCAAAGCCATTCCATGGTACTGTGGTCTTATATGCGGTCACTGAGTTATCATCCACAAACAGACTTGCGTTACCAATCGACGTATTCTCGAATGCATCAGCAGCAGTTGTAGGCACGTTTACTGCATAACATTTAATTATCAAGCCACTAGTTCCACGAGTATTTGCTCTTCTAGCCGCAGCCCCTGATCCTAAGTTTGCAAAGGCCTTGGAGCCTATCACGGACACATCCTCACCAATTATAATCGAAATAAGACCACTACAGCCATTAAAGGCATTTGCACCTATACAGATAACACTTTGGGGAATAGTTACACTTGTAATATATGGATTATTCAGAAATGCGCCATCAGAGATGGTTGTTACAGGATATGTCTTATTGTTGATAACAACAGTTGAAGGGACCTCAACATCTCCGCTACAGTTCTCGCCACCAACAAAAGTAGCTTCGCCGTCAGAAACCTCGTAGGTTGCATTATCTACATTATACTCTATCACCTTAAATGTACCTGTAATGGTTACGTCATGAGCAGGCATCGTTACTGGAATATCGCTCCACCCTGAAAATTCAAAACCCTCCTTGGTTGGTGCGGGCTCAGCGGTAATATTTGTACCATAATCGTAGCTGATGTTTTTGTAATCAACACCATCAACCTTATAGGTCAACTTATACTTATTAATAGAGAATGTACCAGTAATCGTTACATCGTGAGCAGGCATAGTCTCTGGAATAGTGCTCCAACCTGAGAATGTATATCCTTCTTTAGTTGGAGCAGGCTCCGGAGTGATTGCCTTACCATATTCTATTTCGTAGCTTTTATACTCTACACCATCTACCAGATAAGATAGTTTAAAACTATTAGTAACAGTCGCAGTGGCATTTACTACTCCATTTTCTTTTGTAACCTTACCATCTATGTCTGAGAATGCTATCCCTGTGAAATTGAGGGAGTATTTAGCCAAAGACATAGTGTTACTTGCTTTAAGATTCAAGAATATCAGTTCGCCACCTTTTAAAACCTGTAACGAATTTGAATATAGTACGAATCGATATGTATTGCCTGCTAAACTGCTAACATTACAATTCATATCATTAGGCTGATTATCAGACAAACGATATACATAGTCGTTTATTGATTCTAAAGAGAGCCCATCTGGAATTGTTATATCAAACTGCACGCCATAGACATCAGTTGCTGTAGATGCCAGAGAGATCTTCAAATCCTTCGTCTCTCCAGGTTTTAGCGTAACGTTGTCAATCAGGAGATTGCCAGCAAAAGCAGTTGCCAAACAAAGCAATGCAGCAAGTGTTAATATAATTCTATGCTTCATTTTACGATGACTTTTTTACCATTTACAATATAAACACCTTTCTTTAGGTTGCTGTTCACGTTCATACAGTTTCCATTAAGGTCGTAAACAACAGCAGGTCCTTCTTCGCCTTCTATCTGCAGGATATTTGTAGATAGATGTGCGCCATTATAGGATTCCGTTTCGCCCGTTGGCAAGGCAACAATCACATTTTCTATAGAAACGCCGTTTAGGGTATTATTATCCGTTGTTATCTCAACGATGTTTCCATTCTCAGGTTTCATCAACTGGTTCGAAAGCGAGTAAACTACCACGGTGTAAGTGTTTACATCCTTCTGTTGATACATCATCTGATGAGTCTGCTCCATACTTTTAACAAGGCGCATCTCCTTGATATTTGTATCAGCAGCAACCTTAACATCAAACTGAACAGCAGTATACTGAATAAAGTCTAGCACACTATAAGAACGAGTTCTTGAGAGGCTCGAATTTTCATTATTATCATTATTATTTAGTATCCATTTTACAACAAGAATAATATCACCAATATTCAGTTCGCCATCAGTGTTCTGATCGTATAAGTTCAACTCGTCTGAGGTTGCATTTTCATTAATAATGAAGCTTATCAACCTTACTACATTTCCAATCGTAAAGTATCGTTCGAACGAACCTGTAATAGTCACATCGTTTGCAGGCATTGTTTCTGGAATTTCACTCCAGCCTGAGAATTTGTAGGTATCTTTTTCTGGATATGCTTCGGGAGTGATCGCTGAGCCATATTCAACTTCTGAGCTCTTATACTCCACACCATCCACCATATAAGTCAGTTTAAACTTTGGCATGCTGCCAGCATATTCTGTATAATTATTGCCATTACCATACATAGGAATCCACCCCTTGGCTTTAGCTGCAGCCACCTGAATGGTAGTCATGACATTACCTTCGTTCTCATAAAACATAATATACAATCCGCCGTTTTCTACTATCGGCAGACCCGAAACTAGTGCGTCCATTGCCTCGCCTTTTATCTGGTTGCCATAGCAATACAGTGTATTCAGCACAATATTTTTTGAAACATCAAGCGATGTTAACAAATTATTAGAACACCAAAAAACTTGCAACGCCGTATTCTTTGAAACATCAATTGTGGTTAACTGATTATTATCACAATCCAATCTAGTCAATGTAGTATTCTTTGAGACATCAAGTGAGGTTAGCTGATTATAATGGCATCTTAGCATTGTCAATGCCGTATTCTTTGACACATCGAGTAATGCTAGTTGGTTACTATAGCAAAACAACATTGTCAATGCAGTATTCTTTGATACATCAAGTGATGTTAACTGATTATTATTACAAACCAATTCAATCAATGCTGTATTATTTGACACATCAAGCGAGGTTAATTGGTTAGTACCACATTCCAAATTTGTCAAAGCTGTATTATTTGACACATCAAGCGAAGTTAACTGGTTAACATTACAATGTAATCTTGTCAATGCAGTATTATTTGACACATCAAGTGAGGTTAGCTGATTACAAAAGCAGCCTAGCACTGTCAATACCGTATTCTTTGTCACATCAAGTGACGACAGTTGGTTGTAATAACACCACACCTCTATCAACTTAGTATTTTTAGAAACATCGAGTGATGTCAACTGATTATTATTACAATCCAATATAGTCAATGCAGTATTATTTGACACATCAAGCGAGGTTAACTGGTTATTATTGCAGCTTAGAATACTCAATCCTGCAAAATACTCAATTCCTTTTAGATTAGAGATCTGCAAACCCTCAACATTTATTGATGTTATAAGAGAAGATTCTTCCTCAGTAATCACACCATCCTTTCCATATGTCTGAGTAGCCAAATAATTTCGGAAATTAGCATCTGGGAAATTGGTTTCGTTGATTTCTATCACTCCCGAAGTTCTTCCAGCATATTCAACCCAGTTGCTACCATCGTTGCACATAGGAATCCAGCCCTTTACTCTAGCATCAGCTACCTGTATGGTAGTCATAACATTGCCCTCGTTTTCGTTGTTTATAATTTGCAATATGCCATTATTTGCATTTGGTAGACTTGCGACTAGTGCATCCATCGCCTTGTCTTTTATTTGATTATTGTAGCAATATAACAATGACAACACAGTGTTCTTTGAGACATCGAGTGATGTTAATTGGTTCTGTTGACAATACAATTTCGTTAATTCTGTATTTTTTGAGACATCGAGCGAGGTTAATTGGCTATCATTGCAGTACAACGTTTCTAACGCAGTATTATTTGAGACATCGAGTGATGTTAATTGTCTATTACCACAATACAAAAATGTCAACTTAGTATTCTTTGAAACATCAAGAGAGGATAATTGGTTGTTATCACATCCCAGCCTTGTCAATGCCGTATTCTTTGAAACATCAAGCGAGGTTATCTGATTATCATAACAATATAATTCTGTCAGCAAAGTATTCTTTGAAATGTCTAGTGAAGTTAACTGATTATAATTACACCACAATATGGTCAACTCAGTATTCTTTGAGATATCAAGTGAGGTAAGCTGGTTATTACTGCAACTCAAACTCGTCAATGCTGAGAAAATCTCAATTCCCTTCAAATCAGAGATATTCTGACGATTAACATTCATTGACGTAATAGAAGCAATTTCAGCATCAGTAAGCACACCATCTATACCATATGACTGATCTTTCAAATAATGACGGAATCTCTCATCTGGGAAATTGGTTTCATTGATTTCAATCCCAAATTCTGGCATATCCCCCCATTCCTTCCAATTGTTATTGTCTATTTGTTGGAGAGTCCACCCCTTGGCTTCTGCAGCCGCCGCTTGGACTGTGGTCAAAACATTTCCCTCGTTTTCATTAGAGGCAGCTGCTAGTACACCTTTCTTAACAGTTGGCAGGCCCGTAATGAGCACGTCCATCGCCTCGTCTTTTATTTGGTTACTATAGCAAAACAACATTGTCAATGCTGTATGCTTTGATACATCAAGCGAGGTTAATTGGTTCTCTTGGCAAAATAACCGAGTCAACTTTGTATTGTTTGACACATCAAGCGAGGCTAATTTGTTCTGATGACAAAACAGCCTTGTCAAAGCTGTATTCTTTGAAAGATCGATTGAGGTTAACTGGTTAATACCACATTCCAAACGTGTCAAAGCTGTATTATTTGAAACATCAAGTGTGGATAACTGGTTATTATTGCAACCCAAATATGTCAACGCCGTATTATTTGAAACATCAAGTGAGGTAAACTGGTTGTCAGAGCAATCCAAACTTCCCAACTTAGTATTCTTTGAAACATCGAGTGCTGTTAACTGATTGTTATTACAATTCAAACTTCTCAAGTCAATATTCTTTAAAACATCAAGCGAGGTTATCTGATTATCAACGCAATACAATCCTGTCAACAATGTATTCTTTGAAACATCAAGCGAGGTTAATTGGTTGTCAGAGCAAACCAAATATATCAACTTCGTATTCTTTGATACATCAAGCGAAGTTAACAGATTATTATTACACCACAACATTTCTAACTCTGTATTTTTTGAGAGATCCAGAGAGGTTAATTGGTTATTAGGACAACTCAACCACCTCAATTCTGTAAAATACTCAATTCCTTTAAGATTAGTAATTTTCAGTTCATCAACAGCTATTAAACCATTACCACCTTTTTCATTATCAGTAATCACACCATCACGACCATATGACTGGGATTTTAGATAATTACGGAAATTCTCATCCGGAAAATTGGTTTCATTAATTACAACGCCAACAATGCCTTCATACCCCAACCAATCGGAACCGTCAAAGTATTTTGGTATCCACCCCTTAGATTTAGCAGCGGCCACCTGAGTGGAAGTCATGACATTGCCCTCATTTTCATTAATGATAATAAATAACATACCATTTTCTGTATTTGGAAGACTCTCGACAAGAACATCCATTTCTTCGCCATTTATCTGGTTAGAATAGCAGTTAATCGTTTTTAATGTGGTGTTCTTTGAGACATCAAGTGATGTTAATTGGTTTCCTTGGCAATTCAATGTTATCAACTCTGTGTTGTTTGAAACATCGAGCGTTGTTAATCGATTCATGCTGCAATTTATCTCTGTCAATGCAGTATTCATTGAGAGATCGAGCGTTGTTAGATTATTGTTTTGGCATGTCAACTTTGTTATCGCAGTAAAATAATTAATTCCTTTCAAATTAGAAATATTTCTACTAGCAACTTCCATTATTTTAATAGTTGCAATTTCTTCATCAGTAATTACCCCATCGCTACCATACGACTGGGCTATAAGGTAGTCACGGAAAAACGCATCTGGGAAATTGGTCTCATTAATAGCTATCTCGACTTCCATAGGAATAGGGTTGGTTGTCATGAAATCACTCCAAGGCGAATTAGATTTGTAAGCATCGATTGCACCACTTGGCACATACAGAGTGGAGGATGATATATTTGAATTCTCAAATGCAGTATTATGTGTCGTAGGCACCTCATTTGCATAGCAATAAAAATCAGTCAGTGAAGAATTACATAAAAATGCATTTTCACCTATGTTCTTTACTCCGTTTCCCAAAATAATACTGTTCAACCCTGAGCAATACGAAAAAGCTTGCTTTTCTATGTTTTCCACCTTATCGGGAACTGTGATTGATGTCAGTGAGCGACAGTTTGCAAAAGCATAACTACCTATTGATGTGATTGTTTGCGGTAGCACTATTGATTCTAAATAATTGCATTCACAGAAAGCCGAATTTCCAAGGGCTGATAACCCTGTAAAATATTGTAATTCATTGAATTTTCTAATACTCTTCTTATCATAAAAAGTTGTGCCTAAATCTGTTATTGCTGCTGCCTCTGCCATACTCAGTTCGCCATCTCCATTTGTATCCCAATTAGCATTAGCAACACAGATTGCTTTTACATCGCTATCGGCAAAAGCAATGTTTATTGAAGACATGTCAATTTCTTCTATACTCTTAAAATTCTGCCAAAAGCTTGCAGAACTGTAAGCAGACTTGCTACCTGCAGGAACATATAATATTGCGTTTCTCCTATTTGGAAATGAATTAAAGGATAACATGCTGGGCTCCGGGCTTTCAGCATACACTGATGTCAATTTATTGCAACCAGCAAAGGCGCTATTGCCTATAGATTTAACATTGGCAGGAATGGTTACACTATTTAAGTTGCTGCAGCCTGAAAAAGCATTATCTCCAATCGACGTCAAATTCGCAAAATACTTAAGTTCTGCAAAATTAGTAATATCTGCATGATTTCTGAATGTTTGTTCAATGTCTGTTATTTCACTTAGTTCCAATTGATTTATTTCTCCATCACCATCTAAATCCCACTTGTTAATACAGATATTTTTGGCATTGGCATCAACAAATGTTACTTTTTTCATCTCAGTAATCGTGAGATGCTTCCAATAGTCATCTGCCTTATATAATTCTTTTGATCCTTCAGGAACATATAATATTGGTATAATAGATTTCCAACAATTAGCAGCGTACACTGGCTTTTCATTATAGCATATAATTTTTTCAATATAAGGACAATCCTTAAAAACCTCTTTCAAACTACCTACACCTTTACTGATATAAACAGTTTTCAAAGTCTTGATTGTGCCAATCGTTGTCCCAGAATAAGAGAGGTAATCAATTCCATATGAAGTGGTAAAACTCTTTGGTAAAGTAAGGGATGTGATACAAGTACCATCAAGTGCACAAAATCCAATATATTTTAGGTTGTCAGGAAGAGTTATAGAACCGAGACTTGAACAGCCAGAGAAAGCTTGCTCATAAATAGTAGTTACAGTTGATGGAATAGCAACTGACTTTAAACTCTTACATCCTTTAAAAGCAAGCATTCCGATATTATTTACTCCCTCAGGAATATTAATGGCTGTTAAACTTTCGCAGCTGGTAAATGTACGATTACCAAACGAATCACCAGTAACACTATTAGGAATACTAATAGTTTCTGCTTTAGCGCAACCAAAGAAAGCAGATTCACCCACAGAAGTCACGCCATCAGGAACAACAATTGAAGTTATTTGACTGCAGTAATAAAAGGCATCATCTGCAATAGCCTTAACATTATATCCATTTGCAATTGCAGGAATGGTTATGGCTCCTAATGTTGATTTATCAATGGCTATTCTAATACCTTTCTTTTTCTCGTAAGTATAGCCTACTTTACAGGTCTTTTGTTCTTCGCTAATGATTGTAAAGGTCATATCCACGCCTTCAACTGTTTTAGCGGTGAAAGTATCACCATCTGCACACCATACAGAAATTGAACAAAAGATGCTAAGCACTACTAACAATAGTCTCTTCATACTATAAATCTTTATTATAATTATTATCTTTTTAGAGTTGATTTTTAATTTTATCCTGCAAAAATAAGTATAATAAAGATAAAGCACCAACAATACGCTAGTCCATTTATTAGTCCAAATAAGTTCAAATCAGTCCAAATGGACTTTTGTCGATAAAAAACCTAGTTTCGGAGGTTTTCAAGATAATCGAGATGGTCGAGATCTACCTCATCGGCAACGCGCACCCAAACGGTCTTGGTGGTATCTGATTGCTCTATTGACATGCGATAAACACCAGTGAAGACATAGCCCGTATCTACTAGATTCTTAACAAAAGTAATACGGAGTTCATTAAGACGCTTATAGAGATAATAGTGATCCTTATTGCGCCTTTCTTCGGCTTGCTTGTTTATGCTGGGATGTTGCCAATATTCGGTAATAGTGGGAAGTAACTTGGCGCTGTCGCCATCGTTGTGCCAACGTGGATGATGATACATTGGCCCCCAAGTCCAAATGCTTGGGTGATGAGGAATTTGTCTTCCCCATAGTGAGTCCTTGGCTACGATACCAAACACACGAAGGTAATCGTGAGGAGTTTTGAAGGTTTGACCAATTCTCAGTACATATTTATCATCTTTGGGCTTTTCAGTAGATTTGGATTGACCAACAAATAAGATAACGAGTGCTATTGCTGCTACTGCAACCAGTGCTGCAACTATCCATTTAATATGATATTGGGATTGGAGCGTATTTGCTTCAGGTTCATCAATCTGCTCAATCGGTTTCTCTTCTTGGTTACAAAAGCTATCCCAATTAGCATAACCAACGTATTGCGCCAGCAAGTCGAGTGTTGAAGTTCGGGGTGCAGAACTCTCTTGCAGATATCCCCAAAGACGTTTCAGCGTTGTAGCACTTACCTTTTGATGCAATGTTTCGAAGATACTTTCCGACAAAAAGTCGAAATCTTTTGGCGTATGCATCTGGCGACCGGCCTTTGTCTCCATGCCCTCTCGCAGTCGTGCTATATGGTTATCTTGCTGATTCATGATGCAAAGGTAATAAAAACTATGAATACTACCATATGTTTTGGCGAAAAACTTCATTTATTAAATCAGAACGTTAGGCTCGAGATTTATTCCCAGGTTGGGAACAAAACGTTCCCTTACTGGGAAACAAATGTTCCCAAGTTGGGAATCAATTGTTCCCAATAAGGGGAAAAAACTGGACCCTTATGATGTAAAAGGTGCGAGCTCTTATTGGTGATTTATATAAGTTTCTATAAAAAAAATCACTCATCTCTCACAAAAACTCTCAAAACCCTTGTGTACAAAGGGTTTGAGAGGCATGAGAGATTATCGGAATCCCTCCCTAATCTCTCAGCAATCTCTCAAGAATGTCTCCAACAAGATACGATACAAGATATTATCTTTGAGGGTTAAATGAGGGATAGGTGAGAGATTAGGGAGAGATTTCTAGAATCTCTCATGACGTGAAACGCCCGTGTTTAAAGGTATTTCGAGAGATTTCTTGAGAGATGAGTGATATTTTTATAAAATAAAAGAAAGGCCATAGACTCGCGGGGGCTATGACCTTTCACAATTATAAAATCAACCTTACTTAAAAATCTTCTGGGCGAACATGGTGAGATAAATACGCCAGTTGCGCCAGATATGACCACCATCGGTCTCAACATACTCATACTTGTAACCCTTGCTATCCCAGTAGTTACGCAGGTCGACTGTGCTCTGATACAGGAAATCAGTCTTACCCATACCCATCCAGTAGAGCTTTGGCTTGCTACCGAACAGCTTAGCACTCTGCTGTGCGAAGGTTTTACTATTCTCAATCTGCTTGGCAAACGAAGCCTCGTATGTACCATTCTCCAAGTGCAGACCAGCCGAGAAAAGACCAAAGTAATCGAACTTGTTAGGATAGAGCAGACTTACGTGGAAAGTGTGACCACCACCCATCGACAAGCCACAGATAGCACGGTGAGAACGATCCTTCAGAGTACGATAGTTGGCATCAACATAGTTTACGATATCCATAAAACTCTCAGGGATTGATGCTGCTGCAGGAGCTGTAGGACCAGTACCTCCGTCGCGGAAGCCTGGAGTGTACATACCCCATGACCACTCACCAGGAGCAGCCTGGCAGTTGGGATTACCGTTTGGCATAACTACAATCATAGGCTTTGCCTTACCTGTAGCAATCAGGTTATCGAGAATCTGTGCGGCACGACCGAGCTCGCTCCAAGCATTCTCATCGCCACCTGCACCATGCAACAGATACAGCACAGGATACTTACCACCCTTATCATAACCAGCAGGGGTATAGATAGTCATACGACGCTGCATTTTCAGTGTAGGACTATTGTACCAAACCTTACTCAGGTTTCCATGAGGCACCTCGTTTACCTTATACAAATCGCCTTTATCTCCCTTCTGGTCGCTTACAATAAAGATATTTGTAAACGAAACGATATCGCGATTTACATAGATGTTAGCGGGGTCCTTTACGCCAGTCATACCATCGATATTAAAGGTATAGCTGTACATCTCAGGAGCCAGTTTGTCTGTTGTGTAGCTCCACACGCCATTCTTACCCTCTTTCAGTTCAGCAACACCTGGGGCATCGTACTTGCCATAGCCAGGAATGTCGATCTGCTGAGTTGGCAGGAAGTCGCCTGTCACCTCAACCTTTACGGCTTTAGGAGCAAAGAGATTGAATGTTACGGTTCCGTCTTTGTTTACAACGGGGGATTGAACACTGGCACTATTGAAGAGTTTCTCCTGTGCCTGAGCGCCAACACAGCACATGGCTGCCAGCGCTAAAGTCATGATTTTTTTGTTCATACGATTGTTATATTACCTTTTTAATAAGTTAAGTTTCACATTGGGTTTCATTACGTTGTTTACCTTCTTGGTCCAGCCCTTTACATTGGCTGATGCCTTAGCCTCAACATCGTTAGCCGATGAACAAATCAGGAAGTTGTAGCGACCAGCATCGGTTTTCCAAGCAGAAGCTTTCTCGTTGAACGAAGCTAAGTCCTCTACCTTTACCAGCATGGTAACAGTCTCTGTCTGTCCAGGCTGCAGCAAACTTGTCTTAGCATAGTTGCGCAGTTCCTTTTCAGGTTTGTTCAGTTTCTTGCTGTTTGGTGCAGCCACAAAGAGCTCTACCACATTGCGTCCAGCCTTCTTACCGGTGTTCTTTACATCAACCTTAACGGTGTAAACGCCATTAGCTTCGCTCACGCTCATATTCTCATAAGCAAAGGTGGTGTAACTCAGTCCGAAACCGAACGGATAAGCCACAGGCTTACCAAAGCTATCAAAGTAACGATAGCCTACGTAGATATCCTCTTCGTAGTTGGTAAAGTCGATATTGGCCTGAGGCTTGCGCTCTTTTGGAGCCTGATCCTTATTATACCCCCACATAAACATAGCACCTAAGGTCTTATCATCAACATTAGCGGGGAAGTTCTTATCGGCATAAGCATCGCCATATTTAAACTGGAAAGTCATAGGCAGCTTGCCGCTAGGGTTCACCTTGCCGCTCAGTACATCGGCCACAGCAAAACCACTCTCCTGTCCACCTTGCCATGTGCAAACCAGGGCATCAACCTGATTCTGCCAAGAAGCTACATCGATAGGACTACAGATATCCAGCAGTACAATCACCTGCTTACCCTTAGCATGATAAGCCTCGCTTACAGCCTTGATAAGCTTGGCCTCGCCCTCTTTCAGGTAGAAGTCGGCCTCGCTGCGATCGGCAGCCTCGCCACTCTTACGACCTAATGAGATAATGGCCACATCCGAACCTTCGATAGCAGCATTGAGTTCATCGGCAGTAAACTGCTTCTCTTCGGCACGTGCAGGTGGCATGAGTGAGAATGGTGGACGACCATTGGGGAACAAACGCTTTTCCTCGGCAGCAATATGCTGGGTGTAAGTACGAATCAGTGGCTTATAAACTTCGTAGCCAGCTGAGCGCATACCCTCAACAAGCGATACGGTATAGTGACCAACTGAGGTGCCACCAAAACCAGAACCACCCGAAATCCAATCATAAGATGTGCAACCAAACAAAGCCACACGCTTACCCATCAATGGCAGAATACCACTATTCTTAAGCAGTACGATACCATCGGCACCTACCTGACGAACCGTCTGGGCATGAGCCTTTAAATCAGGTTCGTTGTTATACTTATAACCTTTAAAGTTATGAGTCTTTATCACATACTCAAGAATGCGTTTAACGTTGGCATCGAGCACCTCCATGGGCAATTTGCCACTCTTGGCAGCCTCGAGTATGGCCTGATATTGCTTGTCCTGACCAGGCTGCAACATATCGTTGCCAGCAAGCATCGCAGCTACGGCATCGTCGCCAGCATTCCAGTCGCTCACAAACATACCCTTCCAGCCCCACTCGTCGCGAACGATAGTAGTAAGCAGCTCACGGTTCTGTACAGCGTATGGACCATTCAGCTTATTATAAGAGGTCATAATAGTCCAAGGATTGCTCTCCTTAACCATTATTTCAAAAGCCTTCAAGTAAATCTCACGGAGTGCGCGCTGCGACACCTGAGAGATATTGTTATTGCGATTAGTTTCCTGGTTGTTAGCCACGAAATGCTTCGGACAGGCAGCTGTACCCTCGCTCTGCACGCCACGTACATAGCCTGCAGCGATGGTTCCTGAGAGATAAGGATCCTCAGAATAATACTCATGGTTGCGTCCACACAATGGGTTACGGATAAGATTCATGGCAGGCGACAGAATCCAATCGAGTCCGAACTCACGCACCTCGTTACCAATACCCTGACCAACCATAAAGGCAGCCTCGCGATCCCAGGTAGAAGCCAACGTCATCGAAGCCACGAAATCTGTAGGATAGTAATCGTTATGATCCCAAGCGCGGGTGGCATTCATGCGCAAACCTTGCTGAGAGTCGGCACAATAGGTTTCGGGGATACCCAAACGAGCCACCGAGAATGTACTACCGGCTGTACCAGGGAATTTGGCCTCATCGTTAAAATGCATGCCGCGCCCCAGTACCATGTGGCACTTTTCCTCCAGGGTCATTGCCTTTACAATCTCATCAATGTTTTCAGCCTTTAACTGCTGGGCAGTTGCATTAAGGCTGCAGCCACACATGGCAGCTACAGCCATTACAACCAAACAAATGTTATGAAACGAAATTTTCATTGTTTAATTTATATTTTTTAGTTATTATGAATTTGGTTTCTGGGTGCAAATATACGATAATATTTTGAAACTTGCGAGTGCAAAGGTAAACAATCTTTCAGAATGTTGCTTTCGATTGCGTACTTTTGTTTTTCACCTATGTTCAAATCAGTTACAACGTTTTCTGATTTGTTCAAAACCGTTCTGATTTGTTCAAAATGTATAATATTCGCAAAAATATTTGGCTGCTACAGATAAAGTCCGTATCTTTGCACCGGAAAAATATATTTGACTTAGAATTTAGCTAATAGTAGAGTATGAAAAAGTACCTTTTGAATGGATTCGCATTCCTTACTATGGGAGTGGCTATGACCTCTTGTATGAAGGAGGTTAACGTTGAAGTGCAGGAGCAGCAGGCCTCACTCGATAATGCCCAACAAACACTTGGATTCTACATCCCCGCCAACCAGGACTGGGTGATGACCACTACCGCTACAGCCACCTTTAACGTAAAGGGACTGAGCGACGAAGCAACTGTATACGTATTCTCAAACAACCCATATGGTGATGGTTATGGTAGCGTTTTGGCAAGTGGCCAGACTACAGGTACTACCACCACGCTTAGCGATTTCCGCATTCCCTCTTACTTAGAGGGTGTATATGTTGGTCTGAAAGAAAGCAATGGCAATATGGTTTATAAGTACGTTGACGTAGAGAACAACCAGATTACTGCCGATTACGATTTCAGCGATACCGAAAATGCCGCCAACGTTGCCAACACCCGCACAAGAAGCATGGTTAACGAGATTGGCGACCCATTCCCATACTACTCTTCGAGTGAAGTTAATGCCAAATATAAGACCAGCGCGCCATCAACAGCAAAGACTACCTCGCAAATTAACCCTAACGACCAGAATGCATATCAGTCGTATACTGAAATCAAACTGGAAAACGAAACTGCAGCCTACCATTTCTGGGGTGGAACACGCGATATTTATATCTCAGGCGAGGTAACGCTTAACGTTGATAATTCAAATTCTATGAATCAGGCTCGTATCTATCTTTTGCCTAATTCTACCTTGCATTTCAATATGAGCAACTACATCAACGACCTTGAGATTTATGTTGCCAACAATGCCACACTTTATTACAACTTCAGCATGCTGTATAAGCAGACAGGTGGCGGTATTATATTTAACCGCGGCACTCTGAACCTGCCTGAAAATTTCCAGGCCAATCAAGACGCCGTTATATACAACGAGGGTACCATCAACGGTACAAACATCAGTAGCGCACCTGGCGATAATCGCCCCTCGTACTTCTATAACTTTGGCAGCCTGACCCTCTCTGGTAACTTCCAGCTTAACTCTTGTGCCAGCTTCTATAACGAAGGAACCGTAACAGTAGGCGGCTTGACAGAATGCACACAAGGCAACAGCCAGATTTGGTGGATAAACAAAGGCCACTACACCACCAACCAATTTAAGATTCAAGCTTGGAACGGCACCTATTATAATTATTGCCAACTGATTGTTGAAAACGATGCCTATCTGCACGACGGACGATTTAACCTGATGCCAGGTGGATATATGGAAGCAGCATCAGCCGATTGCAATAACTTCCAGGTTTACATGGGTGGAAACACAGGATTCAACATCAAAGGCAATAACTATTGGGGCGCTCAGGGCGATGGTTATTACCAAGGATTTTATTCCTCAGGTACAAACAACTACGTTCGCTTAGGCGGATATACTGTCGTAGCTGAGCATAGATACAGCCTCCAAACAGCAGGAAATATCACGATAGGAATCAACTGCTTTATAGATTTGGGTGCAAACAATTGCGGTGTATGGCCTACAACTCAACTTAACGAAGGTTACACACTCGTTAGTTTCAGCGATCTGAATCCAACTTACAACGCCACTGATTGCGGTGCAAACTGGAGTGGCAACCCATCGGTTGTTACACCTGTTGTAGAAAACCAGACTTGGACATACGCCTTTGAGGATAACACCACCAAGTGCGACTTTGACATGAACGACGTGGTGATTCAGGTAAAGGAGAACGATAACAACGCTAACAAGTTAGACGTTACGCTGGTAGCTGCAGGCTGCGAATACGACAACTATGTGTATTTAGGCGACACACGCATTAGTTGGCCCAATGGAGCCGAGGTACATGCTGCATTCGGCGCACCTAGCAAAACTATGGTAAATACTGGTCGCGGCCGCGGTGTGGATCTGCCTGCCGTAACAGTAACTATCGATAAGCCATCGGCCGACTTCGACTTCCAGAATGCCGACTTTAAGATCCGCCCATTCAAGATTGGTGCCAACCCTGATGATTTATCAAAGTCGGTTAGTAACGACTATATTGGCATTGTGAAAGAGGGTAACCCAAGCGGACTGGCTCAGGCACCTCTGGGTATCGCCATCCCCGACAAATGGAAGTGGCCAAAAGAGCGCATTAATATTACCAATGCTTACGAAGGCTTTATTGCATGGGGTAAACAAGCAGATCTGACGCTAAGAGCCGAAACAGGTGGCTGGTATCAGAACCCAACAGCAGATATGGTTTACGACGAATAATTTTTCAAACTCTATTATAAGTCAAATTGAAAAAGGAGGGGTGTCCACGCGATGTGAACGCCCCTCCACCTTTTTGTCATTTGTATGAGATAATCAATATACCATTGATGCATTGGTAAGATAGAGATACCAATCGAGGAACCGTGTGTGGTCCTCGGCCCACTCGCCAAAACTATGCCCTGTGGTAGTGTAAGCACCTATCATGGCTACTGCCCCCGATTCCACACGCTTTCTATAGCCCATCTCATTGCCTTCAAGGGGGTAACGGAAATCGCCAGTAGGCACCATCAATGCCCAAGGCAGATCCTTAAACGATGCTACCGAATAATTGGCAAGCACCTTAGCCGACTTAAACTGCTCAACATGCGTTTCCCAGTTGCCACCATTATAATAGGTAATAATAAAGGGATCGAGTGTTTCGAGACAGAAGTTATCGAGTGAACTGATAACTTTCTGATTATCATCCTTAAACGTTATCACATAGCTCAGCGTACGTTCTGCGCGCGACTGATAGGTATCTGTATTATATTTATCGCTATAAGGGTCCATTACATTGTATTTCTTTCGCGTAAACAGTCCATAGTCGGCATTGATGTTAAAGGCCATAGCCCAGTGGGCATCGCAAAACAGATTAAGCACTGCCTCCTGGTTACGTCCCTTCATTAACAATGAATGAGCCACTGTTTTATCGCTGAAGATATTACCAAATGGGTAAAGCGTCTGGTCGTTGATACCATCATTGAATGTTACACCCGTGGTGGTATAAACCGAGTCGATATCATCATACGAATAACCCACCAGTCGGATACAGCCTGCTATCTGCTTTTCGGCGCCAACAGCCGAGAGGGTTACGTTCACAGTAATCTGATTAACAGCGGTACGCTCCTGCGAAACACGCATCACCACATCGTTGTAGTCGTAATCGCCTGGCTCGGGATAGTTTTCCTCAAACAGATAGGTGTAAGTCTGAGGTTTCAACGTCGACAAGGCCGTTCCAGTAGTAGCAGCAGTGAAATCAATCGTTGTCTCAGATCCTTGCGAAGAGGGAAAAGAGGCAACAGTAAGATTACCGCTGGCATCTACAAGTGCTGCATAAAGGGTTGTTACCTGATAAGGTACATCTACAGAAAGAACGCCCGACTGACTACCCGAAACGTAAATCTGATTCATCAATTCGGCCTTGCTGCTTGAAATCGGGTTAGCCGAATAAATACGCAACTGCTTGTAGGAACCCGAAGGTACTTGGTAGCGATAGCTTTTAAATTCAGAAAGTTTCCACTCGTGCTGCTGGTCGACACTATCCACAGCCGAGAAATATTTTATCAGCTGGCGATGGGTTTCCTCATCGTAAACATTCTTGCTGCATGAGGCTACTCCAAGCATTGCCATCGCACCTGCTATAAGTGTAATAATCAGACTTTTACGCATAATACTATCTGTTTTTGTGGCCAAAATTACAAAAATATCTCTATCAACAGTGCATATTTCTGTAATATTTACAGATTTTAACCATCAAACAGATACAAACAATCGAAAAAAATGGTATCTTTGCACCGAAAATCGAAACAGTTACGTAACAATTTATTAAAGTCTGCGATATGAAGAAGTATTTGATAACAGGAGCATTGGCTCTGGTTGGCATGGTATTTAATACCAGTTGCCAAAACGACATGGAAAACTACAGCAGCCCGGAAGAAGCAAAGAAGGCTATATTTGCCGAGAATTTTGAAAAATTCTACGGCACTCCCAATCCCAACCAGGACTGGGGATTTGCCGATGCCAGTTTGGCAAGCGTAACAGCCACTACGCGTGCCCACAATGTTAATGGAAACTTATGGTATCAAAACTGGCAACGTCCTGTTAATGTTACTTCCGACGAAGCAACGAAAGTATTGACAGCATTTAGCGTAAAACGCGAAAACCAAACAAATGCTATTACCATTAATTGGAACAACTACTGGGTACACCAAGTACACCAGAGCAACAACTCGTACTATAATGGCTACGGCCAGAACACTGGTGATATACATACAAAGATGAACAAAATTATTGCCTATAACACCAGTGGTAATAGTAATTATTACGAGCATGTAAACAACTTTAATGATGGCAACAACACCACTGTTTATACCGATGATGAAACCCATCAGGAATATATTGGTACTACCCTGATGCTTAATATGGGTACCAGCGCATCGGCCAACAACCAGTTTGGATATCATAACACCATAGATAGCAAAGACCACTTTGAATACTTTATCATTGCTGGCGCAGATATAGATGCATCGCTGGCTGGATACTATTACGTAGGCTTCGACTTCTGTGCATCGCACCCAGCCGGACAAGAGGCTAATAAAAACATGGACGTAGCCCGCGACTGGATTTATAACGATTGGATTGTAAGAATCAGCCCTGCAACCCCTGTTGGTTCGGGCGGCTCTACTGGCGGCAACATTAATCAAAATACAAGCAGTACCGAGGTTTACACCAAGCAGCATGTTTTAGTGCACAAGTGGGTGTTCTGCGAGGACTTAGGTAGCTCATCAAACAGAAGAGACTTCGACTATAACGACTTGGTATTCGATGCAAGAATTGTTGACGAATATAAGATTATAAAGAATGCCGATGGCACAGAAAGCGCATACTCGGCCGACCCCACCCACCGCTACTATGCAAAGCTTACACCACTTGCAGGAGGAGGCGAATATGAAGTGTGGTTCAACCAAAGCAATCAGCCTATTCACAGTCTGTTTGTGCCAAGTACAGCAAATAATGTGCTGATTAATACCTGCAATTCCAGTCTCGACTATGCTACTCCGCACACCGAGGGTCTTGCAGCACAAACCATCATTTACACATTTAACTCTAGAAGCCAGGCAAGCCTTAGCAATATTAACATTTTTGTGCGCTCATCTACAGCCACTTACGAGCTTACTGCCAATACGGGCGAAGCACCTCATAAGATTTGTGTGCCCCCCGGAACCCGTTGGCCTTACGAGCGCACAGATATTACAGAAGCCTATAGCGGCTTTACATCGTATGTTGAAAACAGAGTTGACCCATGGAACGATGGTGTTGATGAGAAGCTGTATCCGCTGAATAATGTGCCCGATAGTCTGAAGACCGATCAGTACAACCAGTACACATATATTAAGGATACCCAGAACAGCTCATCGAGCACCACCTATGATGTTACACCATCGAGCAGCGAAACTACCATTTGGACAGGTAACAACGACTTTATTGGTTGGGATGGTGCTTATGCTGTAGAAATCCCAGCCAGCAGCTTCTCTGAGGTTGGTGCTGGAACTGTTATCCGATTCTATGGTGTGGCCAGTGGATACTTCCAGGTAAAAGCCACTTATGGCAACACTTGGGACGCATCCAACCTGGGTGATAGCAGATGGAGCGATGGTTGTGTTTATAGTAACTCAAGCCTAAGCAGCTATTTCGAGTTGACACTGAATGCCACAACCGCAGCGAACTTCAAGGCAAATGGTATGCGCCTTTGGGGTACAGACCTCAAACTGCTCCGCGTAACGTACGATAATACAAACAAGAGTAATAGCAGTTCATCAGGTGGCTCAAGTAGCGAAGGAACAGCAATTTGGACAGGACCAGTTGACTTTGGATGGAGCAACAAGATTTCACTCCCCTTGGACGCATTTATGAATAAGGGTGTAAAAGGTGGCAGCATCATACGCTTCTATGTAGAAAGTACTGCAACTAACTACAATAGCAATGAAAATGAATGGGAATTCACAATCTTTACTGGTTATGAGCAAGGCTGGACAATGGCAAATAGCTATAGAAACGGCTCAAATACCGACATCAGTAAGGGATACTTCGATTATATACTGACTTCTGACGATGCTCAGGTTTTGGCTATGGAAAAGAACTTAGGTTGGACTCCAGGTTCAAGCTTGCAGGTTCAAGGCCAGAAATTCAAACTGAATAAGATAACCCTTATTCCATAATAATTGGATTTTTCAAAATAAAAATAAGACTTTAATAAATGTTGGGGAGGGCATCTGCGGGAGCAGGTGCTCTTCTGTTTTCAATAAAAAATCTGCCGTTTAATGAATTTTAACAACAATAATCATTGGCGGTGCACTATTTTTAGTATTTTTGCATGGTAAAAAAGTAAACCGGTTTTTTTAACCAATTACTTTGCATCAAATACTTAAACAAACTAAAATTGAAGTGAGCGGCTGCGGGAGCAGGTGCTCTCTTTTGCTTTTATTAGCTATAATGCTTGTTTATATCGGAAAAATACTGTATCTTTGCACGCTGTTATGGTACTTAATTGGATTTGGATAGGATTCTTTATCATCGCATTCGTGATTGCTGTGATAAAGCTGGTGTTTTGGGGAGATTTCGACGTCTTCCCAGCTATGATGGACTCAACGTTCTCATCGTCTAAGACTGCTTTCGAAATATCTTTAGGCCTCACAGGCGTACTGTCGCTGTGGCTGGGTATTATGAAGATAGGCGAAAAGGGCGGCGTGGTAAACGTGCTGGCCAAGTTGCTGAGTCCTGTTTTTACCAAGCTGTTCCCCGATATCCCCAAGGGCCATCCAGTAACGGGCAGCATTTTTATGAATATTGCCGCCAACATGTTAGGTCTCGACAATGCTGCCACTCCTTTAGGTCTTAAGGCGATGGAGCAGTTGCAGGATCTGAACCAGAAAAAGGATACAGCCAGCAACCCGATGATTATGTTCCTGGTACTGAACACCAGCGGACTTACACTCATACCAATATCTATCCTGGTGTATCGTGCCCAGATGGGTGCTGCACAGCCCACGGATATTTTTATACCCATCCTGCTGGCCACGTTCTTCTCTACGTTGGCAGGTATCATCATCACCAGCTTTTTCCAGAAGATCAATCTGCTCAATAAAACCATGCTGCTTACCCTTGGCGGTGCAGCTCTGGTGGTAGCCACAGTTATCTGGGGCTTCGGACAGATGGACTCGATATTGATGAACAAAGTAAGCACCAGCGCCGCTAACATTATGCTGATGCTGATTATCATCGCCTTTATACTGGCAGGCGTTCGCAAGAAGATTAATGTGTACGATGCGTTTATCGAGGGTGCCAAAGAGGGCTTTACTACTGCCGTACGCATCATCCCCTACCTGGTAGCCATTTTGGTGGGCATCGGTGTATTCCGTGCCTCAGGTGCGATGGACATGCTGATTGATGGCGTGAAATATGGTGTAGAGGCCTGCGGAGGTAATACCGATTTTGTAGGCGCGCTGCCTACTGCGCTGATGAAACCGCTGAGTGGCAGCGGCGCCCGCGGCATGATGGTTGATGCGATGACCACCTATGGTGCCGACTCGTTTGTAGGCCGACTGAGCTGTATTTTCCAGGGCTCTACCGATACCACATTCTATATTCTTGCAGTTTATTTTGGTAGCGTAGGCATTGTTAAAACACGTCACGCTGTGGCATGCGGACTGTTAGCCGACTTGGCTGGCATCATCGCAGCCATCGCAATAGCATATATGTTCTTCGGATAAAAACTATGGCAAATTTAAAATCATTAGCAAAAGACACGGCTATCTACGGCCTTTCGAGCATTGTTGGTAGATTCCTGAACTACCTGATGGTGCCTCTCTATACTTATACGCTTAAGAGTTGTGCCGACTACGGCATCTACAACGATATCTATGCCCAGACAGCCCTACTGATGGTGCTGCTGACGTTTGGTATGGAAACCACCTTCTTCCGCTTTATGAATAAGGAAGAGGGCGACAAGATGCGTGTATATAGCACGGCGCTGATGATGGTTGGCGGCGTGTGCCTCACGTTTGCTGCACTGGTACTGCTGTTTATCAACCCCATCGCCAGCGTGCTCGACTACCCCAACCACAAGTGGTACGTAGGCATGATGTTTGTAACCGTGGCTCAAGATGCCTTCCAGGCCATCCCCTTTGCCTATCTGCGCTACAAGCATCGCCCCATTAAGTTTGCATCGCTCAAGTTGCTGTTTATCTTCATGAGCGTTACGCTTAACGTGGTGGCTTACTGGCTGATGCCGCAAATCAACCCCGAGTGGCAGATACACATCGGTTATGCCTTTGCCATCAACCTGCTGTGTACCACTATTATATCGTTCTGCCTCATCAGCGAGCTGGTGGGCTTTAAATGGCAGTTCGATAGCCAGAAGTGCAAACAGATGCTTAGCTACTCGTGGCCCTTGCTGGTGCTGGGTATTGCAGGCATACTGAACCAGGTGGCCGGACAGATACTGCTGCCACGTATCCTCGACTCTGAGGAGGGGCGCCATCAGTTAGGTATCTATGGTGCCTGCATCAAAATTGCAATGATAATGGCCCTGATTACCCAGGCCTTCCGTTTTGCCTACGAGCCCATCGTATTCGGTTCGGCCAAGGATAAGAACAGCAAGGAGCTGTATGCCAAGTCGATGAAGTTCTTTGTGATATTCACGCTGCTGGCATTCCTGTGCGTGATGGGTTATATCGATATCTTCAAGTACCTGGTAGGCGATAAGTTCCGCGAGGGACTGGGCATTGTGCCGATAGTGATGATGGCCGAGATATTTATGGGCGTTTACTTCAACCTGTCGTTCTGGTACAAGCTTATCGACAAGACCATCTATGGTGCCTGGTTCTCGCTGGCAGGCTGCGCTGTGCTGTTTGGCGTTAACGTTATCTTCATCCCCCAGATAGGCTACTGGGCCTGCGCTTGGGGCGGACTGGCAGGTTATGGCACAGCTATGGTACTGAGCTATATCGTTGGTCAGAAACAGAATCCCATCCCCTATCCTATGAAGGATATCATTATTTACTTTATTGCCGCAGGTGCCTTCTTTGCCCTGATGAAATGGGGCGAGCAGCGACTGCCTGCCTGGGCATCACTCATCTGGAACAGCCTGATGATTTTAGGCTTTATCTACCGCATCATCAAAACCGACATGCCCCTTTCAAGCCTGCCCGTTATCGGAAAGAAATTCAAGAAAACAAAATAAATATATGAAAAAGTTACTTTTTACTTTACTTGCTGCATGCAGCCTTACAAGCACTAAGGCCGACGAGGGCATGTGGACACTTTACAACCTGCCCAATGCCGTTTACGAAACCATGAAGCAGGAGAACTTTGAGTTGCCTTACAGCGCGCTGTACTACGGCGAAGATGCCGTTAAAAACTGCGTGGTTAACTTTGGCGGTTTCTGCTCGGGTGTAGTCGTTTCGCCCGATGGACTGGTGTTTACCAATCACCACTGCGGTTTCGAGGCCATCCGCTCGCACTCTACCGTTGAGCACGATTACATGCTGAACGGCTTTGTAGCTAACTCTTACGAAGAGGAACTGCCCAACGAGCGCCTGTTTGTAAGCTTTATGATTGAGCAGAAGGATGTAACAGCCTATCTCGACTCATTAGGACTTAACAACCTGGCGCAAAGCAAGCGCGCCCAGTTTGTTGATTCTGTAGAAAACGCTATGAGCAAGGCCATCCGCCAGCAGGATTCAACCCTGCGCGTAGAGCTGAAGCCTTTCTACGAGGGCAACCGCTACTTCCTTACTACCTATCGCGACTTCAACGATGTGCGCCTGGTGTTCGCCCTGCCCAAGTCGATGGGTAAGTTTGGTGGCGAGACCGATAACTGGATGTGGCCCCGACAGACTTGCGACTTCTCGGTTTTCCGCATCTATGTTGATCCAAAAAACGGCGGTCCTGCCAAGTACTCAAAGGATAACGTGCCTTACCACCCAAAGAAGTGGGCACCCGTATCGCTGCAGGGCTACGTGCCAGGTTCGTTCTCTATGACCATCGGCTATCCAGGCTCTACCAACCGCTACCTCTCAAGCTATGGTATCCGCGAGCGTCGCGATGCCGAAAATGAGCCACGCTATAAGACTCGTGAGATTAAGCAGGACATCATGATCCGCCACATGCGCGCCGACGAGGCTGTACGTATCAAGTACGACTCTAAGTACGCCCAGAGCTCAAACTACTGGAAGAACTCTATCGGTATGAACAAGTGTATCGACTCTATCGGATTGATTAAGCAGAAGGCCGAGTTCGAACAGAAGATACGCTGCTGGCAGGATTCAACTGGATTCCTGAAGGGCAAACTCGACTTCGACCTTCTGGAGCGCCTGTACGCTAAGCAGTTCAAGGCCATTAAGGCACTCACCTACTTTAGCGAGACCTTTGGCGGCCGTAGCGCCGACGAGCTTACACGCCGTGCTTATCGTGCCCAGAACGGCGCTGCCGTTAAGGGCGATGAGAATAAGCCCAAGAGCCAGTACATAGAGTTCGAAGACAACAGCAACGAGTGGGACGAGGCTACCGACAAGGAGATTCAGGCTGCAGCCATGGCATTCTATCGCACTCAGGTTGAAGAGAAATACCTGCCAGACTTCTATCAGGTAGTTGATCGCGACTTTGGCGGCAACTATCAGAAGTATATCGACTATCTTTTCAAGAAGTCGCAGCTGATGAAGAACGGCAAGAAAATCTATATCAACAAGAAGAGCTTCCGTAAGGATCCTGGTGTGGCCTTTGGCGAGAGTCTTAACAACACCATAAGCGACATTATAGCCGAGGCTACCGAGGTTTACGATTCTATCGCCGTGCAGGAGCGCTACCTGTGTGCTGCCAAGCTGCGCATGGAGGAGGATATGCCTAACTACAGCGATGCCAACTTCACCATGCGCCTCTCGTACGGTCAGGTAGGCGAGTACCTGCTGGCCGGCAAGCCCTCAGGCTATTACACTACCGCCGAGAGCATTGTTGAGAAGATGAAGCAAGGCGAGAATGGCGTTATCGACTACGAGGCCGAGCCTATCATGAAGGAGCTGCTCTCTAAGAAGGATTTTGGTAAATATACCGATAAAACCACAGGCAAGATGCACCTGTGTTTCCTGTCGAACAACGACATCACCGGTGGTAACTCAGGTTCGCCTATGTTCAACGGCAAGGGCGAGCTCATCGGCCTGGCCTTTGATGGCAACTGGGATTCACTCAGTTCAGACATCTTCTTCGACAAGCAGCTGGCCCGCTGCATCGGCGTTGATATCCGCTACGTGCTGTACATGATGGAAAGCTGGGGAAAAGCCGACCGCCTGATTAAAGAGATTGGTGCCAAGTAAATATTAGCACTTACAATGATAAAAAGCCAGTGTGGACTACCTGATGGTAATCCACACTGCTTCTTTTCGGGCCTTGGCTTCGATGCCGGCCTATAGACTATAAATCAAAAACGTTAGCAGATGCCTTGTCCCATCGCCTGCAAAAGCGCGAATTTTTTCCCAACTTGGGAATGTTTTGTTCCCAACCTGGGAACGTTTCATTCCCAACGTGGGAAATCGGCTTTGCCGCTTCGCTTGTCGAAGAACATTATGCTCCCATAAATGGGAATGTATAATATTTAGACGTTTTGCAAACAGGCGCTTGGAATATGAAAAACTATTTGTACTTTTGCAGCCGGAATTAACAAAACAGATAGTAGAAAAAATGAAGAAACTGCAATTACTTAACAACCTTGCCTTAGCTGCAAGTTGCCTGATTTTTACATCGTGCGCCATCGTTCGCGGCTACAAGGCCGACGGCGCAGCCGGACCTACATCCTACAGCTTTGAGCATCACGTGCACGATACGATTGCCAACGGCCCAACCGCATTCAGCTTTCCTTACGCCAAGCAGCAGGCCGAATGGATAGACACCCTGCACTTTTTTACGCAACCACCCGCCTACAAAAAGCCAAGAACGCTATGGCAGGCGCTCGACGGCAAGACCGATACACAGGGCGTGCTGATTATACAGAACGACAGCATCATCTACGAAAAATGCGTAGGCGATATCACTACCGACAGACTGGCTACGGTGTTCTCGGTTTCAAAATCCATCACATCGCTGCTTTGTGGCATTGCGGTTGACGAGGGCTATATTAAAAGCATCGACGACCCTGTAACCGACTATCTGCCCGAACTGAAAAAGAAGGATAAGATGTGGCAGAAACTTACCATCCGACACTTGCTTGACATGCGTAGCGGCCTGGACTTTGACGATACTTACTCGCTGCGACTGAAGGACCTGAAACGCCTGAACGCCATGGCCAAGCTTAACTATGGCAAAAACGTAATGAAGCAGATTCGCGGTTTGAAATTCGAGAACGAACCGGGAACCAAGCACAAATACGAGAGTATGACCACACAGATACTGGGCGTGGTAATACAGCGTGCCACTGGTCAAAGCTATACCAGCTACCTGAGCGAGAAGGTATGGAAGCCACTACAGATGGAATCGCCTGCCATCGTAAACATCGATAGCAAGAAACACCGTATGGCGCATGCCTTTGGCGGCATCAGCACCAGCATGAAAGACCTGGCCAAGATAGGTCGACTGTATCTGAACAAGGGTATGTGGAACGGCAAACGTATTGTGAGCGAGGAGTGGATTAAGCAGTCAACCGATTACAATACCGATAACGAAGGCTACCACTTTAACTGGTACAACACCAGCTGGATGACCGAAAAGCCCGAATATCCCGGATTCTACGCCCACGGCATACGTGCACAGGTGCTGTATGTAAACCCATACAAGAACCTCATCATGGTACGTTTTGGCAAGCGCGACGATACGTATGCCTTTATACCTTACATGTTTGAGTTGCTTAGCAACTACAAAGAGTTTTGATGTCGTCTAAGCTGTTGGCCACTTTGATGTACTGGTGCCAATCGCCGCGAATCATGCCGCGGGCCTGCAGATCGTCCATCAGGGCTATCAGCTGATCCCAGAAGCCTTTCATGTTATATAGGATGACGGGCTTGTGGTGATAGCCGATGGTGGCCGATGCGGCAACAGTAAACACCTCGTCGAGCGTGCCGATGCCGCCTGGCAGGGCGATAAACACATCGCTCTGGTCCATCATCAGCTGCTTGCGGTCGGTCAGGTTATCGCAAGGTATCTCTATCTCTACGTAATCGCTGGTGCGTCCCGTTTCTTCTACCTTGGTAGGCACCACACCGATGGTACGGCCGCCAGCCGTTTTGGCAGCCTTGGCCACACACTCCATCAGGCCCTGGTTAACACCGCCATACACGATGCTATGACCACTCTCAGCAGCCCACTTGCCAAGCTCGGCAGTTAGCGTAAAAAACTCGGCATCAATCTGCTCGTTGGCAGAACAAAACACACATATTTTCATAATGCTTGCAAAATTACAAATTATTTTGTATCTTTGCAAACGATTATAGACAATTAAACAAAATTATTATGCGAAAACTATTTTTATCATTGGCAATGATTACAGGCATTGCAACGAGCTGGGCACAGCAGAAGCTGGTGCTTTACTACTCAGAGAATGGTACAACCAAGACCGTAGCCGAGGAAATCCAGAAACAACTGGGTGCTGACATCGAAGCCGTAGAGGCTGTTGAGCCTTATACAGGCGATTTTCAGGCTACCATCCAGCGTGGCAACAAGGAGCGAGCTAACGGCCAGTGGCCAGCTATCAAGCCCCTTAAAAAGGATATGAGTAAGTACGATGTTATCTTTTTAGGATACCCCATCTGGTTTGGCACCTATGCCAATCCGATAGTAACCCTGCTAAACGGGCAGGATTTTGCAGGTAAGACGATTGTGCCCTTCTGCACCTTTGGCAGCGGCGGACTGAACACATCATCGGCCGACCTGAAAAAGGCACTGCCCAAGGCCAAGATTGCCCAGGGCTATGGCGTACGTACAGCCCGCGTGGCTAAAGCAGCCAAGGAGCTGGACCGTTTTCTGACAGAGAACGGCTACAAGAAAGGCCGCGTAAAAGCCCTGCCAGCCTATACAGCACAGAAGCCCGTAACCGATGCCGAGAAGGCGCTGTTTGACGCCGCCTGCTCGAGCTATCAGTTCCCTCTCGGCACACCTCAGACAGTAGGTAAGCGCGAAACGCCCGATGGCACCGACTATGAGTTCAGCGTAAAAACACGCGGCATGAACGGCAAAGAGGCCACCGCAACCATCTACGTAACCGTAGAAAAGGGCGGCAAGCCAGAATTTACAGAAGTAGTAAGATAAATTTATTTAATGAAGACATTTGAAGAATTAGGCGTTTGCGAGCAGATTCGCAAAGCCATCGAAGAGTTAGGGTTTGTACATCCGATGCCTGTACAGGAGGCGGTAATACCATACCTGCTGGGCAACGAAAACGATGTGATAGCCCTGGCCCAGACTGGTACCGGAAAAACAGCAGCGTTCGGCATTCCATTGCTTGAGCGCATCGACACAACACAGCGCTACACACAGGCACTGGTGCTCTCGCCAACACGTGAGCTGTGCCTGCAGATAGCCGACGACCTGCGCGACTTTGCCAAATATATGGATGGCGTGCATGTAGAGGCCGTGTATGGTGGCGCTGCCATCGAGCCGCAGATGCGCGCGCTGAAAAAGGGTGTTGAGATTATCGTGGCCACACCAGGCCGACTGGTTGACCTGATGCATCGCGGCATTGCCCGCCTGGAGCAAGTAACTAACATTGTGCTCGACGAGGCTGATGAGATGCTGAATATGGGCTTCTCAGACAGTATCAACGAGATATTCGAGTCGCTCTCGGCCGATCATCACACGCTGATGTTCTCGGCCACTATGAGCAAAGAGGTGGAGCGTGTGGCCAAGAAGTATCTGCACGACTACAAAGAGATAGTTGTGGGCAGCCGCAACGAGGGCGCCGAGAGCGTAAACCACATCTATTATATGGTGAACGCCAAGGATAAATATCTGGCGCTGAAACGTATCGTAGACTTCTATCCACGCATCTTTGCCATTATCTTCTGTCGCACCAAGGTAGAGACACAAGAGGTGGCCGACAAGCTGATTAAGGACGGCTATAATGCCGAATCGCTGCATGGCGACCTGAACCAGCAGCAGCGCGACCAGACGATGCAGAAGTTCCGCAACCACCTGACACAGCTGCTGGTAGCTACCGATGTGGCTGCACGCGGACTGGACGTTGACGACTTGACGCACGTGATTAACTTCGGATTGCCCGATGACATCGAGAGCTACACTCACCGCTCAGGCCGTACAGGCCGTGCGGGCAAGAAAGGTACATCTATCTCGATTGTACACAGTCGCGAAAAATTTAAGATCCGTAACATCGAGAAGATTATCGGCAAAGAGTTTGTAAAGGCCGAGATTCCATCGGCCGAAGAGATCTGCAAAAAGCAGCTCTATAAGGTGATGGACCAGATTGTTAAGACCGACGTTGACGACGAGGAGATTGCCCCATTCATGCAGGATATCAACCGCTACTTTGAGTATATCGACAAGGACGAGCTGATAAAGAAGATTGTATCGCTTGAGTTTGGTAAGTTCCTGGCCTACTATGCCGACGCACCAGAGATTGAGCCTGTGGTGCCTGAAAAGAAGGACCGACGCCAGCAGAGCGACAAGCAGAAGTTGCAGAACAAGCCGCAGAAGGGTTACCGCCGACTGTTTATCAACCTTGGTAAGCGCAACGGTTTCTACCCAGGCGAGCTGATGCAGACGCTGAACCGATTTGTGGGCGGACGCCAGGAGGTGGGCCATATCGACCTGCTGGATAGCATTTCGTACTTTGAGGTGCCCGAAAAGGATGCTAAGAAGGTAATGCTGCAGCTGACAGGTATCCGCTACAAGGGTCAGACGGTGCGTTGCAACGACGCCGATGATGCCAGCAAGGGTGGCGAGCGACAGGGCAAGGGCGGCGAGCGTTCAAGCAAGCCCAAGCGCCAGAAGAAAGATAACTGGCGCGAGCTGATGGGCAAGGCACCACGCGAATTGAAAGGCAAGGAGCCCGACTTTAGCGAAGAAGGCTGGGCCATGCGCAAGCCCCGCAAGAAAAAGAAGTAATTAGGCTGATAGTATTAGGCACGGATTCTTGGACGAGCCAAGCGGCAAAGCCGAGCGAACACGGCTTTAATAAATTAAAAACACGGCTATAGTTGCAATGCTAAAGCCGTGTCTTTTTTATAAAAAAAGCCGTGTAATCCGTGCCAAAAAAACTATTCCATTGCTTCAAGCTCAGAAAGGTATTCTGTTTTTTTGCGTTCGCCAAAGGCGGTATCAACGCTGTTGTTAATGCTACCACACACATTGGCTGCAAACTGCTGGGCCTCGGCTATCACCTTATCCCAGATGGCCGCATCAACGCCCTCGTGCAGCATATCACGTGTAACGCCATACTTAAGCAGTCCGTACACAAAGCCGGCATTAAAGTTATCGCCTGCGCCAATGGTACTAACCGTTTGTGTGGCTGCTACAGGATACTGCTTGGCCAAACCACCCTGCGCACGGAACTCGATAGGCTGGGCACCCTGCGTATAGATAAAGTTCTTGCAGTAGAAATCTATCTGCGAACGGTACACGCTATCGGCCCCCGTCTTGTTATACATATTCTCAAAATCCTCCGAGCTGCCTTTGATGATATCGGCCAACTCAAAGTTCTCAAGGATATTGGCCGTAACCTTTACCAGATCCTTGAGATGCGACGCACGATAGTTTACATCGTAGTAAAGAATGGCACCCTGCTCGTGTGCATACTGCAGAAATGCCAGCATCTGTGGACGGATAACAGGGTTGATGGCATAGAACGAGCCAAACATCACCACATCGTTAGGCTGGATATCGGGCGTGATAAACTCCAGGCGGTCGTGGGGATGATCCTTATAAAAGATATACTCGGCATCGTTGTTCTCGTTCAGAAATGCCAGAGATATGGGCGATTTGGCCTCGGGATACACGCTGATATTCGAGGCATCAACATGATTATCCTCCAGGAAACTGATGATGCGACGCCCCACACGGTCGTTGCCCGTTTCGCTGATAAAAGCCGCATCTACGCCGCTACGACCAAGCGATATCAGTCCGTTGAACATCGAACCGCCAGGCACAGCACCAATAGGCTGATCGTCGCGGAAGATGATGTCCAGTATAGTTTCTCCTATTCCTATTACTTTTCTCATAGTCTCATAAAAAATCGGCACTGCTTTCGCAATGCCGATCCTGTCTATATTGCTAAATGAATTAGTCAGCAACGAGTGTGAAGCGCTGGAAGGCAACGATCTTCAGATCCTTGTCCTGCTTAGCGAGCCACTGAGCAACAGTAGCCTTGTCGCCGTCGCCGAACTGGAACTCCTGGTCAACCAGGCAGTTCTCCTTCTTGAACTTCTCAACACGACCCTTAGCGATACCCTCAATCATTGGCATCTTCAGGTTAGCCTCGCCCTCAACCTTTGCATCAGCAATGATCTTGCGAGCCTCGTCGGCCTGCTCCTGTGTGAGCCAGCCCTTCGACATGTTGCTCTCGATGTGATCCTCAGAATCAACCAGGTTGGGGTTCAAACCAGCCTTCTTGAGCTTCATATCAACGAACTTCTGAACCTGCTCGAGCTTTGACTTCTCAACAGCAGTCTTGTACTCCTCGTCGAGAATCTTTGGATCGATGCTCTGAGCGTCGAGAGCTACTGGCTTCATAGCAGCAACCTGCATAGCTACCAGGTGACCCTGCTCGGCAGCGGGCTTGTTGGTCTGAACCATGGTGCAGAGAGTGTTCTTTGCCATGTGGTTGTAGATCTCAATGTTCTCACCCTCGAGAGTCAGGTAGCCATCCAGCTCCATCTTCTCACCGGTGATACCAGAGCGCTGAGTAACTGCGTCCTGAACCTTCTGACCGTCGGCCAGAGTAAGCTCCTTAACAGCCTCAATATCCTTAGCCTTAGCAGCAATAGCAGCGTCGAGGATGCTCTGAGTAAGAGCAATGAAATCGGCACCGTTAGCAACGAAGTCGGTCTCACACTTCAGGGCGATCATAGCAGCGAAGCCATCAACGCTCTTAACGAGTACACAACCATTAGATGTCTCACGGTCGCTACGCTTAGCAGCAATAGCGAGGCCACGCTCACGCAGGAGCTCCTTAGCCTTGTCGAAGTCGCCCTCAGCCTCGGTCAGAGCCTTCTTTACGTCAGCCAGACCAGCGCCAGTCATTGCGCGAAGCTTCTTGATATCATCAATTGAAATAGCCATTATCTTTTAATTTTTTAATTTTTACATTATTACATTTTACTCAGCAGCAGCCTCAGCCTTTGGCTCAGCATCCTTGCGAGCCTTGCGTGGAGCACGCTTAGCCTTAGGCTCCTCGCCCTCAGCCTGAGCATCAGCAGCCTTCTCGTCGGCCTTCTCTACCTTACGCTCCTCGATACCCTCGGCGATAGCGGTGCAGCAGGCATTCAGGATAGCCTCTACAGAGTCCTTAGCATCGTCGTTAGCAGGGATAACGAAGTCGATATTGTTAGGATCAGAGTTAGTATCAACGATACCGAATACGGGGATACCCAGACGGTTAGCCTCGCGAACGGCAATGTTCTCCTTCATTACATCAACTACGAAGAGTGCGCTTGGCAGACGAGTCAGATCGGCGATAGAACCCAGGTTCTTCTCGAGCTTAGCACGCTGACGTGTGATCTGCAGCAGCTCACGCTTTGAGAGGTTTGAGTAGGTTCCATCCTGCATCAGACGGTCGATGTTCGCCATTTTCTTAACGGCCTTACGGATTGTGGGGAAGTTTGTGAGCATACCACCTGGCCAACGCTCGATAACGTATGGCATGTTGATGCTTGCAGCCTTCTCAGCAACCACTTCCTTTGTCTGTTTTTTAGTAGCGACGAACAGGATTTTCTTGCCACTCTTGGCAATCTGCTTCAGGGCCTCAGCAGCCTCGTCAACCTTGGCTACTGTCTTATGCAGGTCGATGATGTGAATACCGTTACGCTCTGTGTAAATATAAGGAGCCATAGCGGGGTTCCACTTACGCTTCAGGTGACCGAAATGACAGCCAGCCTGCAGCAACTGATCAAAATTTGTTCTTGACATTTTCTTACTTCTTTTAAATTGTTTACTTTCTTTTTAATTCTTCTTAGAATCAGCCCGACGGTAGTCCAAAGGAATCCAGCGGGTTTAGATACTAAACTTGCGCTAAGTTCTTCAGCGGGATTAACGCTTACTGAACTGGAAGCGACGACGTGCCTTTGGACGACCAGGCTTCTTACGCTCAACCTCACGGCTATCACGTGTCATGAAACCTGCATCCTTCAGCTTCTTCTTATCCTCTTCGTTGATCTTCACCAGAGCGCGGGCAATTGCGAGACGCAGAGCCTGACTCTGACCTGTGAAACCACCTCCGTCGAGGTTTGCCTTGATGTCATACTTCTCAGCTACTTCGAGCAGTGCGAGTGGCTGCTTAACCACATACTGCAGGATAGCTGATGGGAAATATACCTCTAAATCTTTCTTGTTGATCGTAATCTTACCAGTACCCTCTGTTACGTATACACGGGCTACAGAGCTCTTACGACGACCTATTGCGTTAATTACTTCCATCTTTCCTTATTATTTATACTGGTTAATATCAATAGTCTTTGGCTGCTGAGCGGCATGTGGATGCTCGGTACCCTCATAGATAAAGAGGTTGTTCAGCAGGCTGCGGCCCAGAGGACCCTTTGGCAGCATACCCTTAACGGCATGACGCAGCATCTTGTCAACACCACCGTTCTTCTTGCGAAGCTCAGCAGGAGTATTGAAGCGCTGACCACCAGGATAACCTGTGTAGCGGGTATAAACCTTATCGGTCTCTTTCTTACCAGTGAAAACTACCTTATCGGCGTTGATAAGGATTACATTGTCACCACAGTCAACGTGTGGAGTGAAAGTTGGCTTGTACTTTCCGCGGATCAGCTTAGCTACCTTTGAAGCGAGACGACCAACAACCTGGTCTGTGGCATCGATTACCACCCACTCCTTCTTTGCTGTTTCCTTGTTTACAGAAAGTGTCTTGTAACTCAAAGTGTTCATTTTTAAATTTACTACTAAAAAACAGTTTAACTTATAATTAAATATGTACGCGCATAAACTCACTCCCAGGGTCTAACTCCCGGTTGTCAGTCTAACGTCGCACCCGTAGGGGTTGATTCCCTGACGGGGATCATTGAAACGCTGATTCACGAACCGCCATGCCCGGCCAAAGACACCGCTATTCACACAACATTTCACGGGGATTCTAAGTCTCTCCCCTAAATCGGTGTGCAAAGGTACTAACTATTTTTATTATATAAGGTACGCGCAAAAGAAAAAAGCGCCAAATTTAGACAAATTTAACGCTTTTCTTTATTTTTAAGATTTCTTTCTTAGAAATCCATGTTATCTAACGAGTCACTGAAGTCCTTTGGCTGTTCCTCTTTTGGAGCCTCAGTCTGCTGCTGCTCAGGACGTGGGCGGCGCTCACCATGACGCTCACCGTTGCGACGATCGCCACGGTCGGGACGACGGTCACGACGCTCGCCATTACGCTCTGGGCGCTCACGACGCTCACCACGGGCAGGACGCTCAACATAATCGGCAGGCTTCTCAATCAGTACACGATGAGAGAGCTTGTACTTACCTGTCTTAGGATCAATCTCCAGGAGCTTAACCTGAATGTGGTCGCCCTCCTTAATACCAGCCTCTTCAACGGTCTCAAGGCGCTTCCAGTCGATCTCGCTGATGTGCAACAGACCGTCCTTACCAGGCATAATCTCAACGAAGCATCCGTAAGGCATGATAGAACGAACCACACCGTCGTAAACCTCGCCTACCTCAGGAATAGCTACGATAGCCTTAATCTTACCGATAGCGGCATCGATGCTCTCCTTGTTAGGAGCTGATACCTGGACCTTACCTACACCGTCAACCTCGTCGATAGTGATAGTAGCACCAGTATCCTCCTGCATCTGCTGGATAATCTTACCACCAGGGCCGATTACAGCACCGATGAACTCCTTAGGAATCTCCATCTGAACGATGCGAGGAACCTGAGGCTTCATCTCAGCACGTGGCTCAGCGATAGTATCGGTCAGGCACTTCAGGATGTGCTCACGACCGGCCTTAGCCTGCATCAGAGCCTTCTCGAGAATGTCGAAGCTCAAACCATCACACTTGATATCCATCTGAGTAGCGGTCAGACCATCCTTTGTACCAGTGGTCTTGAAGTCCATATCACCCAGGTGGTCCTCGTCGCCGAGGATATCGCTCAATACAGCGTACTTATCTTCTCCAGGATTCTTGATCAGACCCATGGCAATACCCGAAACAGGCTTCTTCATAGGAACACCGGCGTCCATCAGGGCGAGTGTACCAGCACATACGGTAGCCATTGATGAAGAACCGTTAGACTCAAGGATCTGGCTTACCAGACGAACTGTGTAAGGGAAGTCCTCAGGAATCTGGCCCTTCAGTCCACGCCATGCCAGGTGACCGTGACCAATCTCACGACGACCTACGCCACGCTGGGCCTTGGCCTCACCAGTACAGAATGGAGGGAAGTTATAGTGCAGCAAGAAGCGCTGATAACCGTGCTCAAGCACGTCGTCAACCATCTTTTCATCAAGCTTAGTACCCAGAGTACAGGTAGAAAGCGACTGTGTCTCACCACGAGTAAAGATTGAACTTCCGTGAGGCATTGGCAGAGGTGAAACCTCGCACCAGATAGGACGGATCTCGTCGGTCTTACGACCATCGAGACGGATACCCTCGTCGAGGATACAACGGCGCATAGCGTCGCGCTCAACGTCATGATAGTAACGATCCATCATGGCATACTTCTCTTCCATCTCATCCTCAGTCAGGTCGGCATGCTCAGCAGCATACTTCTCCTTGAAGTCTGTCAGGATCTTCTCGAAGGCATCAGCACGGTCCTGCTTGGGCAGAGCCTGCTTGGTAACATCGTAAGCGGGCTGATACAGCTCCTTGTTCATACGCTCACGCAGCTCCTCATCGTTCACCTCGTGGTCGTACTCACGCTTAACATCCTTACCAAGTTCCTTTGAGAGTTCAGCCTGAAGCTCACACATTGGCTTGATAGCAGCCATAGCAGCCTTCAGAGCGCCGATCATATCCTGTTCTGACACCTCTTTCATCTCTCCCTCTACCATCATAATGTTCTCGGCCGATGCACCAACCATGATGTCCATATCGGCATCCTTCATCTGCTCGAAGGTAGGATCGATAACATACTCACCGTTGACACGGGCTACGCGAACCTCACTGATGGGGCACTCGAATGGGATATCCGAGCAAGCCAGAGCAGCCGAAGCAGCAAAACCTGCAAGGGCGTCGGGCTGATCAACACCATCGGCTGAGAGCAGCATTACATTCACAAATACCTCAGCGTGATAGTTCGAAGGGAAGAGTGGACGAAGAACACGGTCCACCAGTCGTGATGTCAGGATTTCGTTGTCGCTGGCTTTGCCTTCGCGCTTGGTAAATCCACCGGGGAAACGTCCGGCTGCGCTGTACTGTTCACGATAATCTACCTGCAAAGGCATAAAATCTGTTCCGGGAACTGCATCTTTTGCGGCACAAACAGTGGCGAGCAATACGGTGTTGTTCATACGCAGAACAACAGAGCCGTCGGTCTGTTTTGCCACTTTCCCGGTTTCAATGGTGATGGTACGTCCATCAGCCAATTGAAGGGTCTTTGTAATTACGTTCATCTTAATAAAACATCTAAAATATAAAAAACAGCCGCAAAGATACACATAATTATATTAATAAACGAGAAAACTCAATATTTTTTTTAATTTTTCACTATTCCTCTTCACTATTCACTAAAAAAATTATATCTTTGCACCCGCAAAACGAAATTCTAATTAGAAAAAATGAAACATATTTGTAAAGCAGCAGCCGTAGTTCTGGCTGCATTATCGATTGCCTCGTGCAACAACAATAAGTTTACCGTCGAGGGCCAGATTGCCGGCGCTAAGGACTCTGTGCTCTACTTCGAAAACGTAGGTTTGGAGGGCATTAACGTGCTCGACTCTGTAAAGCTTAACGACAATGGCGACTTCTCGTTCAGTCAGGATGCTACTACAGCCCCTGAGTTCTATCGTTTGCGCATTGCCGACCAGATTATCAACGTAAGCATCGATTCTACCGAGACTGTTCAGGTTAAGGGTCAGTATCCTGGTATGGCATCAAACTACACCATCAGCGGTTCTGAGAACTGTGAGAAGATTCGCGAGTTGGCACTTAAGCAGATCGACCTGCAGGCTAAGGCCATCGCGCTGCAGAGCAACACCGAGTTAGGCATTGCCAAAGCCAACGACAGCATCCAGAGCATGATTAACGCTTACAAGGAAGAGGTTAAGCGCAACTATATCTACAAAGAGCCTTACAAGGCATATGCCTACTTCGCTCTGTTCCAGGCTATCGGCAACTACCTGATTTTCAATCCTCGTGCCAACAAGGAAGATATCAAGGCTTTTGCAGCCGTTGCTACCAGCTGGGACACTTATTACCCACACGCTGAGCGCGGACAGAACCTGCACAACATTGCCATCGAAGGCATGAAGAACCAGCGTATCGTAGAGGCTCAGAATGCCGACATTCAGATTGAGGCCAGCAAGGTTCAGGAGGCTGGTGTACTGGATATCGCTCTACTCGATAACAAAGGTAACATGCGTCATCTGACTGATTTGAAGGGTCAGGTTGTACTGCTCGACTTCCATGTATTCGCTCTCAAGGATTCTCCAGCACGTATCATTCAGCTGCGCGAATTGTATAATAAATATCACGCTCAGGGATTGGAGATTTACCAGGTAAGTCTCGACAGCGACGAGCACTTCTGGAAACAGCAGACAGCAGCACTGCCTTGGATCAGCGTTCGCGACGAGGATGGCGCAGGTTCACAGCGTCTGACACTCTACAACATTCAGGCTGTTCCCGACTTCTTTGTTATCGACCGCGGCAACAATCTGGTTAAGCGAGCTGCTCAGATAGCAGAACTTGAAGCTGAAATCAAAAAGCTTTTGTAAACAAATAATCCCTTCCGATTCTGGAAGGGATTTTTCTTTTTAGTACTTGCGCTTAGGATTCTTGGGGAACCAACCTTTCTCTACACGTTTCTTTTGAGCAAACAGCTCACCGATGCCCCACAAGGCGGAGGCGCCAAACACACCTACGATAGACGAAAGGATAGCATTCTCGATAAACAGGGCGCCCGCGATGCAAGCCAACCCCACAATGAGATATACAATCCAGGGACGTGTGCCCCAATAATACTCGGTTTTAATAACAATCGGATGCCACACGCCAATAGCCAGGAAAGTACTGGCAGCTATAATAATACCTGTAAAATACATACGCTACAATTTAGAAACTTTTTAACCAGGCTTTCAACTCAAAAACCATCTCGTAGTGATAGGCAAAGGTTTCGCGATAACCCCAACCATGACCACCTGTAGGATAAATATGAATTGATGCTGGTACATCGTGCTTATACAGCTGCTGATAGTAGTTAAAGCCATTAGCCGCAGGCACAGCCTTATCATCGTCGCTCAGCGCCAAGAAAGCACGCGGTGTGGTACGATTCACCTGCAAGTCGTTACTAAACTCAAGCTCCAACTTCTTATACTCCTTCAGCGCCTTCTTGTCCTCAGGTGCCTTTCCCAAGAAGTTATCGTGCGAGCCCTTATGTGTAAAGCCCGGATCCATCGTTACAACCGGATAGAAGAGTATCTGGAAATTCGGTGCAGCATTGTCCTTGGCATGGGTGGCGATGGTAGAAGCCAGATGACCACCTGCCGAGAAACCCATGATGCCTACATCGTTAGGGTTGATATGCCACTCGGTAGCATGACTACGAACCGTTTTGATAGCCTCCTCAGCATCAGAGACAGGCACCATACGGTTACCATAAGGCATACGATATTTCAGTACAATCAGAGCGATGCCCTGCGTATTAAAGAAAGGCGCCCACTGATGCCCCTCGTGATCCATAGCCAGATGACTATAACCGCCACCAGGACAGCACACTACAGCACGACCGGTAGCCTTGTTGGCATCGGGCAGATAAACAGTTAGTTCCGCCTGATCATTACCATCCGAGCTCACTACTTCTGGTCCATTTGGCCAGAGTGGCATGGTGGTAGGTTTCTGTGCAAAAATAGTTGCCGAGAGAGTCAGCAACGCCGTTGTTAATATGTTTCTTACGTACTTCATTGTTTTAATATTTTTAATTTTGGCGCAAAGGTACTAAAAAAAAGCTACGGATTACGTGGTTTTTACGGATTTTTATTATCTTTGCAAGCAGAAACTTGAAACTTTACGATAAATTATGAAGAAAATCTTAGCTATTACAGCTCTTACAGTACTTGCATTTGGCTCTCAGGCCAAAGTAAAATTGCCACACCTAATTGGTGACAATATGGTTTTACAACAGCAAACCGATGCCCGCCTTTGGGGATGGGCAAAGCCTGGAAAAACCGTAAAAGTAACGACCTCGTGGAGCAGCGAAGCGGTCACTGCCAAAGCCGACAAAAACGGCGAATGGCTGGTAAAGGTAAAGACACCCAAGGCCAGCTATACCCCACTATCCATCACATTCGACGATGGCGACAAGCTCACCATCAGCAATGTGCTAAGTGGCGAAGTATGGGTTTGTGCCGGACAATCGAACATGGAGATGCCTGTAAAAGGTTTCTGGATGTGCCCGGTCAAAGATTACAATCAGGTGGTGATTGATGCCAAGAACCACAAAGGTGTACGAAGCATCAAGATACCTAGCGTAATGGCAGCCACCCCCCAGAACGACGCCCAGTGCGAGTGGCGCGAATGTACACCTAAGACCGTTGGCGACTTCTCTGCCACGGGTTATTTCTTTGCACACACCATGCATCAGGCACTCGACATCCCCATCGCACTCATCGAGGCTAACAAAGGTGGCTCACGTGTAGAAAGCTGGCTCACCAAAGAGAATCTGGAGAAATACACCAACGATCCTACCGACTCTGTTGAAATCTGCAAGAAATGGGCACAGTACGACTACCACCGCTCACTGCTATGGGGTAACGGTACGTTCAACCCTATCCTGAACTATACCGTCAAGGGAATTCTGTTCTATCAGGGATGTTCGAACGTAGGCGATCCTGGCGACCAATATTCTCAGCGTTTGAAGCTGTTGGTAGATCAGTGGCGCAGTCAGTTCGGTTTGGGCGAAATTCCTTTCTATTTTGTGCAGATAGCCCCCTATCGCTACGACGATGACAACAACGCCATCAGCGGTGCCTTGCTGCGCGAACAGCAGTTCAAAGCACAACAAATAATTCCCAACAGCTCGCTGATATGCATCAACGACCTGGTTTACCCCTACGAATACAGCCAGATTCACCCTGCACAAAAACAACAGGTAGGTGAGCGACTGGCTTACACGGCACTGGCTCGCGACTATGGCTTTGAGGGCATCCTCTACCAGAGTTCAACCTTTAAGGACATGAACATCAAGGGCGATGCCATCTACATCCACTTAGACAACAACTACCACACCGACGCCCCATTCGAAGACATCCAAGGCTTTGAGATTGCAGGCGACGACAAGGTATTCTACCCCGCTCAGGCCCAGCACTTCTGGCAGCCCGGCGGCGGTTATTGGGACGAGGCCATCAAGCTGTCGTCGCCTCAGGTTAAAAAGCCCGTGGCTATACGATACTGCTTTAAAAATTTCCAGATAGGCAACGTAAAAAACGGCGCCAATCTGCCATTATTCCCATTCAGAACAGATAACTGGTAAACGCTTATGACAGAGCATCCATTAGAAGTATTCCGATTCTGCCCTAAGTGTGGCAGTCAGGATTTTAAGATTCATAACGCACTGAGCCGCCATTGTGCCAATTGTGGGTTTACATTCTATCAGAACCCACGCGCATCAACAGCCGCTTTTATCCTGAACGATAAAGGCGAACTGCTAGTAGCCACACGAGGCAAGGAACCTGCCAAAGGCACCCTCGACCTGCCTGGCGGATTTATAGATAACGACGAGAACGCCGAAGAGGGCATGGTGAGGGAAATCAAGGAAGAAACCGGACTCGACATCGATCCCGACACCGTCGAATACCAGTTCTCTATCCCCAACGTTTATCACTACTCGGGTATGGACATACACACGCTCGACCTCTTCTTCCTGTGCCACGTAACAGGCGAGGCTGTAGTAAAAGCCGACGACGATGCCGCCGAACTGCAGTGGGTATCCCTCAGAGAGGTGTATGTAGAGCGTTTCGGACTGCGCTCCATACGCCAAGCCGTACACCGTTTCTTAGCACAGAATTGTTAATAAATCTGAAAATCCTCTATATAAATAAGGTGGAAGAGAGTTTTTTGCTTACTTTTGCAGCCCGAAAGAAATATAACGCGACAGAATATGCAAAAGAACTTAGTGATAGTGGAGTCGCCCGCAAAGGCAAAGACTATTGAGAAATTCCTGGGAAAGGATTACAAGGTCATGTCGAGCTACGGACACATCCGCGACTTAAAGAAAAGAGAAATCAGCATCGACGAAAAGACGCTGGAACCAGAATACGAGATTCCCGAAGAGAAGGTTAGTCTGGTAGAGGATTTACGATCAAAAGCCGGCAAGGCAGAGACTGTATGGCTGGCATCCGATGAGGACCGCGAAGGAGAAGCCATCTCATGGCACCTTTGCGAGGTTTTAGGATTAGACGAACAGAAGACTAACCGTATTGTATTCCACGAGATTACTGAATCGGCTATTCTCGATGCCATCGAGCATCCACGCCATATCAACATGGATTTGGTTAACGCGCAGCAGGCCCGCCGCGTGCTCGACCGTCTGGTAGGTTTCAAACTCTCACCAGTACTTTGGCGTAAGGTTAAGCCCGCCCTGTCGGCTGGTCGTGTACAGAGTGTTGCTGTGCGACTGATTGTAGAGCGCGAGCGCGAGATACAGAACTTTAAGAGCGAGCCTTATTATAGTGTCAGCGGTGTGTTTGCTGTTGTTAACCCCGATGGCTCAGCCTCGGAGGTTAAAGCCCAGCTGAGCAAGCGTTTCAGCACCGAGGATGAAGTGATGGAATTCCTGGAGAAGTGCAAAACAGCCACTTTCTATGCCGATGCCATCACCAAAAAGCCATCAAAGCGTACACCTGCGCCCCCATTCACCACATCTACCCTGCAACAGGAAGCAGCCCGCAAGCTCGGCTTCACCGTTAGTCAGACAATGATGGTGGCCCAGCACCTGTACGAGAGCGGACGTATTACTTACATGCGTACCGACTCTGTAAACCTGTCGCAACTTTGTTTGAACGCCAGCAAGAGCGAGATTGTAAACCTCTATGGCGAGAACTATAGCAAACTTCGCAAGTATCACACCAACTCAAAGGGCGCTCAGGAAGCACACGAGGCCATCCGTCCATCATACATGAATATGACTGAGATTGAAGGCAGTGCCCAGGAGCGTAAACTCTACGATTTGATTTGGAAGCGTACCATCGCCAGTCAGATGGCCGATGCGGAGATTGAGAAGACCACTATAACCATCAAGAGCGATGGTATCGAGGAGGTATTCACAGCTCAGGGCGAGGTTATCAAGTTTGATGGTTTCCTGAAAGTATATCGTGAATCATCCGATGATGATGAGAATGGCGAGGATTACAGCCACTCACTGCCTGTTATCAAGAAAGGACAGGAGCTCACACGTCGCGAAATCCTTACCACCGAGCGTTTCAGTGCCGGTCCTCAGCGCTACACCGAGGCCAGTCTGGTACACAAGATGGAAGAGTTAGGTATCGGTCGTCCATCAACATACGCCCCAACCATCTCTACCATCCAGCAGCGCGAGTATGTGATGAAGGGTGATAAGAAAGGCGAAGAGCGTTTCTACTCTATCTACCAGCTGAAGGGTAAGCAGATTACCCAGAAAACCCGTAAGGAGATGGCTGGCTCAGAGCGCGGCAAGCTGTTGCCAACCGACATTGGTACTGTAGTAAACGACTTCCTGATGGAAAACTTCCCTGGCATCATGGACTATAACTTTACTGCCAAGGTAGAGCAGGACTTTGATAAGATTGCCGAGGGCGACGAGAAGTGGAAGGATATGATGAAACACTTCTACAAGGACTTTGAGCCAACGGTTGAGGAAACTCTTAACAGCCGTCAGAAGTTCAAGGCTGGTGAGCGCGAGTTGGGTAACGACCCCAAGACTGGTCGCCCAGTATTTGTAAAGATTGGCCGCTTCGGACCTGTAGTACAGATTGGCTCGTCAGAGGATAAGGACAAGCCTCAGTTTGCCCAGTTACCTAAGGAGTTGAGTATGGAAACAATCACCTTGGAAGAGGCTATGGAGCTGTTTAAGCTGCCACGCGACTTGGGTGAGTTCGAAGGTCTGCCCGTAAGCGTTGGTGCTGGTAGATTCGGTCCTTACGTTAAGCACGACCGCATGTTTGCATCGCTGCCAAAGGATGCCGATCCAATGGCTATCACACTCGACGAGGCCATTGTGCTCATCCAGGAGAAGCGCCGACAGGAAGCAGCCAAGCACATGAAGTTCTTCCTTGAGGATCCCAAGTTGGAGATTATGAACGGTATCTACGGTCCTTACCTGGCCTACGACGGACAGAACTATCGTCTGCCAAAGAACCTGCACGAGAACGCCAAGGATCTCACCTACGACGAGTGCATGAAGATTATCGAGCAGATGAAGAGCGAGGAGGGTGATAAGAAAACCGCCAAGCGAGGTGCAAGAAAAGGTGCTGGCAGAAAGGCCGCCACTAAGAAGACAACCACAAAAGCAGAGGCAGAGGCATGAAGCGCATCATTCTGATAGGCTATATGGGAGCTGGCAAAACCACCATCGGTAAGGCTCTCTCAAAGGAGTTAGGTGCCACCTTCTACGACCTCGACTGGTATATCGAGAGCCGCATGCGCAAAACAGTGGCACAGATATTTGCCGAACGTGGCGAAGAGGGGTTCCGAAAAATGGAGCACAGCATGCTGCACGAGGTGGCAGAGTTTGAGAATGTAATCATTAGCTGTGGCGGCGGCACGCCCTGCTTCTTTGACAATATGGACTATCTGAACCAGCAGGGACTGACGGTTTACCTGAAGGCCGATCCCGAGGTTCTATACAACCACCTGCTGATGGGCAAGGTTGAGCGCCCGCTGATTAAAGGCAAAAGCCCCGAGGAGCTAATCACCTTTATTCGCCAGCAGCTCGAAAAGCGCGAACCTTTCTACACAAAGGCTAAGTATACACTCGACGTAAGTCTGATGGACAACTACGAGAAAATCAAGATTAGCGTCGATAAAATAAAAGAACTATTAGATTTATAATAAAATTCATATCCGTTTAGAAAATGAAGAAATGGACGATTGAGGATTCAAAGGAGTTGTACAACATCAACGGTTGGGGCACTTCTTATTTTGGTATCAACGACAAGGGCGATGTTTACGTTACCCCCAGCAAGAACAGCACACAGATTGACTTGCGCGAGGTAATGGACGAACTGGCACTGCGTGATGTTACGCCACCAGTACTGTTGCGTTTCCCCGATATTCTTGATAATCGTATCGAGAAAACGTGGAGCTGCTTTAAAAAGGCATCCGAGGAGTACGACTACAAAGGCGAGAACTACGTGGTTTATCCCATCAAGGTAAACCAGATGCAGCCTGTGGTCGAGGAGATTATCTCGCACGGCCGCAAGTTCAACCTTGGCCTTGAGGCTGGTTCAAAACCCGAGTTGCATGCCGTTATCGCCATGCAATGCCAAAGCGACTCAATCATCATCTGTAACGGATATAAGGATCAGAGTTATATCGAACTGGCCCTGCTGGCACAGAAGATGGGCAAGCAGATCTTCATCGTAGTCGAGAAGATGAACGAGCTTGAGATTATCGCTCGCGAGGCTAAGAAGATGAATATCCGTCCAAACATCGGTATCCGCATCAAGCTGGCCTCAAGCGGCTCAGGCAAATGGGAAGAGAGCGGTGGCGACGCCAGCAAGTTCGGACTTACCAGTGCCGAGTTGCTCGAAGCACTCGACTTTCTGGAGAAGAAAGGACTGAACGACTGTCTGCGCCTCATCCACTTCCACATTGGTAGCCAGATTACCAAGATCCGCCGTATCCAGACAGCCCTTCGCGAGGCTTCGCAGTTCTACATCCAGCTGCATAAGATGGGCTACAACGTAGATTTTGTTGACTGTGGTGGCGGTCTGGGCGTTGACTACGACGGAACCCGTTCTCCATCCAGCGAGAGCTCTGTAAACTATTCAATTCAGGAGTACGTTAACGACTGTATCTACACCTTTGTAGAAGCAGCCAACAAGAACGGACTGCCTCACCCCAATATCATTACCGAGAGCGGTCGCTCATTGGCTGCCCACCACTCAGTGCTGGTTATCGATGTACTTGAGACAGCCTCACTGCCCGAGATGCCCGAGGAGTTCGAGCCAGATGCCAACAGCCACCAGCTGGTTAAGGACCTGTATGAGATTTGGGACAACCTGAGTCCACGTAATGTCCTGGAGGACTGGCACGATGCCGAGCAGATTCGCGAAGAAGTTCTCGACCTGTTCAGTCATGGTATCGTCGACCTGAGAACCCGTGCTGAGGTAGAGGCTATGTACTGGAGTGTATGCCACGAGATTCATGCCCTGGCCAAGAGTCTGAAGCATATTCCCGAGGAGCTCATGAAGATTGACAAGCTCCTGGCCGACAAGTACTTCTGTAACTTCTCTTTGTTCCAGAGTCTGAGCGACTCATGGGCCATCGACCAGGTATTCCCCATCATGCCTATCCAGCGTTTGGACGAGCGTCCCACACGTAATGCTACCATTCAGGACATTACCTGCGACAGTGATGGTAAGATAGCCAACTTTACCACCAATCGCAACAACTCGCACTCGCTGCCTGTTCATGCACTCAAAAAGAACGAGCCTTACTACTTAGGTGTGTTCCTGGTAGGTGCTTATCAGGAAATCTTAGGCGATATGCACAACCTGTTCGGCGATACCAATGCCGTTCATATCTCTGAGAAAGACGGCACCTACCACATCGACCAGATTATCGATGGTGAGACCGTCGAAGAGGTTCTGGAATACGTGCAGTACAACCCCAAGAAGCTGGTTCGCCAGCTGGAGGTTTGGGTTGCCAAGAGCGTAAAGCAGGGCAAGATCAGTTTGGACGAGGGTAAGGAATTCCTCTCTAACTACCGCTCAGGACTCTATGGATATACCTATCTTGAGTAGGCAGTTTCTTCTCATGCCATCATCTATCAGATGATACAAGTCGTACTTCAATACACTAAATAACAATTCGACGTGCGTTACCAAAATCATCTTACACTGCCCAACGATGTGCAGGAAGTGCCCCAACTCAATGCATTTGTAGATGAGGTGTGCGAGACGGCAGGTCTCGACATGAGCACAACGATGAAGATTAACCTGGCCATCGAAGAGGCTGTGGTTAACGTCATGAACTATGCCTATCCTAATGGTAAGGGCGATGTGGATATCGATGCCCAGATAAACGATGAGCATCTTAAGTTTGTCATCAGCGACAGCGGTACCCCCTTCGACCCAACGGTCAAAGCCGAGGTCGATACTACGCTTTCAGCCGAACAGCGTAGTATCGGCGGATTAGGCATTCACCTGATACGACAAATAATGGATACCATTAACTACGAGCGTGTAGATAATAAGAATCTACTCACACTCAGCAAAATTATCACTAAAAAATAAATAGTTATGAAAACAACATTCAAAGAAGAAGAGAAAAATTTCGTGATGTACTTCGAAGGTCGTTTGGATACGGCTGCATCAGCAGAGGTTGAAAAGAGCATGGCTCCACTTTACGAATGCTCTGGTCACGATATCATTCTTGATTGCACAGCACTCGAGTATATCTCATCAAGTGGTCTGCGCCTGTTCCTTGGTCTGCTTAAGGCCGCAAAGCCCAAAGGCAGCCATGTTTATCTGCGCAACATGAACGAGGATCTGCGCCAGGTGTTTGCCATGACTGGTTTTATTAATCTTTTTGAGTTTATCTAATGCGCCTGTCGCCACATTGCGAAGCGTTGCTGCAGGAGTTCATCGACCTGCGGCCACAACTGATACAGCTTGACAACAAGGTTTTCGAGCTGTTACAGACCACCATGCAGCAGCAGGGCATCGAACTTAACAGCATCGAGCACCGCATCAAGGGTGTTGAGTCGTTGGCTGGTAAGTTAGAGCGCAAAGGCGAGAAATATCACTCGCTAAGCGACATTACCGACCTGATTGGCCTGCGCATTGTTACCTTCTATACCGATGATGTGGATAAGGTAGCAGCCATTGTCAGTCAGTTGTTCGATATCGACTGGAGCAACTCTGTTGATAAGCGCAAGCTGCACGATTTCAACAGCTTTGGCTATAACTCGCTGCACTACATCTGCCAGCTGCACGAGGGTAGCATTCCCTTCGAGATACAGATACGTACAGCACTGCAGCACACGTGGTCGGCCATCGAGCACGACATCGGCTACAAGGGTGCCGTTAAACTGCCCCCACAGTATCGCCGACAGTTCAGTCGCCTGGCCGGTATGTTAGAGTTGGCCGACGATGAGTTCAGCCGTCTGCGCACCACTATGACCGAATACCGCCGACAGATACAAACGCTGGTAAAATCAGGCAACCTAAGCGAGGTAACACTCTCTACCGACTCGTTCCGCAGCTATCTTGAATTGCACCCATTCGAGCGTCTTAACCAGCGTATTGCTGCTGTTAACCAGGCCGAGCTGTTCCCCGCCTCGCTGATGCCTTTCCTGCGCGTTCTGGAGCATTTTGGCATGGAATCGTTAGGCGATGTACAAGCTATGGTCGACGATTTGAGCGACACAGCCTATCAGCTGGCCCTGTCGCAGTTGGCTGTTACCGACCTTGATATCCTGTCTGAGTCGGTTGGTCTGCAGAACCTGTGCGTGGTTTACGCCTTGAAGCATGGCGGCGGTCGCGATGATGTGAAGATGATTTACGACACCCTGTACGGTGCCAACGAGAGTAACGCTATACTGGCCGATGCCATGATACGCCAATACAAGGCTATCGGACAAAAGCAGTAACACTCATACACATATTATAAAAAATGAAAGAGAAACTAACAATTGTAAAAGTAGGTGGCGCCGTGGTCGAAGACGAGGCCCAACTCAGTCAGCTGCTCAAGGATTTCAGTGCCATCGAGGGCAACAAAGTGCTCATTCATGGCGGTGGCCGTCGTGCCACTCAGGTAGCAGCAAGCCTGGGCATCGAGTCGAAGATGGTTGGCGGACGCCGCATTACTGATGCCGACATGCTAAGCGTGGTAGCCATGGTTTACGGCGGCCTGGTTAACAAGAACCTGGTGGCCCGCCTGCAGGCTAATGGTGTAAACGCCTTGGGCCTTACTGGTGCCGATATGGATGTGATTCGCAGCCATAAGCGCCCCATTAAGGATGGTGTGGATTTTGGTTTTGTGGGCGATGTTGATCGTGCCGACGGTGAGATGCTGAGCCGACTGATTAAGGCAGGCATCACCCCCGTGATGGCCCCACTCACCCACGATGGTCAGGGACACATCCTGAACACCAATGCCGACACCATTGCCAGCGAAACAGCCAAAGCTTTAGCTCCCTATTACGATGTAACGCTCATCTACAGTTTCGAGAAGAAAGGCGTACTGCGCAATCCCGACGACGACGATTCGGTTATCCCCACCATCACCCGCGCCGATTTCGAGCAGTACAAGGCCGATGGCACCATCAGTGGTGGCATGCTGCCTAAGATCGAAAACGCCCTGAGCGCCATCGATGCTGGCGTTAGTCGGGTTATCATTACCCTGGCCACTGCCATCGATGGAGAGAGCGGCACAAAAATTTTCTAATTTTTTTTGTTTTACTTGTAACTTTTGCCCCAGGTTATTCGTCATATAATAAGAGAGGATGAAAAAGATAAGTTTTAAAACTGACATCTTGCCGCTGAAGAACGAGCTCTACAGGCTTGCCCTCCGCATCACCCTCAACCCTGCAGAGGCAGAGGATGTAGTACAGGACACGATGATAAAGGTGTGGAATCGCCGCGAGGCATGGGACGACATCGAATCGATTGAAGCCTTTTGCCTTACCATCTGCCGCAACCTGGCACTCGACAGAATGCGACACTTGGAAAACCAGAACCAGAGTCTGGAAGAAGGCGACCACGACAAAGCCGACCAGAGCTACGCCTCGAACCCTGAAGAGCAGGCTATGCAGCGCGATCGCATCGAGCTGATACGCCAACTTATTAATGAACTGCCTGAGAAACAGCGAAGCGCTATGCAGTTGCGCGAATTCGAAGGCAAGAGTTATAAAGAAATAGCGTCGATTATGGCTGTCAGCGAAGAGCAGGTAAAGGTAAACATCTTCCGCGCTCGCCAAGCCATCCGACAAAAATATATTGAAACCGAGAAATATGGATTATAAGTATATCGAACAGTTACTGGAGCGCTACTGGCAGTGTGAAACCACACTACAGGAAGAGTCAATTCTGCGCACATTCTTCAGTCAGGAGGATGTACCAGCCAGTCTGATGCAGTACAAAGCGCTGTTTACTCTCGAGCAGGAGAAGCCTGAACTGGGCGATGACTTTGATGCCCGAATACTCGAAATGGTAGGCGAGAACACCGAAGCGCCAAAGGCCAAGATGGTAACTCTTACCACACGCCTCATGCCGCTTTTCCGTGCTGCAGCCGTGGTAGCCATCATCCTTACACTGGGTAACGCCGCACAGGCCCCTTGGGACCGCGGATGGGACGACCCGAAGGATGCATATGCTAAGTTCCACCAGCAGCATCAAGCCGACTCCGTTAACACCCTCGGCACTATGCAGGCCGAGAATATGGCCGACACCACTAAGGTAAGTGCCACGGATACGCCCGCCTTATACGAATAAGATATTTTTTTCTATGCTTTCTTTATAAATAAAACAAGTAAAACAATTAAGACGCCGAAAGCTGTGAAGCTCCGGTTTGTTTCTCTCAAATTTTCAGGAAATACTAACGCTGAAGTTAAAGGCTGCACAAACGTGCAGCCTTCTTCAATGTTATATGGTTTAAGCTCTCTTCATTCTCAGTTTAAGCTGGTAGATAGCTGGTATCAGTATGCACAGCGAGAAGAGCACAGCCAGCAGCACGCGCTGTTCGCCAAACACCTGCGCCATCGTTGGGTCGCCTGTACCATAGGCTGCCATCGATACGTTATACATGGCATAAGCCACCGAGTTGTTCACCCAATGCACTACAATACCAGGTACAATACTACCTGTGCGGTAATACATCCAACCTAACAGCAAGCCAGCTAAGAAAGCATGGGGCATCTGTGCAGGGTTAAAATGCGACAGACCGAACAATGCTGCCGATATGGCTATGCACAACCAGTGATTCTGGTTCCACTTAAGCAAGGCACGCAAGATAGCACCACGAAACACAACTTCCTCAACCAGTGGTGCCAACAGTCCCACTACCACATAACCTAAGCGACTACCCATCAGTTCTTCCAATCCCTCCTGCATCAAATTTGGCAGTTCGGGCATCACTTCTTGCAGCCACATAGATGGAACGATACACCCCACCGACGCCATTGCTGCCCAGAACAGCACCATCCAAGGGCGCGTACGTATCCAATTTCTGCTAACCACAGCCCACTTGGTTGCTAAAAACAGTATCAGTCCCAGCACGTTAAATGCTATCAGCGTGCCAATCATAAACTCAGTACCCATAACGCCGCTATTCCCTAATAACCGGTTCCAAACCAGCTGGGTAACTATCGACACCACTACCTGAAGGGCAGCAAACAGCACGGTATAAATAATCGCATTCTTCATATCCTTATTTACTTTATTATCTTTTCAAATATATCTCTAATTAATACCTCGTCTTTCTCTATCTGACGTTTTAACTCGTCAGCCGACGAAAAGTGTTGCTCCAAGCGCACAAGTTTTACAAAACTGATGGCAACTTGCTTGCCATACAGGTCACCCTTAAAATCAAGAATATTCACCTCAAGAGTGCGCTGCTTCCCATCAAAAGTAGGACGTTTGCCTATGTTCATCATCGCCTGCATAGGTTCGCTCCCATCAATACTGGCCAACACAGCATAAACACCGTCGGCAGGTATCAGCTTTTCTGCATTGTCAGACATTACATTAGCCGTAGGATAGCCTAACCCTGTACCGATATGTTCACCTGTCACCACCCGACCAGTAAGCGTATAATAGTAATTAAGCATCTGCGAGGCTTCAAACACCTTGCCCTCTTCGGTTATCAGATGTCTTATCAGCGACGAGCTTACAGGCACATCAAACCCATCAGGGCATACCTCCATAGCCTTAAATACGTGTATATTAAGCGCTTTACCATATTCCACATAGTCGCCGAATGTTTCCATGCGACCACGACCAAACTGGTTATCGTAGCCTATACACAGCGCTTTTACATTCAGGCGCTCGTGCAGTATCTGAGCCATAAACTCACGCGCTGTGAGCTGTGCTATCTGCATATCAAAAGGCAGCACCACCAAGTAGTCGATGCCAAGTTCGCCAAGCAACTGTATTTTCTCGTCGAGTGTGGTAATCAGCTGCGCCTGGAAACCAGGCACAAACAGCTGTTGTGGCAACTTATCGAAGGTGATTACCATTGATTTGTAGCCATGCTGCTGTGCTTCGTCCATCATCTGCTTGATAACCTGGCGATGCCCAGCATGAACGCCATCAAACACGCCTATCGTAGCAGCGCACTCGGGCACTATCATCGTATCTTTTATATCGTAGAATATCTCCATATTAGGCTGCAAAGGTACTCAAAAATCCGCAATTTACCCCTGCCAATCAATCATTTTTAGTTATTTTCTCTTAATAATTTGGATATTTAAAGAAATTGCCGTACCTTTGCACTCGCTTTTCAAAGCAAAGGCATCGGACTTGTAGCTCAGTTGGTTAGAGCAACAGACTCATAATCTGGAGGTCCCTGGTTCAAGCCCAGGCTGGTCCACCCCTGAAAATCAGAGAGTTACGAGAATTTCGTGACTCTCTTTTTCTTTCATGGTGACCTTCAGGTGACCTTTTCAAGTCCAAACTGGGTCGTTTCAGCAATCTGAAATGAATGAAAATTTCGTGAATTCTCATGAAATATTAATCACAATTAAATATGCTGACCATGATCATGAAACCAGGCATTGTCAAGCCATGATTTATCCTTTTTGTTCCTACGAGACTTCTTTTTATGCTTTGGCTTCTTATCATGATCATCAAAGAGCGCGACAATAATCATCATTAAAATAATAAATGTCATAAGTTTATTTTTTATTTGTTACTAATTCTTTCAACCATTATTCGCATTCATCATCAATTATTATCCAGTGTTTAATCTCATCGTCTATCATTTTACGTAATTCATCGATAAAAGCATTTACCGATGCGGTTCTATTATTTATCTTATCCATTCCCTCCACCAGCCTTTCCCAAAAAGACACATTGATATAGGTATCGCAATTATTAATACGGATAGTTACGAACCCATGTTTTGCAAAAACCTCATCGCGTAACATGTCTTTTTGTAAACGCCTACGATGGTATTCACCATCAATTTCAACACAAATCTTCTCCTCTCTGAAGAATAAATCTGGGAAGAAAGCTGTCTTGCAATCCTTAAAAGCAATAGGAGGATTGCGTTCCACCCTTGCTTTCATACTATCAGGCAGGAGTTTATATGCGGCCCGCTCACTCTTTGTTCGGCAGACTTTCTGTTTCTTTTCATGCATTTTATCGCATGCAGTCAAATTTCTGTATATACTTTCCATCGCTCAAAAACTAAAATTTATCCCCCACCCGCCACAGGGGGTAAAGGGCATCTAACCAAAATTTCGTTGCAGAAAGGACGAGGAAAGACAGGCTTTAGCGCAAGACTTTGATCGAAAATACTACCCGCAGGTGTGGAGATTTTCGAAGCAAACCACAGGCTTGGCCTTGCACATAAGACGGTCGCTCGTACCTTTGCATAGAAATTTAGGTCAGATGACATTTGCCCTGCATGAGTTGGGATCAACTCTCCCTTCTATCAAGTTCGATACAACCGTATCGCTAATATATAATAATGTATATATGGACATAGCAGTCCATTGCTGGCTACCCGCTATGGAACGCTATTTATTCGACTATCAAGGATATAGCCATCAAAAAAGAGTGCCATTCTTCATTAGAAAGACACTCTATAAAAATACCCAGGAATAACCTGCCCTACTATAAACCTGACATCAGTACTTCCATGGCCAGTTCCTCTGCCTGGAATACTTCAAGGCCACTAAGTCGGTTATTCTCATACTCTTGGCCAGCCAAATCGGCACGGTCATTGATAAATTCGGCATCATTGGCCCTTGGATCATCGTTATCAACAAGATACTTTTTCAGATAAAGTGCATAATAGTTGAAATCTACTTTTGCCATATAAACCTCTTTCTTCACGTGTTAATAATCAATCCAAGCCTTCTGTATGACTTCTTCCCTCTTCACGTAGAAGGTGGTTCAGATAGTTCCCTGCAGACTCTTCGTTCTCAGGAACAGCACGTCGAGCGCAGTACTCCTTGAAATCATGCGTTGTCTCTTCGGATTGATGTGTTACATAATCAAAGCCAGATATCTTTCCGTCATACAACATCCGAGCGAGTTCGCTTGGATTGTAAAATCTGTTTTCGAGTGTCATTTTTTCCATTGTTATAAAGCTTATGTTAATTAGTTACTTTGAATATCGAATGTCACGAGCTTCCCAACAAATCGTCAGAACATTGAGGTTGTAGCCCTTCTTCATACACGATAGTATCCCAGCGATCGCCCAGTATTGTTCTTCCTCCCTTTGCGAAAGCACCCAATCCCAAGCGTTCGTGCCGTTCTCTAACTTCGTCTGCTGAAGTAGCTGCTTCTGCTCTTCTGTGATGGTATGCTCTTTCTCCATGTTGCAAATATACAAAGATTTATGGAGATAGGTACAATAATTCTGTTAACGTTAACAAAATAATCAAAGATAATCATTTGACTATAAAATTTGGTCGTTTCAGAACATTTGCGTACCTTTGCACCCGAAGCATCAAGAGCAGTGCCTGAAAGGTAACTCGCCAACCGAGCTTTAGCTTAGCCACGGTGGTCAGTACGATGCGGAAGATTAGTATTCACTTCAAAAACAAAAAGTTATGCAACAGCACATTTATTACACGAAGTATGCCCTGCAGTTCGCAGACATGCAGATTCCAGAGTTAGTTAACGAGTTCAATGCATCGGTACAAAGCCGTGCATGGTCAAGTATGCGAGTCTATCACGACAAGGCACTTATTGATGAATTTAAGAATCGCGGCATCGATGTGTCTAACGTTTATGATGGTAAAGCCATCAGCTTCGCTCATCCCGTTAAGTACGATTTTGCGGATAATCGACTGGCCACCATCTGCTGAAGGTTATCCCTATATAAAAACTCCACCCTTGCCGTCTGCTCTTGGCATGAGTGGAGTAACTCGATAATCTTAATAGCTAATTATTTATTTTTCCCCAATATATTTCTTACAATCATTTCCATATAACGTTCGCCTTCTTCATGTTGGAAATAGATATGGTGCTCATTCATCTCTAAAATAGAACCTCCCCAATGCTCCAAAGCAACTGCCTGAGTAGGCGTGATGATGTAACCATCAAGAGAGATATCATCGTCATTGAGTTTCTGTTCGATTTCTGTTTTCAGTTTGTTGAAGAAGTCAATCTTGGCACTCTTGTAACCCTTTTCATGCAACATTCCATGAGGCTCAATGAAGGTGACATATTGGTGCTCACCATCAATAATCCAAAGGATGAAGTCTGGATAGAAATAGAGCGAATCGAAGAAACCAATCCCTTTCTTGCTTCGATTACGAAGCAGATACATCGACTTTCCATTTAGCAGTCCGTCATCGTTCTGGATAAACTTCAAAAGCGAATCGATAAAGTCTTTTTCACTCTGAACCAGAGCGGCAGGCTTTACTACTACAAGTGGACCTTTTTCCGCATCTTCATATTCATCGCCCTTCAAATAAATGAGCGGTTGATATAGATGCTGTTCCAGGAAAAGCGCCTTGAATGGATTTGTACGGTCAAATGCATATGGCTGTTCCTGATACTCTTTCACCAGATCCATAATATTCCCTTCTTCCTTAGCATTATCGAGCATTACTTTAAGGGCTTTGAGCTTACCCACAATCTCTTCTTTACTCTTATCTACAAGAATATTATAAACAGAGATGAAGTTCTCATCGCCAGGAGTTAACCACGTTGTTTCCAAATTCTCAGCTTCCCATTCGTGCCTACAATGATTATAGAAAGCATCCACGTATAGTTTCAGGAGCTTTATGGCCAGCGATTGCCATAAGCTCACAGAGGTCATGAAGTCAAGTGGATGCATATCATCTTCTAAGATATACAAGGTATACCACCTGGTGTCACAGAATAAGTCTTTCAACGATTGTCGTGTGAAGGAAAGGTTCGACCATTTTCGTGACCGTTTATACTGCTCCAACTCGAAATACACCTCATCCCAATTGATATAGGGCCAATAGGCGTTTTCCAGCACCTCCTTATGATAATCATGAGTCACATTGGCTCCTACTTCTTGACTGGGCAATCGTTGTAAGCGAGGGTAATAGTTGAGCGTTACTTTCAACTTCTCCTCGGCTTTTAGTTCAATATGGGGATAGTCGGTCTTAAAGTCTTTTCCGTCTTTTACCTTAATATATTTCAACTTTGTTTTTTCCAAATCGACCGTAGGGAAAATAGGCAACTCTATAGGTTCCATCTCAGGGCCCTTGTTGATGCCCTCGCTCTCCAGATAGTCGCGGAACTTCTGCATATAGTCAGCACGAACACCGAAGATATTAAGCGTTTCGAGCAGGTTGATGAAGGCAGGAAGCTTGGGATGCTCATACCCTTCCAATTTATTACTTCGTTTCAGACTGAATCCATATCCTTTCAAACGGACACCACGACCAAAGAGCTGAATAATCTGACTTCCCTCACCACGACCTATGTTCATAAGTCCCATCGTCGATACGCGCCACGAGTTCCATCCCTCGGTAAATTTCTTAGAGCCTATAAGTATATTGACGCTGCTGTTTTTCTCGTTGATAGTAGCAAAGGGTGACTTGTTGGTGAAGTCCACATCGGTACACATAAAGAGTGCATTACCTTCAGCATCCTTCTCCTCACGAATCTTCTTCATCAATCCATCGGAATCGCCAACGTTTATGACACCGAAGTATGCTCCGTTGCCTATACGAAGTCCTATCTCGCCTTCTTTACCTTTCAAATTATCCACATAGATATTCGCTCCCAGCGTAGGTGCTTTGAACAAGCGCTGAAGCATATCACCATAAATGGACTGGGCTTCGAGATTCGAGGCTCGCAAATAACGGAATGAATCCTCAAATATCTCTCGATTCTCTTCATCGCGCAGCCCTGCTTGGCCTGTCATCAGAAGGCGTATGTCCTCGACAGCAGCATTGTGGTTGGAAATGAAATAGTAGAAGAAACGCAGGATAGATATTACATCACTCACACTTTCCTTATAAGAAGCGCTCGATTTGTTGTTAGATTTTAGTACCGTTGTTCCTACGAATATAGCCAACGGCTTCTCTACATTGAAGGGGCGCATTTGGTCAGCTTCTTCTTCATAAAGACGCATCTGCTCATAGAAACTCAGCAGACAAGCCGTGAGATAGCGGTCAAGCTGACCGGAAGACTGTAGCGACTCGGTAAGATTAAGAATATTGTAGTCTTTGCCGTAGCCATCTTCATAGAAATGTTTATAGCTATAGTCAAAGATAGTTGCTTTTCCGTATTCGTTCAGAAGTTGCTTTTTTTTCTGTGGATCACTTCCTGCTGATACACTTTGACCGAAAGTGGCACTATACTCGAAGGTAAACCCTCCGTCGGCAAGTGTGTTTCGATAGTCCTTCCATGAGTCACCCGATGAACCGCGATGTCCTTCATCGACGATAATGAGATTGTTGCCCTCAAAAGCGTGTGGGTCAACGCGCGTTACATTGTTCTTCTCTTTGTCGTCACTAAGCTTGGTTATTTCCATCACTTCTACATGAGAGCCTTTGTAGAGATGGTTTGTGACATCCTTGTTGAAGCCCACTGCATCAATACCGCTCATAGCCAGTTCTTCCAGGTGTTGGTTGGAAAGTCCCTCGTTTGGAGTAAGAAGAATAATGCGGTTTAACCGTCCCTGTCGTTTGTCACTACGCTCATAATACCACAGATATTGCAGGATATTCACATGCATGAGTAATGTTTTGCCACTGCCTGTAGCATTCCAGTAGGCCAGTTTGTTCAGTTCTTTCTCTGTAAATGGTTCCAGTCCGTTATAGTTTTTCGGATTGGAGTTAAAGCAGGTATGATGATCCCGGTCGCCAAATAGGAACAGGTTAAGGTCAGTGAGCAGTTGCTCCCTACCGTTGAAATAGCGATCAAGGTAAACTTCTGTGAAAAGCAGGGATAGATATTGGAAGTATTTCCATTGAATTGCCTCCTTGCGCAGTTTGTTGATGCGCTCAGTATGCCGGAATATATGTTCATCGTATTCTTCCAGTTTCTCAACTATTGGGCTGTTACGGAAATATTGCTTCAGTACCAGCGAATAGCGAGAATGGTTCTCTTCATCCCATCCTTCAAGAACGGGTGCCTTTAGCATCTCGCTCATGCGCTCAATGTCGGCATCTGGTCCCAATAAGCTGAACATATATTGGTTCAGCACCAATGAGTGGCGGAGTTTGGCCAGTTTTGTTCTTATTCTCTCAGGCATATTTTATTCCTCCTCAAACATTTTGTGCTTGAACGTTTCTTCCGTAAGGCTCACCTTCCAAATGTCAGCGTCAGTGCGAAGGTTATCCAGGTTGTTGTCACCATTCACATATATACGGTCAAAAGACTTGTCCTCCATTCCGGCAAAAAGAGTATTCAACTTTTCGCTATCCACCTCGGCTACATTGCGCCAAATGATGAGGGTGCGCTCTCCATCGCGGGTTGTACCCTTCACGATGCAGAGGTTTTCGTCAGGCCATTCTTCATGTTCTACATAGAGGCCAATCAGATAGTTGAAGGTTTCTACCAAGTCAACAGTCTGCTCGCTGGTCTCATTGCGGCGTGTAATTTGCATCTTATAGTCAAATGGTCTGTCAAATTTCTCTATTGAGAAGAGCGAGTCGCGAGTCTCGAAGTCGAGCATATAGCCAAGATAACTCTCAGAATAGGTCCCGAACAAGCCACCGTTATTGCTCTTAACAACGAGGTTGTTCAGCGTGTCCTCGTATTGTTCCAGTGTGATATACTTGAAGCAGTGGCTAACACCCGTTTCTCGGCTACGGGGCTTACCCTTGCTCCAGTCTTTAGAATAGACCACTTTCTCTATTCTTGGCTTGGTAATGGTATCGAAGTAGTTCTCTTGTTCTATGAGAATGTATTTTCTGTCACCTCCATTACGATTGAAATTTATTACAGCATGTCCCGTTGTTGCACTTCCTCCGAAATAGTCAAGCACAAGATCGTTTTCTCCAAAGCCCATCACATTGAGACATTCCTCTACTGCATAGATGGACTTGGGGTAGGAAAATGATTCTTGCTTGCCAAAGAGTTTTTTCAGGAGGTCGGTTCCATGCTCGGTAGCAGAATATTTGGAATCTTCCCAGAAAGTCGTGGGCTGAACACCTTCGTTCTTGCGACGGCGACGATAAATGAAGTACAGACCATTGGATTGCTTCTCGGCCTTAAATTCATCAACTTCCTCTATGGTCCTATCTTTACCAAAGTACCAACATCCCTCAGTTTTGCCATCATCCTTAATGGGGTATACAGCAACTTCACCAGATTTAGTTTCTTCGAGAATGTCATAAACCTCCCTTTCTTCATCATATTCCATTTCAGGAACTCGCATTTTGCCTGTCTCAGGATTCAGATAAATAGGGAAATACATAGTCGGACGGTTGCCTCTGAAAGAATTAGAGCCAGCCTTACGTAGGAGCTCCCACATAAATTTGCCCTTTTCATCTTCTTCATTATAACGCTTCATTTGTTCATCAGAGTGTTCCAAACGTGCAATAGATGTATCTGGACTCTTCTTGTCAAAAAGAGCATACTCATGAGAGATGGCAAAGCCTTTGGGGATAGGACGCCCAGACGGCTTGATGCGTATGCTTACCGAATAAGGTTGCTCGCCATAGATGCTTGTAAGAAGCATTTTCAGTTTGCTTTCCTCCACGTCGTCGATAGTGGTACATTGAATGCCATCTTCGCTAAGTATTTCCTTACCAAGAAGAACGCGGTCGTTCAGTAACGAAAGCCACGAAGCATCACGATAGGAATTCTTATAAAGTATCTCACTGGCCGATGTGTTGTATGGTGGATCTGCGTAGATGCATTTGGCCTTATTCTGGAATTTGTTGCGAATGAGGTTCAGAGCCTGGAAATTGTCGCTATGTATAAGCAGTCCGTTGGTCTGCTCGTCCAGTTTCTTAATGCTTGATATGAGACGATGCTTAAAGTTTGTATCAAAGAAGCGTGTATCAAGTACCAAATATTGGTTGTCCTCTAAGAACTTCATGGTTAGGGGTTCACTGTAAGCTTCTGTAAACATGTCTTTGCTCTTGATGTCATCAATAGCAAAGAGACGAACCCATTCCTGACGTTGTGCATCATTTGCGAGGATTTCCGGGTATAGATCACGCGATACACGATCAAGTGTAATGCAATAGTTACTCTCAGTTACAAACTTCTTTTTCAGCCAAAGCTTTCTTTGAAAATTCTCTATACCGGCAAGAAAGTCGATGATGCTATAGCCGACATGCTTCACCGCCTTTACAAGAGTCAGATATCTGCGTATTCTGTTCTCGTCAGAGTCGATATCATCAATATGTAGGATTTCATTCTTGATGTAGAAATCCAGTTCTTTTTTAAGGAATGCACGCAGATTCTTATGAATGAAGAAATCACAAGTATTACGAGCGACGAATGATTTGAGGTGCTTATCTAAGCAGGAGGGCGAATCATCCACGCCTAACACCGCATGAGAAAGCAAGGATGAGAAAGCGGAAAAATCTTTTGCTATTCTCTCTGTTATCTTGGAGGAAGCATCGGCGATAAGTTTTTTCTGCAAGTCTTTTTCTTTCTTCATCAGTTCGTAGGTAAACTGAATAGTCAGTACATCACCTTCGGCATATACATAATCTGCCCCCTCGTTTTCTGCAAGGGCAAAACAACGCACTGCATTCTTGTCTACCTTAACGCTATTTACTTCATCTTGAACGGCATTCACCACTCTGAACACCACTTTTTTGTCTCCATCAAGTTTGAAAGAGTAATTTTTTAAATATGCACTCGATTTGATGTAGTACTGGTCATTATTAGCCCAATACATCATAACTTCTTCACCCCCATAAGGGATTGCATACTTGCTATCATCGTGGATGCTGCTGTACCTGCGTTTGCTAATAAAGTCGCCTTCATCATAATAGCGACTGAAGAACTTTGTCAGGTGGTCATAAACCATATTCTCCAAATCGTCTGTTGGAGTGAGTCCCTTTAATTCCTCAGCTAAAGCTTTCACCTTGGGGACGCTCATGAGGTCTTTCATTGAGAACCCCATTTCCTGGGCATCCTGTTTAGCTATCCTCAACTGCTCTTCCAGCAACTGTCGCTTTCCTTCTTCATTCTTGCTTATTTCTTCCAGCACGCTCTTCTGCAGATCTACTTTCAGATATTTTTCTATATCCTCCTGTTTCTGATGCATCACTTTATAGATACCGAAGTCCAAATCGGCAGCATCGTCTATCATAAACATCTCACGAAGAACCTTCACGAATTTCTCAAATTGCTCTGTCATAACTATGTAACAACTGGGTATATCTTTGCTTGTCTTTTTGGCTACAAAATTACAAATTATGTTTGTAAATTGACTGTCTAATGTTAAAAACTTGCTGAAAATTATGGATGATTAAGACAAAAAGCACATAAAATCATTGATATTTTGGAATTCAACAAAACAAATAACTTACTGACAAATCAGCATTTGAAGTTGCACCATAAAACCAATTGTAAAGGTTTCATAGAATTGATAGATAATATTAGACTCAAAGTAGAAAAAAGGGTGAAGGTAGACGAATATCAATCGAACACTTATATATTCCCCGACTGTGATTGTTACATAACCGCAGTCGGGGTACTTCTATGATAGCCATCCTTTATTAAAAAGGAATAGGGTTAAGATGGAAAATAAGACAAACGCTCCTGAAACGATCCTTGTTATCCTCCATATGAAATGATTATTCCAATATCCATAGTTAACTATGCAGATGGCCACAGCAAAGCCAAACAAGGCAAGGAGTAACAGTATTAGGCAATAGTAGGCTGGGGCTGGAATTGAAATGTAATCTATTCTTCTCTGAGCTTTCGCAATGACAGGTTCGACTTCTTCTCGAAATGCATCAGCAGCTTCCTTTCCAGTGAGCTTACCTATAGTTATTATCTCGTTCTTCGTTTCCTCAGACAGGTCAATCTTAGTTGCCTGATTAAATATCTCGGCAACCTGTTGAATCTTTGCCAGACTACTTTCAAGTAATGCCGCAGTATCAGACATGGTTTTCGCGCCATCTCTGATAGTTTGGGCATCAATCTCCATCTGCTGTTCTGGCGAATAATCGTCAAGCATCCCTCTAAGATCATCAGTTGTTATCTTATCATTATTCATAATACATTATCATCTACTTAAGCCAAATGTTTTTTTCTTCACACCCAACTTGGACTTGGCCATTTGAGCACAACACCGGGCGAAATCAAGTTCATTTTCATCTTTTTTGTCTCTCCAACCTGTGTTGTTGGTTGGACCACCTCCGGCAGAGACATTGCCATCAGGCGCAAGTAAAGCAGCAAAGTATGCACACGCGAGGTTGATCAGCGGTTTCCAGTTATCCACCTCTCGATAATCGAAGATATCATCGAAAAGATTAAGGACTTCCGTAGGCAGATATCGCTTATAGACAGAACCTTCTATATCAATGTCAACTGGGCTCCGGTCAGGCGTCCATGTGGTATAATCTACATTAAAAGATGAGTTCTGTTCTCTGTAATCATCTCTCTTTGCTCTATCATTACGCTTGTCTTCCTCTATCACCTTTGGTTTAGGAGTAACAGGTATTACTGTAGGAGTGTCGTTGACCTTATGGAAAGAACGTGATGTTGAAGAACGAGTTTCTTCTTGTTTGGCGACAGACGCAGAGTGAAGTTTCCACCAGGTAGCTGCGAGTTTAGAACAGGTAAGCGAGCGATTCTTGCCCAGTTCAGATGCTTTATACTTTGCCTTGCCACAGATGATAGCATAGCCTTTGACATTACCTTGGCTGTCTGTCCTTGCTTTAACTTTGAGGTTTGCACCTTCGGCATGTTCGATACGGGTGACATAGTCTTCCCATGACCATTTCGGCATGTCTTTCAAAACATTCATACAAACAGAAGCTATATGTTCAGCATTAGAAGCACGAACATCCATCGCAGTATTCCAGCCTCTCTTAATAGCTACCGCTTCAGCTGCTCGCTGTGCGCGGAGATGAATCTCGTGGTCATTGTTTACATTACCATCTTCATCTACGCGACAGACACCACCATGCAGATGAGGTATCTCACCCTTGGATTCTCGATGTAGGTAAACAACGCTCTTACTTCCGGCAAGGTTGGTTGGCTTAGACTTTACCTTGTCACTATTATCTTTGATTGTTTGTTTGTCGAATTCCTCAACAAAATCCAGCCACAACTGTTTCCAATCTTCGATAGTGAAATGCTCCGTATGTTCCTTAGCAGGGCTTAGTTCTACTTGAATAAGGGTATTTTTAAGTTTGTCATGACCAGCCAACGAAGCCTGCATAGATTCCCATACCCCCATCGCATCCAGCCCCAGTGGAAGATGCTGGGTGCAAATTAAGTCAATCTTCTCTGGGTGTTTCTTGTTCTCAGATTCCCCCATGATGTAACGAAGATTGTTTATTCCGTGGGATATTGCTTTTGCTTTTCCTATCATGAAATAACCTCCTTTTCTGTATTGTTCGTTGTTCGTGGACGAAGCATTTTCTTGTTCCTAATGTCACGGATAAACTCACTTACAGCATCGGAAATTGGTTTTACCTCGCTGTACCATTTCTCCATCAGCTGACGGTTGCGGAAAAGTTTGCGTTTTTCCTCAGAGGTCAGACCATTGATGGCGTTTATGAAGTTGGCGATGTCTGAACGAGTCTGAGCCAACTTAGTGATGAGATCTTTCTCATCAGTAGCCATGCGTGCTATTGGCTCATAACCTAATGCACGCGAACGAACATATTCACTCACCGTCATTCCACACTTCTTGGCTGTCGTGTAGATTTCATGATTCTCACGTGGATTCACCTTAAAATGGACCACTTCACTTCGTTTGTCCTTTGGGTCTAAAGCCTTGCGAGTTTTTTTTTCCTTATTCCAGTTGTTCATATCAATTACTTTAATTTTTATACCTTATTAATATATATAGTGCGAGTCAAGGAGCACTATCCTTCCCTGCGACCTTTTGGGAGTCAAGCGAGAGTGCCAAGTAGACAGCCCCTTTAGGGCTGGTGCTACCTTGGCATATCTCGCTCTGTAAAAAACGTTCTAACTCTGCCAGAGGCATCATAGTACCAAGTTGGCTGAACATGAAATAACACGTGAAGACAATGACTACTAATCATGTTACAGAATTTTCTTTGAATCATTGCTATTCTCCTTTCACTCCACCGCATTCGTCAGTGTATAGTGATCCGCGATATGGATTGACGATTACTGTATCGCCAAATCGCCATTTTCTTATACAAGGAAATGTAAGGGTTGAAGCGACAGTTGACTTCTCCACTTTTATAAGTCCCACCTGCTCCATCTCGTCGAGTATGCGTCGGATAACCTTGCGACCAATCCTCCACTCAGCCTGAAGCTGTAACTCTGAATACTGAGCCTGCCCAGCATTAAGCGACAGAGGCCTACGAAATCCGTTGCCAGTTGTGGGAGTCAACTGCATACGCGAAAGCAGATCACAAAATAGAGTACGATTACCAACAATAAAACCATCACTTGTGTTCGTTGTTCCTACGAGCCATTCACCAGCCTGCCCTGACAGGTGTATGATGAGTTCATCATACCCTGTCAGTGTGCGGAACTGATAGCGTTCCTTGTTCGATGCCATTACATTATTCATGCTATAACACTATTTAGTAACACTATTTCCTGCCACAGACGTTAATATCGACTGCCCAGTTCGAGTGCCCACAATCTTCTCCAAGCCTGCCCGTGCCTCTTCAACGTGAGCGGTGTTAAATGCAAATTCCGTCAGATCTACAAAGATAGCAAGCAGCTGTAGCTCGTTGCAATAATCTTCCATACGCTTGCACAACTGCAAAGCCCGATGACTACGGTGAATTTCCACCTCCCAAGAGTCACTCTGCCCTTTATTCATGCCGCTATTCATATAGCGATTAAGAGCAAGTTGTTCATCACTTGTAAGGGTTGTGATATCAACCTTACCATCAGCCATGGCTATCGCTATTCTCAGTGCATCGGCCTCGTATGGACCGAGATTCTGTAGAAACCTGCGAATGACCTTGGCTTCCATGTCACTAAGGGTTTTTGATACCTTACCTGTTGACTCCTTCCTTGTGGAGTCTGCGACAGCGACAACCTTGTTGTCCTGACGATTGTAAATGTTCTCTTGTGCCATAAAAATAATTACTTAAATATTTTGTTTACCTAAAAACTCGGAAGTTCGACTAAACTCAGACAGATAATCCTCGGGAGTCTTACCATAACGCCTTCTGAAACAATATTCTGCATTACCAATAATATCCTTAGGCCACCCCATTGGATTCTCTATAATACGAATAGCACTTTTTTTTGCTGTTTCAATTTCTCTTTGAGAAGTAATTCCTTTCCCCAAAAGTGTTATACGATCGTATAGTCGATAACGTAGATAGACTTTTGGGTAGTGCCGGAGAAGAATAGTGGAGAAAAGCTCAAAATAGTCTCCTTCAAGGGCCATAGACTCTTCACGAGTAACATATAGCATCAGTTCACACTGTTCTTCATTATAAAAAGCTGGACCAAGATGCGAAAACATTTCTTTTCCTTTTTTATCTGGACATGCTGCTATTAAATCTGCACAACAATCTTTCCAACGAGACTTTAATCGCTGTTGATACTCATCCTGTTCACTTTTTCGTCCATCTTCTTGTTTACGTTCAATTTGCTGGTAGAGAATTATTAAATCTTTCCAAAACTGACGTAGAGAACTGGTAATGGAAAGGATGTAACTCGTCTCCCCATAGAAAACCCCGTACTTGCCACTAAGGAAACTGCTCTCGAATAACATGAACTCAGTTAGCTTCATCCCTGGATAATTGCTTACTATGATACCTGCTAAGAAATCAATCTGAGAATTGGAGATTCTTTTTTCATCCACAAGGAGCCTTACAAAAAGATTCTTCAAATGAACGTACAGCCACTTCACGCTTGCATTTTCGCCAAAAGTTTTGTTTAGCAGAGCAAATGAAGGCACGTCTGCAGTAAGGGGAGTACAAGGATCTGAGGTCACAAGCATAATATCTGAAAATGAGAGCATTTTAACCACTCCATCAAGACTACCATACTTTTTCCGGTACTTTGCCACGTACTTCAACTCCTCCTGTGACATCAATGCTGTTGTAATGGTCGACACTTCGTCGGATTTCTGCATCAATGCGTTGCTGAGCTGTAAATTGTCTGTCTGTTCCATCTGATTTATTTATTTTGTTTAATTTTTCCTCCTGGATAATCATCCAATTCACGAAATGTTTTTTGGCATCCCCAAGATGCAGGTGATGCTTACTGCCTATCTTCTGTTCGCCAGCGAAACGCTCCAAATACTCGTTAAGGAGCTTATCACTGCAATTTAGGAACTTGAAGCGCACGAAAACCTGCTCCTTCCACGAGGGATTTTTAAGCATCATCTCAACCTCTTCGTCAACATCGTCGTACGCCATCAGGTCCTCCTGAGACCAATGCCTACTACCATTATCAGCTTCGCGTGGGCGAATTACCACACTCCCAGAGTGTGTTTCTTTCTTATCGCACTCTTCATCCCCATCACAATCTTTATCCTTATCGTAATCTTTATCCTTATCTGCTTTTGTTTGGGTTTTGTTTGGGTTTGGAGTAGATTTCTTTGCCGCATTCTTGTTGCCAAGCATAGAAGGTTTCTTTGTGCCACGTGGGCAGCCACCCTTTTTCCCATTTACGTAACACATCCACTCTTTGTCGATGATAGGTTTAATTAACTCCCATGCGATAGAGCAGGTAACGGAAGAAAAAGAAGGGGCTTGTTGATCGAGCGAGTATCTTATAATCGCCATTAATAACTCAAATCTTTCTCCCATGTCAGGAAGCATATCAACTGCTGTAAGGAAAGATCGGTAAAATATACATGTATCTCTTTGCATATACCTTACTTATTTTTATCATTAAAATTAGCAAGTTGTCCTGATTCTATTAACTGGTTTACATCCTGTTTGGCATAAAGTTTTCTTCTGCCAACCTTTACACTATTCAAAACACCAGCCTTCTCTAAACGCCACAGAGTGGTTAACGAGATGTGTCCATATTCACACAGCTCGTCGCGCTCATAAAAGCCATGTTCAACGGGCTTTTCAAGTTTGCCGATATTCCTCTCGTCGAAACATCGGCATAGAGTCTCATAGATCATCTCTGCTAACTGACTCTCTTTTAATACTATTAAATTTTCCATATACCAATTGTATTTTAGTTTACTGATATTTCTTGAATTTTTCTGCAAATTTCGGCATTTCAGCTGGTATATTGAGGTGTGGAGGTGTGGTTTTTGATTTGTGTCGTAACCACCTAACAATGAACAACATAACAAAAATCCACACCCTTTTGAGGTGTGGAAAAAGTGTGGTGTGGAGTGTGGTTTTTTACTTTTTGAAATTTAGGGAAGGGAAATTTTTTGTAAAATCATCTGTTGGCATTCGCTTAGTGATGCGAGCAGACGTGATATCAAGATCTTTGCAAACAGCAGTCAACCACCCCTTTTCATAATAATCTTTTAATTTCCTTATGACATATAGAACTTTGATTCTATTGCCATTAACGTACATTGGGGAAAAAACTGCATGTGTAACATCTTGAATAAACTTATTCTCGTCAGCATGAGTAACAACTTTTTTTTCACGAAGATAACTATATAATCGGTGTAAATCTGGCCCATCATTTCTTATTGACTGATAACTGGGCATTGTTGAGTAATCACTGGGGGAATCTGGATTTGAAACAACATTATCTTCAGGTAAGCTGTTCTCGTCGTCTATAGGAACTTTCTTCTTTTTATGGGGGCTGTCATTCATGGAAAGAGTTAAGTCTCTTTCTGCAATATAAAATAGAATGCCCTCACGTTGTCCGAGGTTTATTGTGTATTTGCGAAACTTATCATTACTCCAGCTACCACTATTCAAATCCTCTACAAGCTTAAACTTGTCTGCCAGGATCAAATAATCCTGATGTTCAAGAGGATGCCGCAAATCATTTCTACGACAAGCATTGTATGTTTCAGTAAATCCGTTGACATACCAACGGCTAATTTGGGACTTGTACAGATTAGCTTCTTTTTTTGAAATCTCCCTGTATTTGAGTTCTATGTTTTGAAGTAATTCCATGATATTTTCTCTAACCATCGCTTGTACAGGTGTTTTTTGTTTTTCAGAGACAAATAGAGAATATCCCTCAACTTTCTTTGAGCTAAAATCCTGATAGTCGCCCTTGAACAAGGGTTTCAACCACTCATCGATAAAATTATATGCTTCCATAATAATTACATCCTCTTCTGTTAAATGGTTACATACTTCTGAGTGGGACTATTTGGCGACTCTGGCTCTGTCATACGAAGCGTCTTGTTTAGAAGTGGGTCTATATACTTCTTCTTTACCTTATATCTATCCTTCAGTCCCAGATGCTTGCAGATTTCAGACAATGACTTTGGCTCTACACAAAAAGCAAGAATCATCTGTTCTTTACTTACTGCTACTCCCTGCTTACTTACTGCTTTTTCTCCTTTACTTACTGCCAAATCTGCGTTACTCCCTGCTTCTGAGGCAGTAAGTGGACGGTTTATACGTACTGTAAACTGGTTTCCTTCCTTGCTATCAATAAACTCCACGTGGCTGTCTTCGGCCAATACGCGTGGTATGCCTGAACCTAAACCACGGTAAGGCATCGTCTTGGAACAGAAGTTGGCCATCAATGGGTTACGGGCATATGAGTTGCCCACTTTTACCTCGTCTATCGTATGGCCACCCATCACACAGCCGGGATTCACTATCTCTACTCTATCATCGAACACCATCAGACGGATAGCAGCTGTTTTAAGCAGGTCAATATGTACCAGAGCGTTCTGAAGCAGCTCTTCCAGCACAGTTTCAGGAATCTCCAGCTGTCCGATAGAGTTAAACGACTGTCCGTTCTGTGTTCGGCGAAGGCATGACTTCAACCACATCATTGCTTGCTCGAACATTTCAGGAATGGTACCTTCTATATCGCGACTGTCACGGTATTCTGTTCCTGCGATGCTGTTTCCATAAAACCAGACGGCCTTTATAACAAACATTGGCTTGAACTGTTGCGGGCGTTGGCCGAAAAACAGCAGTCCCGCTGTGGTAAGCCTTCCTTCCGAATCCGTGATATGAAGATTGTGCAGCAACTGGTCTTGCGGCACGTCAAACTCTGTCATGGGCTTGCCATATACATTTTGGAAAAAGCGGTCAAGTGCCAGCGTGTCAATGTCTCTCACCGATGAATCTTTCACACTGGCTTCGTCAGCGTGATACTCGCCAGAGTCTTGAAAGAGGCTTAACAGTTCGCTGTTCTCAGTCACCCGACGTTTGTCGGCTCCTTGCTTCACCCAAATGTGACCAGCCAAGTCTTTGTAGGGTTTGTTACGCCCTCTTTGCACAGTAGCCACCAGAATCATTTTCCCATCCACATCCACCACGTCTGTCTGGATGTAGATGGTTGGGCGTACCTGTTCGTTGGCGGTATTGCCCAGTTCGCGGCTTATCTGTTGGATAGCATCGTAGTCGAGACCAAGAATCTCGCCAGTCTTGTCTTTCACTCCAAACAACAATTCTCCACCTTCACTGTTGGCAAAGGCCACCATTTCTGCAGCAATCTCCTTCTGTGTGGAAAACTGTTGCTTAAACTGTACTTGGCTTGTCTCGCCACAGCGTATCTTATTCTTCAGCTCGTCTTTATTCATACCTTATTATATTATAGGCTCCATTTGACTTTTCTGTTGCAAAATTACACAATAATTGTCGTATTATGATTACTATACTCAAAAAATAGGCGAAATTAACACTTACTTTTCTACTTCTTTCATTAATGCCTTACGTTCTTCTGAGCTCATACTTTTCAGGAGTTCAAGAAGAGCAGCCCTGCTATCGTCAGGCTCACTCTCTTTTAGCAGATATCCATTATATTCCAACATCTTCTTCAGTGGATAATCGCCAATATAGGCCGACGTTATATCACTGCTATTGCTATGTCCCATACTGTCACTTATATATTTATAAGGTACGCATCCTGAATTGTTGAGGTTTGTAGCAAAACTATGACGTGCCCATGTTGGAGATGGACTTTGTTCCATACCAAGCAATTCTGCAACCATTCTAATGTGCTTGCGGATATTCTTGTTATAACGCTGTATCACCCACTTTTCTTGTTTCTTAGTAATATTTTCCCTCATAAAAGGGAAAACACGTTGATTATGTTTGGGCTCGTTTGCATGTCGGTCGAGAATCATCTTAATCTCAGGCATAACTGGGAAGATAACCTCACTCGCATCCTCATTACGTTCTTCGGTCTTATAACGAAAGAATTGAAATTGTTTACCATGAGTAGCGTAGTACCAATCGCCATATTTCAAGCGTAACGTATCAGCTAAGTTCTGCCCGTCACCAAGGTACATGAAAAGAAACAATCCAAGGTCACGAAACAAAGCATCCTTGACCCTTTTAGGATAGAGCGACTTACCATTCTTATCCTTTACATCGCCTTTTTTCCAGAAATCATAGAGCAGGCGCATTGATGTAACATCCAAGAATTGATGCTTTCGACTTGCTTTCTTGTTATAGCCAGTCCCCTTAAACATTTCTTTTGTACTGCCATTTATTAGATTCCGTTTGATGGCAATGTTAACGATAGTTCGAAATGTGCGCAAATTAATTCCTGCGTATGACACACTAACGTTTGGGTCATTTTTCATCTTTGTCTCCCACTCCTGTATGAACGTATGGTCAATGTCTGCAAATTCTACATTCTCACCATTGTCTTTTATGAACCTATTTCTACAGTCTCTACCCACACTTGCAGTACCTATATAGTCTTTTTCTGTTTTCTCCTGAATGTATTCATCCCAAATTTTATAAATACTTGTACTATCATCCTTTTTACCTTGATAACGTTCTTGGAGTTTTTGGAGGGAGAAACTACCTTCACTGATAAGTTGATTGGTCAAGTCTTTGACCTTGTTCATTATCGCTTTCATCTCTTCTCGTTCCGCCAAATGGACTCTACGCCCACTCTTCTCATATTCACATAATTGGATCCAATCATCCATCATGTATTTCTCTCCAAGTCTTAGGAACGCTTTCTTGCCATCATGACATATTCTAATGGCAACAGGTAAAGGCTTACTATAATCTCCAGCTTTACGTATATCAACCGTTATAGAGCCATACACGCTTCCGTTGGAAGATGTAAATTTAGCAAGACATTTCTCGCCCCTAACACTATTGTTAGTGCCAGAATTGTCAGATTGGTGACCTTTGGTGACCTTTGTATTATCTTTCCTCATGCTCAAAACCTCCATTTATAGGATATTTATTAAATACTCCGTCAGTCATAATGGTGACCTTCAGGTGACCTTTTTGACTGAAAACTGGTGCAAATTTACGAAATCTTTAGCAATGTACAATAACAGAAAACCCTTTATTTATCGGGGTTTAACATTATTTGTAATTTCCTGAAACATATCCAAAACAGACTCATAATCTGGAGGTCCCTGGTTCAAGCCCAGGCTGGTCCACAAAATCAAAAAACACTATATTTGCAATTCCTATTAAACTTTTGAACGACATGAAAAAGAAGATCTTTTTAGGGCTCTTCGCCGCTATTCATATTTGCAGCTTAAGCATATTTACATCATGTTCAAAGAACAATGATAAAAAGATGTTAGGAGTGGATACAACAAACCGTGTCGATAACTATAGCGACATGGATAATTTGGTAGAATCCCTTCCTTTTTCAGAACTTCAAGGCATAAGCGTTGGAAATGCACAAGACAATGATGCCCAAACAGGTGTAACTGTATTCTTTTTCCCAGAGGCATCCATGGCCTCAGCGGTAGTCCTGGGTGGTGGACCTGCATCGCGCGAGGTACCAGTATTAGACCCTCAGCGCAACACACAGCCTCTCAACGCTCTGGTTTTCAGTGGTGGTTCTGCTTATGGCTTGGCAGCTTCCGACGGCGTGGTAACCTGCCTTGAAGAACATGGCTATGGCTATAACACAGGCTACGGACTGGTACCCATTGTATGTCAGAGTTGCATCTTCGACCTTTCATACGGCAAAAGTAACATCCGCCCCGACCGCAAAATGGGTTATAAAGCTTGTCAGAATGCCATTGCCAGCAACTCACCACTCAGCGGCAATGTAGGTGCCGGCACAGGTGCTACTGTAGGTAAACCTGGCGGCATGGCCACAGCCCAGAAGAGTGGCATTGGTTATGCTGCAGCACGTCTTGGACAATTGGAGGTAGGTGTAGCCGTTGTTGTCAATGCCTTAGGCGACATCTTCCAGGATGGTGTTAAGATAGCAGGCATGACCACCATCGACCGCAAGGGCTTTGTAAGTGCCGAACAGGCAGTGCTCAAGAACCAGTATTCCGATCTGATAGCAGGCAATACCACCATCGCAGCCGTGTTTACCAACGCCCATCTGAGTGTCGCCGACCTACAGAAGGTGGCAAATATCGCCTCTACCGGCATGGCACGCAGCATACGGCCAGTGTTTACCATGGCTGATGGCGATACCGTTTATGCCATTTCCCTTAGCGGCGGTATGATTTTGTCGGACGTCAACACTGTTGGCGTGCTGGCCTCGCTGGTGATGGAGAAAGCCATTGCAGATGCAATCCTCGCCAGCAAGATTGCCAACGAGGAATATCTGCATAATATCTAAACATGTTTGTTTTTATTTCTTCTCCTGCTCGGCCAGCTTAGCTAAGTAGTACTCGCGAACATCCTGCCATTTGTAGTAGGGCCAGGTGTCGGTTTTAAGCGGCATGTGGGCCTCGCGCTCGTTAAACAGTACCTTTACTAGGATATCGCCTGTTTTGCCTTTCTTGGGGCGATAGAAGATAAACTGCACGTTACTGCCTGTAGGGATGAGGTAGTAGGTGCGGAACGAGTTTTCGAGCTCGTCGAGGTTATCAACCTGTACAGCCGATCCATCCAGATCCAGCATACACAGCAGGGGCAGTACCACGGTATCATGACCAAAACGCAGCGATACCTGTGTCTGGGTAACGGTATCGGCAGTTTCGATGATATTCTTCAGCAGGTTTTTCTGGTTCCAAGGCATGCGGCCACCTGTTTGTGGTGCATTGCTATAAAGCAGATACCAGTACAAGTTGTTGCTACGCCACAAGTCACGCAGTTCCTCTGGAGTAAAGAGATCCAACAGCCATGTATCGCCGTCATGACTTTGCATGTTCAGCGCCACATCAGCAATCTTGCTCATCAGCGAACCGGTTGTTACATTCAGATATACCCAGTGCTGATCGTTAAACAGCTGCTGCATCAGGCGCTCAGGGTGCTTCAGACTGTCGCTCATGGCCTGCTGCTTCTGCATGGCACGCATCACGTTCATCTGTGGCATGCCCATGCCGCGCTCCTGGCGCGATGGCGAGTAGTTCATATAGTGCATATCGGCCTTGCTGGCATCGTTAAAGATACGGGCCGATGGATTAGCAGCCTGCAACTCCTCACACTCAGCCATCATAGATATAATGGCACGGATAGAGGTAGTAGAAACTGAGTGGATAGGCAGATTCGGTGTCTTGAAAATCTCCGGGAAGTTCTGTGCCATGCGCTTAGCGATGCCATGGTGCTGACGCTGACCAGTAGCTGTCAGATCGCCCAGTCGGTCCTTAGTAGTCTTCTGCATCGAGTCGAGCTTAGCCAGCACCTTATCGCCCAACGGCGTAAGCTTACCGGCATACTTGGCCTTGCGCAGCGTCTGTACTGGCATGGCATAATCGTTCTCCTCAAGCAAGTAGCGGGCACCATGGCGACCATAGTGCGACAGATAGTAAGGCTCGTAGCCCTTAGGGGCAGGTGTTAGAGATGTACGTGGCAAATGATCGTAGTCGGTCATGTTACCAGCAGCCAAGAACTTGTCGGCAGCAATCTCTTCGAGTGCTGTCTTTCCTGAAAAACGTGCGATTTGTGCCTGAGCAGTCATCGCACTTGCCATCATCAGGCAAATAAAAAACTTTTTCATACAGTTGATAATAAAATGGTTGATAAAATGGATTATATCATATTTGTTATTTACGGATCGAGAGGCACAGCAGCGTCAGGTCGTCGTTTGGTTCTGCACCTGCACGATGGTTGTTAACCACTACCTGCAGACGGTGTATAACCTCCTCGGATGTCAGTTGCTCAGTACCCTGCATAGCCTCCAGCAGACGTTCGTCGCCCAAACGGTCCTGACGGTCGTTCTCGGCCTCGTTCAGTCCGTCGGTATAAACCAGCAGCTGTCGGTTGCGAATATCCTCTATCACCTCGCCCTCAAAGGCCTTGCACTCCCACAAGCCCAATGGCTGGTTTGTGCTGCCCATCTCCAGGAACTTACCATCCAGTATAGGCACATTATGACCGCAGTTACAGTACTCCAATCGGCCCTTAGGCAGGTCAACCATACCAATAAACATGGTTACAAACATGCTCTGGTCGTTGTCCTTTACCAGGAAGTTGTTCATCATCGTAGCAATCTCCCATGGCGAACGGTTCTGCTGGGCAATAATGCGGAACAGGTCGCGTGTAATCGCCATAAACATCGCAGCAGGAATACCCTTACCCGATACGTCGCCCACACAGAAGTAAAGGCGCTCGTTCTGCAGGAAGTAGTCGTACAGATCGCCACCAACCACCTTGGCTGGAGTCATCAGTGCATACAGGTCGATATCCTGGCGCTCAGGGAATGGTGGGAACACACGTGGAATCATACCCATCTGTATGTCGCTGGCCACCTTCAGCTCACTCTCGATAGAGGCTTTAACAGCTGTGGTGCGCTTCAGCTCGCTGATGTAGTTAACCAACGAGTGCTGCATGTCGCTGAACGAATGCGTGAGTTTACCAATCTCGTCGATACGGTTATCGCGTGGCAGCGTTTTGTCAAACTGTCCCGATGCAATCGTCTCGGCCTGCTGTGCCAGCGTGTTCAGTGGCTTCAACTCGCGCTTGATGATACGACTGAAGGCCAGACGCATCAGTATCAATCCGGCGATAACGATAAAGATAACTATCTTATACAGACGCATGTAACCGCCAAAAATATCGCTCTCAGGACAAACCATAGCCACGCTCCAGCCTGTAATGCCAAGTGGCTTGTAGAACACATAGCTCTCCTTACCCTCAAATACCAGTTTGCGTACACCTGTTTCGCCACGCTGCATGGCATGTCCCAGGTTGGTAAGTGCCGTATCAGGATGCTCCAGTGTAGGCGTAAAAATGCTCTCGCGCAGCAGTTTGGTGGTATCGGGGTGTACAAAGAAAGTACCACTCTGACCAATCATAATGCAGTACGAGTTGGGATAGGGCTTTACTTCGGATATGGTTTTAGATATCCACTCCATCGAGATATCAGTAGAGAATGTACCCACGTAGCGTCCCTTCGAATCCTTCATTGGTCGGCAGTACGATGCAATAATCTCCTCGGCATAGACATCCTCAGGGTTGAAATCTGCAAACGGCTCAATCCACACTGGCTCATCCAGCAGTTTGGGAGCCTGATACCAATCCATATAATGATAGTCGTAGGCAGGGTTACCCTCCTGGGTAGTATCAAATTTACCATCGTCGTTAAGGGTATAGGCCGAGAAATAATGGCCCTTATCGGGAAAATAGTTGGGTTCGAAAGCTATCGAGCAGCCATTCAGATCAGGGTTGCAAGTCAGGATTCGACGCGAATACACAAACATCGAGTCGGCCACATCCAGATGTCGCAATGGCAACCACATAAAGTTATCGGATGCTATCTCTACACGCTGCATCAGCACGTTTACACGCTGCACCGTGTTATCCAACACCTGAGCCGCACCGTTCAGCGCCTCCTCGCGCACAGCCTTACGCGACTCTACAAACAAGAATCCAAGCGATCCCAGAAAAAATACCGAGGCCATCAGTACAATGATAATACTAAGGCGACGTGACAGGGAAGTTCGGATATAGTCTCTTGGATTCTTCATGTGGTATTAACGATCTAATAATTCTTTGTAAGTAATGTCGCGCTTCAGCATCCCATTCGAGCGCATCAGCATATTGGCCTTCTTCACCATATCAGGGCGCAAACGGAACTCACGTTTCTTCGAGTCGCGGTCCACCTGCAGGCGCAGTATCTCTTTCAGCATCAGGCGCTGCAGCGTGCGATTGGTTGTCACGTGGTTCTGCTGTACATATTTCATCACAATATCCAGCGTTTCCTCAGGATGCTCGCTGGCCCATTCCCAACCCTTACGGCTGGCACGGGCAAACTTCTCTGCCTTGGCCTTATGGGTCTCGTAGTAGTCGCGGCGCATATACAGACCATCGTCCTGAATATTGTAACCGTGGTCGCTAAAGCGATAAACATTATCCTTGGTAAATGTAAAGCCCATCTGCATCAGCTGGTAGTACTCGTTGTAGCTCATGGCCAGCGTAGCATCGATGGCGCCTTTTATAAACAAGTCGAAGTTCGATGTAAACTGTATCCACTGGTAATTCAGATGCTCCTTGCGACTCATGCAGATGGCCACCTGTCCGAATCCGGCATGCCAAATACCCACACGGGCACCCTTCTGCGTGAGCGGATTCTTACCACGGCGCGATACGATAACCGTAGAGTTGTTCATCGATGTTTGCAGGATGTTCACCAAAGGCACACCTTTGTCCATAATCTCCATCGCCAAGCAGAGTGGCAGCGTGGTGGCATGACTCTCAGCCTCCTGAATGCGATGCATAGCCGTTTCGGATACCGATGGGTGCACTATATCCACATCCAGGCCTTCGGCCTTATAGAAGCCTTTTTCCTGGGCCACATAATAACCAGCAAACTGCGCATGGGCAGTCCACTGTGGCGTAAAGACGAACTTTCCAGTGTATTTCTTCTGCGCCAGCAACGGCAAGCAAACAGCAAGCGTTATAGCAGTAATAAATAATTTTACCTTTGGTTTCACGCCGCAAAGATACGAAAAATTATCTAACTTCCAAAACTATTGGCCATTAAAATACCATAAAAATCTGGGCAGCCACCGTAGTGCCCGCCCAGACGTATAAAGATTGTATAAAACTTAACTTCGGATTAATAGCCTGCATTCTGAGACCAACCATCGTTAACATCAAGGTCACCCTTCTTGATTGGGAAGATACGGCGAGTCTTCTCGAAGTTTGCATTTGGATTGTTCTTGTAGTGTGGGAACCACTCATCCTCATAGTGACCGAAACGGATCATATCGTTACGACGCCAGAGCTCATCGAAGAACTCACGACCACGCTCCATATAGATATCGTCAAGAGTTGGGTCATTATCGAGTGTAGGAGCACCTACATATGTACGAATCTGGTTGAAGAGCTCCTTTGAACCGCTCTGACCAGCACGCACCATAGCCTCAGCCTTTGTCAAGAGAATATCTGCATAACGGAAAATGGGAACGTCGTTTGACTGGTTACGTCCATTAGAGTAGTCGTTGTTGCAAACAAACCACTTTGAAGAACGATAACCCTGACGCCAACCTTCGAGGTCATCACCTACATCAACAGATGCAAGTTCACCTGGGACAGCGATGTCCTTTGTGAGCACGAGAGGATTGCCGTTACGGTCAAGACACTTAACATCTGTTGGGAGCAACGTTTTGTTATCATATACATAAACCTGGCCATTTGCAGGGTTGTGATCCTTGTCCTCAAGACCGAAAACCATCCAGTTACGCTGGTCGCCCTTAAGATTGAAACGACTTACGCATTCAGGGGTAAGAGTCATGTAAGCACCACCAGAGTTGTTGAGGAACTCACCGAACATAGATGGGTCAAGCTTCTTGATATCCTTGTAAGAGTGTGAACGGCCCCACTGCATACCCTGTGCTGTGCTGGTGTCATACTCCATAGCATAGATGAAGTCCTTGATAGTACCAGCCTTTACACGCTCTGTGTTGTCCCAATTGAACTTGAAACGATACTCGTCTGGACCGAGAGCGAACTTGCCACTCTTGATGAGTTCATCACAAAGAGCGATACAATCATTCAGCTTCTCATTCTTAGCAGTAGCTGCATCGTAGCTTTCCACAGCAGCAGCAGTATAAACTGGCCAGTTGATGTAGAGCTTAACGAGGAGAGCCTGAGCCATGTACTTGGTTGGCTTGCCATAATAGTCGCCGAATACATCGGTAGAGAGCTTGTCGGCAGCAATGATTTCAAGAAGTTCCTTCTCGATGTACTTTGCTACCTCAGCACGTGGGTGACGATTGTTTGGATCGAGCCCGTGCTCAGTTACATAGTCACCATCAGCGATGGGCACATCGCCCCACATATCCATTTCAAGGAATGTATGGAAAGCACGCATAAGGCGAGCCTCATAACGGTTCTGCTCAGGATAAGAAGAGCCGGCAATCTCGCTAGCGAGCACATTAGCCTTACCCAATTCTGACATCCAGTCAAGAACGGCATCCTCGTAGTTATAGTTATGATATGCTGAGTGAGCATACGTATAGCCATCAACCCAGTTACCAGAATATGACACTGCAGTATATTCGTCAGAAGAGAGACATGTAGCCTCCATATAGCGGCGACCAAGAGTACCTCTGAATTTAATGAAAAGGTCGTTCATGTTCGCGTTGACAGCAGCCTCGGTACCAGGCATCTGGGTGTACTGAGAATCTACATCAACATCCAAATCTGTACAGCTGCTAAAAACCAGACCCAAAAGGGCAGCTGAAAGGATTATTTTATTTGTTTTCATATTCATATTCGCTTAATATTTTAGAAGTTAATCTTAGCACCGACCATAGTAGTACGAGTATGTGGGTAATTTGACCAACGATAGTCAACACCCGGATCAATACCACCGAGGTTAACCTCTGGGTCAAGACCCTTGTAGCTTGTGATGGTGAATACGTTGTTCATTGTAGCATAGAGTTGGAGGCTCTTAATCCAACCACCGAAGTTGTTGAATGTATAACCTACAGTAAGGCTCTGGAGACGGATATAGTCACCCTTCTCGATGAACTTGTCAGATGGGATGTTAGAACCTGTATCTTTAGGAGAACGCTCATTAACGAATTCCGTCATGACGTTCTTGCCACCAGCGAAGAAGTCAGGCGCTGTATAGTGAGCACGGAGACCATTGTAAACCTTATGTCCGAATACACCTGTGAAGAAACAAGAGAAGTCCCAGTTCTTATAGTTCACGGTGTTGTTCCAACCGAGGTTCAACTTAGGCTGTGCACAACCTGTGATAGTACGATCCTTATAATCCGGGTCAGTTGTTGTGCCACCATCGCGGTTGCCATTCTCGTCGCGTGTGTAGTATACAGAGATTCCTTTTTCGTTATAGCCTGCCCATTCGTATGTGTAGAATGTTCCAAGAGGCTCACCTTCCATAACACGCTGTGTCCAACCGTTAGCAGAAACACCAGCAACCATTGGATCGCCCTGTGCGAATGTAGAAGTCTTATACATATCGTTAGAGAGCTTATCTACAACATTCTTGTTGTGTGAGAGGTTGAGAGTTGTAGTCCAAGTAAAGTTCTTGGTCTGAACAGGAACAGCATTGATAGTGAACTCAATACCCTTGTTTGTGATTTCACCTACGTTAGCAGCAATTGAGTTGAATGGGTAGATGTATGAAGATACTGGATAATCCCAGATAAGATCCTTTGTCTTCTTGTGGTAGAACTCGATAGATCCGTTGATACGACCCTTGAGAATTGCGTAGTCAAGACCGATGTTCAGCATACCTGTTGACTCCCACTTCAGATCAGGGTTGGCCAGCTTTGTAGCGCTAAGCATTACATAACCATCCTTAACATCGCCTGTTGAACCGTATGTAGGAACAGCTGTATAAGCACCGAAGCCCATAGCGTTACCAGATACACCATAACCTGCACGAAGCTTCAAGTTAGAGAAGATTTTCTGATTCTTCATGAATTCTTCCTCTGTGATGTTCCATGCCAAAGAGATTGATGGGAATGTACCCCATCGATGGCCATCACCGAATACTGAGGAACCGTCACGACGAATAGTTGCCTGAGCCATATACTTACTATTGTAAGAATAAGCTACACGACCATAGAATGAAATGTTGCGAATAGTCTCGATAGTACCAGACTCAACCCACTTCATACCATTCTTCATTTCACCTGCATAAGTGAGGTTGTTCCAACCGATTGTATCATCGAAGAAGTTGTTAACGCGAAGGCCGAAACCGTCATTGTTTACCTTCTCCTCCCATGAGTAACCAATCATGGCACTAAGTTTGTGAACATCATTGAAAGTCTTATCGAAGTTGCCGTATGTTTCGAATGTTGTTTCGTGACCGAAATATGTGCTACGATGTGCTACACCATTGAAATCAGGGCTTGTAGAACCATACTTCTCAATGACCTGAGAATTATGTGAGTCGTAAGCACTATATGTACGCTGGTGTGTATTATAAGAGTAGTTTACATTCCATGTGAAGCCCTCACAAATGTTTGCTGTAGCCTTAGCGATGAACTGCAAACGCTTCCACTCAGTCTGCGACTTGTTCTCGTTGATGAGTGAGAGTGGGTTATAGTTGCTTGAACCATCACCCTTTGTCCAGTTACCATCAGCATCTCTTGTAGAGAGTGTTGGGTTGAAGTAGTTCATAGCGTCAAGAACAGAACGACCTTCGTCACCCATTGGAACACCAACATACTTACCTGTCATACCGTTGACACTTATAGAAAGGTCAAGACGATCTTTGAGAATCTTTGTAGAAAGGAGTGAACGGAGGTTTGCGCGCTGGTTCTCAGAACCAACAATAACGCCCTGACGGTTTGCATAGTTGATAGAAGCCATGTATTTGGTCTTGCCATTACCACCATTGATACCTACGTTATGGTTGTGGCTGACACCTGTACGGAGCACTTCATCCTGCCAATCTGTATTGCCATTGCCATCGTACATGTAGTTGATGTTGTTCTTCTTTACATAGTTGCGGATATCATTTGCAGAAGCCATGTCGAGAGTTTTGAGAACATTGTCGAAAGCCACATAACCGTTATAGCTTACATTGGTGCGATCGCTTTTGCCACCGCTCTTAGTAGTGATAATGATCACACCGTTAGCAGCCTTCGAGCCGTAGATGGCGGTTGCTGTAGCATCGCGGAGCACGTCGATACTCTCGATATCATCGGGAGCTACCATTGAGATATCTACTCCAGGGATACCATCGATTACATAGTAAGGAGACATAGCACCGCTACGCAGTGAAGAAGCACCACGCAGAGTGATAGAAGCACCACCGTTGGGGTCGCCATTAGAGGTAACAACCAAACCAGCCACCTTTCCCTGCAGCATAGAAGCGGGGTCGGTGAATACACCACGGTTCAGGTCTTCGGCCTTAACAGTTGTGATAGATGAGGTAACATCCTTACGGCGCATGGTACCATAACCTACTACAACAACCTCGTTCAGTACCTTGTTGTCCTCTTCGAGAGTTACCTTCATGCCGTTGGCGGCAGCCAGGGTCTTTGAGGTGTAGCCTACGTAAGAGAATGTGAGCTTGGCACCCTGCTTTACAGTCAGCGTAAAGTCACCATTGAAATCGGTCACTACACCATTGTTGGTGCCCGTTTCCAGAACGCTTACGCCAATGAGAGGCTCACCGGTTGCGTCCAGTACAGTTCCCGACACCTTGTTCTGTGCCAGCATCACTGTACTGCACAACAGAAAGAACACGAAGAACATGGCCTTCTGAGTTCCTTGCTTGAGATTTAGGATCTTTTGCATAATCATTAATTAAAAGTTAGTATAAAAAGAGTTTATTAAAAGTTTTTATTTGATCTCTACAGTAGCATTTTCAGTTATCAGGGGCACCTGCATGGCCTTCATAGCTTTCAGGTCGGCCTTGATAAAGCCCTCGCCTTTGCAAGGCCTCTTATCCATACTACGCGAACCTTCGCCCTGAAGTCGTACGCGTACATTACTAAAATAGATATCCTTTACCTTGCCAGGCACGTCGCCACCTACAAAGCAGCCATTCTCGCTGGTGCTGGTAATGTTGTTAAAGTAGATACGACTCACCTCGCCGCAACGGCCCTCAATCTGCCCCTTGGGGAATCGCCAGTTGGCATCCTTATGATTACCGTTGGCACGTGGATAGCTGGTAACATAGATAGGCTCGGCCTTACCCCACCACACATCGCTCCACAGGCGGCAATCCAACTGGATGTTCGAGAATACCACATCGGTAACGGTTCCCTCGTCGCGATTCTGGATGCCCAAACCACGGTTCGAACCTGTGATAATGCAGTTATCAAACACCACGTTATAGATAGAGTCCATATTCTCGCTACCAATCTTGATGGCGCACGAGCGGCTCGACATCACACAGTTGGTAACAGTAATATCGTGGCACGAGCCATACTGCTCGAACTCACGACGGTTCTTCAAACAAATGCAGTCATCGCCACTGGTAATATGGCAGTTGGCGATACGTACATGCTTAGAGTGATCGATATCGATACCATCGCCATTACGGATCTTTAGATTATTCAGCAGATTGATACCATCAATCACAGCCTCATCGCAACCAATCAGGTGCACCGTCCAGTAGGCGCCTTCCATGATGGTTACATCGCGAATGGTAAGATTCTTCACATCGGTAAGTGTGAGTACATGTGGACGTGGGTCGAAAGTCTGATCCTTCAATGGTTTCAGCTCGTAGCTGTCGCTCAGCTCAGCACCCATAAAGGCGATACCATTACCATGAATGGTGCCCTTACCACAGACGCTGATGTTCTCAGCATGCTCAGCCCAGAGCCACAGCATACCTTCACCTCGATTCTCACCAAAGGCGCTCAGGTGGTAAATACTTTCATTGGGGTTTGCCTTCAGGGTGGCAGTAGCTTCCAGATAAAGCTCAACATTGCTCTTAAGCTGAATAGGACCAGCCATGAAGGTATGATTACGAGGTAACAGCACACGGCCGCCACCCTCAGCCGAACAACGGTCTATAGCACGCTGAATGGCCTGGGCATCATCTACGATACCGTTACCAATAGCGCCAGCTGCCGTCACATCGTAAACCGATTGTGCCGCTGCCGACATCACTATCATCCAAAGCAGAATTAACTGCAATAATGTTTTTTTCGCCATTAATTATCTTAGTAGTAACGAATAATTCGTTGCAAAGATAGTATATTTCTCGAATAAAACAAAATATTTAGAAAAAAATGTTATCTTTGCAACCGAAATAAAGATAATATTCAATCAAAAGTCGACAAAATGACAGATATTTGCTGTATTGGACATATCACTCGTGACAGGATCATCACTCAGGTTCCGCCCGTAACTACGCACTGTGCAGGCGGTTCGGCCTATTATATGGCATGGGCCATCCAGGCTTTGCCCCATGACGTTAATTTCCACCTTATCACCTCGGTAAGTCGTGAGGTGATGCCCGAAGTTGAGAAACTGCGCCAGGCTGGCGTGCGGGTAACGGCCTTTGAGAGCGATACCAACGTGTTTTTCGAGAATAAGTATGGTGCCAACATGGACAACCGCACACAGCGAGTACTGGCCAAGTCGGCTCCATTCACACTTAACGAACTGAACGACGAGCAGGCCCGTGTGTTCCATTTAGGCACGCTGCTGGCCGACGACTTTGCACCCGAAATAGTAGAATATCTGGCCACCAAGGGCGATGTGAGCATCGATGTGCAGGGCTATCTGCGCGAGGTGGTTGGCGAGGAGGTGCGCGCCTGCGAGTGGACCGATAAGCTGCGACTGCTGAAGCACACAGCTATCCTGAAGGTAAACGAGTGGGAGTGCCAGACGCTGACGAACATGACCGACCCTTACGAGGCCGCCCAGCAGATTAACGACTGGGGTGTACGCGAGGTGATTATCACCTTAGGTGGTGGCGGATCGGTGATCTATGCCGAGGGCAAGTTCTACGAAACACCTGCCTACCCACCAACCAAGTTAGTTGATGCCACAGGCTGTGGCGACACCTACAGCGCTGGCTATCTGTATGCCCGTGCCAGGGGGATGAGCTATATAGAAAGCGGTCAGTTTGCAGCCGCCATGTGCACGCTGAAGCTGGAACACACAGGCCCCTTTACCCATAGCATCGACGATGTGCACCAAATCATCAAGAACAATCAATAACAACTATAACAAATGATGTACCTATTTAACAACCATTCACGAGGCCTGCTACTAACTGTGCTGCTGACATTGGCAGCTGGCAGTAGTCAAGCCCAAGACAGGCTGTATGCCAACGAGTTTCCCTTAGGGGATGTAACCCTGCTAAACGGTCCGCTGAAGCATGCGCGCGACTTGAACATCGAGACGCTGCTGAAGTACGACAACGACCGCCTGCTGGCACCTTATCTGAAAGAGGCCGGACTAACACCGAAAGGCCAGTCGTACCCTAATTGGGACGGATTGGACGGACACGTGGGCGGCCACTATCTGACTGCGATGGCCATCAATGCTGCTACTGGCAGCCAAGAGTGCCGCGAGCGCATGGAATACTGGATTAGCGAGCTGCAGGCCTGTGCCGATGCCAATGCCAAGAACCACCCCGACTGGGGCCGTGGCTATGTGGGCGGTGTGCCCGGCAGCGACCGTATCTGGAGCAACTTTAAGAAAGGATACTTCGGCCCCTACTTTGGCGCGTGGGTTCCTTTCTATAATATACACAAGATGTATGCCGGCCTTCGCGACGCGTGGGTTTACTGTGGCAACGAGCAGGCCAAGAAGCTCTTTCTGGACTTCTGCGACTGGGCCATCGACCTGACAGCCAATCTCACCGATGCTCAGATGGAGCGCGCGCTGGATACCGAGCATGGTGGCATGAACGAGGTGCTGGCCGATGCCTACGCCATCACTGGCGAGCAGAAATATCTGGATGTGGCCCGTCGATTCTCGCATCGCCGCCTGCTGAACCCGCTGATGCAGCGCCGCGACGTGCTCGACAACATGCATGCCAACACCCAGGTGCCCAAGGTGATAGGTTTTGAGCGTATAGCCGAGCTGAGTGGCGACGAGGCTTACCACACTGCAGGCGCCTACTTCTGGGACATCGTAACAGGCGAGCGCACACTGGCCTTTGGCGGCAACAGTCGTCGTGAGCACTTCCCCAGTCGCGAGGCTTGTCAGGACTTTGTGCAGGATATCGACGGTCCTGAGAGCTGTAACACCAACAATATGCTGAAGCTCACCGAGGATCTGCATCGTCGCAACCCCGAAGCCCGCTATGCCGACTTCTTCGAGCTGGCTACCTTCAATCATATACTCTCAACCCAGCACCCTGAGCATGGCGGCTACGTATATTTCACTTCAGCCCGTCCGCGCCACTACCGCAACTATTCGGCTCCCAACGAAGCCATGTGGTGCTGCGTGGGCACAGGCATGGAGAATCATGGCAAGTACAACCAGTTTATCTACACTCACAGCGGCGATGCCCTGTTTGTGAACCTGTTTGTGGCCTCAGAGCTTAACTGGAAAGCCAAAGGCATCACCCTGCGCCAGGAAACCAGTTTCCCTTATAGCGAGAGCAGCCGTATCACCATCACGCAATCATCCAACACCAAACAGCCAACACCCATCATGGTGCGCTACCCCGGCTGGGTAAAGCCAGGCCAGTTCAGCGTTAAGGTGAATGGCAAGCCTGTGAGCATCGTCACTGGTCCATCAAGCTATGTAGCCATCAATCGCCAGTGGAAAAAGGGCGATGTGATTGATATCCTGTTCCCCATGTACAACAGCGTGAAGTATCTGCCCAACCTGCCACAGTATATTGCCCTGATGCACGGCCCTATCATGCTGGCTATGAAGACGGGTACTGAGGATTTGGCACACCTGATAGCCGACGACAGCCGATTCGGCCAGTTGGCCACAGGCAAAAAACTGCCTATCGACCAGGCCCCTATCCTGGTTAATAAGGATGTGGAGAGCATCGCCAACCAGCTGCAACCCATAGCAGGCAAGCCCCTGCACTTCAACCTCAGCACCAAGATGGTAAATAAGATTGAGGGCGAGCTGATGCCTTTCTTCGAGCTGCACGATGCCCGTTACATGATGTACTGGCTGGCCCTGAGCGAGGATAGCTACAAGGACTATCTGGCCAACCTGACCAAGCAGGAGCAGGAGCGCCAGGCACTCGAGGCCCGCACCACCGACAAGGTGCAGCCAGGCGAGCAACAGCCTGAGAGCGACCACTTTATGGAGACTGACCAATCGACCATGGGCAATACCAACGACGTGTTCTTCCGCGATGCCCGCGATGGTCACTATTTCAGCTACCTGATGCAGACAGGCGGCAAGACCGACCTGAGTCTGCGCCTGAAATACTGGGGTGTAGGCGATTGGAAGAATCCCGAGTTCGATATCTTTGTAGATGACACGCTGGTAACCACCGTTAATCTCGTCGGCAAGTATCGCACCTCACAGTTCAAGTTCGAGGAGTATCCCATCCCCGCCCAGTTGCTCAAGGGCAAGAAGCAGGTGCGCATCAAATTCGTAGCCAAGCCCCACAAGCAAGTTGGCGAGATTTACGAAGTGAGACTAATTAGTAACAATCAATAATATTATCAACTATGTACAAACGTTCAATTCTCTGTGCTGCCCTTGCAGCAGCCACCATGGGTCTTAACGCCCAGAAACCAGTGAAAGCCCCTGCTGGCGGCAAAGCCATCAGCAACGAGCTCATTGGTATCTTCTTTGAAGACATTAACAACTCTGCCGATGGCGGACTCTATGCCGAGCTTATTCAGAACGGCGCCTTCGAGTTCTCGCCCGTTGAGCGCGACGGATGGGGCCCCGGCACCGCCTGGCGCATCACCCGTCCTGGTCACTCCACCGGCTATATCCAGCCCCGCATGGACAACCCCGTTCATGCCAACAATGCCACCTATATGCGCCTGCACTGCGAGCGCGCCAACCAGTATTACGATTACACAGGTTGGACTGGCTTCGGTATCCAGAACGACGGTTTCGACGGCATCTCAGTTAAGGCTGGCGAGAAGTACGATTTCTCGGCCTTTATGCGCAATGTAAAAGGCGATGCCAAGCAGGTACGTGTGGTACTGATTGAGCCAGTAAAGGGCTGGCCACCAAAGGATCCCAAACTGCTGGCCGAAACAACCTTCGACGTAAGCAACGGCGATTGGAAGAAGTTCGAGGCTGTGCTCACACCTAATGCCGACTGCAAGCAGGCTGCCCTGCAGATTCTGGTACTTACCAAGGGTGATATGGATATCGATGTGGTATCACTTATGCCCGAAGATACATATAAGGGCCACGGCCTGCGTAAGGATCTGGCTCAGGCACTGGCCGACCTGCATCCTAAGTTCATGCGCTTCCCTGGCGGATGCGTAGTTCACGGTGGTGGCGACGGATTCTGGAACACCTATCGCTGGAAGACCACTATCGGACCTAAGGAAACACGCCGCCAACTCAAGAACACCTGGGGTTATCACCAGAGTGTAGGTCTCGGCTATTTCGAGTACTTCCAGTTCTGCGAGGATCTGGGTATGGAGCCTCTGCCCATCCTGCCTGCTGGTGTAAGCTGTCAGGGTGCCAACGGTGGTTGGGGCATGAAAGGCCAAGCTCAAGATGTAGTCCCCATGAGCGAGATGGACGAGTGGGTTGACGAGTGCATCGACCTGATCGAATGGGCCAATGGTGATCCCGCCACCAACAAATGGGCCAAGATGCGTGCCGAGGCAGGTCATCCCAACCCCTTCAACCTCAAATACCTTGGTATTGGTAACGAGGAGCGCATCTCGCCCGAGTTCTGCGAGCGCTTCAAATACATCTACGAGCGTGTTACCAAGGCTCATCCTGAGATTGTGATTGTGGGCACAGCCGGTCCTGGCTCGCATGCCGATAACGGCGACTACCAGAACGGTTGGAAGCTGGCCGAGGAACTCAATATGCCTATCCTCGACGAGCACTACTACGAGCCCAACACCTACTTCCTGAACAAGCGCCAGTACGACAGCTATCCCCGCGACCGCAAGACCAAGGTCTATCTGGGCGAGTATGCCGCTAAGGACAAGAAACTCATCGACGCCCTGGCCGAAGGTCTGTATCTGTTGCACGTAGAGCGCAATGGTGACGTAGTAGCCATGACATCTTACGCTCCCCTGTTTGCCCGCAAGAACGGCACCCAGTGGAATCCCGACCTCATCTACTACGACAACGAGCGCCCATTCCTCACCTGCAGCTACTATGTTCAGCAACTGTTCGGACAGTCGAGCGGTAACTACTACTATGGCGACTGCGTGAAGTTTGAGGGCGATGCTGCCGATGCCATCCAGCCTATGGAGGGTGTGCACTACGGTCAGAGCGTGATTCTCAACACCAAGACCCGCCAGCTGTTCGTGAAACTGGTTAACGCCAGTGCCGATGCCAAGAAGGCCAACATCAACCTGAGCCGCTTTGGCATCAAGAAGCTGGCCACCAAGACCACCCTCGCAGGTCAGCCTAACGATGAGAACAACTTCGACGCCCAGCCCATCGCTCCTAAGAAAGAGCAGATCAAGGCCCAGAAGAAGTTCACCCTCGACCTGGCCCCCTACTCAATGGTTATGCTGCAGTACCAGCTGTAACATCAGCTAAACATAAAAATCAAAAGGCTTGCTCTGGAATATTGAGCAAGCCTTTTTTTACTAATCAAAATCCCAATCGGTTTTGTACTGATCGAATTTAATATCGTCGGTAGGACCGAACTGGGCGATGACGTTCATAATGCCCTCCTGCTGCTCGGGTGTGAGCAGTAGCTCGCCATGATGGGCACGATAATATGGTCCGTTGCCACGGCCAAAGAATGAGCTTACACTCTGGCGCGCCTCGGCCTTATGATACTTGTCCACGTTCTTGTACAGCTGACTGAATCCCCAGGCCTTCCGTACCAGTTTCTTCTCACGATAGTAGCAGCACTCGCCATCCTGCCAGGCTGTAGGATATATGGCCATGCCACAACCACGTTCGCCTCGCTTCAGTAGCATGGCCTGATAGTGCATGCACGTATCTTTTTTACCACACTCGCCATTAAAACACAGGGCATAGCTCCCAGGGATGTTTTCTGCTTTTAGTTCTTTCTCTTCCATATTCATATTTTTTTTAGTTATTAATCAAAAAATCTCTCATCTCTCAACAAATCTCTCAAAACCCGCATAAACACTGGTGATTCGGGCGATGAGAGATGGTTTTTATCCCTCCCTCATCTCTCCCTAATCTCTCATGTCATCTCTCCCTACATGTCTATGCCACCTTGATAGGCATCACATCGTAGTACGAGATATGAGCACGCTCCCTATGCTTGAAACCCAGCGCCTTGATGGTTTTACCCAGACGCACCTTATTGCCGATGGTATTGGTGAGCGAAGGATAGCTCTTCTGCATCACAACTATCATCTGGTCGCAATTCATCGCCTTAGGTACCTCATCTTCTTCAGGATGGCGGAAACAGGCCACAAACATCTCACCCAGGTCCTTCTGTTCCATAAAGTCCTGATTCAACTGCTGTATGCGGGCCACCTCATCGTTACTGAACCAGTAGGGAGCCTTTAGCTCCTGTAGCTCATAAACCACCTGAGCATATAGCTGCAGATAGTCGATGTCGCCCTCATTATTAATCAGGTGCCCGTCGGGAATCTGGATACAGATGTATCGGCGACTGCCTGTAGGGTCGGTCAGAGGGTGAGGATTGTTGGTGGTTGCCACAAACGATGCGAATCGAGGGCGATCCTGCTGGGTACGACCAAAGATGGGACGACCATTCACCTTACTTACCGACAGCGTCTGCTTAAGCTTTGACTGCTGTTTAACGCCAATGGCCTCGAGCTCATCCAGATTCACAATGAGATTGTTGGTAAGCGCCATCTCCTTATCGAACTTATTACTCAGGTTCAGGTGATCGAGATAATACTCACGCAGTTCAAGGGGCAGCAGTCGACGCACAAAGGTGGTCTTACCACAACCCTGAGCGCCTATAAACGTAGGTACACACTCGTTGCCATGCAGCATATCCATCTGCAGCCAGTGGGCTACGGCAGAGCGGAGCCAGATGGTGAGATAGTTTAGCTGCTCAGAACTGATGCCAGGTATGCGACCAAAAATCCTGGCGATATGGTTCTGTCCATCCCATTTGGGTAGAGTAGTCAGGAATGCCTGCGCAGGATTATACTCAGACACCTCCTCAGATTCCACATATTCCGTTATCTCTGTCTTAGGACTGCCCTTTTCCAGTATCTGTTCGCGCTTGGCACGAATCACGATACTGTTCAGGGCCTCCTTGGTTAGAGGTCGGAACACATTTGCTTTAGGCAGCACAGCATATTCCACCTTGCCGTTTAGGGTGTTTCGGCGGAACACGTAATTCTCGTTGAGGAACAGCTCGATGGCGAGCGTTGCCTCCTGTGAAGCGTTATTTGCCTCACTGGTAGTAATACAGTTTTCTGACATATGAAAAAAATTTTAATGTTTAACCTCTTCCTTTAGTCTTTCTCCTTAGGTCCGGTTTTTGGCGCGCTTTCCACAGCGTGCGTTTCATGGTGCAAATATACAAAAAAAAATCACGATTTGCAAGTGTTTCCCCAATTATTTTCATTTTTTCTTAAAATGTTAAAATTTGGATGATGTTGAGAGATGGAGGGAGGGATGAGGGAGAGATCAGGGAGGGATTATGAGAATCTCTCATCTCTCAAAACACTAGTGTTTATGCGGGTTTTGAAAGATTTGTTGAGAGATGGAGGGATTTTCAGCAAAAACGTAGCAAAAAGTGCAAACTAAGGTTGTACACATCGCCATCAAAAGCGCATAATATTTTCTTCGACAAGCGAAGCGGCAAGCCGATTACCCAACTTGGGAATGTTTTGTCCCCAACCTGGGAACGTTTCATTCCCAGGCTGGGAACATCGCGTTCCACTAATGGGAATATCAAAAAAGGCTTGCTCTGGATTATTGAGCAAGCCTTTGTTTTGTTGTTTGTTTTTTATCCGCGGTATTTGAAGCTGCTGCCACCAACGAACTCACGCATGATGCTGGTGGGGGGAATCTCCTTATCGCTGATGGGGATAAAGTAATGCAAGAACTTTAACAGGCGATGGGCTTCGGCATACTCCGGGCAGTTTTTGGGAACTGACGCGAGGATAACCTCGGCATGGGTGCGCAACACGGCAAACTCGATGTTGAGGGCCGAGTTGAACATCACATCGGCTGTTTCCTGGAAAGGTACAATCCACTGATCCTCGGCCTCGCACACGCTGTGCCACTGACTGATAGTCTCACGAGCCGAGAAGGCACCTTTGTTGTAGTCGCGAATGATGCGGCGCAGCAGACGGTTGTCCTGGGTGGGAATCCAGTTATGATCGTCGAGCGAGATGCTGGTAAGGGCCGAGATATAGATCTTATACTTGGCCGAATCGGGAATCTGCTTGGTGAGCAGGGGATTCAGGGCGTGGATACCCTCGATAATCAGCACGCTATCGTTGCTCAACTTAAACTTCTTGCCATTCCACTCGCGCTTGCCAGTAACAAAGTTATACTGGGGCACCTCTACTACCTCGCCCTTCATCAGGCGTTCCAAGTGCTCGCCCAGCAGCTTGTAATCTACGGTCTCGATATTATCAAAGTCGTACTGACCGTTAGGCAGCTTGGGGGTATCGACACGGTTCACAAAATAATCGTCGGTTGAGAACGAATAGGGACGCAAACCACAAGCCAGCAGCTGCACAGAAAGACGCTTACAGAAGGTGGATTTACCCGAGCTCGACGGTCCTGTAATGAGGACTATACGGATGGGATTCTCTGGGTCGCGGAAACGCTGATCGATCTCCTCGGCGATTTTTACAATCTTTTTTTCTTGCAGAGCCTCGCTCACCTGAATCAGCTCGGAGCCATAGCCACGCAGGATGGCCTTGTTGACATCGCCGGCATTCGACAGGCGCATGATGATATCCCAACGCACCTTTTCGGCAAACACCTCGAACGTGCGAGGCATGTCAACCTTCTCGGCCAGCTTGGTAGGATCGTTCTTATCGGGCACACGCAGCAACAGGCCGTCGTGATAGCGCTCCAGGCCCCACACCTTGAGGAAGCCTGCCGATGGCACCAGCGGACCATAGTAATAATCTACGGTATCGCCCAGCATATAATAATCGGTATATATCTGACCGCTGGTTTCAATCAGCTTTACCTTATCGGCAAAACCACGCTCGCTGAACACACGTACAGCCTCGTCGGTAGTGGCCTCGGTACGGCGGAAGGGCAGGTCGAGATCAACAATCTCTTTCATGCGCTGGCAGATTTTCTGCACATCCTCATCCGTCAGGGGCTCGTTGTTTTTCTTTTTAAAGTTGCAGTAGTAGCCGTTTGAGATGGGGTGCTCCATGTAAAGCTTGCTACCAGGGAACACATCGCTGGTGGCCTTGTAGAGCACAAAGCACAGCGAACGGGTATAAACACGACGACCTGAACCACTACGGGCATCAAGGAATTCTACGTCGCGATTCTGATACAAACGGAACTTCAGGCCTTGCGAGGCGTTGTTGACCTTGGCCGATACTACTGGATACTTAAAATTAAGTTCGCTGGCAAACGCCTGATAAACGTCGGCCAACGATGTGCCTTCAGGGAAACTCTTGGTGATGTTGTTATTCTTGCAACGGATATGTAACATACTCTACTGGTGTTTTTTCATACTTACCTTATCGATAGCTATCTTTTGGCAACCAACGCCCACAATAGCCAACTGGGCCTTGGCACAGCTACCATGAGCCGTAAACACAGCGTGGTACTGCTGCCACTGGTTGCCTATGGCACGGATGGTAGCCTCGGCCAGGGGCTGGCGCTGCTCATCAACCAGCTGGATAATCAGCAGTTTGCAGCCTTCCACACGGTCTTCTTCCTTCAAGGCAGGCAGATTGCGCAGGCATACTGAGAAATCGTACTTAGTGCCCTCGACTACAGGGATACCATCAAAACCCTGGTTATAGATGGTGTCGCAGCAGATGACGGCATAGCAAGGATTATCGGTACTAACAGGATCAACATAAACCACTACTAAGGGCTTGCGGCTATCCCAAGCGGTGGTGGCATTAGCGCCTTTTTCAACCCTGGGGGTTAATTCAAAATCGCCATTACGAATAAGCTCGGCTTCCTGAGCCTGAGCTGTGAGAGTGCATAATGCCAGCAACAGCATCATACAAAGATGTTTACACTTAATCATATCAAATATTCTCTTTTTAAAAAGTCTATACTACATGCAGACAGAGCATGGTGAGATCGTCGTTAGGATCGGCGCCGTTGCGATGACGGTTCACCTCGTTCTTCATGGTATCTACCATATCTCGTGGATTCAGCTGGCTGGCACTTTTAACTACGTTAAGCACCTGTTCGTCGCCAAACTGCTCAAGTTTCGTGTTCTCGGCCTCGTTCAAACCATCGGTATATACAAAGAACAGGTGGCCACGGATATCATCTATCACCTCGCCCTCGTATTTCAGTCCTTCCCAAAGACCGATAGGCGCATTGGGTTCCATCTTCAGGAATCTGCTCTCGTTGCCATTGCCCAGTATGGGGGGATTATGACCTGCATTACAGAAATCGAGCTTGCCGGTACGCAGGTTCACCACACCGATAAACATGGTAATAAACATGCCGTCGTCGTTATGCTCGCTCAGTTCGGCATTCAGCTCGGTAGCCAACTTGGCCGGCGTGTAGTTACGCTTAACCATAGCACGGAACAACCTGATAACCTGAGCCATGAAGAGCGCTGCGGGCACTCCCTTACCTGATACGTCGCCTACGCAGAAGCACAGGTTATCGCCAATAATCAGATAGTCGTACAAATCGCCTCCTACCTCCTTGGCGGCTGTCATCGAGGCATAGAGATTGAAATCGGAGCGCTGTGGGAACTCGTTGGGTACCATCGACTCCTGAATGTGGCGGGCAATACGCAACTCACTCTCGATACGCTCCTTGGCCGATGTGGTTTCCTCGAGCTGGTCGTAAGCCGCCTTCAGTTCGTTATGCGCCTTGTGCAACTTGGCAGCAGCCTTTTGCTTGTAAAGGGCATAAACAATAAAGAAGCCGATAATCAGAATAATAGTAACAACAGCGGCTATCTGACGCTCGCGCATCAGCTTGGCCTTGTTCTCGGCCAGTCGGGTTTCGTTCTGCTCAGTATTGTAGATAGTGGCCAGTTCGGCTGCATTGTCGGCTCTTGCACGATCGATAGCTACACTCAGCGAGTCGCAGATAAAGGTACTGATAGCATAAACCGAGTCCTTGCGACCTGCCTTGAGGTTGGCCTCGTACTTCTTCAGATAATAGGTTTCGAGATTCTCGATCGAGAACTCCATGCGATATTTGTTTACCAACTCATCGAGTCGCTGGAAACAAACGGCTGCTTCTTTCCATTGTTTGGCCTCAATCAGGTACTCGCCAGCATCGTAGATACCCTCAGGACTCTTACTGAACTTGGTGTTTCTGAAGTCGAGATAAGCCAGATACGACTCCTGCGATTGCCCTAACGATACAAGCGCTGTGGCACGATAGATACTACAACGGGCAAGCTGCTTGTCGATATAGTCCTCGTCGGCAGAATATAGCCTCTCGTATTTGTGTACCAGCTCTTCATAGCGGTCGCACCAATACAGGGCCTGCTGATACTGATGGGTGGCATTACACGAGTAAGCCATATTTACAATGCCTGCAATGGCACCTTTGTAAGTAGATTCGGTAGGTGATGCGCTGATGCGCTCAAGATGCTTGTTATAAGCGCGTTCGAACGATTTCTTAGTAGTTTCTTCCATGCCAGGCAAACGGGCCTGTCCGCAACCGATAAACACCAGCAGGTTTACATAATCGGTGGTGGTATCGCAACCTAACACCTCGAGTTTTTCGGCTGCATTGATGGCCTCTTTCAGCGAGCCGTCGTAGTCGCCCTTCAGATTCAGCAGGTTAGCCAGATGACTGGCCGCCTTGGCGTAATAATCTACCTGCTCGGAATTATTAAAGTTTTCTACTTCGCTCTCGGCCTTCTTCCAGTAATACTCGGCTGTGCGCTTCTTACCCATGCGGTCGCTGGCATAGCCACTCCAATAGTGCGACTGAACTTCGGAAATAGCACCAATCTTACCAAGGCTATCGGCTAAAGACAACAACAACGGATAGTCCTTATGCTTATACGCATCAAGGACTAATCCGTCGGCTGTATTTTTTTCAAGTCCTGTTTCTTTCCGTTCGCCGCATGCAACCACCAGCATCACCACCAGTGAGAAACAAGCCAGTAGTTTAATAGTTCTGTGGCTCATTCTTCTGCCCAATAATCATTTATTGTGGGCAAAGATACGGAAAAAGTTTGAAACTTGCAAGTTATTCAATCAAAAATTTATAAATATCGCTCTTTTATCCACGAGCCTCGATTTCCTTGTTAATCTCGTCCAGACGCTCATCGGTAAGAGGATACTTGTAGATAAGACCTCCAACGATAATCAACAGAACGGCAGGAATGATACAGGTGAACACCAGAATAGCATTCTGGGCTGTTACCGAATACTCGGCCAGATGGGTATAATAAGCGTTTACAGGTGCGCTGATGAACGAAGCCAGGAACACCGTTACAAAGATGCTGAGTACCAGCTGCAGGCACTTGTTGGCCTTGAACTCGGCAAACATCTCGCCATAGGTAACAGGCTTTTCGGGTGTAGTGGCAATGCGCTCCTTACAACCTGTGAAGCAGTAAAGCAGCAGTACAAAACCTACAATAGCAAATACGCAGGTAACAGTAAACCAAGCAGTAGGATCAACGGGCAGAGCCGACTCCTCGCTGGCCAGGTCGAAACCAATCATACCCATTACCAGTGGGGTAATCCAACCAGCAATTGAGAAACCAGCCTTGAAGGCTACACCAGCCAGAGCGTTAACGGTAGCAGCAGGACGGTTGCCTGTACGATACTCGGCCTCGGTAATTACCTCAGGCACAAGGGCCCACATGAGCGAACCAACCAGCAAACCAACACCTGTCATCACCTTAGCAGTCTGTACCAATGTATTGAGCTCGGCCACATCGAAGAACTTACCAATGGTGAACAGGATGACAAAACCTACAAAACCAATGGTGAGCAGCAGGTAATACAGACCCTTCTTACCCAACCAGCTCTTCAGCATAGGCAGCGAGGGCAGGATAACGAAGGCAGGAATGGTACCAATGGCCATGAACAGAGCCTGGTTCCAGTCAATCATGGTATGAGCTACCATAGCCAAACCGATGGGGAAACCAGCCTGAACCACAATCTGACCGATGTTGGCACATACCATACGGGTAGATGTAAGCTTCAGCACCTCGTCGTTATCGCGAGTCATACTGGCCATGATAGAGCCATAAGGAATATTTACTACCGAGTAGATCATGCTAAGCACGGTATAGCTAACGGTGGCATAAATCAGCTTCACGCTGGGCGACCAGGTAGCGGCCTGTGGCAGCATAAGCAGGCAGGCAGCAACCGTCAAGGGGATACCACCATACAGCAGATAGGCACGATACTTACCCAACTTGGGGTTACGGTTGTCGATATAACGACCCACTACAGGACTCCAGAAGCAGTCGATGAGTCGGACAGAAAGAATCAGTCCGCTTACAAATGCCGGATTAATCTTCAGTACTGTAGTCAGATAAAGCATGAGGTAACATGCTACTGTCTGGAAAATAAGATTCTGCGCCAGGTCGCCCGATCCATAGCCGATGCGCTGGAGCCACGAAAGCTTATAGAAGCCTTTGGTTTCGTTAGATGTACTCATATTATTTATTAGTTATTAATTGATAATTCGAATGAACTCATGGGCAGTCCGCTCAACGAGCGAACGTTGGCCTGCTTGGGATCGTCCTTCCAGGCATAGCGGATTTTCAAGGCTGATGCTTGCGAAGCTTGAGGTACGAGAAGGGTAATCACATTACCCTTGCCGACAGCAGGCACATTCTGGTATGTATTGTTACCATTGTTGCAAACCTCGAATGTATAGAGGCCGCCTTCCTGTATAGGCTGGTCGAGTGTGAGCTGGATAGCTGCATCACTCACCTGGGTAGATACCACCTCGGGCGACAGCTTCACCTTATTATTATATAAGAGCTTATCAAAACACAAGCCGATACGCTCAGCCACCTCTTTTTTACGCAGGGGATGGATGTCAACCGTTTCACCCAGGTCGTTAATCACAGCCAGTTCGGCTTTTGCATCGGCCTTAGCCACTACACGCTGAGCCTCGCGCAACTGTGCCCAACCGCTGTTTACAGGCTCTGTCTGTGGGGTGATGGGGCGTGGGAAGCCTGTCTGCTGGCGACCGTCGTAGTTGGCCAACTGCACAATCACGAACGGCATCTGCTGGTCGTTCCAGCGATCGCGCCAGCTACCCATCAGCTTTTTCAGATGGTCGGCATAGGGGGCAGGATTGCCAGTATTCGACTCGCCCTGATACCATACCACGCCATTGATGGCATAAGGTGCCAATGGATACAGCACGGCATTATACAGTGTGGTGGGCAGGTTCTGTAACGATACGTCGCTGCTGGGGCACTGGGGCATTTCGGCACCCACCTTCATCTTCCACAGCTGACTGAGTGGCTGCACATCCTTTGGCATGGGGTTCTGCGACAGGCGGTCGTCGCCAAAACACAACATGTAAGGCTTTTCGGGAATGAAATGTACAGCGCCGAACTTATTGATAAAACGGATGGCAATTACGTTATCGCCCTCTTTCAGCATACCCTCGGGGATATCATAGCGGCGTGGGGGATACTGATAACCCGTTTGTCCAATCTGCTTGCCGTTCAGATAGGTTACATCGCGATCGAACAGCGTGCCCAGCAACAGGCGGGCAGGTTTTCCTGCATGCTGCTTATCAATCGTAATATGCTGTCGCAGCCAAACGCTACCTGTGCCGCGCCAGGTCCAGTTATTCTGATCAATCTGCTGCCATGAGGTTTCATCTACAGCCACATCGGCATAACCTGGGTCGGTCTGGTTCAGAATGCTTTCCCACTGCTGGTTGGCAGCGCCATTGGCCTGCATTTGTGCGCGTACATAATTATCGTTCTGATACATCTGCAGCTTTTTAATCAGCATGGGATAGTCGGCCTTCAGCGAATCCTCGCTAATCCAAGCCTCGATGGGTGTGCCGCCCCAGCTGTTAACAATAATGCCCTGAGGCACCTTGTTGGTCTGGAACATGCGCTTACCCAAGAAATAGCCGGCAGCCGAGAACAACCAGGCATTCTGCTTGTTCACAGGTTTCCAGTTGATGTTAGTATGGCGGATATCCTCCTTTACACCATGGGTGCTGGTTTCGTTCTGCACACGGAACAAGCGGATTTCATTATTCTCGTAGTTATCAATCTCCTGAGTGTACTGCGGATAAACACGCTCGATGGTGACATCAATGTTCGACTGACCAGAGAGCAGCCATACATCACCCACCAGAATATTATCAATCGTTTGATCGTTGACCGTTAACTGATAAGGGCCACCTGCTTTCATCTTAGGCAGGTCAACACGCCATCGGCCATCGGCATCGGCGGTAGTTTGATACACCTTCTTGTTGAAACGTACGGTTACGGCTTCGCCGGCATCGGCATGGCCCCAAACAGGTATGAGTTTGCCACGTTGCACCACCATACCCGACTGGAACAGTTTAGGCATGGTTACTTTTGCATCGGCAACTGACAAACAAAATAGTGTTGCGCAAAAAAATATAATTTTCTTCATAATTGTTGCTTTGAGGTCACAAAATTAAGAAAAATCTGCGATGAAACCGCCAAAATGAGTCATTTTGTTATGCAATGACACATTTTGAAAAACTTCTGTAACAATTTAAAATATAAACTCGCCGATTTTTCACTACCTTTGCAGCAGTTTTATTTTCAACAGATATGAACAAATTATCATCGCAACAGGTATCATTAGGTGAGAAGGTCGGCTATTCGTTAGGAGATGCCGCTGCTAACTTGGTATTCCAAATGATGATGATTTTCCAGTTGAAGTTCTATACCGATGTATTTGGACTCGACGGAGCTGTTGCTGGTTCGGTGCTGATGATAGCCAGCATTTCGGCCATCATCGTTGATCCTGCCATCGGTCTGCTCACCGACCATACCAACACCCGCTGGGGTAAATTCCGTCCTTGGATGCTTTGGACCGTTATCCCCTTCTGCGTATTCTACATGTTGGCATTTTATAATCCAGGCATTCATCAGAAAAGTTCGGTAGCCATCTACGCAACCATCAGTTATGTGTTGCTAATGACGGCCTACTCCTTTAACAATATACCTTATTCTTCTTTAGGCGGTGTGATGACCAGCGATATTCGCGAGCGCACCAGCATTACCACCATCCGTTTTGTGGTAGTAACCATTGCGCAGTTCGTGGTGCAAGGTCTTACATTACCTTTGGTAGATCACTTTGCCGAGGGCCACACCTTGCAGCATGGCTGGAGTTGCACCATCGCCATCTTTGCCTGCATCGCCTTTATCTTCTTTATTATCACGTTTGCTGTGTCGAAGGAGCGCATACAGCCGCCTCCACGCCAACAGCTCAGTGTGAAAGAGGACATTAAAAATACGGTTTCGAATGTATCGTGGAATGCAATGGCATTACTCACATTTGCGCTGTTCGTAACGTTAGCCATGTGGGGATCGGCCATGAACTTCTACTTCCAATACAATGTAGATCAGAAGTCGCTGTACGATTTCATGTCGCATTTCATCAGTCTCGATTTCAGTGATGCCTACTCTATCGGCTTCTCGGCCTTTAACATGATGGGGGCCATCGTGCAGTTTGTAGGTGTTATCTGCTTGTCGCGCTATCTGGCCAACAAGTTTGGAAAGAAGAAGACCTTCAAGGTATGTCTGAGTCTGACAGCTTTCCTTACTGCCCTGTTCTATATCCCAGAGCCCACCGATGTAGGATTGCTGTTTGTGATTAACTTCCTGCGCTCATTGGCTTATGCGCCTACCATCCCACTGCTGTGGGCTATGATTGGCGATGTGGCCGACCATATCGAATACGAGAGTCATCGCCGTGCCACAGGCTTCTGCTTCTCAGGCATCGTGCTGGCCCTGAAGTTAGGATTAGGCTTTGGAGGCGCTATCGCAGGCATCATCATTTCGATGTTCGGCTATGTAGCTGGTGGCGAAACTACCATACAGAACGAGAGTGCCACCATGGGTATCCGATTGGTATCGAGCATTGTGCCAGCCATGCTGTTCATGGTAGGTGTGGTGGCGCTGCACTATTACCCCATATCGAAAGAGTATAACGAGAATATGCAGGCAGAACTGTCGGCACGCCGCAGGATTGCCAACCAGAATAATGATTATTAACTATAAAAAATGTGAATATGAAACCACGCTATCTTTATCCAAAAGATTATTATGCAGACCCATCTGCTAATGTGTTTAATGGTAAGCTTTATGTATATCCCTCACACGACTGGGAGGCTGGTGCTGCCTTCGACGATGACGGCGGTCACTTCCAGATGAAAGACTATCACGTTATCTCTATGGAAGATGTAGAGAATGGCGAGGTAACCGATTATGGCAAGATTCTGGATGTTGCCGACGTAAAGTGGGCCGAAAAGCAGATGTGGGATAACGACTGCGTAGAGAAGGATGGTAAGTACTACCTGATTTTCTCGGCTAAGGACTACAATGGTGTATTCCACCTGGGTGTAGCTGTTGCTGATAAGCCCGAAGGTCCATTCATTCCACAGGATCAGCCTATCCGCGGTTCGTTCTCTATCGACCCCAGCGTGTTTAAAGATGACGACGGACAGATTTACTGCTACTTTGGCGGATTGTGGGGTGGACAGCTACAGTGGTATCAGGCTCCTGAGAAACTGGTGAAGGAAGGTGTTGACCTGGGCCCTGCCGCTGATAAGAAGACTCAGCTGTTTGCACCTGCTGATGTACCTGCCCTGTCGAGTTTTGTAGTTAAGATGAGCGACGACGTGCTGCAGTTCTCTGAGGCTCCACGTAGCGTAGTAGTGGTAGATAAGGACGGACAGCCCCTGAAGGCTGGCGATCCTCACCGCTTCTTCGAGGCTTCATGGATGCACAAATACAACGGCAAGTACTACTTCAGCTATTCAACTGGCGACAGCCACATGCTGTGTTATGGTATCGGCGACAATCCTTACGGACCATTCACCTATCAGGGTGTGATTCTTGATCCCGTTGTAGGTTGGACTACCCACCACTCTATCGTAGAGTACAAGGGCGAGTGGTTCCTGTTCTATCACGACTGCGTACCTTCTAACGATATTACCCATCTGCGTTCGCTCAAAGTTCAGCGTTTGTTCTATAACGAGGATGGAACGATTCAAAAGGTAATCAATGAATAACGACCAACTTATAACCAATTATTACATTACTCATCGCGACGAGTTGCTGACTTACGTCAGTACACGTCTTGGTGGCAGAGCAGAGGCAGAAGACGTGGTTCAGAACGTGTTTCTGCGTCTGCTCACTTCCACCAAATTAATCACCGAAACCACCTTACCAGCCTTAGCATATACCACAGCACGCCACATGATATGCGACTTTTACCGTCGACGTATCTACACCAACGACTACGAGCATTATATCCGAGAGGTGTGTAGCGAGGAACTTTCGGCCGATTCGGTTTACTCTATCAGAGAGATAACCGAACAGCTGGAACGCGGACTGGCACGACTGCCAGAGAACTGTCGCGAGGTGTATCGTCTCCATATCTACGATGGTATGAAGGTGAGCGAGATATCCGATTTCTTAGGCGAGAACTACAAGAGCGTAGAGTATCGCTTAGGTACAGCCCGCAAGGCCATGCGCCAGTATTTGCGAGCTATTTAAATATCAAGGTTGAGAGCTTATCGGCAGCAAACAACTCGTTTGCAACCTTCTGTACGTCGTCAACCGTTACCTTATCAATACTGTCAAACAGCTTTTCAACGTTTTTCTCCCAACCATAATGCAGGAAACTCTTACCAAAGTCGAGTGCAAACTGTTCGCGATTGTCGCAGGCAATGGCTATCTGACCTTTCAACTGCTGCTTGGCTTTCTGTAAGGCGTTGTCGCTCAATGGTTTCTGCATCACCTTATCCAATTCGCGGCGCACCAGGCGGAGGCATTTACGTACATCGTGTGGGTCGCAACCAAAATAAATGCTCCACATACCTGTATCGCTGTAGCTTACCATGGTACTCTCAACGGTATAAACCAAGCCATTTCGCTCGCGTAAAGCCAGGTTCAAGCGGGCATTCATGCTGGGTCCGCCAAGAATGTTATTCAACAGATACAAAGGGATACGCAAAGGATGGTGGATGTCGTAGCTACGTGTGCCTAACATCACATGTGCCTGGTGCGAACCAATATCCTTGGTAAGCGATTTGGCAGGAACCGCTGTAGGGTTGTCAACCAACGTGGGTTGCTGTTCGGTTGGCGCCTGACCAAAAGTCTGCGCTTTCTCTACCATTTTTACCAGACGTTTGAAATCCACATTGCCATACACAAAGAAAATGGCGTTGTCAGGACGGTAGTTACGCTTTACAAATCGTAAGGCATCAGCGGTTTTATAGGTACGCAGCTGATCGGCATTGCCCAAGATGTTATGCCCCAGGGGATGACCCTCGAACAGCATATTCTCGAACTCATCGTAAATCAGCTCAGCAGGCGAGTCGTTATAACTCTCAATCTCATCGCAGATAACCTCTACCTCCTTATCAATCTCGTGCTGGGGATAGGTGCTGTGAAACACCATATCGGTAAGCAGCGAGATAGCTTTGGCAATATGTTCCTTCTGGATGGCTGCATAAAACGTGGTATCCTCCTTATTGGTAAAGGCATTCAGGTCGCCTCCCAACTGCTCCAGACCATTGATAATCTGGATGGCGTTGCGATGCTCGGTGCCCTTAAACGTCATATGTTCACAGAAGTGAGCCATACCCTCCTCGCCAGGCAACTCATCGCGTGTGCCGGCAGCTATCTGGTAACCGCAGTAAACCACCTCGGCCACCGAGGGCTTGTGGATAATGCGCAAACCGTTTGCAAGGGTATAAGTATTGTAATCTGCCATATTAATCTTCGTATTCAGTAGGATCGTCGATGCCTGCATCGCTCAAGGCTTCCTTGCGCTCAATACAGGTGCCGCACTTGCCGCAATGCTTGTCGCCACCACGATAGCACGACCAGGTTTTGCTGTAGTCGATACCCAACTCCTTACCACGGGCAGCAATCTGGCCCTTGGTCATATTGCAGTAAGGCGAGAGCAAGCGCACGCCATTGAAGGTACCAGCCTGGGCAGTCTTATCGAAAGCATCAACAAACTCAGGGCGACAATCGGGGTAGATGGTGTGGTCGCCACCATGATTGGCCATCATCACATACTGCAGATCGTTACTCTCGGCCATACCTGTGGCAACGGCCAGCATAATGCCATTACGGAAAGGCACCACCGTAGATTTCATATTCTCGCTGGCATAATGCCCCTCGGGGATAGCCTCATCGCCCGAAAGCAATGAACTACGGAAATACTGGCCCATAAACTCTAAGGGAATCACCAAATGCTTGATGCCCAACTGCTCGCAATGATACTTGGCAAAGGGAATCTCCTTGGCATTATGATTACTGCCATAATCGAATGATATGGCCAGCGCAATACGCTCCTGATAGTCGTAGAGCAGTGTGGTAGAATCCATACCACCGCTCAAAATGATGATACTGTCTTTCATCTTCTTTAATATTTTGGATGCAAAGGTACGAAAAAAAAGACACGAATTACACGAATTACACGAAAAATTGTTTATCTTTGCGGCATGAAACTAAAAACAATTTCGATAACCGTATGCTTGCTGCTGTGTTCGATGGTGAGTATGGCTGGCGTTTGGCAATATGTCGATCCACGTATTGGTAGTGAGGGGGTGGGAAGAACATTCCCTGGTCCGTCGATGCCTTTTGGTATGTGCAAACCAGGTCCCGACTGCACCGTTAAGCCCAATGCCGGTTGGGCCAAGATGCCCGAAGTGGTAACAGGCTTTTCGCAAACCCACGTGAGCGGCACAGGCGGCGGTCAGAAATATGGTAACATACTGATACAGCCAGGCGTTACACCCCAGAAGCGCACGAACGAGGAGTTTGCGCTGGGCTATTATGCCACCACCTTTGAGAATGGTATCCGCACAGAGATTACCACCTCGGAGCGTTGCGCCTTTTATCGCATACACTACCCTACAAATGGTTCGTTGCTGATTGATGCCACACATTACCTGGGTAAGAATCCCATACCCGACCAGCGCGAGCAACAGCAGTTTATTGGTGGCGAGATAGAAGTGGTGAGCAATCACGAGGTACGCGGCTACACAAGGGTTCGTGGCGGTTGGAACAATGGCGACGCCTATACGGTGTACTTCTGCTTGGTAACAGATAAGGCATTTAAGCAGGCGAGCGATAACACCATCGCTTTTACCGATACCCTATTAAACATCAAGATAGGCATATCGTACGTGAGCGAGCAACAAGCCAAACGTAATATTCCTGATAACAATTTCGACACCCAGTTAAGCACCCTGCGCAACAGCTGGGAGCAACTGCTGAGTCGTATCCAGATAAAAGGCACAGAGGCTGATAAGCGCATGTTCTACACAGCCCTTTATCACACCATGATTATGCCTGTGGACAAATCGGGCGAAAACCCCAAATGGACTGAGAAACCTTACTACGACGATTACTATGCCATCTGGGATACTTATCGTTCCAGTTCGCCACTCATCACCCTGATTGACCCTAAGCGCGAGGCGGACATCGTAAACGCGCTGCTGAACATCTATAAACGCGAAGGTTATATGCCCGATGCCCGCAGCGGCGATTGCAACGGACGCACCCAAGGCGGTTCGAATGCCGAGGAGGTGATTGCCGACGCCTTTGCCAAAGGTGTAGAGGGCATTGATTATAACTATGCCCTACAGGCCATGCTGAAGGATGCCGAAGTGGATCCTGGTGCCGACCACGAGAAACATGGTCGTGGTGGACTGCACGAATACCTGAAATACGGTTATCTGCCTTATGGAATCGATCGTGCTGGCACGCGTACCATCGAGTATGCCTACAACGATTATTGCATAGCGCTGGTGGCCAAAGGCTTAGGCCGCATGGATGTTTACGACCGTTACCTGAAACAGTCGCAGAACTGGAAGAACCTGTGGCGCGCCGACTATGAGTGGGACGATGTGAAAGGTTATATCATGCCCAAGGATGCCAACGGCCAATGGCTCGATTCGGTACCCTGGGGCAAATCAAAGGTTTATCATCCACTCATACCTTATACCCCTATCACCAAAGTGGCACCTTGGTATCTGCCTTGGTGGAGCACTTTCTTCTACGAGGCGCTTTCAGCCGAGTATTCGCTCAGCATCCCTCACGATGTGCCAGGACTGATAGAGGCTTGTGGCGGCGCCGCCACCTTCCGCAAGCGATTGGATATGTTCTTTGATCGCAAGCGTTACAATGTGGGTAACGAGCCCTCGTTCCTTACACCTTGTCTGTATCACTGGATTGGCAGACCCGACCTGACTTCGGATCGTGTCCGCCAGATTATCAGCGAGAACTATAACGATAAGCCCGATGGTCTGCCTGGCAACGATGATAGCGGTGCCATGTCGTCGTGGTTAGCCTTCCACATGATGGGCCTCTACCCCAATGCCGGTCAGAGCTACTATCTGCTGCATGCCCCACTGATACCAGAATGGACCCTGCAGTTATCCAACGGGAAAACACTACATGGCGTACTGAAAGGCAAGGGTACCCACTTTGAGAAGGTAACCCTGAATGGCCAACTGCTTAACGATGCCCGATTGGAACACGCCGACCTGATGCAAGGTGGCGAGTTGGTATTCTATGTGTCGAAGAAGCGTGTAGAAGGGGAAAACAAGGTGTTTCCAAGTAAGAAACAAAGTGTTTCCAAGGCAGAAACAACCAGTTTCCAAGTTGGAAACAACTTAAAAGCTACCCTCGCCCCCTGCGGCAACATCAGCTTTACACTCAACCAGCAGCACCGTACCTGGCCTTGGGCCTACGCCTGGCAGGCCGACACCTTAATATTTACCTGCAAAGAAGCTACTTACAAGATACCTCGTACTGTGGTAGAGAATGGTAACGGGTTCTGCTGGGAGATGCCATCTGCCGATGGTGCCATCTACGAGGCCAAAGGTACGTTTGCCTTTATCTCGCAGAAGGCCTTAAAAACATTACAGGAAAAAGGCTACTTTATCTACGATGGTATTACCTGGCGAAAAACAGCCTCAACAAACGATACAATAAAAGTACGTGCTGATATCGATCTTACAGAAATGTGTATCTCATTGAAACACAATCTGCCTCTCGTGCTCGAAATGCGTAATAATCCTTTAGGTATCAATTGGCGTATGGAATGACAAAACGGCTATTAATAGTTATCGCTCTGCTAACATGGGGCTTTGCACTCTATGCTGTTCGTGGCGGCGCTGCGGATGTGAAACAAGAGAGTGAAGCGCGATGGCAGAAGATTGTGGCACTTAAGAACTCATCGCAAACCCAACAGCTGGCCCAAGAGGCCAATGCTCAAATGGAGTGGTTCGGCTCGCATGACGAGTGGGACAACTACTATCGTACCTGGCAACTAAAAGCCAACGCCCTGAGTGCACAAGGCAAACTACAGACAGCATTGCAGGAAACACAGCGCATGCTGAGCGATGCCCAGGAGCGCGACAACAAGTTAGGACGTGCGATGGCCTATAAACAGATAGGTGTGATTTATCTGAACATGAAGCAGACAGAGCCTGCCGTTGAGGCGCTGAAGCACTATGCCGAACTGATGAAGGACGAGGACGACTTTAACTCTATCAGCAACATCTACTACCGCATTGCCAAGGCCTACGATTATAACAAGCAATACAAGCAGGAACTGCAGGAAACCAACGAATGGATGCATTTTCTGCTTACCAAGGTTGGCAAGGTTAAGAAACCACATGTTCGCGAATGCTATAACGCCTGCTATCTTGCCCGTGCTGCCGCCTTTATCGGACTGAACAGACTTCATGATGCCCAAATGGCGCTTGACACCGCCCATCATCATGCCCACCTGATTAACACCTCGCTCAGTCTGCACCACTATTATAAAATGCAGGCCCGCTACTATATGGCAGCAGGCGATGCAGCCAACGCACTCCTTTATACCGACAGTGTAAAATATATTACCAACGAAAAGGACGATCATAACGACGAGATAAGAGCCCAGGCCTTGATGCAGTTAGGACGAGGCAACGATGCGGCACAGATTTATCAGCGCCTGTATCAGGAGAAAGACTCGGTGTTCAGTCACGAAGCACGTCAACACCTCGACGAGTTGAACACCATCTTCCAAGTAGATGAGCTCAAGGAAGAGCAGCAGCACGCCAAGTTCTTCTATACCGTGCTGGCCTCGGCTACTGTGGTGGTTGCACTCCTGATACTGATGCTGTTTGGCTGGCGAACAGCTATCAAACTAAAGCGCATAAACGACAAACTGCGCATAGCCAACGAGAAAGCCGAAGTATCATCAAAGATGAAAAGCGAGTTTATCCGTAATATCTCTCACGAAATACGTACGCCGCTTAACATCGTATCGGGCTTTACCCAGGTACTCACCTCGCCCGAAATGGATCTGCCTAAGACGGAAAAGAAAGATATTCAGGAGCGGGTAACCGAGAATACCGACCGCATTACCAAGCTGATAGACCGCATGCTGATGATAAGCAACATTCACAGCGATGCAAAGATTGAACGCGAGGACCACACCGACATTCAAACCATTGTGGCTCAGGCTATTAGTTACTCTGGCATCGAACAGCGCACACGCCCCACAAACAAAGAGGCTGCTGTAACGCTCAAAGTACAGATAGATGCAGCTACCAATGCACTTAGTGTGCTAACCCACAAGTTGCATGCCTCACGACTTCTTGCACAGCTGCTGGAGAATGCCGCAAAGTTTACACACGAGGGCACCATCAGCCTCCAAGCCGAGGCTATCGATGGTCTGGTTCGTTTTATCGTAGAAGATACAGGCATCGGCATTCCTGCTGATGAGAGCGAACATATTTTTGACGAGTTTGTACAACTGAACGAGTTTGCCGATGGTACTGGCATCGGACTTACTGTAGCACGCTCTGTTGCCCTGCGATTGGGCGGCGACCTGCGGGTTGACACCGATTATAAGCAAGGTGCACGTTTTATTTTTGAACTACTAAGATACTGATATAATTAAGATATGAAGAAAGTACTATATACAATGATGTTGATAGGGTTGGCATGCATGATAGCTAACCCCGTGTTTGCACAATACGAGAAATGGGGCGGCGTGTATTATGCCTATCCCATCGAAACGGGTACAGATAAGCCTCAGTTACAGTCGGCCCCTGCTGGTTACGAGCCGTTCTACATTTCGCATTATGGCAGGCATGGTTCACGCTGGCTTACCAACGATGCACGTTACTCCTGGGTGAACGAGCATTTTGCCGACACCAAGAACCTGACAAAGTTAGGTAAGGATGTGCGTAAGCGACTGGAGAAAATATGGAAGAACGCCAAAGGCAACGGCGGACAGCTTACAGCACTTGGTGCCCGACAGCATCGTGGCATAGCCCGCAGAATGTACCAGAACTTCCCCCAACTGTTTACTAACGATGCCCACTTAACGGCACATAGCAGTACCGTAAACAGATGCAAGGTGAGCATGGAGAATTTTGTGGATGAACTAAAACTATTATCCAACACCCAACACCTTACACCTATCACCCGCGAAGAAGATATGGCATGGATAGCCTATACCTCGCCAGAGGAAAAAGCGTTAGAGAACAGCACCAACGTGCCACTCACCATCTCGCCCGACAGATTTATCAAAGCCCTGTTCATAGATGCCTCGAAAATAAAAGAGCCAGCCAAGTTGCTGATGGAGATACACACCATCGCATCGGATATGCAGGATGTTGAGCTGAACGTATCGCTCTACGATATCTTTACAGCCGAAGAATTTCAGGCTGTTTACGAGAAGAACAATAAGAGCATGACGATTGTTCATGGCGACGTGATTGAGAACAATGGCATAGCTGCCCGCAGCGCCATCTCGCTTTGGCAACGTATCGAGGCCGATGCTGATGCAGCCATCGCCCGTGGCGGCGTGGGTGCCGACTTGCGATTCGGACACGACTCAAACCTGTACCGTCTGCTTTCTTTGATGGGCATTAAGCTCAGAGGCGAGCATTATAACTACATGGACGAGATTCTGCCCATGGCGGCTAACCTGCAGATGATATTCTACAAGAATGCACAGGGCGACGTGCAGGTGCAACTGCTGCATAACGAGCACTCGATAGGCTTTATGAGCTGGCAGGCGCTGAAGCAACAGGTAGCCGACCGCCTGCACCACTTTGAGCATCTGCGCCAGCTATGTGCCTTAAACACCATGGTGGGCACAGCGCCTGCCAACACTAAGACTGCAGGATTGTTTGGCAAAGGATCGGAAGAGCACGGGCAAACACTGCCAGCAGTACTCGTACCCAACGGACAGAACTTCTGGACACCCCAGACCCGCGATACTGAGCAGAAGTGCATTGCACCTTATTATTATACCGACTCGCTGTTCCAGGGCATTCGCAACAGTCATTGGATAGTAGGTGGTTGCACACAGGATTATGGATCGTTTACTTTGGCCGTTCTCAGCGGTCAACTTCGTTTAAAGCCCGAACAACGCGCCACCCCATTCTCGCATCAGCAAGAGATATCGCATCCCCATTACTATGCCGTACGTCTGCCCAAGGAACATCTGAAGATAGAGATGACAGGTAGCAGCCATGCAGCCATCTTCCGCATCACACCTGAGCAGGACGGACCAGTACACATCGTACTGAATCATAATAGCGACGAGAAGGTGGGCTATCTGCAGATTGACCCGCAGACGAAGACTATCTATGGCCGCAACCCTGTGCATCGTATTTATCAAGGTTGGGGCGAGCAGGCTGCCTTCGATGGGCACTATCTGCTAAAGGCTTACGATGAAATAAAGGACTGTGGTGTAGATAGCCTTTGCGCCTGGTTTACCTTCGAGGGTAAAGCCTATCAGCCCATCATCCTGAAGGCCGCCACCTCGTTTACCAACCAACAAGGCGCCGAGAAAAACTTCGCTACAGAAGTAGAAGCTTTCGACTTTGAAACCATAATGGCTCAAACAGCCCATCAATGGATCGACCGCTTGCATACCATCGATGTAGAGGATAGCAACACAGCACGCATCAATCAGTTTTATGGTGCCCTCTATCGCTGCTCGTTCCTCCCCCGCGAGATGAGCGATGTGGATGGCGCTTATCCCAAGTTTGCTGATGGTAGCATCCAACACCCATCACCTGCCACCCATCACCCAACCTATTACGGCGACTTCTCGATGTGGGACACCTATCGTGCCCTGCACCCGCTCTATACGCTGATAGCACCCGATAAGGCTGCAGACATGATGCAATCGTTGGTAACCATGTATACCGAAGGCGGTTGGCTACCCATCTTCCCCTGCTGGAACTCATATACTGCCGCTATGATTGGCGACCATTGTAGCGCTGTGCTGGCCGATGCCTATATCAAAGGTATCAGGAACTTCGACTACGAAAAAGCCTACGAGGCCATGCGTAAGAATGCGTTTGAAACACCTGCCAACTTCAACGACTACAAGAACGGCATGGGTCGCAGAGCCCTCACCTCGTACCTGAAATACGGATATATCCCCTTGGAGGATGGTGTGAAAGAGGCTTTCCACCAGGATGAGCAGACCTCACGAACCCTTGAATATGCGTTCGACGATTTTGCTGTAGCCCAGTTGGCTAAGGCTTTGGGTAAGGAGCAGGATTACAAGGAACTGATGCGTCGCTCAGAAAACTGGCGCAACGTGATCAATCCCAAGACAGGCTATTGCGACGGTCGCCATCAGAACGGAAAGTTTGAGAACAACACCGACTTTATCCATCGCAAGTCGTACATTACCGAGGGGGCAACCTGTCACTATACCTGGTATGTACCACAGAATGTAGAAGGCCTCATCGATGTGCTTGGTGGCAAGGAGAAGTTCGAGGCCAAGCTCGACTCACTCTTCTCAGAAGGTCGCTACTGGCACGGCAACGAGCCTTGTCATCAGATAGCCTGGCTTTACGACTTTATCGACAAGCGCGAAAAGACCATCGAGCGTGTAGCCCATATCCTTGATACAGAGTATAACGATACCCCAGGCGGCTTGTCGGGTAACGACGATGCTGGTCAGATGTCGGCTTGGTATGTGTTTGGTTCTATCGGATTCTATCCTGTTTGTCCGGCAACCGATCGTTATATGTTAGCCGCCCCCAGATTCCAGAAGGTAACACTGAACATGGAAAAAGGCAGGAAGTTTACGATAACGCCAAACTCCCTGCCCCTTAATCGGAACTATATTACTCAGGACGAGATTAAATATTAGGCTCGTCCCAGATCTTTGTCTGTGTGCAAGCAGTACCTACGGTCTGGTTGCCAACCTTCAGGATAAAGTCGCCCTCCTCAAGGGTCCACTTACCATCGGTGCCTACAAAGGCTAAGTTCTTGGCAGGCAACTGGAAGGTAACAGTCTTTACCTCGCCTGGCTGCAACTCAATCTTAGTAAAGTCGCGCAGACGCTTGTTGTCAGGTACGATAGATGCAACCAGATCGCTGCTGTAAAGCAGAACAGCCTCCTTACCAGCCTTGGCGCCAGTGTTCTTTACATCTACGCTTACTGTCAGCACATCAGCGGCAGTAAACTGCTTCTTGTCAACCTTCAGGTTGCTGTACTCGTAGGTGGTGTAGCTGATGCCATAGCCGAAGGGCCACTGCAAACTTACCTTTGCATCGTAGTTGTAAGCGCCAGCCATGGTGCCCACCTCTTCTGATACCTTATAATCATAGGTGTTCAGCGAGTTAATCTCGCGAGGATAGGTGTAAGGCATCTTTGCCGAGAAGTTAGCATCGCCAGCCAACAGGTTAGCCAGCGCGTCGCCACCGTAGTTACCAGGAATCAGGATATCTACCACAGCCTTAGCCAATGGCTCGATATCAGCAATCAGACGAGGACGACCCTCGTTCAGCACCATGACGATGGGCTTGCCAGTCTTGGCGAGTGCCTTTACCAGGTTGCGCTGATTTGCCGACAGCCACAGGTCGTTCAGGTTACCAGGTGTCTCGGTATATGAGTTCTCACCGATACAAGCGATAATCACATCGGCCTTGTCGGCAGCGGCTACAGCCTTGTCAATCTGTGGCTCGTTCTCATCATAGTAAGCTCCATTCTCATTATAGGTCACACCCTGCTCCAGGATGATGTTCTCCTTACCATACTTATTACACAGAGCCTCGTAGATGGTGTTGTACTTCTCTGAGAGTTCCTCTGCCTTCGAACCCTGCCAGGTGTAGCTCCAACCACCATGCAGACAACGCATCTGGTTGGCGTTAGGACCAGTCAACAGAATCTTCTTACCCTTTGCCAGAGGCAGAATATTGCCCTCGTTCTTCAGCAGCACCTCGCTCTCCTCAGCAGCCTTCAACGAAGCGGCTGCAAACTCAGCACTACCAAACTTCTCAAAGCCCTTTCCACCTGTGTTTGGCTTCTCGAAGAGGCCCAGACGATACTTGGCACGCAGGATACGGCGAACAGCGTCATCAATACGACTCATCTTCACCTTACCCTCCTGTACCAGCTCCTTCAGCAGGATACAGAACTCAACGCTATAGGGATCCATCGACATATCGATACCAGCATTGATAGCAATGCGGATGGCATCTTTCTTATCCTTAGCTACATGCTCACGAGAGAACAGATTGTTGATATCAGCCCAGTCGGTAACCAGGAATCCATCCCACTGCAGGTCTTCCTTCAGCCACTTGGTCAGATACTCATAGCTGGCATGAACAGGCACGCCGTTGACTGAAGCCGAGTTAACCATCATGGTGAGTGTACCAGCCAAAGCAGCTGCCTTGAATGGCTCAAAATACTTCTCGCGAATCATCTGTGGCGAGAGGTAGGCTGGAGTACGATCCTTTCCAGTCCAGGGGGCACCATAGGCAAAGTAGTGTTTGGTGCTGGTACCTACGTGATACTGGTCGATGTGGTTATTATCATCGCCCTGATAACCCTTAATCTCAGCAGTAACCATCTTTGAGTTTACGATAGCATCTTCGCCAAAGCTCTCATATACACGAGGCCAACGTGGGTCACGACTCAGGTCAACCACTGGGTTATACACCCAAGGACAGTTAGCTGCACGACTCTCGTAAGCTGTAATCTCAGCACCTCTGCGAGCCAGTTCGGTATTGAACGATGCACCTAAGTTGATGGGCTGTGGGAAGAGTGTTCCACCCTGAGTATAGGTTACGCCGTGGTTGTGATCCAGACCATAGATATCAGGAATACCCAGATACTTCATCGACTTTTTCTGAATCAGCTGAATCCACTGCTGCCACTGGGCTACTGTTGGAGCCTTCGTGCCTGGTGCATTCAGAATAGATCCCACCTTCCACTTAGAGATAAGTGTATCGAGCATCTGCTCGTTCAGTTTCCAAACACGCTTGGTATCACCCTGATAGATATCTACTGGGAATCCACCCAACTTGTCGATAATCTGCTGGTCGGTCATCTTCAGCAGATCCTTGATTTCTGCTTCCGATCTGCCATACTGCTGCATCACTGAACGAACCTTTTCACGATCCACCTTGGCATTCTCTACAGTCATCTTGCCAATAATGTCGAGGTTAAGTTCCAGCATCTGACCGATCTTCTCGTCGAGTGTCATCTTAGCCAGAGTCTTCTCAATCTTCGCCTCCAGCACCGCATCACGGGGGATGGCAGGCTTCTGTGCTTGCATCATGGTTGCAGCACAAATCATTGTAATCGATAAAATTGTTTTCTTCATAAATTGTGTTGAGTTAATGAATTCTGCCTGCAAAGATAGTAAAAACATTTTAATATCCATCCCTTTTTGCCATTTTTAAGACACCTTTATAGCGTTTCGCTCATTTTATTAATCCATATCAGTTGCTGTTGCTCATGCGCTGCTGCTCGGCTTTACCAGCACCAGTTCCCTTATACTTACTCTTCTGAGCATTGAAAGTGTAACGGATAGAGATGTCAAGACGATGGCTACGGCTTCGTGTTTTCTGCACACCGTAGAAGAAACCACAGTCCTGTGCTACATCCTGTACGCTACGTTGGAACACATCGCTGATGCTGGCACGCAAGCACAAAGCATCATTTTTCAGCCAGCACTTCTGTACCACAAAACTGACATTATACGAAGGTGAGAGCATACGGAAGTTCAGCACGTCACCTTTGGTCTGGATGTTTGTATTGGCCTCCAACTGCCAGCTGTGCTTAAAGCGGAAGGTGTTGTAGATGTCGAAGAAGAAGATGGGCTTAGTAAAGGTCACATCCGTCTTGCCTGTGGCGCTACGAGGATCGTCGAACGTCATCGTGTTCCAGAACTTCTGCCCGCCGATAGTCCAGCTTGGGCTATATACGCCCCATGTGGGATTGGCCGACAGGAAGATGGCCAAATTGCGAACGGGGTCAAGCAGATTGGCCTGCTTCAGTAGCATGATACCTTCGTTGTTATAAGCCATTGGCACCTGAGTGATGGTGTTGTCGCGACGCTCGTAGGCAGCAAACAGGTTGATCCACTTCCATCTGGCATTGATGCTCACCTCCTGCATCGTAGCATTCTTCAGTTTCGAGTCGCCCTGTTGCAGGGTAAACGAATTCAGATAATAAATATGGTCGCTCAGTGCACTATAGTTCGGGCGAACGGTTTTCATAGTATAGCTCAGCGAAGTCTGGATAGCACCAAACTGCTTTGCCCAGGTGATATTGGGGAAGAACTCATCCTGATAGCGCGTCATATTATTATTGGCATCCAGATTGTCCATATAGTCAAAACCCACATGCTCATAACGCAGTCCGGCGCTTACGGTACCATATTTATCCAGGTTGGCATTGTAAGCCACAAAAGCAGCCACATTGTTTTCTTTTACATCCGTATCAGTAGAAGGGAGAGGGTAATTTGTGATAGCCGAACTGCTCTGTCGCTTCACGAAACTCATCTCCGTTCCCGCCTGCAACTGCCCCTTCCACACAGGATAGCTCAGCACCAGTTTAGCAGCCCAGAGGCGTGACCATGTATGCGAGTTCTGCTGCATGGTTTGGGCTTCAGGCAAATACACATCTATCTGGTTGTCGGTAGTTTCCTTAGCTGTTGTAAAATCTACATTCAAGTCGATGTTCAGTTTGCCCACCAGACCGTTATAATAGGCATTGCTCTGCCAGTTATATGGATAATGGGTATGATCATCCTGATGCGAAAGGTCGCGACCAGTAAGATTGTTCTCTGTATTCACCCACATATCATTATGCGTTTTAAACTGGTTGTGGCGCTCCACTCTGACGCCCAACGAGTGCTTGTCGTTAATCTGCCAGTTGAATCCGAAATTATAATTCAAGCCCTGTCCCTGCCAGTCATTGCGAATGTAGCTATCTTGAAGAATATTCCTAATACCTTCATCAGTCTTAAGGAAGGTAGATTGCGTAATACGCAGATCGTTAGGACTATCCCATTTCCAATAGTTAACCATACCAAACAGGTCCAGATTGTTGTGACGATAACGCAGGTTTAGCGTGCCACTGGGATCGCTGAAGCCGAACGTCAGGTTCTGATTGTTGGCAGCCATCAGGTCGAAACCAAAACCAGCTCCCTCCCGGCGAATAGTCTTGATACGTACTACAGCCGAAATGGTGGCATCGTACTGCGCACCAGGATTAGTAATCACCTCTACGCTCTGTATCTCTTCTGAACGCAGTCGTTTCAGTTCATCCTTATCCTGCATCTTTCTGCCGTTAATATAAAAGATAGGTGTACCCTTTCCCAGCACCTCCAAGTCTTCACCTTTCAGCGTCATACCTGGTACCTTGGCCAGCATTTCCTGAGCAGTACCCGACTTGCCCAAGACAGTACCCTGAATGGTGGTAATCATCGAGTTGCCTGTCAGTTTGGTTTTAGGCATTTGGCCCTTCACCACTATCTCACTGAGCATCGCCTGATCTTCCTCCATCTGGATGGTACCGATTTCCATTCCCTTTACGTCAACATACTTGGTACGATATCCGATATACGAGAATCGTAGAATGCAACAGACTTCAGAGACTTTAATCTGGAAGAAACCATCCACATCGCTCGTTGCACCTTGTATATAAGTAGAGTCGGCTGTAAGCAGTGCCACACTCACAAATGGCAAAGGTTCACCATGCGCGTCAATTACTCGTCCGCCTACATCCTCGGTCATAGCCTCGGCTGATAAACACATCATCATTGCAGCTATCAAAGCTACCATTTTCAAACTAATTTTTTTCATTTTTCTGTTCATTTAATGTTTTGCCTGTTTGACGTCACACCCGCATTAAAAAGTTGCAATCCTCCCCTATTTTGGGACGAATTGCAACTTTTTGTGACGAATAACAGGGATAACAGCATGGAAATGCAACAGAGAGTACGACAATTTTTAAAAATGTGAGAATTTGTTTGTTTTTTTACTCACTTCTTTGTATCTTTGCGGCTTGTATGAAACAAGGACGCAAAGAAACGATAACAACGAGAATTATCAGCACTACGTTTACAGTAGTGGCACTGGCAGTGTTCAAGCCTTTCTGGATGTCGGATTGGCAATGGCAGGGATATGCACATCTGATAGTGTTGGGAGTGATTGGCTTCTTCATCTGCATGATGACGGACATCATCCTGAAATATGTTGTCAAGATGCCGAGGTCATTCAAGAAAGGCGCCGAATACATCATCCGCCGCAACCTCAGATTTCAACTTATCAATACACCGCTCGTGGCATTGAGCATCTGCCTCTATCGCCATTTCGTGCTGAACGAACATGATGCAGGCAACCAGCTTTCAGTTGTCAATTTCCTTGAAACCCTTGCCATCATTGCCTTCTGCTCGTTCGCCATCGGACTCTATTGGCGCTTCAAGTACCGTAGCAAATATTTAGCGATAGAACTGGAAGATACGCGGCTGCTGAACGAGGAATTGAAGAAGATGCAGGAGCCCGAACAATCATTGCCGAACGAAGCAGAACACTCCGTTGAGAATTCTCAACCGCAAGAGCTCACACTCACTGGTACCACTAACGAATCGGTGACGTTACAGATTTCCGACCTATTATATATAGAGGCTGTGGGCAATTACGTCAGGGTCAGTCATCTGCGCAACAATCAGGTACATACCGACATGCTTCGCGCCACGATGAAACTCATGGAGGAAACGCTTGAGTCCTATCCAATGATAGTCCGTTGCCACCGCGCTTTCATGGTCAACTTAGGTCAGGTAGAGCAGATTATCTCACATTCTGGCACTACCCAGCTGCTCATCAAGCACTGTCACGAATCACTCCCCGTTTCGCGCAGCAATATGGCACAAGTTAGAGCTGCGATACAGATAGCCCAGCCTCTCTAATGTCTTGACAGCATCAGGCACGATGCGAGAAGCCTGGGAATTATCGTAAGTGCTTCCCGGATGGAAGGGATTGGGAATGTCGGAACGGCCACGTAACCCATGGTCGATCATATACTGCAGTGAAAGGTCGGAACGGTTGGTAAAACATCCGTCAGCAGTCACAACCTCATCCATGTCAGTTTTCTCCAAAGCCCCTCTAACGGACCGCGAGGATGGTTGGAGAACCAATATCTGGCAAAGAGATACTGACAAACAACCATGCCACATCCTACCATCACAGCATAGGTAACACCTAAATGGCGATAGCAAGCCAGACCATAGCCGCAGAAGATAGCACAGCCGATGATGGACTGGAGCAGATAGTTGGTAAGACTCATACGTCCGAAAATACACAAATGATGCAACACCTTGCGCACGCCCTCAGAAGCATACCATGCCGAAACGATGGCCGACACAATCATCATCAATATCATCAGATTGTAGATCGGGTTAAGCCACGAGGCTATCTCGCTAAAATCCACAATACTCAGCACAACCACTACCAACGCCGATCGCCATAACAGCTGATGCCATATCTGCAAATTGCGCCCTTCGTTATAAAACATGCGCTGGCGGCCCAGCTGCATACCCAAAATAAACAGGCACAGCAACTGCGTCAGGCGTCCGCTGAAGATATTGAAGCGGAAATTTACCTCAAATCCATATCGCAGGTTGGTAAGGGTATTCTCCCAGAATGTACCATGCTCATGGGCACTGTTGATCTTGCTGTACACTTCCCACAAGGTGCTGTGGTCGATGGTGGTGCCAGTCAGCAGGCAGAATAGTTCTACAGGCTGGATGGCTAATAAGGCAATTATACACCACACCCACTTCGACGGCAGATAACTGATTGGGATGAGCAGCAGACCATAACAGGCATAAAGCATCAGGATGTCGCCATCGTAGAAAGCCACATTGACTATGCCGAAGAGGAACAACAGGCACATGCGCCAAGCAAAGCGCCCAGAGAAATTATTGCCTTTCTTCTGCTGATTATCGTTCATGATGAAGAAACTCAAGCCGAAGAGCATGGCGAAGATACCGTACATTTTACCAGACAGCAGCCAAGCCAGTACATCGGCCACCATCTGGTCAGTCGCCAGCGTATGGGTTATCGGCTCCTGCGTAAAGATATTAAAGTGTTCCACCGAGTGATACAGGATAATGCCGGCTACAGCGATGCCTCTCAGAGCATCAGCCACATCGATTCGAGTGTTTGCCAGATGACGAGATTGATACATAGTCTTTACTTTTATAATTCCATTTCAAATTCTTTCCATTCATCACCGTCGATCAAATAGGAACCGTCGCCTATGATGCGGAAGCCTACCGATTTGTAGCATTCTACGGCAGAAATATTCTCGCAAAACACACCGAGCGTAATCTGCTTAGCGCCGAGTTTCTCCCTTGCATATTCGATAGCCTGTCGTAACAACTGCTTACCATATCCATAGCCTCGCTTCGTATTATCTACAATCACAAAGCCGAAACGGATGATGCTTTTATCCTCAGAAGGACGTCGTAACAGAATATGGCCGATAATCGTATCACCCACTACTGCCGTCAGTGGATACATGTTGTCGCCATTGTATTGCGCCATCATCTCCTCAGGCTTGGCAGGATAATCCTTATACCTGTCGGCACTCCAAAGTCGGAAGGCATGCTTATCCTTACACCAATTCAGAATTGTTGCTGCATCATCAGACAGAAATGGTCGAAGAGTCATATCTAATGATGATTTTTTGGCACGACAGTTTGCGTGCTTCGGGGGTGTCATGAAATCTTGCATTTTCTTTCTTTTTAATGTTTTGACGCTACAAAATTACGAATTGTTGCCGAGACAAACAAACATTAGGGATAAATTACACATATTTGTGATGAGTTACGTTAAAAAACGAACCCTATATTTACGGTGAGGGCGTGATTGCTGATATCCTCAATGATATCCCTGGATAGTGGCAATGGTAAACGGGAATGTGGTTGGTTATGCCTTTTTGCCAGCGAGCGTAAGTGCCCATCTCTGGCGTATCTAATTGTCTAATGTTCTCATCATACAATTTTCTCCATATATACAAATTCTAATTGATCATCAACGCGCCTACGGTCAAACTCTTGATAGCCCATCTTCTGATACAGTCGGATGTTGTCAATGCTACGGGTGCTCGTAAACAGCTCATATCTCTTTTGAGGGTAATACTCCTCTATCCTCCTCAGAAGTTTCGTGCCATAGCCACGATGTCTGTAATCGGGATGAACCATCAGTTTTCCTACATAGACGATTCCTTTCATCTCCCATGCACGAATAGAACCTATAATGAGATTATCTGTATCCACCAACTTCAGGATAATACCTTTGTGGTATTCCTCAATCACCTCATCTAGTGTTTGCTTTAAGGGTGGTATATCTTTGTTGCCAAATAAGGCAGCCTCACTCTGATAAGCAAGGTATTGCAGATTGAGAATCTCCTGCAAATCGTCCATGTTGGCCTTACTGATACTGTCTTTCATCATATTTCTATTAGATCACTCATAGTCTATTTATTTTGCATAAAACATAAGATATTCCTCCAAATGAGCTTTGATATAATCAATGGTATGATGTCCTTCGTTTAAATGATTCTGAACCAGAACGCCACGGACTGCCAATCTTTCTGCCAGTTGCGCACATCCTCGATAAAATCCACCTTCGTCCTCACTTCCTGCGTCAAGATAAATCTCCATAGTTGAAGGCAAAGTACACTTCTGAACCAGGAAAAGCGGATTATTTGCTTTCCATTGCTCACTGGTTCCGAAATAATGCAGGTCGTCATCATCCAATACGTCTTCGATGGCAGGCATGTGACCGCCTACTCGCTCAAATAAATAAGGATGGCGAAAAGCGTAGTTCAAGGCAATGAAGCCTCCAGCCGAAACCCCTCCAATGCAACGTACACTCGTTTTGTATTGTTTCTCTACAATTGGCATCACCTCGTTAAAGAAATAATCTTCGAAAGCACCTAATCCTAGCGCATCTTCCATCCTTGGGCAGACAATTAGCATTGGTTTCATCCTGCCATCTGCAATCATTCTGTCTGCAACGGTTTGTATATCCAAAGCATGAATAATAGACTCGTCGCCACTACGCCCGTGCATAAAATAGAGAACAGGTAATCCCTCGCAAAAATTGGTTGGCATATAAATCGTAACAACCATAGTCTTACCTAGAGTTCGGCTTTGTATTTCTATTGTATCAATTCTTGATTTAATCATCCTCTTCATAATTATTCAATTACAAAACTAGTTAGCGTGCCAGCATTCCTTCAAAAATGCCATTCACGGTCTTGACGAATGCATCTGCAGGGAGCATCGGTGTATCAAGATACGCCTGTGTCTCGTCAGAGATTCTTTCTGTTTCCTTGTACTCTGCACCGGCTTGCTTTACTTTTTTTAAGTAAGGAGCAGTAAAAATCTCGGTATCGGGATTCATGAAGAGCGAACCCTCAGCACAACAGATGTAACTGATATTCTTGCCATACATGTGGCGCATGGCAAACAGAAGTCCATCGAAGTTTCCCCTCATGTTAGGCAGTCCTGCTGTCGAAATCAGTACCGTTTTCTTGGTGCCTTCCTCATAACCATAGTGATGGGCAATGCCATCAGAATCGATATACATCAAAGGCGAGTTAAACGATACTGTTCTATCCATCAGTGCCTTACAATGCGAGGGTACGCCATAGGCATAGAGAGGTATCGACCAGATAACCAGGTCGGCTTGGCGAATTTTCTCCATCACTTCTGTTGCATCGTCCTTCTGCACACACTTGCCTGATGTCTTAAACCAACAGGCATAGCAAGCTCTGCAGGGATTAATATTAAGACCAATGGTAGTTACAAACTCCACTTCCGAAGCCTCTACTTCGAGACCTTCCAGAAATGTTTTGGTAAGTTTAAGCGTTGTGCTGCGCTCCTTATTTGCTGATGCGTTAATGACTAATACTTTCATTATTATATTTTATTTATTATGATTTGACGCTGCAAAGGAACGCATAATTGCTGAGACAGCCAAATATCTGGGATAAACCGCAGTTATTTGTGACGAATGGGAGCGCTAATCGTGAGTTACAGGAGCGCGCATCTATGTAGCACCATGCAATGATGACAATTCTAATCTCAACACTCTGATAGGCCTGTTCTCACCTTGATACTGGTTTTCGTCTATGCAAATCTCGCCTGTGGGAACGAAACCACACTTTTCCATTACTCTACCAGAAGCTGGATTATCTACGAAGTGGCCGCTAATGAGCGATTGGATGTCCGTCGATTCTCGGATGTGGTCTAACATCAGGCGCAGTGCCTCTGTGCAGATGCCCTTATTCCAATAGGGCTTGGCCACCCAATAACCAATGAGCGGTTCACCCTCGCGGGCCGGCAGATCGCACTCGCACGACGGGCCGTACCCCATAGCGCCAATAGGCTCGTCAGTCTCTTTTAGAACGATAGCCCATGTGTGCAGCACGTCATTGAATACGGTGCGGATAATCTCCAGACTCTCCTCCACATTCTGATGAGGTGGCCATCCTGCACGAGGCCCCACATCCGGATTAGAAGCCCATTTATACAGTGTCTCCGCATCCGATTCGCGCCAAGGGCGCAATATGATACGATTTGTTTCCATTGTAATTCTATTCATTTGATATTATCGTTTTCTCTTCCCATGCTTTCAGGAAAGCAAGCTGTTCTGGCGTATGAAACCAATGTTCTCCATCAGGCATGATGGTGACCTGACACTGATGCTGACTGATGAAGTCGTAACCTACTTCCTCGTTGACAATCAGATCCACTTCTGGGCGAAGAATGTATGTGGGCACAACCCAACTTGTAATTGGATTATTAACAACCCACTCGTAATAGTCGTCCTCGCGCTGTGGCATCAGTTCAATAAACCGCTTCATGTCGAGAATTGGAGAAACAAGCAATGCCTGCTCCACTTTCTTGCTCTGGAAAGCCAACAACGTAAACCACGAACCTATACTGTTAGCACGAACAGATACCGATTGCCAATTATCATATAGATAATCACGTATCTCATTCAGCAAAGGCAGTACCTCCCAAGGCTTGCGCTCTACAGGCAGGTCGATACCCAGAACTTGATAACCTTTGGGCACAGCCACCTCTGCAAAGGCCAATGCCTCTTCCTTGCGTCCATGCAACCCATGCACAAACAGGAACACTTTCTCGCTCTTCTCGCCAATAATCAGCACCGGCGTAGAGTCAATATTTAATTCAACAACCTTCATGCTTTGTTGTTCATCATTTACTCAATTACGAAACTACGTGGATAGAAATCGCTGTAGAAACGGCCATCGGTAGCAGTGAACTTCAACACGCAGTAATTAGGATCGGTGACGCCGCCTGGATAGTACTCTGTGTCGCCATCGCGCCAGATCATCTCCTTCGAGGCGGCATCCGTCAGCACCTCCATTGAACCTCTGAGCATCATGCCCTTAAATCCTTTGGCATCGCAGAAGTAGATGCTTGCCTTGGGATTGGCCTTGTATTGAGCCACACGTATTGAGAATGTGTTGGTTGTAAAGTAGAAGGTTTTGATACCCTCACGCTTGCGTGGCTTCAACATGGCCTTGGTCCAAGGGAATCCGTCCTGATCAACCGATGAGATGTAAGCGATGGGCTGTTTGTCGGCCATCTGTGCAATGAGTTCTTTTACGCCTGCCAAAGCGGGGTTAACATTCATCACTTCATCGTTACTAACATCCAACGTTTGGCGCCAGCGCTTCAACTGGGGAAAGTACGATTTCATCATACCGATATATTCCTCTTTTGTAATGGGTTTCTCCAATCCCTCGTTTACTGCGCCAACAAACTGTGCACAATGTTCAATCATCTCTTCCATCGTGCAGTCCTGCAAGAATTTTCCATCCTTGTAGCAGTACATACAGTAATCTTCGTTCTTACTTCCGTCGGCATTCGTGCCGAGGACATCTTCTGTGAGCGGCATTCCGCAACTCTGACAAAATCTTTGTTCTTTATTCATATTCTTATGTTGATTATTGACGCTGCAAAAGTACACATTGTTGCAGATAGCAACAAATTTCTGGGATAAACAGCATCGATTTGTGACCAATGGGGGTTAGCATAACCTAAGCCATTACTCATCATTTTCTCCATCGTTTTAGCATCGGGAAGAAACCTTGCATCATCTGCTTATACTCTTCTTTGGTCATGGGCTTGGGCATGTTCTTGTTTACCTCATCAATAAACTGGGTGCAATGCTCAATCATCTCGTCCATGTTGCAGTCCTGCACAAACTTGCCATCCTTGTAGCAATACTGGCAATAATCAAAATTGGTACTGCCGTCTTCGTTTGTACCGCAATCCTCGATACGCGTCAATGGCATGCCGCAACTCTGGCAGAACTGTGGCAGTTGGCCCTCTTGGAATGCTTTCTCCTTCTGAGAGAAGCTGGCTTCGTAAGCCTCGAAAGCCTCTGGGTTTTCATCGGCTACAAAATAGCCTTTGGGAGGGCAATAGGTTGCCTCGGCGATACCATTGTTCTTAAGCCAACCAGGAATTAGTTCCTGAGCCAGGAAATAAGGCACTTCGGAATCTTTCGGCTCGGCATGATAGTGAATGTTCAGTTTGCTGGCAAGGTCGAAGCCTGCATGTTTGTAAAACTCGATGTTACCCTCCATACAGATAAAGCCGATACCCATGTCGCGAGCCTTATCCAAGGCATATTGCAGCAACTTCTGACCATAGCCCTTGCGCTTGTAGGCAGGATGAATGCTGATGGGGCCGAATGTCCACGAAGCTTTCTTGCTGCCATCATCAAGCACAAGTTCGGCCTTCGAAAACATCACATGACCGATGATCTTTCCATCTGCCTCCATCACAAAATCCAGCTCTGGTATAAAGTCGGGATTGGTTCTATACTGATTGAGCACGTAATGCTCTGTGCATCCAGGACGATATACGTTCCAGAATGCCTCACGCGTCAGGTTCTCTACCTCACGATAGTCTTTTGTATCTTCTAATCTAATAATCATTGTTATATTTGATTTTAATTATTTACAACTTATTGATAGCCTTACGGCACTTTTGTTTGTCTTTCTCGGTCAGCGCGGGATGCATGGCTGTGCCGCCACGCTCGATGGTACTTACGATTTTGAAACCTGCATAGCGGGCTATCTCACGCATGGCACGGATAGCTCCGCGCGACTGTTTGAACAGAATGTTCCAAGGCCATGGCGTAGTGCAGGTGCTGATAAGGATACCCTTCTTACCTTTCATCAGCGGTTCTGGAAAACGATTAGTATCACGCATCATGCCATACACCTGACGGTCGAACATCAGCTTCATCTGTCCAGGGATGTTGCCCCAATAGCAAGGTGCACCCATGATGATCGCATCAGCCTGCTGCATCATCTTCAACACCCGCTGCGAATCATCTTCTGCGAGAACGCATTTCTGCTTCGTGCGACACGCCATACAGCCTTTGCAAGGCTTCACGGTCAGGTCGTTGGTATAGACCATCTCCACCGTATCGCCTCGCGTTTCTGCCTCCTCCTGCATGATGCCTAGCATCTGGGAAATCAGCCCCTTCTTCCGAGGACTGCCATTTATAATCAGAATGTTCATATTCTCTTTTGTACTCAAAAATCTATTTTATTTGTATCGCCCACTGAAAATCCTTTTACGCAGACACTTTATGGCGGGTTTATAATAATCTATCTCCATCGCTTCGAGGGTACGTTTCAACTCGTCCATCAGTTCTGGATAGAAGGTGCACATGCGAAAGGCGAGTTTCATGCAGAGCGTTTGGATGCCGGAGAACTCCTCGATGCTGACCATGTGTTCGAAACAGAAGTCAAGGAAGTCGGTCCGCAAATCATCCTCGTCCATTTTCAGCTTTTCGATAATGTTCAGCGTTAGCCGCCTCACCGACGAATTCTCCGTCTGCATGGCCTGATCTATCAGCTCATTGTATATCACCTTCAATTCCGACAACTCTTCGTCCTTAGCTTTGGTCAGTCCCCACAAAGCAGTTCTCGCCACACGATAGTCGGTGTCGAAGGCATAGCGTTGGGCAAAACCCAGAAAATCACCGTTCGACTTAATCTCTTGGTATATCTCCTGAGCTCCGCCCTCACTAAAAGTCTGGTTCAATCTCTCACTTGTTATCGCCATTGTAACTATTTATTCTGGTTTTGCCCAGAACACCTCTGGGTCGGTTGTGGTATCACACTTCCAATTGTTGTTAACGAAGCCAACGGGGATAAGACGGACGTCAGCCGCTGGATCGTTGTCGCGATAGACGCTCTCAGGATTAAAGCGGTTAAGCTTCTTGCACACAAAGTAGTACAGGTTCTTCGCCATATAGGTTTCCAAATAGTATTCCTTTGTCTGCTGCGACTCATGGTTCCAGTTGGCTGTCTCACAAAGCACCAAGGGCTGGTCGTTAATGAGTCGTTCGCGCACTTCGGCGATGCTAAGCAGCGTGCCGTTCTCATCAGTCACCCAGGCATCCATCGTGGGGTCGATATAAAGCCATTTCTGCAACTGGCTCGACCACACCGTGTTAATCACATGGCACTCATAATCGAGCGAATCGGCAGGCATGCAGGTCACGTAGCGGGCAGGAATGCCCATCGACAGGTACATCTCGCAGAGCGATATGGCCAGCTGGCGGCAGTTCACCCCCTTGCCAGTAGCCTTGTAATAGTTGTAAAGGTCGATGGCATCCAACTCGGCAAACGCCTGGTTGCTGCCGTCGTGGCGGATGTTGTCGTGGGCAAAGTGCAGCAGATTGATAATCTTCGACAGTTCATCGCCCTGACCTGCTACAGAATCGAGTTTAAAGTAATCGCGAACCTTGCAGAGATTGTTCGATCTATTGGGTTGATAACGGAACTCTACCTTCGCATCATCCTTTGCATACGGGGCCGACTGCTTCAGCACATTCAGCGGCTGACGGTCTTTCACCTGCGCCTGTAGCGCCTGGTATTTCTTGTCCTTGCGCAGCGAGACGAGGTCGTTGTCGTTCACCATATTATTATAATCCTTATAGCCCAGCTCGACAGACTGCCCCAATGCCGCAAGCGCCTGTTTCTTTTGTCCCACTATCGCATAGCAGCATGCCTGGTCGTAGTAAAGCAGTCCTTTCTGCTCCAGAATGGCTCCCTCGGGGATGGGGGCCACTTTGAAAATCGTGGTGGTGTCGAGCAACGTGATACAACTTGCCAGAGGAGCCAGCGCATCCTTGTGCTTTCCACTATGCATCTGGTCACGATACTGTGTCTGATACTTAGAGAACTCATTTTGAAAGTCCATCATTCGTTGATTCTGAGCCTTTGTGTTCATAGCACTCATCATCACAATGGTCAATGCCATCAATAATTTAAGTTTTTTCATACTCTCCAGTTTTTATCATTTGACGTTGCAAAGATAAGCATAGTTGCAAGAATAAGCAAAATTTTGGGATAATCTGCGTACTTTTGTGATGAATCGCTTGGTCAAATCGCAGAATTACACTATTTTTGCGGCATGAAACGAATTAATTGGCTACTCATTACATTACTGCTGGCTGCATGCAGCAAAACAGACAAACAGTTTATTATCGAAGCAGAGACACTTGTTGGAGAACACGCCGACAGCGCCTTATGCGTACTAAATAAGGTAGAAGATGCCAGCCGACTGAAGGGCGAATGGAAGGCTCGTTACTGGATGGCTATGGCCCAGGCACACATTGGCACCTACCAAGCGTTGTCGGAAGACTCGTTGGTGCTTTATGCTGCCGAATATTATCAGGACAAGGATAGCGCCATGCTGTGCAAGGCCCATGCTTTGGCATCGTCGTACTACTGGTGGCGCGACAGCTTTGCCAAGGCCAAGGACATGATGCGCCTGTCGGTAGAAGAGAGTAAACGCGCTAACGATCGCGAAGGTACCATCTCAAAACTCCGAAGCCTGGCCCGTATGGAATCGCTCGAAGGTAATCTGGATGGACTGAAACGCTATACCGAAGAGGTGGTGAAACTGGATGGCGGCGATAAGAATCAGGCCAAGTTGCTTAACAGTCTGGCTATCGAATATTTCTATCATGGTAACTACGATGCAGCCATCGCCACGATGGAACGTATCGTAGCTTATAGGGATACAGCCGCCGACTCCATCTATATCTGGAATGATGTGATGCGTAACTATGCTGATATGCTTGTAGCCATGGGCCAGCTGGATAAAGGCATCCAGCTGCAAGAGTATATATTAGATCACTATCAGCATTCCACGATTCTTGAAGACAACAAGATTGGCGCACTCTTCTCGCTGTCGCATGCCTGGCTGCTGAAGGGCGACAAACAGAAGGCCCGGCAGTATATGGATATGGTAGATGAAGAAAAAGCTACCGATGCCACCCGATTCTGTATGATAGCGCATCGCATGGTGCTGAACTATGCCACTACAGGGCGATATGATATGACCGAAATAGCCGAGTATGCCAACAATAAACGCGATAAACGCGAAAAGAGCGAAGCTGTGGCCGAAGCCAAGGAGCGTTCGATACGTGATCTTCACGACCATGAGCTGATGCTAACCGTTTCGCGCCAGCGCCAACTCATCTTCTTCCTGGCACTCACCTTAACATTGATAAGCATTATATTCGGACTGTCGGTATTGGCAGGCAAGCGCAAAAAGCTGCTGGCCAAGCAGGAAGAGGAACTGAAGCTGCTGAACGAGCAGTTAAAGAGTCTGCAGAATGTACGTAAGGAAACACCCGTTGCCACAGCCGAACATGCAGCACCTACACATATCACGTTTACTGGCTCAACCAGCGATACGTTATCGCTCGACATTGCCAACCTGGTATATATAGAAGCAGTTGGCAACTATGTAAAAGTTTACCAACTGCTTGATGGGAAAATTAAAAACGATATGTTACGCGCTACCTTAAAACAGATTGAGGAACAACTAAGCGCCTATCCTATGATGGTACGCTGCCATCGCGCCTTTATTGTCAACCTCGAACAGGTAGAGCAGATTATCTCGCACACTGGCACCACCCAGCTTGTAATGAAGAATTGCCATGATACTATACCTGTTTCGCGCAGTAACATGGCACAAATTAAGACAGCGATTAAGGATATGTTATGATCCTATGCGGGCCTGCACATCCTTACCTGCTCCCGTGCCCTTGTACTTGCTGCGGGTGGCATTAAAGCGGTAGATGAGCGTTGTTACCAACTTATGGGTTGAGTAACGGTTGGTCTGTTTGAACCAATTATATCCCAGATCGCACACCTCGTTCACATGATGGCGCTGCAAGCAGTCGAGCACACCCACACGGGCAATGAGCGAGCGGTCCTTCAGGAAACTCTTCTGTACAATCAATCCCAAACGCAGACTGTAGGTGTCGTTGTAGAAAATATACAAGTTACCTTTTGAACGGAACATCACGTTGGCATCAAACTGCCAGCCATGTTTGAGTGCAAACGTATTAAAGGCGTTTACGGTGTAAGTGGGCTTGTTGCAACACACACGATACTGGTGGTTGTGCGGCCCCTCTACATCCAGATACAAATCCTGCTTCTCAACACCCAACGTAGCATTGAGCGACCAGATGCCCACATGTGGTGTGAGCGACAGATAGGCACTCAGCGTCTTGATGGGCTTATCCAGATTACGATGCTTGACGAGTGTGGCATCCTTCTGGGCGGTATTGATTTCCGTCCACTGGATAATGGCGTTATTGGTGTGCTCGTACGAGGCCGAGAGGTTAATCCACTTCCAGGCCAGATTCAGCGTCAGGTCGCGGATACGTTCGTTCTTCAACTGCGAGTTTCCAGCCTGCAGGGTGTAGCGACTAATGTAGGTTACGGCATCGTTCATGGCAAAAAAGCTGGGGCGCTCGGTCTTCAAACTGTATGAGAGACCCGCCTGAATCTTGCCTAACGTTACTGCATACGATGCTGTGGGGAACCACTCGTCCATCGAACGGTGCAGATAGTCGTTGTTACTGGCATCGTCGTAGTCTAACAGCGTATGCTCGTAACGTAAACCCGCACTAGCCTGTCCCCATTTACCAAAGTCGCAACCATACTCGGCAAAGGCCGCAATGTTATTCTCCTTAATGTCGGCATCGGTATTGGCAATGGTAGTCTTGTCAATCCAGTAGGTGTTATTACGTTTCACAAAACTCATCTCGGTTCCTGCATCCAACGAACCCTTCCAGATAGGGTACGACAGCACCAGCTTGGCAGCATACAGATGGCTGTTGGTACCCGACTTACTGAGCACATAGTCGTTCTGTATCTGGCTCAGCTCCACATTCTCGCGGTCGGTATCGGTACCACCCTTCATAAAGTCGAAGTTAAAGTCGATACCTAACTTACCCACCTTACCATTGTAATAGGTATTGGTGAGTATGCCCAGAGGTTTGCTTTCTTTGCTGGTCTGGTGCGAGTACAGATGGTCGATCTTTACGTTATTCTCTATCACATCCTCATCGTATATCACCTGGTTGGTACCGCTTTTGGGGCGGTGTGTCAGGTCTATGCGCGCACCTAATGAGTGGTTCTCGTTCAGCTGCCAGTTCACACCAGCACTATAGTTCAGCTGGTTGTACTTCCACGTCATGGTGTAAGGGCCATGCTGATAAAATGTCTTCACGTCAGTCATGGTCTTATCCTCTATCGTACTGTATTGGCGATAGTCCTGATGGTAGAAATATACCTGTCCGAACACATCTACCCCATCCTTGCGGTAGTTGGCCCCCAGCTTTACCTGTGGACGGTCGAAATCGTAACGCAGGTCGCGTTCGTTCGAGAGTGTCGCATTCAGTCCCAGACCCTCGCCCTTCAGTTTCTTGGTTCTGATACGCACCACGGCACGTATCTGCGCATCGTACTGGGCACCTGGGTTGTTAATCACCTCTACATCGCGAATGTCCTCGCTGCGTAGGCGCTTCAGTTCGCTGTCGTCGCGCATCTTGCGACCGTTAATATAGATAAGAGGCGTACCCTTGCCTAATACCTCGGGAGCCTCATCGGTACCAGTCATGCCTGGCACCTTTACCAGCAAGTCGCCCAGTGTACCTGCTGATGCCAGCGCCGTACCATCCACACGGGTAACCATAGCGTTACCCTTGAGGCGAGTGTGAGGGAGGCCGCCTTTAATGACGACCTCCTTCAGATTTAAATACTTGTCTACAGATTCTATCGAGTCCTGAGGCTCCTGCGCCCAGCTTGTTGTACATACAAGGGCCAGGGCAGTTACCACAACATATTTCTTTACCATACTAATGCACGTTTCTCCTTAGGGATAAACATCTTGTCGCCCTGCTTGATACCGAAGGCATCGTACCAGGTATCGATCATAGGCAGAGCAGCCATCACACGGATACGAGCAGGTGAGTGCACATCGCTATTAACCAGCATGGCCGTGTACTCAGGAGTGCTGTTGCAAGCCCAAACACGGGCATAGGCCAGATAGAAACGCTGAGCAGGGGTAAAGCCCTCGATATTGCTCAGCGGCTCCTGCTTCATGCGGTTCTCGTAAGCACGATAAGCAATCTTCAAACCACCGTTATCGCTCACGTTCTCGCCAAGCGTCTTCTGTCCGTTAACCTTCAAACCAGGCACAGCCTCCTGCTCGCTAAACCAGTCGGCAATCACCTTGGTACGCTGGTCGTAATTGGTCTTATCGTCAGCTGTCCACCAGTTCTTCAGGTTACCATCCTTATCAAACTGACAACCCTGATCGTCGAATCCGTGGGTCATCTCGTGTCCCATTACTACACCAATGGCACCGTAGTTGCTGGCGTAATCGGCATTTACATCAAAGAATGGTGGTTGCAGGATGGCTGCAGGGAAGTTGATGCTGTTGAAGAGGGGATGATAAAAAGCGTTAACCGTCTGAGGTGTGCAAACCATGCGGGTTTTATCAACCGGCTGGTGCCAGTACTTACGGAACATGGCAGCACGGGCCTCCTGAGTGATACGGATGAAGTTCTCGACCAGATTCTCGTTCTCACGGATATCCACAAACTTCTCCATATCCTCCCACTTATCGGGATAGCCTACATTAATATGCATGGCATGCAGCTTCTCAAGTGCCTTGGCCTTGGTGCTATCGCTCATCCAGGTATTCTCGTTTAAACGATCCTCGAAGGCCTGCTGCAAATCCTTTACCAATCGTACCACACGCTGCTTACTGCTCTCGGGGAAGTACTCCTGAACGTACAGCTTACCAATGGTTTCACCCAGACTACCGCTGATGGTTGAAACAGCACGCTTCCAACGGGGCTGCTGCTCCTGTACACCACTGATGGCTTTCTGCGCCTCGAAAGCACGATCACCAAAAGCATCGCTCAGGAAACCGCTGTAAGAGCGAATAATCTGAAGCTCGACATACGACTTGAGATCGTCGAGACTGGTGTTGGCCAGAATCTTCTCAACCTCGTGCAAAGGCTCCAACTGGCTGATGTTTACCTGATCGATATCCTTTGGCATGCCCAAGGCATCGCGATAACCTTCCCAGTCGATACCCTTGAAATCGTTCAACAACTGCTGCCAAGGCATGATGTGGATAGTAGCCATGGGGTTACGACTTTCAACCTGATTCAGGGTCTTTATGCCGATGGCATGCTCGATGGCCCACTCGGCCTCCATCTTTTTCTGAGCCTCTTTTTCACTATAGCCTACCATCTTGAAGAAATCCTTAAACAGGGCCTTCTTGGCTTCAACTGTCTTCTTCTGTTGCTCATTAGGGTTAGCATAGTACTCCTGTGGCAGCGAGGCACCGCCATGACCGCCACCAATCATATACTCGGAAGAGTTGAATGGATTGAGTGACAGACCGATACCGAATGGAGCGGTATTGAATCCCTTAGCGTCGAAATCGCACATCAGCTTAAGCAACTCCTCGCGAGTCTTTACTTCGCGTACCTGCTTGAGGTAGGGCTTAATTGGCTCGTAGCCCATCTTATTGCGGCTTACGCTATCCATATATAAGCGATAGAGAGCGCCTATCTTCTGCCCGTCGGTTCCCTGAGGCATTTGCTTCTCGGCGTACTTCATAATCAGTTCCTTAATACGATCGTTGTTCAGCTCCTCCAAGTCGGTAAACGCACCGTTCTCGGCATGCTGCTTATCCAGCGGATTGGCCTTGAGCCAACCACCAACGGCATACAGCCAGAAGTCGTCGCCAGGTTTAACACTCGGGTCCATGTTTGCTTTCAGATCCTGTGCCGAGCTGGCCAAACTAACAAGGGCCATAGCTACAGCAAAAAACATTTTTTTCATACTTCGTAATCTATAATTAGTTAAACGATATTTGTTCTTACCATGAAAGCAACATGCGTCATCGCGACGGACGTTGCTTTTATTAGAAAATTAATTCTAACTTAATATTAACAAAACTTGGTTTACTTAATTCTTAACATCAACGCCCCCAAAGAAATTGCTGGCCACAATGTGCAGGCAAGGGGCATCCTTGTCGGGCACATGCACGGTTGAGTTGCCTACGCCTCCGATAAAGCTACGACTCTTAACCAACACATTGACGTGAGCAGGCACAAAGAGCTCGACACCACCACAGAAGGTGTGGATATCAATCTCCTCGTCCTCGGTAATCACAGCCTCGCGCAAGTCCATACGGAGACCACCACAGAAGGCATCGAGACGAGCACCATGGAACGGCTCGCCACGGAAGATATACTCGTCGCCACCGTATTGCACGCCACAGCAGATACGCTTACCATCCTCGCCGATGGGCAGGGGACGCTGCAACCACTGATCGGGGTCGCGACGATAACTATCTACAATCAGATGCGCACCTACCCACATAATAACAAAGATGCTGAAATACATGCACCATGGCCCTTCGCTCATGGTTTCAAACCACTCCCAATGAATAAGTCCCCAGATAGTGGCCAGCTTAACCAAGCCACCCACAACTAAAACTAATCCGATAATCGTTCTTGGTTTCATAACTCTCTTATTATTTGAAATTCTACATTTCGATTGTTTGACGCTGCAAAGATATAAATAACTACATCACGCGCCAAATATTAGGGATATTCTGTACAAAAATGTGACGAATGGGCCCTTTTTCCATCATCAGAACTCTACTCGATAGGCAATATTGGGAAAAGTGAGCGAGGTGAACTTATCCGCAATCTCGTGAGTACGAAGGTCGAAAGTCTGTCCCTGGAACGTCTTCATCTGCAGATATTCGAGGATGAAGTGGTGCGAGGTGTGACGCTTGTTGATGGTGTACTTAACCGAGAAAGCATAACCCACGTTCATACCCTTTTGCTTGGTAAAGGGATCCATACTCTCGTCCTCAGGTATCGACTTATCTGGGCGCATCATCACCTCCTCAAAAGTGATACCATCTGGGATTGGGGTATAGCGATCGCCACCCATCATGGTTAATCGGCCGTTAATGCCGAACACATTCTTGCGGGCCTTTCCTATCATCCACTCTTTACCACCAAGGATATTGGTGATGTAGTGGCGATCGTGGCGCGAGTGGTGCCACTGGCCCTGTGCATCGCGGTACTCCGACTTGAACAGAGTGGCAGTTATCATGGCATAGAACCCATCCTTGAGGTAGCGCTCCAAGGTAAAATCGATACCATAATTGCGACCAGCCCCCTCGTTAACCAAAGCACGATCCTGGAAGAACTTGCGATGATTCAGGATAGAATAGGTAGTACCCATTTCTACAGGCACATCGAACAACCACTGCCAATAGGGCTCAATCTTCAGCATGGCGTTGTCGCCTAAACGCTGAGCGAACGAGGCTGATATGTGATGCGAACGTGTCAATCCTAAATCCTTATTAGGATTCTTACCGTCCATCAGTACAAAATAGGTATCGGTAGTTTCCTTGCGGCTGTTCATGGCATAGGCCAGCGAGAGCGTGCTTGATGCCGAAGTTTTGTACTGCATGCTGACACGAGGCTCAACCAGCCACTGGTTGTTGAGGTTAAACCACATGACATTGACACCAGCCACAGCCGAAAGCTTACGACTGAGTGCCACCTTATGGTTGGTATAAAGGCGGGTAAGGCCTGTATTGCCCTCAGAATCGTACACACGATAGAGCGGACCACCCGTATAGTGGATGTAATCCATCCAAGTGTGGAAATCTAAGTGCTGGTGTTCAAAGCCATTCTGCATGGTATATCTTGATGAAAACTTGTGTTGGTGCTGGGTGCTGATAATCACATTCCATTGTGAGTTGCGACCGGCCATTTCTGGCATCATGTTCATTTCGGCATCATAATCGTTAACACCCAATTTACGATAGGCGCCTGTAAATGCCACACTTGAGTGCAGCGTACCACCTGTTTTAAAGCGGTAGGTATGGTTTACGCCCAAAGCGCAGTTGCGCTGGCGCGACCACGAGTCGTTCATGTCCCAAAGCGTTTCCCACTCCGACACATCGGGAACCTTATTCTCGTAGCGATCGATCAGTCCGGTGAACCACACGGCAAAGGTACCTGCCTTCTTGGTAGGCATGTTGAGTTTAAAGCTCAGGTCCTGATAGTCGAGTGTCTCGTTCTCCATATTGATGGCATGCAGCTTCTTGGCTATCTCGAGGAAACTATAGCGATAGTTTACCAGATAAGAGGCCTTAGAACCCTTTGCCAACGGACCCTCGGAAGCGAAATCGACACCAAGTGTACCCACCTGGATGGCATGCTCGTACTTGGTATTGTTACCCACGCGCATCTTCATATCGAAGGCACCAGAAAGGGCATTACCATACTCAGCTGGCATGGCGCCAGTGAGGAAATCGCTATTGGCCAGCACGGTTCCGTTGAGCGAGGTAAACACACCGCCACCAGCCTCGGTTATCTCGGCAAAGTGGTTGGGATTGGCCACCTCAACGCCCTCAACACGCCATTGTAGCATCTGGGGCGAGTTACCATGAATAGAGATACCGTTGGTAGCGCCACCTGTAGCCACACCCGCAAACATCGAAGCCGTGCGGGCAGGGTCGGCCATACCGCCAGCATAGCGACTGGCCTCCTCGACACTGAACATACGGGCACCTACCTGTGCCATCTCGTTTAATGGCTGCTGCTTGTTGACACGAGGTTTGATAACCACCTCGCCCAGTTCGGAGATACTCTCACGCATACGCAGATTGAGTACCAACTCCTTACCCGAGGTAACCATCTGCTCCTTAAGCAGTACTGGCTCGTAGCCAATATAGCTGGCTCTGACGGAATGGCGCCCCACGGGCACATTCTTGATTTCGAAATTTCCGTCCACATCAGAGACGGTAGCCATAGTACTACCGTTCTCTACTGTGACCGTTACACCAATCATGGGCTCGCCCGACGCAACATCACAAACCTGACCACGAACAGTCTGGACAGCCTGATTGGTCTGTGCCCCTGCCACTGCAGGGATGAGCAGCATGGCAATAGCTGCACCTAAAAACAATCTTTTCATACAAACTTAAATATGTTCAACTTACAAACGCAAAATTATTAATTACAAATTACATACGTGCCTTCTGCTTTTCGCCAGCACCTTTTCCACGATACTTACTGTTAGCCTCGTTAAACTTCCAAGTCAGGTCGAGCATGAAGGTACGACGGGCTGGGTTACGAACAGTTAACTCACGCTGGCCAAACAGGGTGGCGTTAGTCTTATCGGTATTAAAGATATCGTTGCAACGTACATCGGCAGTAAGTGTACCCAAACGGCGCAGGTTGAAATCGCGCTGAACACCGAGGTTAGAACGGAACTGCTGCTTGTGAATGCGGAAGTTATTAGCATCGCCCTTAGGCACATAACTCAATCCGGCATTAATACGCCAGCCCTTTGGCAACGTAATGGTATTATTCCAACCTACCTGACAATATGGGTGATTGAGGGTGATGGTAGAACCATCGGCACGAGGCGCCTTGTAATCCTGGAACTGCACATAGACGTACCAGGTAGGATGCCAACAGCCAATAACCGGACTGGCATAGGGATTAAAGCTCAGCTGATTGAAGTCCTCCTCAGTATTGATGGGACGAACCAGGCATACCAGGGGATCATCGGCACCTGGGAAGGGTTCTGACGACATTGTCTCCAAGTCCTTGATACGCGAGTAGTTCATACTCATTCCCATCCACTTATAGTTTACGTTCAGCTCTACGCTGTGGGTGTAAGTAGGGCGGAGATATGGGTTACCACTCTGATAGGCATATCGGTTCAGATAGATGGTAGAGCTTGTTAAGCTGCTATAGGCCGGGCGCTTGATATCGCGACGATAAGAGAGTGCCAGCTGTACCTTACCGATAGGCGCTGAGAGGGTAGCGGTGGGGAACCAGTCGCCATAGTCGCGGCTCTCGTCGTCCATACGCTTACCATAGTTATAATAGTCGTTCTTCAGGTGCTCGTAACGCAAACCAACCTGAGCAAACAGCTTTCCGAACTGATGTCCGTACTCGATAAAGGCGGCTTCCGACTTCTCGTTAATCTCTGTATCGGTAGCTGTTACAGGCACAGCCTCAGAGGCAGCAAACGAGTAGGCATCGGTGCGATGATTATAGCTATACTCACCACCAATAGAGAGGCTACCCTTAAACAAAGGATAGCTGAAGATAAGCTTCGAAGCCCAGAAGTTGTTACCACTCTTGGTATTGCTATTGATAGTGCGCTGCGTTTTCTCGCCAGCAGGCGATGTGGCTAACTCGATGGTATTGCCCGGGGTTTCGGTATCGTCAAAGAGTCCGTCGATATTCAGATCGATACCCAAATTTCCTAACTTTCCATTATAATAGGCATTAAAGATATGCTTCTTAAACTTATCATCCTGACATATTTTGCTCTCCGAACGCTCCATAAAGGCGCCATTCTGATACTCGTCGGTATTAAAATCGCTGGTCAGGCTACCACTGGGGTGATAGTCGTACTTGTAGAAAGCACCCAAGCTATGGTTCTCGTTGAACATATAGTTAAGCAGAATCTGAGGCGAGAGACCTTTCCATATCTGTTTGGTTTCCTGCTTGGTATAGCCGGTAACCGCATCTTTACCCTGGCCATTTGGTACTAAATAGTACATATCATCCTCCTGCAGACTCTTGCTATGACCATAGCGACCTGCCCAGAACGATGCTGTTACATCCAGTCCGCCAGTACGATAGTTCACATCCAGATTATTGGTAAGCGTGTGACCATACTGATACATGCCACCCGCATTATCCCGGAAACTGATACCCTCGCCCTGCGCCTTCTTCAGCGTAATGCGAACCACAGCCTTGGTTGATGCCGCATAACGGGCTCCTGGATTCTGAACCACATCTACATGCAGCACCTGATCGGAACGCAAACGCGACAGTTCGGAGATATCCTGTACCTTACGGCCATTGATATACACCTCGGCATCGCCACGGCCCAGCACCTTTACGGCACCATCACGCTCGGCCTCGAGCGAAGGAATCTTTGCCAAAGCATCGCTCACGGTTCCAGCCTTCTCAAGGATGGTTCCTGCCACAGTTGTACGCATAGCATCGCCCTTGACATGAGTTTTAGGCAACTGACCTTTTACAACCACCTCTTTCAACAGCTGGTTATCCTCCTTCATCTGGATGGTAAGATCCTGACCAGCCTTCATATATAAGGTCTGATAGCCCACGCTGGTAACCTTAAACAAGCCCTCGTTCACATCGGTTACAATCTTAAACACACCCTGCTCGTTGGTCATTGCACCCTGCACAAAAGCCGAGTCGGGCAGCGACAGCAGCACTACATTTACATACGGCATGGGGTCGCCATTCTCATCTATCACGCGTCCGCCCCAGTCTTGTGTCTTAGCGGAACTTGTAAGCGTCATCATCATTGCGGCCATCAGGGCCATCAGTCTAAAACTTAACTTTTTCATACTTTCATCAATTAATTTTTCAACTCGAGCTCTGTCGTTTTGACGTTGCAAAAGTAGATATAGTTGCAACACACTCCAAATTTTAGGGATATTCTGTGACATTTTGTGACGAATGGTGTGATAAACGGTAAATTTGTGACGAATGGCGCAGAAAATTGATAATTGATAATTGATAATTGATAATTATTTTGTACTTTTGCCCACAGTATGAACAAAGGTTCGGTTTATTGCTTAGGATTGGGATTAGTGGTCATGGTACTCTTCGCGCTCAATCTGCTGTTGGGGTCTGTATCGATTCCTGCAGGCGATGTAATATGCATACTTTTGGGCGATGAAACCGCCAAAGCCTCGTGGCAGTTCATCATTCTGGAGTCGCGACTGCCCCAAGCCATCACAGCCACCCTGTGTGGTGCTGCTTTGGCTGTAAGCGGACTGATGCTGCAAACGGCCTTCCGCAACCCGCTGGCTGGTCCCAGTGTGTTTGGTGTAAACAGCGGTGCCGGACTGGGTGTGGCATTGGTGATGCTTTTCTTAGGTGGCGGATTATCCGTAGGTTCGGTGAGTATTACAGGTTTTGCCGCCATCCTGCTGGCCGCCTTTGTGGGCGCTATGACGGTGATGGCCATCATCTTTTTCTTCTCAACCTTGGTTCGCAATAGCGTGATGCTATTAATCATAGGTATCATGATTGGCTACATCAGCAACTCGGCCATATCGCTGCTTAACTTTTTTGCTACCGACGAGGGTGTAAAATCGTATATGGTATGGGGTATGGGCTCGTTTGGTGGCGTGTCGATGACCAACATGCCTGTGTTTGCCATTGTTACGTTAGCTGGCCTTATTGGGGCTTTACTACTGATAAAACCGCTGAATGCCCTGATGCTGGGCGACAGATATGCCGAGAACCTAGGCGTAAACATTCTGCGAGTTCGCAACTGGTTGCTGATAGTAACCGGTCTGCTAACCGCTATCACCACTGCCTTCTGCGGTCCTGTAGCCTTTATCGGACTGGCCGTTCCCCACATAGCCCGCCTATTGCTCACCACCGACAACCACCGACAACTGCTACCCGCCACCCTACTCTGCGGTTCGGTAGTTGCTTTGGTATGTAATCTTATCTGCTATCTGCCAGGCGAGAGTGGTGTCATCCCCCTCAACGCCGTAACCCCTCTCATCGGCGCCCCCGTTATCATCTACGTCATCGCCCGCAAGCGATGAAAATCTCTGTTTATTCTACAGCAATCTGTGGCCTAAATCGTGCTGCTGACAAATGGTGACGATTTGCTGAATGAGCTGGTCCATCTTAGGCACCTGGGCTACATAGTAGGTGGGATAATCTGGACAGAGCACCACCAAGTTCATAGCCTTTACACGGATGCCGTAATGGCGCTCTAACATGTAACGATACAGGTTCTGCTGAATGCAATAATGATAGAACGAGGTATCGGGCAGACTGATACCGTTATGGCTCATCTTGCCACGAAAACCCTCTACGATGGGTTGGCCTTGGGCGTTTACTACCTTCGACGAGCGTTTCCAGTCGTAGATGGTAAACTCGCCATCGTCGTCCTGGCAAATCAAGTCGATGGTACCTGCAATGTTCAAATCCTTATCGTAAACGGGCCACTCCTGGCGATAGGGCTCGATATCGTAGTCGCGGATAAAACGCAGAAAGTGCAGCTTTTCCTGCTCTACACTCACCACTTCAGTGTCGTTACCAAACTGCAGCTGGCACTCGGTCTCGAAGAAACCGCGCTGAAAATAGTTCTCTGTCTGCAGGTGTACAAAGGTGCCCACCTCGCTGGCTGTACGACTAGCACGCTCCCACTTATCCAAGCTCTCCTCTACGGGTATGCCTTTAAATCGCAACTGGTTTTCGGCTTGTGGCAGGGCCTGGAATTCATCAAAGAAATAGGCAATGAGCGAGCTGACAGGCAGCATACGCTTTATACCTTTATATATATATATGTGTTCGCAAGGCTCAAAATCAATGTCGGCATCCTGCTCGTAATGGCCTGCATCGCGGAAGGTGGACATTTTTTCGCGCATATCATCGGTTTTGTTGAAGGGCTTAACCTGCTGTTTGCAGTCAAGCTCGTCGGCATCAAGGGCATATCTATCGGTAATCCATTGTTTATCCTCGCCATCCACATTCTGCCAATAGGCCATTTTTAACGCATCGTTACGGCTCCAAGGCTCAACAGGTGTGGGCACCGATGCAAACTCGTGCTGCTGGATAGATGCACCATCGGACATCATACAAGCAACCAACTCAACCAAAAAGTCGGCACAGATACCAGGCTCCTGGGCGATTTGCTGAGCGGCCAGACGCACTACTACCCATCCATGACGATTGAGCAGATGATCACGAAACACATCGCCACACGACTGGTAGTGGATGGGCTCGCGAGTTGCCTTGCGGTAAGGCTCATCAATCTCTACATCGATACGGATGCCGGGGGTACCAGCTACCACCAGCGCCAAATCGGGATAATATGGCGGCTGCTTGTCGGTAGTGATGATACAGGCGTTTAACAGGCACTCAACACCAGCGGGCAACTTGGCCGAAAGCTCGCGAGCAAGCTTCTGCTCGAGCATGCCTGGGGTTACTAATGGATGACGACGAAAGGGATACAAAATGGTTCCCCTTTCAGGGAACCTTATAATGGGATATGTTTGTTTCATGCTGTTTCTTCTTGCTGGCTTTGTAGGGTCATCACGAATCGTGCGCCTCCTGTATAGGTGGTGTCGAGAACGATGTCGCCACCCAATCGGCGCGCCAAGCTACGCGCTATCGAAAGTCCGATGCCTGTGCCATCGCTGTACTCGTCTAACTGCACAAACTCGTCGAATATGCGCTCGGCCTGATATACGGGGATGGATGTACCTGTATCTTCGACCACAAAGCACGCCTGCCCCTCGTGATTACTTATTTTTAATGTTACTTGTCCTTGTTCGGTAAATTTCTTGGCATTATCGAGCAACTGCTGCAAAGCCAGAACAGCCGATCGCAGATGGGTATCGAACATCTGTTCGGCCCCAAACAGCTTTACAAGCTTGAATTGGACATGCGATGCCTTGTTGATGCCTGCCGCCTTAATGGCCTCCTGGGCAATGACAGAAGCCGACGTATGGTCTTCGCGCTCCAGTACCACGCTACTGTTAATTTCGGCAAGTGCCAGCATTTTGTTGACCAAGCCAGTAATACGTTCGGCATTATCGATAATCTGCACCGACATATCGCGTTTCTCCGCCTTATCCAGTTCGGCATCAGTAGTTGTCAACACCTGTGTAAAACCACATATAATATTTAATGGTGTACGGATTTCGTGCGAGATTTGCTCGATGAAGATGCTCTTCATTCGTGTACTCTCCTCGGCTCTGGCTGTAGCTAACTGCAGGGCTTTGTTGTTTTTCTGCAACTGTGCGTTGGCACTCTGCAAACGGCGATTGTAACGGTTCTTGTTAACCACATAAACCACCATAAACAAAAATACCAGACCTGTGAGCAGCCACCAAACCCACATAGGAATCTTGATATCGCCAAAGCGTTCGGCCACTTCCTGACCATATATCTCGTCGACGATGCCCTCGGCCTCCATCTTCTTTAGTTCGGCATTGATGGCATCAATCAAACGTTTATCATGACTGGCATAACAGTATTCGCGAGGCTCTAACGACAGATCATCGGCCTTTAACTGATCTGAAAGATGCAGGAGTCCTACATGATATTTTGCCTGGAATCGATAGCAGATAACACCATCGTACTTTCCGTTTGCAAGATCAACAATAGCCTCATTCAGGTCGGTTATCGGATAGCCATCGGCCTCTTCGTCCTTCAGCATCAAACCAATAGGGCGCGATTTCATATAGGCAATGCGCTTGCCTTTAAGATGACGGAAATCAAACTCTGCAAAGTCTTTTTTTCTGTAAACCACCTGATAATACATGCGGAATACAGCATCGGAATAGTTGGTTGTATCTTTACGATACGACGAATAAACCAACATACCCATGTCGTACTTTCCACCAATAATACCTGGCGACATCTTGTCCCAATGGTTTGGCGAGAAAGTGTAAGGAATGCCCATACGCATCAGCAGTTTCTTGGTGAACTCCACATCGTAACCAGTAGGCAAACCCTGACTGTTTACATATTGCAAAGGGGCATAACTTGTATTCATACCCATTACCAGCGGGCGGTCCTTGCTGAAACCAAGCTCCGTAGCCAATGGGCTTACGATAGGTTCATCATCAAACGCCGGAATGAATTCGCTAACACCGTTTTTACACGAAACCAGCACTATAGCCAACGAAATGGCTATAACCCACACACGTTTGATAATGAACCCTTTAGTTTGCATGAAGCTTATTCTGGTCTGAAGTTATCCTTACCTACGCCACAAACGGGGCATACCCAATCATCGGGGATATCCTCAAAAGCTGTTCCTGGAGCGATGCCACCATCGGGATCGCCTTCTGCGGGGTCGTAAACGTAACCGCACACTTCACAAATGTACTTCATAAGCGTTCTAGTTTTTAGTTATTAATAAGGGTTACTATTCTGTCAACAATCCGCTCGGGCGGAATGTTTTGCAGACATGCATAATCGCCACGCTGACAGGGCTTATTGCCATAAATACTGCAGGGGCGGCACTCCAGATCGATCTGGATAGCATTTTCGGGGTCCTGATTATAACCCAGGAAACCTGCCATGGGGTGTGTTGCGCCCCAAACGCTTACCACAGGCACGCCTGTGAGCGATGCCAGGTGCATATTGGCCGAATCCATCGAAAGCATGACGTTGAGATGACTCATCAGGATAAGCTCCTGATACATACCCTCGCAATGCTTGGCTACCGAAGTACATTGGCGATACTGAGCACACCACAGCTGGAAGAACTTCTCCTCTTCCTCGCCACGACCAAACAGGAATATACGACCATTAGGATACTGCTGAATAAGACGGAAGATTATCTGCTCCATCAGGCGTGGTGGATACACCTTGCCCTCGTGGGCGGCAAATGGTGCGATACCAATCCACTGTTCGAAACTCTTCTTGGGTCCGAAGATGGCGGGCAACAGGTTCAGATTTCCACCCTCGGCAGGGAAGATGGAACGGAAATTCTTGATATCAACCGGATAGCCCAGACGCTCGAACACAGCGGCATAATTCTCGAACGATGATGGCAATGGCACACGCTTATCGTGCTTGCCCGAAACCAGTTTACGACGCTGACTGCGGTTCTTGATCAGGTGCTCTACACGATATCGGCCCAGATTGAATCGTAGGCGCAGATACTCTGAGCGCAGAACATTATGCAGATCGGCCACCTTGGTAAACTGCTTGGCAACCAATCGGCGATAAAGTGCGTTAAGTCCGCGCACACCATGATACTCCTTGGTGAGATCGGCCTCCATGAAATTAACATTGGGCGCCAGATCGTCGAACAAGGGGCGAGCGAACTTACGGCTAAGCACCGTGATGCGTATATCGGGATACTGCTGAGCCAGCGACCAGACTACAGGCACCATCATGGCCACATCGCCAAGAGCTGAGAATCTGATGACCAGTATATGCTCTTTTCTCATCAGCCTTTGTATTTACTTCTGATTATATAAGATAGGATTAGTAGCGGGATCGTTATACATCTTCATCTGGCGATACACCTTCATGTACTTACGGCCAGCCTCGATGTCCTCGAGCAGCTGATCGATAGCCAGCGAAAGGTCAACCTGCTGTTCCAACAGCACATCAAGCTTAGCCTTACACTTGGCAATGTGCTCTGGTTCGGCATCGGTACGGTTAACCTGCTCCTGCATGTGATAAATCTTAAGTGCAAGAATGCTTAAACGGTCGATAGCCCAAGCTGGGCTCTCGGTATTAAGGCGCGCATCAGCCTGTGGCACCACCTGACTGTAATGCTGGCGGAACCAAGAGTCGATTTCCTCTACCAAATCGGTACGGTCCTGATTACTGCGGTCAATGCGACGCTTCAGGGCAAGTGCCTCAACTGGATCGATATGGGGATCGCGTATAATATCTTCATAATGCCACTGAACAGTATCAATCCAACATTTCTTATATAAGCTATACTGGATACTGTCTTTCTGATATGGATTTTTCAAGGGCGTGTCGACATCGTCGAAAACATGATAATCATTTATTGCCCTCTCAAAAATTTGATTGGCTTCTTTTGTAAATGTCATATTCGTATTCGTTTTATTTTGCAAAACTACAGAAAGTTTTTCAAATATCCAACTAAAATTGAATAAAATCGCCATATTTTGTATTTTTATAGTATTAGTCACACCTAAAAAGGGCATATTTTTGCACAAATGCCCCTATAATGTGCAAACGAAAGTAAGTTTTTCTTAAAAAAATTTGCGTAAGTGAAAGAAATTGTGTTACTTTGCACCCGATTTCGGCGTAATGCCGTCAAAAATTTCAAGATAGCAACATCATTATTAACAATTAAATTATTACAATTATGTCAGAAATTGAAAGCAAAGTAAAGGCAATTATCGTAGACAAACTCGGTGTAGATGAGGCTGAAGTAAAGGCAGAGGCTAGCTTCACAAACGACCTGGGTGCAGACTCACTGGATACCGTTGAGCTGATCATGGAGTTCGAGAAGGAGTTTGGTATCTCAATTCCCGATGATAAGGCTGAGAAGATCGGTACCGTTGGCGACGCCATCGCTTACATCGAGGAGAACGCAAAATAAATTTGTTCACAACATAATGGTTGCTTTCTAACACTTAGAAGCAACCATTATGCTTTAATTTAAGCTTATGGAATTAAAAAGAGTAGTTGTAACAGGTCTGGGCGCCGTTACGCCAGTGGGCAACACTCCCGATGAGATGTGGAAGAACCTGCTTGACGGAGTAAGTGGTGCAGCACCTATTACAAGTTTCGATACAACAAATTTTAAGACTAAGTTCGCTTGTGAGGTGAAGAACCTCAACGTGAACGATTTCCTGGACCGCAAAGAGGCACGTAAGATGGACCGCTACACTCAGCTGGCCCTGATTGCTGCCAAGCAGGCCGTTGAAGACAGCGGCATGGATCTGGAGACAGAAGACAAGAACCGTATCGGCGTGGTTTACGGCGTAGGTATCGGTGGAATTAAGACCTTCGAGGACGAGGTAAAGTACTATGGTGTTCACGAGGCCGATGGTCCTAAGTTCAACCCCTTCTTCATCCCCAAGATGATTGCTGATATCGCAGCTGGTCAGATTTCTATTATGTATGGCTTCCACGGCCCCAACTATATCACAGCTTCAGCTTGTGCATCTTCATCAAACGCACTGGCCGATGCCTTCAACCTGATTCGCTTGGGTAAGGCTAACGCTATCGTTGCTGGTGGTGCCGAGGCTGCTATCTGCGCTACAGGTGTAGGTGGTTTCAATGCCATGCACGCACTTTCAACCCGTAACGACGAGCCCGAGAAGGCCAGCCGTCCTTTCAGCGCAAGCCGCGATGGATTTATCATGGCAGAGGGTTCTGGTTGCTTGATTCTCGAGGAACTGGAGCACGCTAAGGCTCGTGGTGCTAAGATCTACGCTGAGATGGTAGGTGCTGGTATGAGCGCAGATGCTCACCACATCACCGCTTCTCACCCCGAGGGTCTGGGCGCTAAGCTCGTTATGCAGAACGCTCTTGAGGACGCAGGTTTGAATCCTGAGGACATCGATTATATCAACGTTCACGGCACATCAACTCACGTTGGTGATATCTCTGAGGCCAAGGCCATCAAGGAGGTATTCGGTGATGCAGCCTTCAAGCTCAACATTTCTTCTACCAAGTCGATGACCGGTCACCTGCTGGGTGCCGCTGGTGCTGTAGAGGCAATGGTAACAGTGCTGGCTGTTAAGAACGATATCGTTCCTCCAACAATTAACCACGAGGAGGGCGACGAGGATCCTGAGATTGATTACAACCTGAACTTCACATTCAACAAGGCTCAGAAGCGCGAGGTACGTGCTGGACTCAGCAACACCTTCGGCTTTGGTGGTCATAACGCATGTGTAGTATTCAAGAAGTATGAGGCTTAATAACATCATAGATAGAATAAAGCTCCCTTTCCGTCAGGAGAAGGAGCTTTTTTCTTCTCTTTATGAGATATTGGGATTCTACCCCCACAATATCGAGTATTACAAGATGGCGCTGATGCACAAGAGCATCCGCAAGCGCAACGACAAGGGCAAGCCGCTGAACAACGAGCGACTGGAGTTCCTGGGTGATGCTATACTCGACGCTGCTGTGGGTTACATCGTTTACCGTCATTACGAAGGTAAGCGCGAAGGATTCCTCACCAATACACGATCAAAACTCGTAAGCCGCGAAACGCTTGGAAAGTTAGCTACCGAGATGCGATTGAGCAATCTGCTGATATCAGCAGGTCATTCAACCTCGCACAACAGCTATGTTGAGGGTAATGCTTTCGAGGCGCTGGTAGGTGCCATTTATCTGGATCGTGGCTACGAGGCTTGCCTGTGGTTCTTCGAGCATCAGGTACTGGGCAAGTTCATTGACATCGATAAGGTTGCATTCAAGGAGGTAAACTTCAAGTCGAAACTGCTTGAATGGAGCCAGAAAAATCGTGTGCGTTTGGAGTACAAGCTCACAAAGCAGAAGAAAGACGAAAACGGCAGCCCGGTATTCACCTATATGGTCATCATCGAGGGCGTGAATGGCGAAAGCGGTTCGGGCTACTCAAAGAAAGAGGCCCAGCAGAAGGCATCGAAAGACACGCTGCAGCGCCTGAAGCGCGAACCACAGTTTGTTGATGCTGTGTTTGCTGCCAAGACAGCCCGCACCCAGATGGAAGAAGAGCCGGCAATGGCTGTGCCCGATCCTGAAAAGGAGCAACAGAGCTTTATCATCGAGCAGCCAGCAGAAACAGAACAGGTTGAAGAGCAGTTGGTAAAACAACCAGCCCCACAACCTTCGAAGAAGCCAGCAATAGATTTTTCAGATAAGGAATTCGACCTCTCGGACATCTCTCATAAAGAGAAATCGCGCGAGGAAATCATAGCCGAAGCTGAAGCTGCAGCATTTTCTGGGGAGTAAAGTTCTACTCCCCAGAAAATTTTCCTACAAACACGATAACACCCGATGAGGCCTCGCTGATGGTATACACAAAGGGGCGATTAGCATGGAAGGTGGCCTTGGGGTACTCCACTGGCTCAGGGGTGATGGACGAGGTGTCGATTGCGCCTGCTACGGTTACGGCAGCCGCTTCTGCACCTTCCTCGTTGACCTTTATCTTTGCCTTCTGGCGCATCATCGAAATATACATATTCCCCTTTTCGCACATGTTGGGAACCTCAGAGACTTCTGAATCAAATACCCAATGAATACCCATCTCTTGCAGTAGTGTGATCAGGCCATCTTTCAAACCAAGCTTATCTGTATCCGAGCTGGTTTCAAAGCGTGGCAGTTTCAGGTCAACCTCGTATGGCCTGTAGGTGTCGCCCATGGTGCCGCAGAATCCATGTCCCTCAAGACCGAGTGCCGACAAGCGATTGATGACGTCATCGGTGGTCTTTCCTTCCTCAGGCAGCATTACCGTCATCTTCCATAAACCATTACCATAAGGTATCTCGATGGCACTATAATCCTCATTCTTCAGATATTGGATAAGCACATTCTGGTGCATCAATGGCAGCTTGATGGTACCATTTGTCGCAGAAAACTTCTCTTTCTCGGTATTCTTTGCCTCGAACTTAGATGCCCAGTCGGCTTTAAAATAGATGGCATTCAGCAGATAGGTCACCACTTTCTCATCTATCTTATCGAGAATGGTTGGAATCATGCCATTGGTATGATCGCTGGCCCAGTCGTTGATGGTCTTGAGCGTTGATGGCAACTTGAAGTCCAGGTTCTCTGCCTGGGCATCATAATACTGCTTCATGTCCTGCTGATACTGCTGCTGCAGCGTGCCCCTGTTCTTATTGACAAACAGGGCATTGGCGATGTTCAGCGTTACCTTGTCATCTACCTTGGGCAGACCGTCAATCAGTTTTTTGCAGTAGTCGTTGACAGCCTTGATACCACCCTGATGGAAGCCCATGACTTGTTCCAGCTCCTGTTCCGTCTGTCCTGTGGCAGCATCGTTCACCATACCTAATACATAGGTAATGCTCAATGGTGAATAGATAAAGCTCTTACCGCTCTTATCTGCGTTGTTTACTGTCTTCAGAAAATTGAGCGTAAAGCCATTGTTATCGTTGGCAAACACTCTTTGTTCAGGTGTCAGCTCGATGGGTTGTGACTCCGAAAGCATGTTTACAACTTGCTTGGGTTCGAGCTGCTCAATCTCTTCTGACGAGCTGCATGAAAGGAGGCTCGAAAGGATGACTCCACTCAGCATAATGGCTGATAATAAAAAAAACTTTTTCTTCATATTCATACGTTTTTTAGGTTCATTTCGCTATAATAATGCAGTATTTAAGCGATTCTTGTATAGAAAAATGTTAAAGAATTAAAAAACTTACCGTTCTCATACAAGATTTAAGTACTTTTGAATTCTAATAATAGAACGCGAGCAAAAAAATGGTCAAACAAATCGTTGAACGCATACGGAATAAAGACCAGCGGGCGATGAGTGAGCTCTACCAAATGTATATTGGTGAGCTTTCATCGGTCTGCTACCGATATATTCCCAATGCCGACGATGCAAAGGACGTGCTGCAGAACAGTTTTGTGAAGATTTTCACGGCTATCCCAACGATGGAGTATCGTAGCGATGAAGCGTTTAAAGGTTGGCTGATGAGGGTTGTAGCAAACGAGGCGCTGATGTTCCTAAGGACCAAGAAGAAACTGCTGTTTGTAGAACAGGACGAGATAAAACAGAAGCAAGCAGATATAGCAGACGACACCCCTGCAACAGAGCAGATTTCGGCCGACCAGCTGCACCAGCTGATAAGCGAACTGCCTGATGGATACAGAACGGTACTGAATCTGTATGTATTTGAAGACTACTCGCATCGGCAAATAGCCGAGCTACTTGGCATTAAGGAGGGCACATCAGCTTCTCAGCTCTATTACGCCAAACAATGGCTGGCACGCAGAATAAAGGAAATAATAATCGAAAAGGGATGAAAGAGGATTGGACGAAACAAATGAAACAAAAACTGGAGGGGCACCAGATGACTCCACCTGCCGGACTCTGGGAGAGCATCAGTAACGAGATGCAACTCCAGACTGAGTCTGAGTCTGCCCCTGTTTCAACCCCAGCAAAGACTGTTTCTATGCGCCGCTGGTATTGGGTGGCTGCAGCTGCCATCCTGGCGATTGTTGGATGCTTTACCGTTTATCAGTTTGATACCAAAGAGCCCCAGTTAACGGCTAACAGCCAGAAAGTGATGGCACCTAAAGCCGAAGCAGACAAGCCAGCAATGCCGGCAGAAGAACCAATACTTCTGGCTCAAGCGACAAATGATCATAAGGTAGAAAAAACTATGGGAACGAAGTGTCAGCCCCACCCCCAGTTTTACGAACAGCAACTACCTACAGGCGAAAATCTGCAGGAGGTGACAGACAATAGCTTACAAGAGGCTACAAACGAAAACGCTCCAGATGCTACTGACAATCATCAGCAGGTATCAGAAGATACCAAAATTATTGCGTCGCAGGAAAAGAAACAAACCTATCTGCCTGATGTTATCAATCCAAGCGAAACCCGCTCAAAATCAATCGATACAGATAAATGGACCATCGGACTGAACGGTTCGAACGGTTTGTTGATGGCTAGTAATAATTTAGGAAACACTATGGGTGGACAATTCCTGAATAGCGATGCGAATTACGCAGTTAACAGCGATGTTGATTTAGGCAAAAACGGCGGTACTATTGTTACCGACTACATCAAGTTCGGCGAAACTTCTTCGTTTACCAATATATACACCCTGCCCGATGTAGTTTCGAAACACAAGTTGCCTGTTAGATTCGGACTCTCGTTACAGTATCAACTTAGCAATCGCATCGCTTTGCATAGTGGTATCAGCTATACCTATCTCGAGTCGGAGTTTATCACACCTATTACCAACAGTAATAATTACATCCAGAAACTCAGATACTTAGGTATTCCCGTAGGCGCATCATGGAACATATGGAGCACCGGTAATCTTAATGTTTATCTAGCGGGTACCGCCTTGCTCGAGAAATGTATCGACGCTCAAGTATCCGATGGCGATATCGACCAGCGCCCCTGGCAGTTCTCACTTAATGCCGCTGCTGGTGCCGAATATAATATCACACGCCAGTTCGGACTTTACCTTGAGCCTGCGCTGGGTTATTACTTTAACGACGGAACCTCTTTGCAGCATTATTACAAAGAGCATCCGCTGGCACCATCTATCCAGTTTGGATTAAGATTACATCTTAAATGATAAAAAAACGAAAAATATTCCCCCTTTACAACGGAATTGCGTAATTTTGCAGGCAGATTGCGCAATTATTAACATGAGTATAACAAAGATTGTAAGAAAAGTATTCGAGCCTAGACAAAAGGAACTCGAGAAACACTTCAACCAAGGCAAAGCACTCCAAGAAGCTGTGCTGGGCCGACTGGTGGCTGAAGCCCAAGATACGGAATACGGACGAAATCATGCCTTTGCATCAATAAAAGGTTACGATGATTTTGCCAAACACATCCCCGTAAATACCTACGAAGAACTCAAAGAATCGATAGATCGCATGCGTCATGGCGAAACAGATGTGCTGTGGCCAGGTCGTGTAAAATGGTATGCCAAATCATCTGGCACTACCAACGATAAATCAAAATTCATCCCTGTAAGCAAAGAGGGACTGAAACGCATACACTATCGTGGCGGATTTGATGCTGTGGCCATGTATCTGCAAAACAATCCTAAGTCGCGCATGTTCGATGGTAAGGGACTGATTCTTGGTGGCAGTCATGCACCTAATTATAATCTGAAAGACTCTCTGGTTGGCGATTTGAGCGCCATCCTGATTGAGAATATCAACCCGTTGGCCAATCTGGTTCGTGTGCCGAAGAAACAGACAGCTCTGCTTTCTGACTTTGAGATTAAGCGCGACCGTATTGCCCGCGAGGCCATGAACAAAAACGTAACCAACCTTTCGGGTGTACCCTCGTGGATGCTCTCTGTGCTAACCCGCATGATGGAGATAACAGGCAAAACACATCTTGAAGAGGTATGGCCTAACATCGAGGTGTTCTTCCATGGTGGCGTGGCCTTTACGCCTTATCGCATACAGTACAAACAGCTCATTACCTCGCCCAACATGCACTATATGGAAACGTATAATGCCAGCGAGGGATTCTTCGGCCTGCAGAACGATCCATCGGACAAGTCGATGCTGCTGATGCTCGACTACGATGTGTTCTACGAGTTCATACCAATGGACGAAATTGGCAAGGAGAATCCAACCATCGTACCATTGTGGGGTGTAGAAACAGGTAAAAACTACGCTATGGTTATCTCAACCAGCTGTGGTTTGTGGCGTTATGAAATCGGCGACACCATCCAGTTTACATCTACCAATCCGTACAAGTTTATCATCTCTGGTCGCACCAAGCATTTTATTAATGCCTTTGGCGAGGAGCTGATAGTAGATAATGCCGAAAAGGGACTGGCCTATGCTTGTGAACAGACAGGTGCCGAGGTTTCGGAATATACCGCTGCCCCTGTGTTTATGGACCAGAACGCCAAGTGCCGCCATCAGTGGCTCATCGAATTCAAGAAGCGCCCTGCCAATCTGCAGCAGTTCAGCGATCTGCTTGATAAGCATTTGCAGGAAATCAACAGCGATTACGAAGCTAAACGTTATAAAGATATTACGCTGCAGCACCTTGAGATTATCGAGGCACGCGAGAATCTGTTTAACGACTGGCTGAAACTGAAAGGCAAGTTAGGCGGACAGCACAAGGTGCCTCGCCTTAGCAACTCTCGCGAACATATCGAACAATTATTGAAGTTGAACGCATGAAGAAACTCCTCTATATCTGCAGTATAGCTTTGGCTATGATTGGTTGTGCCCGCATGGGACAGCCCGATGGCGGTTGGTACGACGACGATCCACCAAAGGTTCTAAGCGCTACACCTGCCGATCAGGCCACCAACGTGAACACCAAGAAGATTACCATCCTGTTTGATGAGTATATCAAACTTACCGACGCAACCAACAAGGTGATTGTGTCGCCCCCACAGTTGGAAGTACCCGACATCAAGGCTGCAGGTAAAAAAATTGTAGTGGAACTGCAGGACTCACTGATGGCGAATACCACTTATACCATCGACTTCAGCGATGCCATCAGCGATAACAACGAGAATAACCCTATGGGTAGCTATACCTATAGCTTCTCCACAGGCGAAAAGATTGATACTTTCGAAGTATCGGGCTATGTGCTCGATGCCAGCAATCTCGAACCCATCAAGGGCATCATGGTAGGCTTGTATAATGATCTGGCTGATTCTGCCTTCCAAACCAAACCTATGCTGCGTGTATCGCGTACCGACAGTCGTGGACACTTTGTAGTAAAAGGTGTGGCTCCTGGCACTTATCGCGCTTATGCCCTGCAGGATGCCGATGGCGACTTCCGCTTTACACAGAAGAGTGAGATGATTGCCTTTAACCAGCAGACCTTCGAGCCTGGCTCTAAGCCCGACGTGCGAACCGACACCGTTTGGCGCGACTCGTTGCATATCGATGCGCTGATAAAAGTGCCTTACACCCACTTCCTGCCCGATGATATCACACTGTTGGCATTCACCCACGTGCTTACCGATCGTTTCCTTATCAAGACCGAACGCGTAGAAGCCAATAAGTTCTCGATGTACTTCAGCTATGGTCATCCTGAACTGCCTGTTATAAACGGTCTGAACTTCGACAGTAACGATGCTTTTGTAATCGAGACGAACGAGAAACAAGATACTATCCATTACTGGTTGCGCGATACAACTCTAATTAATCAGGATACCCTACGTATGGAGATTAACTATCAGATTTCTGACTCTACAGGTATGCTCATTAACCAAACGGATACCATCGAATCGCTGGCTAAAACTCCATACGCCAAGCGACAGAAGGAAAAAGCCAAGGAGATTGACCAGTGGATGAAGGAGCAGGAAAAGAAAAAGAAACGTGATATGCCTTACGACTCTGTATGGCACGAGAAACCCCTGGAACCCAAGTTCGATGTGCCATCACAGATGGATCCCGATAAGGTCATTAAGGTTGAAATGCCTACACCTTTGCAGCATTGCGACACAGCTGCGGTTCATCTCTATTCGATGATCGACTCTGTATGGTACGAATCAGATTGCCGCATGGAGCCCATACCCCATCAGATCAGAAGTTACCAGATTCTGGCCGATTGGCGACCAGGCATAGAGTATAGCCTTGAGATAGATTCTGCAGCTTTCGTAGATATCTATGGCAAAGTATCTAATGCCTATAAACAAGGCATCAAGGTTAAGGGCGAAGACGAATACGGCACGCTGAAACTTAACATCTCGGGTATAGAAGATTCTGCCATGGTAGTTCAGTTGCTTAACGGTTCGGATAAAGTAGTAAAACTGGCCCGCGTAAATAACCATGTGGCCGAATTTAAATTCCTTAAACCCGAGAAGTATTACGTAAGTGCCTTTATCGATAGTAATGGTAACGGCATCTGGGATACAGGAGACTATGCCGAAGGCCGACAGGCAGAGGCTGTTTATTACTATCCCAAAGAGATAGAAGGCAAAGCCAAATGGGATTTGAATCTTAACTGGAATGTAACGGCTGTACCCGTGTACAAACAAAAGCCAGAGAAGATTACCAAACAGAAACCAGAGGCAGCTAAGAAACTAAAGAACAGAAATGTAGAACGCGCCCGCCAAATGGGTATAGAATACCTGAAGGATAAGGGCATAAATGTAGATAGCAAGAAATGAAGAAGATAATTCTTTCGCTGATGATTATGCTTGGCACAGGCCTCTCGGCCCATGCCCAGTGTGGAATTGCCAATACCGCCTTTAAGAGCGGCGAGAGCCTGGAGTACGACCTTTACTTTAACTGGCAGTTTATTTGGGTAAAGGTTGGATCGGCCCAAATGGATACTAAGATGACTAAGTTTGAGGGCAAGGATGCGTGGAAATCGTACCTGATTACACGTGGAAACTCTAAGCTCGACAAGTACTTCACTATGCGCGATACCTTGCTGTCGTACTGCAATCCCGATCTTTCGCCAATGTATTTCCGCAAAGGCGCCCGTGAAGGTAGCAGATACTATGTAGATGAGATATGGTACACCTATCCTAACGGCAACTGTCAGCTGAAGAAGCACCGTATTGATGCCGATGGCGAACAGCATTGGAAAACCAGCACCTATCGTAACTGTATTTACGATATGATGTCGATCTTCCTGCGTGCCCGCAACTTCGATGCCACCAAACTGAAGAAGGGTCAGGTTATCCCCACCCCTATCAGCGATGCACGTAATCTGTCTAACTCGTGGTTGGAGTTCCGTGGTCGCGAAACCTTCAAAATGAATGGTTCAAAGGAGAAATTCCGTTGCCTGGTAATGTCGTTCTATGAGCGCGAGGATGGAAAAAGCCATGAGCTTATCCGCTTCTATATCACCGACGATCAGAACCATATACCAGTACGCCTCGACATGTTCCTTTCGTTCGGAAGTGCCAAGGCCTACCTGAATAATTATAAAGGTGTTCGCAGCGCGATGACCTCAAGAATCAAATAGGGTTATAGCTTTGTTTCGAGATAATCAATAAAGTCAGAAAAGCTATATTGATTGGGGGAGGTGCCTGTTACGTTTAAGCCAGCCTCCTCAGCGCATCGTGTGGTGTAAGGACCAAACGAGTAGATAGGCACGTTAACAGGCTGGCCCTGTGTTTCGGCAAATTTCATAATTCTTGATAATACGTAGGCCTCGCCACCACTGGTGAGGGCTACAGCGCTTATATTACCGCTACGTAGGGCATCGGCTGTTTCGGCATAGTACTCATCGCTCATAGCTGTGGTACGATAGCAATATACATATGATACGTCGGCACCTGTTGCGCTTAGGGCATTCTGGAAATTGGTGATCGTTGGCGGAACAGGCAGTCCGCTATATTTAGGCCACAGCACAGCAATACGCTTCGACTGTAGTGCCTGTTCGCTTTCCAAAGCCTCGATAATCCCCATCAAACTGGGTTTGGCATGTGGTAATGCCACTGTAACACCCAGAAACTCCTGCACGACTTTCTGATCTTTACCTATGGCTACTACCTTACCATCAATAAGCGATCTGTCGACACCAGCAGAGGAAAGCGCCCTGACGGCCATGATGCTTGTGCAGATAATATAATCGTACGATGCCAACTGATTACAGAACGGCAGGAAAGTGCCACCAGGGGGCAGTAAGGTACTGCTGATAAAAGGCACAAACATGGGATGGAAGCTGCATGTGGGGCGTTTGCCAAAAGCCTCGTGCAAACTTACATGATAGGTGTCGGGAGCTGTAAATAAAATACGTTTTACCATTTGGCCAGCATCTGATTAGGTTTAAACACACGAATTACATAAATCAGACTTACGAGCGCAATGCCTAGCTCGATGAGATAGAGGCCACGATAGTCGAGCCACTCGCCAACGCCACCCGAAATAATCGATATGAGCGACGAACTGAGATGAACTACAACCACCTGGATGGTGAAATCGGTTCCCTCACGTCCATCGCGTACACAATCCATCGCTGTGGTATAAACCACAATCGACGCAAAGGCATGACATGTTTTTACCAGCAGCAAACCACCTACCAATAGAGGGAGTGTAGGCGAAATAAACGTTAGCAGCAGGAAATATAGCGGAGCTGTAACAATCATGAAGGCCACCATCAAGCGAGCTCGATACATACCGATACGACGGATTAGCACATGGGCCACCCAAGCCATCACAAACGATGTGGCTGTACCCACCATACCAAACCACACACCAATCTCCTTCATGTTATAGCCCAAGTCAACCATATAAGGGCGCACATTGGCAATAATGCCGATGATACCCATAAAGTAGAGCAACAGGAAAATCACGTGTGGGATAATTTCCTTGCGCGAGAAGAACCACATAAAATCCATCAGCTTGGCACGCTGTTTGGGCGAACGTGGCTCGATATGTATCTTCTTATTAAACTGCAAAGGCACCACCATGAACCAGGCCACCAATCCCAACAGCGGGAAAACAACACTCCAACCAAAATGGTCGAGCATCACGATAAAGATACCACTACCTAAGAAAGCACCAGCGTAACGTCCCATCGACTGCATACTATTCACAGCACTATGATCACCCTTACCAAAAGCCCTCACCGCCAAACCATCGGTAGCAATATCCTGTGTAGCCGATGCAAACATCGATATAAAAACTAACACAAAGATAAAGTAGATATCGGAGGAGATATCCAAGAATCCGATACACATGATTGAAAGGGCATAGACCGACTCCATTAGCAGGATGAAACGGCGATAGCTGGCCAGACGAGAACACTGGCGATCTACCATAGGGGCCCAAAGAAACTTAACGAGCCAGGGGATATGCACTAAGTGTAGCAGGCCGATAGTGGCCAGACCATAATTGGCCTGGCGCATACTTACCTGCATGGCAGTAGTGATAAACGTTGAGGGGATGAACTGCGCTATATAGAGACAGAAAAACGTGGCGAGATTCAATCTCCTTACATTATCTACGCTGGTGGTTGTTGCCATGAAACTATTATTGGTTTAGAAATTTAACTCGATAGTGGTTCCAAACATCAATGGCTTGCCTGCCTGGGCATAGTTGCCAGTAGACGACTTAAAGCCGTAAGCCATATAGTTGGTATCAGTCAGGTTCTTACCCCATACCTCCCAGGTAACAATACCCTTGGTTAGGGCTACCTTGGCGTTGAGTGTGGTATAGAAATCCTGACTTACCAGATTATCCTCGGCCCAGTAGATACGACCCAAGCCACGCAAACCTACATTGAACATCACACGATCTAACCAACCTGTAGGGTTGATGGTGTAGTTGGCATCGAGGCTTAGCGTGTGGTTGGGCACCATGGGCAGGCGATTATTAGTATAATCTACTGTGGCACTCTTTACATAAGAGAGGAAACGGGCATAAGTATATCCATAGTTAGCCGTGAACTGCAGGCCCTCAACAGGACGCACGATTACATTCAACTCAGCACCCTTGCTATCTGTATGACCAGCATTGGTGGTGATATTACCCACGCCTGTAATGGTAGAAGTAATCTGCATGTGACGCCAATCGATATAGAACAGGTCGGCACTCAGGGTAAGCAGATTGTTCAGCAGGTTAATGCTGGCGCCAACCTCGTAGTTCCAACTGTATTCCGGCTCGTACGAACGCTCATCGAATGTAGAGAACGACTTATTGAAACCACCTGGTTTATAGCCACGAGTAACCGACACATAGTAGAGGTTATCCTCGGTAGTAAGATACTGAAGCGTAAACTTAGGTGTTACCTGTGTAAAATCCTTGCTGCTCTCGAAAGATTCGCCTGTAGCCGAAGACATCTGACTGGGATCAACCAACGTAAAACCTCCATCGGATAGTGGCGAGGCTTTTACTTTTAGATTATCATAGTTGGTCTTTGCATGCTCATAATCAAAACGGATACCAGCTGTAGCCGAAAGTCCCTGCCAGATGTTGTAGGTACTCTGGTGATACAGGGCCAACGAACTGGTTGGAACACAATAGTTGGTATGACTGAGCGAGCCTGCTGATGGTGAGAAATTATCAACTGTACGATCCACATGCTCCATCATGCCAAAGGCACCAACCACCCACTGGTAACGGCTATCGTTATTCGACTTGAGAGTAAACTCCTGCGACACCATATTCTGGTGGCGGGCATTCTCTACAAACGACTTGTCGTTAACAGTAAAGTCCTGATCGATAGCCTGCTTTGAGTTGATATACTGGAACGATGTCTGGCTATTAAAGCTAACCACAGGACCATTATAGGTAATACCCAGACCATTGGTGCTGATAAGGCGACGGAATGAGCTATATCGGTTATAATTGATATCCTGCAACGTATTGGTTTCAACATTCACTGGAGCATAGGGATAACCTCCCTGATCGCTGTAGGAAAAATGGCTGGTAAGGCGTATCAACCAATTATCAGATGGCTTATAATACAATCCTATACGCTCCTCGGTCTCGTTCATCTTATCTACCTTTTCGTTCAGATAGCTATTACGGAAGGCGCCATCGTTATGATGATAGAGTGCACCAAAGGTAAAACCGAACTTATCCGATACCTTGGTGTAATTAGATATCTGCGTGCGCAAATCGTTATATTTACCATAGCCCAGACGAACACGGGTGTTCTGATACTCCAATGGGTTACGGGTACTGATGTTTACAATACCACCGATGGCATTTCTACCATACAATGTACCCTGCGGACCACGTAGCACCTCAACCGAGGCCACATCGCCCAGATCGCAATCAAACGAGAGGGGCTCGTAGAAAGGCATACCATCTACATAAAAGCCGATACCTGTTCCATCCGACTTATTACCCACACCGCGTACAAACACGGGGCAACTGGCTCTCGAACCATAGTCGGGCATATAGAAATTGGGAATAACGGCAGTTAACTCCTTAAGTCCTGTTATCTGCTGATTACTGAGCTGACGAGCCGACAAAGCCGAACGCGATGCAGGCACCAACTCGTATTTGTTTGTTTTAAACGCACTAACCACCACTTCGTCGAGCTTGTACGAGCGGGCTGTGGTTGTGTCGGCGGGTGTAACCTCTGGTCCTTCAACCACCAACATTGCTGATAATAGTAATCCTAAAAACATACCTTTTTATTAATATATAATGATTATTTTTGTGTTTGTCTGAACCATTCGGTTACGAACTGTACATTCTCTAATGGCGTATCCTTATGAACGCCATGCCCCAGATTAAAGATATAATTGGGATGCTCTCGGAAGAAAGCCAGATACTGCTGCAGATGCTGCTCGATAACAGCCTGAGGGGCAAACAGTATACGTGGATCCATATTACCCTGAAGACCTATGGCCGGATTAACCAGATGACGAGCCACTAACAGAGGTGTCTGCCAATCGATACTTACATAATCGCAATCCTCAGGGGTAAGCATCTGCAGACCAGCCCCAAATCCCTTGGGGAAGAAAATAACAGGCAAGCCATGCTGCCTTACAGCAGCCGTGATACGGCGCACAAAGGGCATAATCATATCCTGATAAAGCTCGGCAGATATCACACCAGCAAACGACTCGAATATCTGGAAGGTGTCGATACCATGAGTTGCTTGCAGATGTACATATGCCTCGCTGGCGCTGGTGATGGCATCTAGCAACTGGAGCGACTCCTGGCGATGGGTGTAGAGATAGCGTACCACATCGGTAAACTGCATCGTCTTGTCGCGACCACCCAACATGTAACACAAGCAGGTAAGCGGGCCACCACAAAAACCAATCACAGGTGTATCGGCCCTTTTCTGGCCCATAATCTCATCCAGCGTATCGGCCACATGATTAAGATGCGAGGGGCTAAAGCTTAATTCTGCCGCAGGATGCTCTACATCCATCAGCGGATGGGGGAAAGCAGGCCCTTCGTTGGTCCATTCCACCTTGACGCCCAACGCCTCAGGGATTACCAAGATATCGCTAAACAAGATGGCAGCATCCATACCCATATCGTCAATTGGCATCAAGGTAACCTCGGCAGCCAGATTGGCATACGACATGATAGAACGGAAAGGCAACATCTTAGTAAGTTGGCGGTATCGTGGCAATACGCGACCAGCCTGTCGCATCATCCATACTGGAGGGCGACAGGCTGGTTGGTGATTGATAACCGCAAAGAAGGGATTGCTATACATATTTATTATTAATTCTTGTGTTCCTAAACACCTTTAACTTATTTCGGGTGCAAAGGTACAACAAATCAAAAAGCTGTGCAATCCCTATAAATATGGATTTTTAACAGATGTTACTTGTTTTCTGCTTCAAAGGCGGCAATCTTATTTTTATAATATGTACGTAGCTCCTGCCAGTTATAGTAAGGCCACTGGTTGGTCTTGATAGGCAGATAGGCCTCGCGCTCGTTCAGCAGGGCCTTTACAAGAATATCGCCAGTCTTTCCCTTTTTGGGGCGATAGAATATCAGCTGGATATTGCAGCCCATGGGGAAGATGCGATAGTTACGCCAATACTTATCGAGTTCATCGAGATTGTTCACAACCATGCCGCAGTTATCCAACTCCAACAGGCAAGCCAGAGGCATCACACAAACCTCGTGGCCAAATCGCAAAGTGGCCTGTGTCTCAGTAACGGTGTCGGCAGTAGCTATGATGTTCTTCAGCAGATTAAGCTGACTGAAAGGCATCTTACCACCCGAAACAGGCGATGCACCATAATCGAGATACCAACCTACATTCTTCTGGCGCCACTGGTCGTAAACCTCCTCATCGGTAAACAGCGAGAAGAGCTCCAGATCGGTGTCGTGACTCTGCATATTGCAAGCCACATGGAACAGCTGGCGCATCAGCGAACCTGCATTCACATTATTATATACGTAAGCCTCGTCGTTAAACAACGCTTTCATCAAGCGCTCTGGGTGGATGTACTTATAGGCATATTCGCGCTCTTCCTTATCGCCAGTGGTGCGTCCAAGTTTCTCTACCAGTCCGTCCCAAGGCTGATTGAGATAGTACTGCAGACTCTCGCTTACATCGTTATGAATCTGGGCTGTAGGATTAGCAGCAGCCAGCTCTTCGCACTCAGCAATCATCGACAAAATACAACGGTTCACCGTGGTGCTACGGGCATCTATCTTTAGATTCTTGGTTTTGAAAATCTCAGGAAAATGCTGCACCATACGCTTTCCGATACCATGATGCTGACGTTCACCGACAGTAGTCAAATCGCCTAAACGTTTATGGGCTGTAGCGTAGATAGCTTCAATAGTTGCGAGTGTTTTCTCACCTAATGGCGTAAGTTTCCCTTGCTCCTTAGCTGCCTTCAGCGTTGCAAGGGGTTTTGAGTAATTGCCATCGCTGATGAGCCAACGCGATCCATGACGACCATAATGACTCATATAGTAAGGTTCATAATTCTTAGGAGCAGGCGTCAGTGCCTTGTCAGTAAGCTGACGATCGTAATCCAAATAGTTACTACCTGCCAAAAAACGATTTGTTGCAATCTCATCTTTAGCCGAAGTCTCAAAAACAGGTGCATTCATCCCTGAGCCTTGCTCGCCTACCCGTAGCCCTTGCGCCTGCAAAGTCATCGAAAAACCGATGGCCAGAATTAATAGTTTTCGTTTCATAATCCTTTATTGTTTGATATTGATATGCAAAGATAATCAAATATTCGGAAAAAAGCGTTTTTATTTGGTTTTTTACGCAGTTATTTGTAATTTTGCAGCCAAATATTATTAAATAGGTATAGCATGATACAATCGATGACAGGCTACGGCAAGGCGGTCGTGGCATTTAAGGAGAAGAAAATTCACGTAGAAATCAAGTCGCTGAACTCAAAGCAGCTCGACTTGAACACACGTATCGCACCTCTCTATCGTGAGAAAGAGATGGAGATGCGCCAGATGGTGGCAGAGGCTCTGATTCGCGGAAAAGTGGACATGAGCGTTTGGGTTGAGAAGGATACATCGGTAGATCCAACCCCTATCAACGCACAGCTGGTTGAGAACTACTACCAGCAGATTAAGGCCATCGCCGACAAGACTGGTATTCCAACTCCTGAGGATTGGTTCTATACCCTGCTCCGCATGCCAGACGTAATGACTAAGACTGATGTTGAAGAGCTGGACGACGAGGAGTGGAAGGTAGTGAAAGGCGGTGTAGCCGAGGCCCTGAAGAACCTGGTTGACTTCCGTACTCAGGAGGGTGCTGCCTTGCAGAAGAAGTTTACTGAGAAGATTGACAATATTGCCAAGCTGATGGGCGAGATTGAGCCATACGAGAAGAGTCGTGTTCAGAAGATTAAGGCACGTATCATAGATGGCTTGCAGCAGATTCCAACAGCCGACTATGATAAGAACCGCTTGGAGCAGGAGCTGATTTACTATATTGAGAAGCTGGACATCAGCGAGGAGAAGCAGCGACTGACCAACCACCTGAAGTATTTCCGCGACACCATGAACGAGCCTGCCGGACAGGGTAAGAAGCTGGGCTTTATCGCTCAGGAGATGGGTCGTGAGATTAACACAACCGGTTCGAAGAGTAATCAGGCCGAGATGCAGAACATCGTGGTTAAGATGAAGGACGAGCTGGAGCAGATTAAGGAACAGGTTCTTAACGCACTTTAAACGATGGCAAAAGGTAAATTAATTATTATATCGGCTCCATCGGGCACAGGCAAGAGTACCATTATCTCATGGCTGATGAGAGAGCACAAGGAACTGAATCTGGCCTACTCTATCTCGTGCACATCGCGAGCTCCTCGCGGCACAGAGCAGAACGGGGTAGACTATTTCTTCCTGACACCAGAGGAATTCCGCCAGCGTATTGAGAACGACGAATTCCTGGAGTACGAGGAGGTATATACCGACCGCTTTTACGGCACGCTGAAGTCGCAGGTTGAGAACCAGTTGGAAGCTGGACAGAACGTGGTGTTCGACGTTGACGTGAAAGGTGGCGTAAACATCAAGAAATTCTATGGCGACAAGGCGCTGAGCCTGTTTATCCAGCCCCCATCAATCAACGAACTTCGCAAACGATTGGAAGGTCGTGCAACAGATGCCCCCGAGGTTATCGACCAGCGTATTGCCCGTGCCGAGTTCGAACTCTCGTTTGCCGATAAGTTCGATAAGGTGGTTATCAACGACATGTTGGAATATGCCGAGGCTGATGCTTTGGAAATAATCAAGGATTTTTTAGATATCGAATGATAAGAACGGGGATTTTTGGCGGATCGTTCAATCCCATTCATAACGGTCACATTTCGTTGGCTCGTCAGCTTTGTGAAAAAGCTGGGCTCGACGAAGTGTGGCTGATGGTTTCGCCACAGAACCCCCTGAAAGCCCAAGCCGATTTGCTGGACGACCAGATACGCATGGAGATGGCCCGCCTGGCTGTTGAAGGCGAAACTAGCATCATAGCCAGCGACTACGAGATGCATCTGCCCAAACCATCGTACACCTGGAACACACTCGAGGCCCTGAAGCGAGATTATCCCGACCGCGAGTTTGTACTGATGATAGGTGGCGACAACTGGCAGCTGTTTGACAAGTGGTATCGTGCCGATGATATCCGCAATCAGTACCAGATAATCGTTTATCCCCGTCGTGGTTGCGAAGGTGGTATCGACGGACTCGACCTCATCGACATTTCGAGCACCGAAATACGCGAGTGCATCCAGGCAGGCAAGCCTATCAATCATCTGGTGCCAAAGGCTGTGGCTGAATATATAAAGGAACACGAACTCTATGCTTAAAGGACTGAAAATAAACCCATTAAAGTGGATTGGCGCCCTGTTTATGCCCATCCAGAAAAACAGCGCATTCTTTGTGTTTATGTTTGCGCTGGGAATGATTTGTACACAACTGGAACTGATGCCCGTCTATCTGGTAGGCAAAGGTGCCGAACCATACCAGTTTTCCGAACCCGAACTGTTTCTGGATATCTACGCCGTATGCGTAGTGCTTACGCTGATACCCCGAAAGGTTCGCTATTGGGTGCGAGCGCTACTCTACATCCTGCTTTACACCACAGCCATTGTGGATATGTACTGCTACGTACGTTTTGAGTCGACTCTTACCCCCACCATGCTGATGCTGGCTAACGAAACCACAGGTCAGGAGGCCAGCGAGTTTCTGCGTGGCTATATTACATGGGATGTAGTTACATCAAAAGTGGGCTGGGTACTGCTCTTGGCGCTGGTGCACATCGCTTGGACGGTGATTCGCCGAATGACCAGACATCTCAGCAACAGGCTGATTCTGCCCAAGATGACCCCCATTGTTATCGAGGGTTACAACGCCATTGTTGGTGTAATCGTAGCATGGGCACTCTGCTCTTGCGTAACACTTGTTTGGCCCAACAAAGAGGCTATGCACCGCATGTTTACCCACACCACCGTGGGTCAGATGGAGCACGAGCTTACGCGTAAGGACAAGGCCGAATTCTATGTACCTATCTACCGATTGGTATTCAGCATGTACGCCAACCACCTGGCCGACAACCAGTTAGTACAGCTCGAAGCTGCCAGCGAGAAGGTGCAGATAGATAGCTGTAGTTATCGTGTGCCAAACATCGTATTGATTATCGGCGAGAGCTACAACAAGCATCACTCGCAGCTGTATGGCTACAACATGCCAACTACACCTAAGCAGAAGGCTTTGGCTCAGGAAGGCACGCTGGTACCATTTACCGATGTGGTTGCACCTTGGAATCTTACCAGTTTTGTGTTCAAGAACATCCTGTCGCTGCAGGCCATCGGCGAAAAAGAGGAATGGTGCGATAAACCACTCTTCCCAGAAGTATTCCGCAAGGCAGGCTATCACGTTACGTTTATCACCAATCAGTTCCAGTCGAAGGCTAACGAGGCTGTTTACGACTTCAGCGGAGGTTTCTTCCTGAATAATCCTGATCTGAGCAAAAAGTTGTTTGATACACGTAACACCCGTCTTTATCCTTATGACGAGGGCGTGCTGCAGGAGTACGACCGCCTGAAGAAGGAGGATAAGGAGCATAATCTGATTATCCTGCATCTGATGGGTTCGCACCTGATGTACAAGTCGCGATATCCGCAGAATGCTACCCATAAGTATCTGAAGGAGGATATGTACAATCGTCCTGAACTTACCAAAAAACAGCGTATGATTCTGGCCGATTACGACAACTCTGTACGTTATAACGACTCGATTGTATGGGCAGTTACCCAGCGCTTTGCCGATAAGGATGCTGTAGTAATCTACATGCCCGATCATGCCGAAGAGATATTTGATGGCGAGCCATATATGTACGGACGTATGCATGGCGCCAACATCGATTACCGCCTGGCACGCAACGAGATGGAGATTCCGTTCTGGATATGGGGATCGCCTAAGTATCGCGAAAACCACCCATACGGCTGGACAGCTATCCAGGAGGCCAGAAACCGTCCGATGATGACAGATGTGCTGCCACACCTGCTGATGTACTTTGGCGGTATTGCCTCGCCTCTCTATCACGAGCAGTATAACATCGTGAGTCCGGCTTACGACACCAAACGTCCACGTATTCTGAAAGGCGTAACAGATTATAACCAGTTAAAGAAGCAATGAAAGAACTGTTATCAAGAAAAGAGTGTTCTGCCATGCGTGGTGTTGCCATCCTGGCCATCATGCTGCACAACTATTGCCACTGGCTCAGGGGCATTGTGAGAGAGAACGAATATACCTGGCAACAATTCAAGTTCGATGAGCTGTGGCGCCTCACTCTTAATCCTGATGAACAGTTACCCATGCATCTGGTGTCGTTCTTCGGCCACTATGGCGTGCCCGTATTCCTCTTTCTGAGTGGTTACGGACTGGTTAAGAAATACGAACAGGGCAAGTTACCCGAGGTAGGTTTGTGGCGATTTGTACGCTACAACTATCTTAAGTTGTTCCGCATTTTTATCGTAGGCTTTGTGGCCTTTATCCTGCTCGATGCCATCACCCCAGGCATGCATCGCTATACCTGGACAGCGGTGGTTGGTATGCTGGGCATGTTTGCCAACCTGTTCGAGGATCCCTCGCATGTGGTTTGGCCTGGTCCTTACTGGTACTTCAGCATTACCTTGCAGCTTTACATTTTCTATCGCCTGGTACTTTATCGCTGGCGCCACTGGGGGCTAGTTGTAGGTATGATAGTTTTGTGCTGGTTGTGGCAACTTTCCTGCCAGGACGATGCTGTTTTGCTGGAGCGATTACGTTATAACTTGATTGGCGGCGTGCTGCCTTTCGGCTTAGGCTTGTTGGCAGCTAGAATACCAACAATTATTCCCACGTTGGGAACAAAACATTCCCACGTTGGGAACAAAATATTCCCTAACTGGGAATATTTTATAGCCTTATTACTCGCTGTTGCCCTCATCGTAGCTTTGAGTTCAAATTTCCAAGGCTGGCTATGGGTTCCTGCATTTATCGTTGTTGGCACCATTGCACTTGTAAAAGTAATGCCCGAATGGATGCTGTCGTACAGCGTCTGGGTGGGTGGTATCTCGTCAGCTATCTTTGTGGCCCATCCGCTGGTTCGAAAAATCATTGTGCGACCTTACATTTATGATGATATGTATGCAGGGTTGCTGCTCTACGTGGTAGCAACGCTGTTCCTCTCGTGGTTATTCAAGAAGCTGATAGACCAACTGCCAAGTCCCAAACTGTGAAGATAAAGGATATAGAACTGGCCAACATTAGCCGTTATCGCGCTGAATTGATGGGAGCAGCTATGCTGTTCATCATCCTGTTCCACGTGCCGCTGGCTCGTAGTAACGAGTTCTTCGGATTAAGGCGATGTGGTAATGTGGGTGTAGATATGTTCCTGTTCCTGAGTGGTATCGGCCTTTGGTTCTCGTGGGTAAAGAATCCTGCTTTGTGGCAGTTCTACAAGCGCCGCCTGCTGCGTATTTATCCTGCCTGGCTGGTAATGGCATCGCTCTTCTATCTGCCACGATTCGACTGGACAAACGGCGATTATATCGACCTGATTGGCGACATCGCCATTAACTGGGACTTCTGGTTGCACGACGAGCTCACCTTCTGGTATATCCCAGCCATTATGATGCTCTACCTCTGGGCCCCGCCTTACATGCGATTGATTCAGCGCCATCCCGTTTACCGATGGATGCCTGTAGTTATGATTCTATGGTGCATCTGGGTGCAATGGATAGCCCCATTGCATCAGGCCGTAGGGCATATCGAGATATTCTGGAGCCGCGTGCCCATCTTCTTTATCGGCATAAACTGCGGCGAACTGGTACGTAAACAAACCAAGATAGATGGTGCCGGTATATGGATGATACTTACTATCTTCCTGGCCACCTTCAGTTCGTGTGTGTATCTGGAGCAGATTTCACACGGACGATTCCCCTTGTTTGTAGAGCGTATGATATACATACCGTTTACCATCACGCTGATTATGATGCTGAACCGTGTGCTCCGTCGCACGCCGCGATGGTTCAACAGCTTCTGCGCTTTCTTTGGTGCCCTCAGTCTGGAGGCCTATCTGATACACGATCACTTTGTGATGACCTACCTCATCCCCTACCATCTGGGATACTGGCTTACGGCCTTACTCACCATCGTGATTACCATCCCTTTGGCATGGGCACTACAAAAGATACTGAAACTCATCGTTAGAGTATGAAGAAGATATACGCCTTCGATTTCGACGGAACGCTGACAACTAAGGATACGTTGATAGAGTTTATCCGTTTTGCCAAGGGCACATTGGCCTTTGGATGGGGCTTTGCACGCTATGCCCATCTGCTGGTGCTGATGAAACTGGGGCTCTATCCTAACTGGAAAGCCAAACAAAAGGTGTTTGCATACTTCTTTAAGGGTATGACTATCGAGGATTTTAACGCCCTCTGCCAAGCCTTTGCAGCCTCATCGCAGTATCTGCTACGCCCTGCAGGCATCAAGGCCATACAGCAAGCCCAGAACGAGGGGGCGGAGGTGCTGATAGTAAGCGCATCTATCGATAACTGGGTGCAGCCTTTCTTTACTGATGTAAAAGTGCTGGGCACACAGATTGAAGTAATCGATGGCAAGCTGACAGGACGCTTTCTTACCAAGAACTGCTATGGCCAGGAGAAGGTGAGCCGTATCCTGACCCTCTTTCCCGACAGAAAGGATTATCACCTGACTGCCTTTGGCGATAGTCGTGGCGATAAAGAAATGCTGGCATTTGCCGACAAATCATATTTTAAACCATTCAGACAATGAGAAATCCACTTAAGATATTCAAGATTAAACCCGAAGAACGCTGGCAGTCGACGATTGCTCTTATGGTTATCATAGCCCTCAACGCTATGTTTATCTTCCGTATGCACGAGTTGTTTATGCAACCAGGTTTCGGCCCCTATTGGAAGGCTTTCGAACACGAGCTGCATCTGTCGGGCTACGACCCGCTTACCTATCTGGGCGTAACCAACTGGGATGTGGTGTATCAGGTGTATCGCCACCCGTTGCTGTCGTTTATGATATGGCCGCTGTGGGTTATTAACGAGGGGCTTACTTGGCTGTTAGGCGTTAACTGCGTGCAGTATCTGGTAGCAGCATTCCTGATTCTATGTACCTATTACTCGTATATCTTCCTGTATCGCATTCATCGCGAAGTGATAGAATTAGAGCGCAAGGATGCTACATTGCTCACGGCCTACTTCTTCTCGATGGCCTATATCCTGATGGCTGCCATCGTGCCCGATCACTTTACCATATCAATGTTTCTGTTGCTTATCACCCTTTATATATCAGGTATATGCATCAAGAAACGCCGCGAGTTTAAGTGGTGGCAATCGGCCATTCTGTTCTACATTACAGCAGGTGTTACGCTGAGCAATGGTGTGAAGGTTTTCTTATCAGGATTCTTTGTAAATCTGCGCGATTTCTTCCGTCCAAAATACCTGTTGTTGGCTGTTATCCTGCCAGCTGCCTTGCTGTGGGGAACGTCACAATGGGAGTATCGCACGTATGTGCTGCCCAAAGAAAAGGCACGCGCAGAACAGAAAGCAAAGAAAGCAGAACAGCAAAAGGCACGTGTGGCCCAGATGACTGCTGAACAGAAAGAGCAGTACGAGGCCAAGAAAGCCCGTCGCGATAAGGTATTACAGCGCCAGGCAGCCAAGACTGGTAAGCCTATGGAGAATTACGGCTTCCTGAAGTGGACAGATATTTCTACATCGCGCTGGCAATCTACCTATGAGAACCTGTTTGGCGAGTCGCTGCAGTTCCATCAGGACTACTTCCTAGAGGATGTGCTGGTTCATCGTCCAGTATTTGTACGTTACAACTGGGCATTCAGTTATATCATCGAAGCACTTATACTGCTGTTCTTTGTGATAGGCGTGTGGATGGGACGTAAAAGCCGTTTCCTTTGGCTCTGCCTGTCTGGATTTGCCTTCGACATGCTGATACACATCGGCTTAGGTTTCGGCCTTAATGAGATATATATCATGACGCCACACTGGGCATTTGTACTGCCCATTGCTACAGCCTATCTGTTTAAAGCCGTACAAACAAGCTGGCTAAGATGGGTAGTGGCAGCTATGACTATATACCTATTAATATATAACGGCTATCTGCTGACCGATTTCCTGCTATCGCCTATCAAAGCTATCATATAACGAAAAAAGCATGCCTCAATATCAGGCATGCTTTTCTGTTCCTAACCACTTTCGGATGCGTCGTGTAAAAGCTTTCGAGATATTGCCAAACTGGCCGTATCGGATATTAAGCCACAACTCCTCTAACGAATAGCTGATCTTGGTTAAAGGATGACGCCATGCAAGAATCTTGTATAACCTATCTTTATAACCTACATTCTCAATCACATATCTAGGGTGTTTAAGTGGAAATTCCAACTCATAACGCTTCATGGTAAAGATTTTAAGGAAGCGCTTGGGTGTGGTCTTGGCCGAAGCGGTAAAATGCGTAGAATCGGCCATTAAACCCAGATTATTTATCTGGTTCTTTGAAGGAAGAATGGCCAGACCAGAATTAAACAACATAGATGCCCAGAAAATACTTTCGTAGTACTCCTTGCCTGTTGCACGATGGTTACGGAACATCTTTATCATGTCCTTTCTGTATTTGCGCTGCTCGGCCAAAGCCTTTAGCTGTGCCATATTATACGCATCGTCGAGGAATGAATACTGACCGTCCCACTGATCGATAACGCGTCGCCACGATGCCCAGCCCCAGATGCCAAATGTTGAGGTAAAGAAGTAATCGTAAGGACAATCCTCTGTAACCTCATCGATATTAAAGCCCGAAATCATACTGATACGCTCGTCGTTCTCGTACTTATCAAGCATCTCCTTACAGAAAGGAAAGAACGACTGTGAGGGCACATCATCGTCCTCAAGCACCATGCACTTATCAACGATAGAGAAAGCCCATTTCTGCGAGATATACTCAGAAGGATCGCAGCCATAGTTTTTTTCCTGATACATACGATGCACCTCGCACTCCCAGTCGATGTTCTCATCGCTCACAATCGCACGACAAGCCTCTATGCCAGCCATATCACGTTCGCCACGAGGACCATCCTGGTAGAGAAACAGCTTTGAGGGGCGAGCCTCCTTAACCGCCTCGAAAACCTGGCGGAAAGTATCTGCACGATTAAAGAACAGCAGCAGAACAGCAATATCAGTCTTAGCGGGTTGTTTCATATTCACATACAATTTCGATGCAAAGATACATAATTTTTCCAATTATGAATTGTAATTTGTGAATTATTTATTACCTTTGCATCTGTTATGGATTATAAAGAACAGTTGAGGGCTTTTTCACAGCCAAATTTGCGTAGTTGCCAACTCAAGCAGTTGTCTATTCTTAAAGTGATTGATGGTATCTGCCAAAAACACAACATCAAATACTGGCTTGATGGTGGAACCTTATTGGGTGCGATGCGTCATGGGGGATTTATTCCTTGGGATGACGATATTGACATTGCTATGGACGTGAAGGACCTTAAACGCTTCACAGAAATAGCACCTAAAGAAATGCCAGAAGGTCTTTTTGTACAGACCCCACAAACAGATCCTAACGTAAAAGAGCAGATGGTAAAAATCCGCGATCTAAACTCTCTTTATATTGAAAAAGGTGATAACTTTGTATCTGATTACGTAAAAGGAATCTTTGTTGATGTTTTTCCCTTTGAATCGCATCCAGACATCCCCAAGTCGTTATTAAAACCCTTGACTAAAGGAATAACAAAAAGTATATCCATTCTGCATCACCCACACACCTATTCGCTACGCTCTTTCGTCGAATTCTTCTGGTTTGGAGGAAAGTTTCTGCTCTTCATGTCCGTTTACAGATTTTTGAAAGCGGTATGCAAATCTACGCATTATGCCAATATACCAACCATGAATGGGTATGGTATCACTCACAAACAAGATACAGTATTGCCTTTATCTACTGTAAAGTTTGAGGATAGTGATTTTCCTGCTCCTCACAATCCAGACCTGTATCTGCGCAATATCTATGGCAATTATATGGAAATACCACCTATTGAAAAGCGCCATTTTCATTCGGTAGTAATCGTACCAGAATTAACAAAATAGTTCTTGAGCTATTAACGTATGCAACAGTCCCTCTGAAATAGTAGTAAGAGGCTGCCAACCTAATTGTGCTAATTTGGTTGTAGAAAAAGTGGCTCTAGAAATAGGCGTAGTATTTCCTGATATTTCGTCAATGTCGAAAACTACTTTCTTGTCTTTCGCATGAGCCAGCATTTCTGCTAACTGACGGATTGTAATACAAGACTGCTCATCAGCCACATTATATGCCTGACCAGAAACGCCATATTGCAAAATAGTTAGCAAAGCTGTCACACAATCCACTACATAAATCCATGATCGATATTGTTCACCTTTACTTTTCATCACAATATCTTCATCACGTAGCACATTCCTAATAAACTGAGCATAAACACGATTATCACTTTCTGTAAAATATGGACCATAAGTATGACATGGGCGAGCAATTACCACATCGGCTCCATATTCAGCTCCATACGAAACACAAAGCGTTTCTGCTGTACGTTTTGATGAAGGATAACAAGATCTAGGAACAGCACAATCTATATAACCACTATCAGTTTCCTTGAATGTATCTAAATTACCTTCACCGTAAATCTCACCCGAAGAAACATAGAGCAAACGTTTCATGCCATGTGAAAGACCATATTCCAACAAATTTGTTACACCTATAATATTTGATTTAATAACCTCAACCGGTTTCTCCTTAAAAAAATTCGGACTCGCATTGCTGGCTGCATGGATGATATAATCAAAACATACATCAGAAAGCAAAGGATTTATAACATCACCTTTAATAAAATGAAAGTAAGGATTTTCTTTATACTTTCCAAAACGCTCTTGTGCACGTACCTTATTCCTACCAAAAGCATATACATGACATTCTACGCTACTATGCATCAGCGTATCTACAAGGCATCCGCCAATCAATCCTGTAGCACCTGTGACGAGGATACTTTTTCCATGTAAATAGCCAAGTTCCAAATTAGAAAGTGCTCGTACTATATCCTCTATATAGGGATTTATTTTAACCATGACTCTGCTTTTATATTCATAAGCGCCTTAAGTATCTCAAGATCTTCTATAGTGGTTACTTTAATATTCTTCTCCGATCCTGGTACAATATGCATTTCGCGATTACCCAATTCTGCCATCAAAGTACATGATGCAACAGAATTTGTGATACCTTTTTCTGCAGCCTCTTCGTGAGCTGCAATAATATTACCAAGACGGAATGTTTGTGGAGTTTGAGTGCGGATTAATTTGTCGCGAGGTATACTCGTTGAAGTAGTAAAACCATCTTCACTCTCTAAAATGGCTTCGCGACATTTTATACCAGTAATTGCATAACCATATTTTTGACAAACAGCTATATTTGAAGATATGATCTCTTGTGAGAGCAAAGGACGTACAGCATCATGAATCAGTACTAAATCATCCTCTTTACAACCTGCATCACGAAGACCATAGATACCATTATGAATGGATTCCTGACCATTAGTACCACCTGGAAATATCCATTTCAATTTGTCGACAGAGAACTGATTTGCATACGATTGTAATACTGTTTCCCATCCTGCAAGACATACCACAGCAATACCATGAATATCAGGATGCTGTTGAAAAGCCCTTAAGGTATGAATTACTATAGGACAGTTTTCTACATGCATAAACTGCTTGGGAATATCCTGTCCCATTCTGTTTCCAGAGCCGCCGGCAATAATCAAAGCATAGTTCATATCTTATTGTTTTTTAATTTTGTTCATCATAAAATCTGTAGTCTCCTTCAGTATCTGCGCACCAGCCAGGCGCATCACAGCATAATAGAGTACAGCTGCCAATATACATCTGCTGATGAGCAGCAGCACCAGGTTTCCAATATACGAGGTGATATAACCTGTAGCAAACATCACACCTGCAGCAGCCAAAGCAAAAGGCATGATATCCTTCAGCATCAGCAATAAGGTATAGCTGGTATCCTTACAGGCAAAGAAAAACCACACAAACAGCCAAAACAAATTAAGTACTACGTAAGTCTTAACCATCGTGGCAATACCATAGGGGTAAAGCGTTAGCATGACTACAATCTGAAGCAAACCCAACGATAACGTACAGCCCATAAACGTACCTGATTTACCTCTACTTATCAGGAAATCAGCCATTAATGTGCTGATGGGTAGCACAGCACCACACACACATATCCACTGCAGATATTGTGCTGATATAAGCCACTTCTCGCCTATGGCCAGCACAATAAACTCTTTTGCTACTAAGCCGAATCCCAACAACAAAGGAAACGAGATAAATGCAGCAAAGCGCACCATCTTGCGCAATACAGCCAATTGGCGCTTGCGATCATCTCTAACGCTTACCAGCACAGTCTGATCTACCTGCTTCACCATCCCTTGGATAAGCGATGTACACTTGTTGTTCCACTGATAGGCCTGGTTATAGTTACCAGTATCATGTGCGCTAAAGTAACGACCCAGCAACATATTCATCACGTTGTTATTGACCTGTGTCAGCACATCGCTAATCAGGATCTTTACGCTGAACGGAAATGCCTTACGGATAAACGTAAAATCAACCTTAAGCGTAGGGCGCCAATCGCTATAATGCCAGCGCAGCAGGGTAGATATCAAAATAAAGAGGTTAGTTTGAGTGGCCAAGCTCCAATAAGAAAAACCTTGCCAAGCCATCACAGCAGCCACACTACTGGATAGGATAGTAGCCGTAATGCTAGCCTTAGCCAGTTGCTGGGCTCTGAGATTCTTATAAAGATAAGCCGCCTGCGCTACACCACTACAACTGAATAACAGCCCGATAAAGGCATAACGACATAATGCAACCAATCGGGGCTCATCATAGTAATCAGCTATTAATGGTGCTGAGAAGAAAAGCGTTAAGTAGATAACGCCACCCATAAAAATATTGAACCAAAAGACAGCATTATAGTCACTGTCTTTTGGCTCTTTTTCATTAACCAGCGCTGTAGAGAAACCACTATTCTGCAAAGCGGTTGCTATCAGCGAAAAGATGGTAATCATGGCTATAAGACCATAGTCGGAAGGATTAAGCAAACGACCCAGAATGATACCAAAGATGAGGCCGAGCAATTGCTGAACGCCATTGTTCATTCCACCCCAAAACAGGCCCTTAGCTGTTTTTTCCTTCAATGATTCCATCCATTGAACAGATATTATCCTACCTGACTGCCAGGTTTTACATCCTTAGTGGTTGTAACTACGCTGAGGCTCTCGTCAGAATCTACAGCGCTCAGAATCATACCCTGACTCTCGATACCCATCATGTTACGAGGAGCAAAGTTAGCCACAAACAGGATACGCTTACCAATCAACTCCTCTGGCTTCTCGTAGAAGGCAGCAATACCCGAGCAGATGGTACGATCCACGCCAGAACCATCGTCGATGGTGAACTGCAGCAGTTTCTTACTCTTCTTAACCTTCTGACAATCCTTAACCAGACCAACACGGATGTCGAGCTTCTCGAACTCCTCGAAGCTAACAGTATCCTTGATAGGAGCAGCCTTATAGTTAGCTGCCTCGTTGGCTTTCTTGGTAGCCTCCAGCTTATCCAGCTGCTTCTGGATTACCTCATCCTCAATCTTCTCGAACAGCAGAGCAGGCTCACCCAGCTGATGACCAGCCTCCAGGAGATCGGTAGAACCCAGCTGCTCCCACTCGAAGTTGCTGATGTTCAGCATCTCGCGAAGCTTCTTACTGCTGAATGGCAGGAATGGCTCAAAGGCAATAGCCAGGTTAGCAGTCAACTGCAAGCAGATGTTCAGGATAGTCTCGCAACGCTTTGGATCAGTCTTCCAAACCTTCCAAGGCTCGCACTCTGTGATATAGCGGTTACCAATACGAGCCAGGTTCATAGCCTCGAACTGAGCATCGCGGAACTTGAACTGTTCCAGCAGAGCCTCAACCTTAGCCTTAACATCCTTGAACTCCTCAAGGGCCTGCTTATCTACATCCTGCAACTCGCCACAAGCAGGAACTACACCGTTCCAGTACTTCTTGGTGAGCTGGAGGGCACGGTTTACGAAGTTACCGTAAACAGCTACAAGCTCGTTGTTATTGCGATCCTGGAAATCCTTCCAAGTAAAGTTATTATCCTTTGTCTCAGGTGCATTGGCTGTCAGTACATAGCGCAATACATCCTGCTTACCAGGCATATCAACCAGATACTCGTGGAGCCATACAGCCCAGTTACGAGAGGTTGAAATCTTATCGTTCTCAAGATTCAGGAACTCGTTGGCAGGTACGTTATCAGGCATGATATACTTGCCGTGAGCCTTCATCATTACAGGGAAGATGATACAGTGGAACACGATGTTGTCCTTACCGATGAAGTGAACCAGACGAGTATCCTCATCCTGCCACCACTTCTCCCAGTTGCCCCACTTCTCGGGCTCCTTCTCACAAAGCTCCTTGGTGTTTGATACATAGCCGATAGGTGCATCAAACCAAACATAAAGTACCTTACCCTCAGCATCCTTTACAGGTACGGGGATACCCCAATCCAAGTCGCGAGTCATAGCACGTGGCTGCAGATCCATATCCAACCAGCTCTTACACTGTCCATATACGTTTGGACGCCACTCCTTGTGCTCCTCCAGAATCCACTGCTTCAACCAGTCCTGATACTCGTTCAAAGGAAGATACCAGTTCTTGGTCTTCTTCAGTACAGGAGTAGAACCAGAGATAGTTGACTTTGGGTTAATCAGCTCTGTTGGCGAAAGGTCGCGTCCACACTTCTCACACTGGTCGCCATAGGCACCCTCGTTGTGGCAGTGTGGGCACTCACCAGTTACATAGCGGTCGGCCAGGAACTGCTTAGCCTCCTCATCGTACAGTTGCTCAGTAGTCTCCTCAGTCAGCTTGCCCTCGTCGTAGAGTTTCTTAAACCACTCGGCAGCAAACTTATGATGAGTCTCACTGGTAGTACGGCTATAGATATCGAACGAGATACCAAATTCCTCGAACGAATCCTTAATCATCTTATGATAGCGGTCAACCACATCCTGAGGAGTGATACCCTCTTTGCGGGCACGAACGGTAATGGGCACACCATGCTCATCACTTCCGCCGATGAACAATACCTCGCGCTTCTTCAGACGAAGATAACGCACATAGATATCAGCAGGTACATATACACCAGCCAGGTGTCCGATATGTACGCCGCCATTAGCGTATGGTAGCGCCGACGTAACAGTCGTACGCTTGTAAGTCTTGTTTTCCATTTCCTTAAATACGTATTTATTATTTTGGCTGCAAAATTACGAAAAATCCCACAGAAAACAAAACTTCTGTGGGATTTCTTTGTTATTATTACCTAAAGAGTATCAGAAATATACGCCAAACGATACGGGGTGGAAATTAATACCATCACCATAGGTGGAATTCAGAATACTCATTGGCGAGTATTTGACATAGAGGCTAACCCAGTTATGGATACTTACCTCACCCATGATATCTACTGTGATAGGACGCTGGTGAATTTGCTTATACACATCCTTGTGTTTATTACCATCAGCATCGCGATATTTATTCTTAATGCTGGCATAGGTATTGAAGTTGATGACAGGACCTAAGCCAAAAGTTGTTTTCTTGGTACGATATTTCCACATCATAGGAATCTGCAGACTGAACACCTTTATACGCGAGAAATCGGCCTCATAGCCTGCAGGATAACTCTGCTCTGACAGCATACCATCATTGGCTTTATAAAAATACTGACGACCATCGATACGGAAATTACGCCAATCAACACCAAAGCCTATTGAGAATCCATTGTGCTGTCCGTACTTAAATTTCTCCCACTCCATAATGGTCCACATGATTTCCCATGAACTGCCTACCGACTGTGAACTATTGTATTTTGCATTAGCACCATATGTAAGACCAACAGCCAGACGCATACTGGCATTATTAGTTTTTAATGGATAACCTGTACCTCTGCTATGTTTCTTTACAAAATCAAAGTTCCAGGTATCTTTATTAATATTGGTCTCGCTCACATAGTTAGAGTCAACCAACAGAATTTTACTTTCGTAGGTGTACTTATCATCATTCTCACGTCCGTAAACTTTTACTTTTTGGATTGAATCACCTGTGATGATACGTACCTTCTGAGGTTTCAGGATGGTCAGGGTGTCGTTATCGGCAACTGTAGTTGCATTTACTGTGGCCGAAACAGCCAAGAGGAAAAGAATAAATAGCTTTTTCATATCGTTATATCTTTATTTAATTAATTCTCGTAATGTATCCAGCGAATTGAGCGTACCTTCCATATAGATAACCGTAACCTCCTCGTTATTTCGTTTATAGCACAGAAAACGGTTATGGTTGCCCTCTTTGGATAGTTGTAGCATCAATGTTTCCTTCGAACGACTCTTGGTGCTTGAGTAGTTTTCAGAATAGATATTGTTAGGATGCTTTTTCTTATCGAGTTCAATCAGATCGTGTACTCGAGTTATCTCCTGCTTATTGTTGGCCTGAAAGCGCACACTGCGAAATAAGGTAAGCTGATACTTAGAGAGCATCTTACCTTTTACTCGTGTTTCAACCATTCGCTGCTGTGGGATAATCTTTCCTGCAAAGAGTGGTTCTATGTTCAGTCCACTCTGTGCATTGGTTGTAAGCAGCATCCAAAAACACGCCATGAAAATCATCAGTACTCGTTTCATATTTCTACTAATTGCTAAATAAATCGTTCAACTGTTGTTCTATTTCATTCTGAGTATTATCCTCAGTCATCTCACCCATCGTTCGCTTCATCTCAGCCATAACAGTCTGCTGGTCGGTATATTTCTTACCATATACATAAGCCACACATTCATCGCTGCTTCCTACTTTTAGCACATGAACTGTTACCATCGATATGCCTATCAGTAACGATGCGGCTGCGAATATAGCTATCAAGCGTTTACGTACCATCGATCTGGCTCTACTCAGCGTTTTACGCACAGCCACCTCGGTTGAGCCAAGCACGATAGCAATCTCCTTGGTTTTCATACCTTGTAGATGATGCATACGCAGAATGGTTCGCTGTGTAGAAGGAAGTGTGTCGATAACGCGTAGCATCTGTTCTATCTGCTCGCCATCATCGCTCAGATCATCTTCGTAAGATAATTGAGTGATATCTACTGTGGGATGCTTTCTGCGCAGACAATCGATACATAGGTTGCGAGTAACCATACAGGCAAAAGCTGAAATAGGCGATTTCAGTTGTTCGCGCATCAGCCAGAGCTTCACCATCGTATCCTGTACGATGTCCTCAGCCTCATCAGTAGTGCCCAGATATTTCTGAGCCACACTGATTAGTTGAAGCCTAAGCCCTTCTGCTTGTTGTTTAAACTCGTCAGTTGTCATTCTTTTTCTTTGTTGCTTTTATCCTTAATACGCAGAAAGTTTAGAAATGTGACATCTAAGCAACAACTTTTTTACTAAAGAATGATATTTTTTGCAAAATGCCAGATGATAATGCCACCTGTTACTGATACATTCATGGAGTGTTTGGTGCCAAACTGAGGTATCTCCAAACAACCATCCGAAGCATCGATGACTTCCTGATGAACACCTTTTACCTCGTTGCCTAACACCACAGCATACTTCTTATTATTAATAGGTGTAAAGTTCTGAAGCATGGTTGAACCATGAGCTTGTTCAACAGAATAAACTTCATAGCCTTCAGCCTTTAATGTCTCAACTGCCTCAAGTGCCGTATCGAAGTATTTCCATGTTACACTATCCTCGGCACCAAGAGCTGTTTTATGAATCTCGGCCATAGGTGGTGTACTGGTAATACCACAAAGATAAACTGCCTCGATACGGAAAGCGTCACCCGTACGGAAAACACTACCCACATTATGCATTGATCGCACATCATCTAACACCACAATGAGTGGCAACTTGTCTGCCTGCTTAAACTCGTCGACAGTCAGACGATCCATTTCTATTGTACGTAATTTCTTCATTCTGCCTGCAAAGTTACTACATAGAAAACAAACTACCAAATAATTGTGGAAAAACCTGTTGATAAGTGTGTGGATAACTATGTTAATAACTTGTTAATTATACCCTACACTCTTACATTTGGGGATATCCACAGGTTTATTACGTATATTTTCGCAAGTTTTCCACACTTTTATGCCGAAATAAATAATAAACTTATTAATTTTGCACCGAAATTGGAAATTGTGGATAAGTATGCTTAGTGGTTCATTATCAGACAGAAAGAATTAACAGTAATGGTTAATAAGTGATTTTTTGTAGTTAATAGTCAATTATACAATAAAAACGCTAAAAAGTTATCAAGATATTCACGGCATATCATACTACTTATTCTATTTTTAAGAAATAAATAAAAAAAGAAATATAAAAATAATATGGTGTTGACAACAAAGGAGCTGAAAGCTGAGATTCGTAAGATGTGTGAGGAAAAAGATGCCATCATCCTGGCTCACTATTATACGATTGGTGATATTCAAGATATCGCCGATTTTGTAGGTGACTCGTTGGCTTTGGCGCGTAAGGCTGCCGAGACTGATGCCAAAGTAATGGTAATGTGTGGTGTGCACTTTATGGCCGAAACCTGTAAGCTGCTATCGCCTGATAAGATTGTGCTTTGTCCTGATCTGGCAGCTGGCTGTTCGCTGGCCGACAGTTGTAAGGCCGAAGACCTGAAGAAGTTTAAGGATGAGCATCCTGGTTATCAGGTTATCAGTTATGTAAATACCACAGCAGCTGTTAAGGCATTAACTGATGTGGTGGTGACCAGTGGAAATGCAAAGAAGGTGGTTGATCAGTTGCCAAAAGATGCCAAACTGATATTTGGACCAGATTATAATCTTGGTAACTATATCAATGAGGTGACAGGTAGAAAGATGTTGCTTTGGAATGGTGGTTGTCATGTGCACGAGCGTTTCTCGGTATCTAAGATTCTGGAGCTTAAGAAGCAGTATCCCGATGCAGTAGTGATGGCACACTTGGAGTGCAAGGCACCTGTATTGGCTGTAGCCGAAGTAAAGGGAAGTACTGCTACGATGCTTAACTATGCCCAGCAGAGCGATAAAAAGCAGTTTATTGTGGCTACAGAGGCTGGTATTCTGCACGAGATGCAACGTACTTGTCCTGATAAGGAATTTATCCCTGTACCTCCAGAAATAAGCGAGAGTGGCTTAGAATGCAGTTGTAATGAGTGTAATTACATGAAATTGAATACACTCGAGAAGGTTTATAACTGTTTAAAGACTATGAGCCCTCAGATTGAGGTTGATCCTGAGATAGCTAAAGAAGCTGTTAAGCCAATTAATAGAATGCTGGAGTTGAGTTAATTAACTCCAGCTTTTTATTTAATTGATAACGGCAATTTTACAAACGGTACCTTTCTTACCATCCGATGTAGCTGTTATCACCATATAAACACCGCTTGCTACGCGTTTTCCTTGCTTATTACAGCAATCCCAGTTAAACATACCGCCATTACTACGTCCTTCGGCTACAATGGCACCTGTAGCTGTTGTAATCTTCACATCAGCGTCGTAACTTAATCCAGTAATGGTAACCATGCCAGTAAAATCGGGTGTAACTGGATTAGGATAAGCTATCACGTTATCTTTAGTCATCTGCTCGTTAGGTTCTACAGCATTACTCTGATAAGAACATAAGCCATTATCCGACAGGAAGAATACTTCGCCTGATTGATGATTTATAGCGATAGATGAGATATTGTTATACAGCAGCTTTGAATTATCTATATTAAAGTTATGCTCCTGTATCAAATTATCTGACGAAATAAGAAAAACGCCAGCGCTTTCGGTACCAAACCATTTACGATTTCCACCATCTACAGCTATACTGCTAATGGCTATGCCGTTCAACAAATAGTCAGCAAAATTCGTACCGTCGTTACGTGGCACTTTAACCTGATAGAAGGTAACTTGAGATTGTCCTATCTCTGATTTCTGAATCATAAATGGGCCCACATCGGTACCTATCCACATATTACCTTCTTTATCTTCTGTAATACAGTTGATATGGTAGATGTTATATTTTGTATCGTCCTGGTTTAATATCTGATCGTATTTAAGTATCACGTCCTGATCGGTATCGTAACAGAATACCGATGGATTCTCCCAGTTGTTATTAGTAAACCAAAGTAAACCACGACTATCAAACATCATATTCGATAATCCTGGTACTGTAATTCCTTTCTCGTCGGTAAGCTCTTGGTGGTGATGACTTATCCATTGATAATCGGATGTTAGCTCCAGTAAGCTTACCCCTTTAGCCAAGCTGTTAAGCACCCATAGATGACCTTTAGCATCGAATTTGATACCTAATATTAAAAGATAATCATTTCCGAGCTGATTACCTCTGTCGATTGCAGCCATTAATGGACTGTTCTCCTTATTATAATAGGTAACAAGTTTACCGTTCTTAAACTCGTAGAGTCCGCATCTACCTCCTGCAAACACATGTTCTGGGTCGTTTGGGTCGGCATCAATACAGCAGATATCCACATAAGCATAACCTGTAATCTCGTTAATCTGCTCCTGATACAGCGTCCAGTTGTTACCATCATACACCTGAATGGTGCCAGGAAGTTCATTATCGGGCATTGCAGGCAGGAAATAACCACCTGTTGTATAGAGTCGGCCATTAATGAATTTCGACTGGTAGAAGCGGTTATAAGCTGGTCCTCCTGGGATCAGGGTTGATACGGTAGCGATATACTTATCGTAATCATCCTGATAAGGTTGCAGATTGTGCGGATAATCGGGATGATTTTTGGTATAAGTATCCGATATCTCAGCCTTCAGCATATTTACTTTAATGATAGCAAAGCTGGTGGTGAGATAAGCATACACATCATCGATAGAGATGGCTGTAACTGTTTTATCCTCGGTTATCGATTTGGTATAGAGGGCCGATATATTAATAATGTCGCCATCGGGTTCTATCAAGTCGATATTCGAGTTTTCGTAAACGGCTATCAATCGCTTGGCTTTTTGATTCCAGGCTATATGAGTGATGCGGGTATCACTTAACCCGTTTACTTTATCGTAGGTAGTGATACTCGCATCATCAATATTATACTGGTAAAGATTGTTCGATGCCAGCACAAACAGCTCGTTGTTAGCCTTGCATATCTGCTGAACATCATGGTAGGCCAGATAGTTGCGCCATGTACCTATTTGCGCTGTTGCCAAGTAGCAATAGCATACTGTAAATACGATGGCAAGCAACCTCTTCATACACTACCTTTTTAATAGATAATCGGCCAGTTTCTGCACGGCTTTGGCGCGATGACTGATGTTATTCTTAATACCCGTACCCAGCTCGGCAAATGTTTTGTTATAACCTTCGGGCATAAAGATAGGATCGTATCCAAAACCTTCGCCACCTCGTTTGCCTTCGGTGATAACACCGTTTACAATACCATCAAAGGTGGTTACCTTTCCATCGATGATGAGGGCGATAACGGTGCGGAATCGGGCTTTGCGATTATCGTTGTTCTCGAGTTCGGAGAGCAGCTTTTTCATGTTAGCCTCAGAGTCGTGTCCTACACCACCGGCATATCTGGCGCTGTAAACACCAGGTGCACCTCCAAGTGCATCTACCTCTAAGCCTGTATCGTCGGCAAAGCAGTTAACATGATACTTATCGTAAACCCATTGGGCTTTTATCAGGGCATTATCCTTCAGTGTCTGACCTTTTTCAGGGATGTCGTCGTGACAGCCTATCTCGCCAAGCGACAGTACTTCGAACTTGTTGCCAAGAATCTTTCTAACCTCGCTGAGTTTATTCAGATTATTGGTGGCAAATACTATTTTCATCTTTTTCTTTTCTTCGATATTCTTGATTTTTACTTTCATCTCATCGAATCCCTCGCCATATACACCGATTACACTCGACTGCGATACAAAGGCGTTGGGGTCTATCATCTTGATGAGTCGGAACATGTTTACACTCTCGTTCTTCTTGGCCAGGATGCAGAGCACTTTCATCTGTTTACCAGTGTACCATCCATGACCATCAAGAATAGTCACACCATGATTCATCTGGGTGCCGATAGCGTTGGCTATCTCTTGCCATTTGCGAGAGAATATAAAGAACTGTACCGACTGCCTGCGGGCATTCATGACATAGTCGAGTACGTAGTTCTCCATGGCCATCACACAGAAACCGAACATCACCTTATGAGCACGCTCCAGATAGGTGCCGAACTGTGGGAAGAACATACAAGAACCGATAATACAGAAGTCGGCTGCTATCAGTACAGAGCCCAAAGACACATTGTGATACTTGTTGACTGATGCTGCGATGATATCCGTGCCACCAGTAGAGCCATTATGCAGGAATACGGTAGCCAGGGCGATACCAGTAATCACACAGCCGATGATCATCGACATGAAATCCTGTCCTTCACCCATGAGCTTGAATGGCAAGCCATTATCCTGCTTTGGGATGATGTCTTGCGCAAATCGCAGCATGAAGTAAAGCGTAAAAATGGCAAAGATAGTCTTCATCAGGAACTTATACCCCAGTATCTTCAGGGCCACTATCAGTAGCAGACCGTTGATGATGATATAGGTGTTTTCCAGATGAAAGCCTGTAGCATAGTAAATGATAGCTGATAAACCAGTGACACCTCCTGCCACAATCTGATAGGGCATCAGGAATACTGTGAAGGCGATGGTATAGAGAAAAAGGCCAAGGGCTATAAACATATAGTCCTTGACCTCATTCCAAATAATCTTATGATCGATAGTCATTATTTCTTTAATACAATGTTCACCATACGCTTAGGGACGATGATAACCTTTGCTACCTGGAAACCTTCGAGGTACTTCTGAGCGCGCTCATCGGCCAGTACAGCCTCCTCGATGGTCTTATTGTCGGCATCAGCAGGGAATGTCATATCAAAGCGAGTCTTACCGTTAAAGGCAACACCAAGCTTGGCCTCGCTCTCAACCAGATATTTCTCTTCCCACTTTGGCCACTGTGAGTCGCATACACTACCCTGCTCACCCAGCATCTCCCAAAGCTCTTCGGCCATATGGGGTGCAAATGGAGCAATCAGTATAACAAGAGTCTTCAGCATCTCCTTGTTCTTACACTTCTGCTGGCCCAGCTCGTTCACGCAAATCATGAAGGCCGAGATAGATGTGTTATAGCTGAATGTCTCGATATCGGTAGATACCTTCTTGATAAGCTTGTGTACGCTCTTCAGGTTCTCGGGTGTAGCAGCGCCCTCGTCGAATCCATTCTGGAAGAGGTTCCAGAACTTCTTCAGGAAGCGGTGACAACCATCGATACCGTTGGTATCCCAAGGCTTACTCTGCTCAACAGGACCCAGGAACATTTCGTAAAGACGCAGGGTGTCGGCACCATACTTCTCTACAATCATATCGGGATTAACCACATTGAACATCGACTTCGACATCTTTTCGATAGCCCAACCACAGATGTATTTGCCATCTTCGAGGATGAACTCAGCATTGTTATAATCTGGGCGCCAAGCCTTAAAGGCCTCAATATCCAGAATATCAGCCGATACGATGTTTACATCTACGTGGATAGGAGTGGTTTCCTTATAGTTGCCTCTCAGGTTCAAGCTTACGAACTTACCCTTATCGGCACCCTCGTCCTCAATACGATATACGAAGTTAGAACGACCCTGAATCATACCCTGGTTAACCAGCTTCTTGAATGGCTCGTCTTCGCAGCTGTAACCTGAATCGAAGAGGAACTTGTTCCAGAAACGTGAGTAAATCAGGTGACCTGTAGCGTGCTCAGTACCACCTACGTACAAATCTACGTTACGCCAGTACTCATCGGCATCCTTGCTAACAAGCGCCTGCTCGTTCTTGGGGTCCATATAGCGCAGATAGTAGGCTGATGAACCTGCGAAACCAGGCATGGTGTTCAGCTCGAGTGGGAATACGGTCTTGTTGTCGATCTCGTCCTTTGATACCACCTTGTCGGTCTTAGTATCCCAAGCCCACATCTTAGCACGTCCCAATGGTGGCTCACCAGTCTCGGTTGGCTTGTACTCATCAATTTCAGGCAACTCGAGAGGCAGACACTCCTTTGGAATCATGTAAGGCATGTCGTCCTTATAGTAAACAGGGAATGGCTCACCCCAGTAGCGCTGACGTGAGAAGATGGCGTCGCGCAAACGGTAGTTAACCTTTACACGACCCAAGCCCTGCTCGGTAACATATTTCTTGGTGGCAGCGATGGCCTCCTTAACAGTCAAGCCATTCAAGCTGAACTTAGCTGATGACGAGTTGCAAACAATACCCTCCTTGGCATCGTAACTCTCCTCGCTTACGTCAGCACCTTCAATCAGTGGGATGATGGGCAGGTTAAAGTGCTTGGCAAAGGCGTAGTCGCGACTGTCGTGCGCAGGTACAGCCATAATGGCACCTGTACCATAACCAGCCAGTACATATTCTGAAATCCAGATGGGGATCTTTTCGTCGGTAAATGGATTGATGGCGTAGCTACCCGAGAACACACCTGTTACCTTGTGGTCCATCTGGCGCTCACGCTCTGTGCGCTTCTTTACATAAGCCAGATACTCATCTACTGCAGCCTTCTGGTCGGCAGTTGTCAGCTCGGCTACGAGATCTGATTCAGGAGCCAGCACCATGAAGGTTACACCAAACATAGTATCGGCACGAGTGGTAAAGATGGTAAAGTGCTTATCGCTGTCGGCAACGTTAAACTCAACCTCAGTACCCTCAGAACGTCCAATCCAGTTACGCTGGGTTTCCTTCAGCGAGTCGGTCCAGTCGATAGTATCAAGTCCGTCAAGCAGTCGCTGTGCGTAAGCTGATACACGCAGACACCACTGACGCATCTTCTTCTGCTCTACAGGATAACCACCACGCTCTGATACACCGTTAATAACCTCGTCGTTGGCAAGTACGGTACCAAGTGCAGGGCACCAGTTAACCATTGTCTCGGCCAGATAGGCTATACGGTAGTTCATCAGTACTTCCTGCTTTTTCTTCTCTGAGAAGGCGTTCCACTCGGCAGCAGTAAAGTGCAGCTCCTCTGTACCAAGGGCATTACAGTTCTCGGTACCCATCAGCTCAAAGTGTTCAATCAGCTTGATGGTTGGCTGGGCCTTGTGCGATGAAGTGCTGAAGTAGCTCTTGAACATGCGCTGGAAAGCCCACTGGGTCCATTTATAGTAGATAGGATCACAAGTACGAACCTCGCGCTCCCAGTCGAAACTGAAACCTATTTTATCCAGCTGCGAGCGGTAACGGTTAATATTCTCGAAAGTGGTCTTCTCAGGGTGCTGACCGGTCTGGATAGCGTACTGCTCGGCGGGCAGTCCGTAAGCATCGTAACCCATGGGGTTCAGTACGTTATATCCCTGCTGACGCTTGTAGCGGGCATAGATATCACTGGCGATATAGCCAAGTGGGTGACCTACGTGCAAACCTGCTCCTGATGGATAGGGGAACATGTTCAGTACATAGAATTTCTTCTTGTTCTTGTCTTCCACCACACGATAGGTTCCATTCTCAACCCATCGCTTCTGCCATTTCTGTTCGATGTCTCTGAAATTGTAATCCATTGTATCTTTATATTATTTTGTTTCCGTACATTATTAATGCGGGTGCAAAGTTAGTGCAAATCGCAGAAAAAACCAAATTTAATGAGCAAAATATTGTTTCAGTTATCACGATTATAACAGATGTAGCAAATATATGCCCAAACAAACTATCATAACAATGAGTGTTATGCCTGCAATTGTAAGCAGTACAAAGGCGCCTATCAGTTTGGCGATGGTACGCTTGTAACTAAAGCCAAACAGCTGCTTCAATGGTATGATAGAAAGAGCATAGGTCAGTAATTCTATCATTGTAGTATTGCCTGGTAAGAAAAAACTGCCTACTGAGTTAATAATTGTCATCATATTTGTAATATATACCATTGCCACAAAGCATTCCGAATAGCGTAAATCTGGTATATTAGGATTCTTGTGGAAAAACAGGTATAATGGTAATGAAAGCGTGATGAGCCAAAGGAAAGATACTAGAGTTTGGTTGTCGATAATCCAATTTACGATGTTTTCTAATTTCTTTAAAATTTTTGTTTCAATCGATTCGCCGTTAATATTGATGACTTCATTATGCTTGTTTTGGGCTGTTTGAACGATGATGGGTTTTCCGATAATGTCGAACGTATCAGTAACGATTTTGTTAGCATCGGTTTCATTTATTTGGGTATTGGTATTTATATCATTCAATCCCTGTACAGACTCTTTCTTGGTTTTATTGATGGTATTCTGAAACTTTACGTTTAACCCCGAATCGATCAGAACCGAGAAAGCTATCAGCAGGAAGAACATTTTGAATGGTGGAAAATAGGCCATCTGCATACCGTTAAGATAGTCGCGAATCATATAACCGGGACGCAACAGCAGGTCGCGAATGGTGCGGAACATACCTCGGTTGCCTAATCCCCACACATCAAGAAACAGCAGAAAAGCCGACTTGAACGAGTAGCGACCGATGGCAGCTTTCTGTCCGCATCTGGGGCAGTAGTTGCCATGAAACTCTGTGCCGCAAGTGGCACAAACATGCTTCTCGGCCGATAGCTTCACCACCTCATGAGGTTTTATCTGCCAAGCCTTAAAACTTTCGTATTTGTCTCTTAACTGTTCCATTGCGTTTGCAAAGATAACAAAAATATATTTTAAATGTATCATCCTTATATTATAAATGTATCATCGGCTGTTATTTTTTCTAAAATTCTTTGTGATTTCGGGATTAAGTTATAACTTTGTGGCTTGAAACGAAAATCATTACTTTATTAACAAACTCATTTTAATATGAACAACGTACCTAAAATTAAAGTTGGAATCGTCGCTGTATCACGCGATTGTTTTCCTGAGTCATTAGCTGTTAACCGCCGTAAGGCTGTTATCGCTGCGTATGAGAAGAAATTCGGTAAGGATGGCATCTACGAGTGCCCTATCTGCATTGTTGAGAGCGAAATCCACATGCAGCAGGCCCTCGAGGATATCAATAAGGCAGGATGTAATGCACTCTGTGTATATCTTGGTAACTTCGGTCCTGAGATTTCTGAGACCATGCTGGCTAAGTATTTCAATGGCCCAGCTATGTTCTGTGCTGCTGCCGAGGAAACTCAGAACGACCTGATTGATGGTCGTGGCGATGCTTACTGTGGTATGCTGAATGCCAGCCACGCTCTCTCTCTGCGCAAGACTCGTGCTTATATCCCAGAGGAGCCAGTTGGTGATGCTGACCACTGCGCTGAGCTCATCCACGAGTTCCTCCCCATCGCTCGCGCTATCGTTGGTCTGCAGAACCTGAAGATTATCAGCTTCGGTCCTCGTCCAAACAACTTCCTGGCTTGTAACGCTCCTATCCGTGCCCTGTATGATCTCGACGTTGAAATCGAGGAGAACTCAGAGCTCGACCTGCTGGAGTCGTTCCAGAAGCACCAGGGCGATCCACGCATCGACGATGTAGTGAAGGATATGGCTAATGAGCTGGGTGCTGGCAACAAGATTCCTTCTGTTCTGCCTAAGCTCGCTCAGTATGAGCTCACACTGACCGACTGGATCGAGGCTCACAAGGGCTGCCGCCAGTTCGTATCACTCACCACCAAGTGCTGGCCTGCTTTCCAGACCATGTTTGGTTTCGTTCCTTGCTACGTAAACAGCCGTCTCACCAGCCGCGGTATCCCCGTTAGCTGCGAGGTTGATATCTACGGAACACTGTCAGAGTTCATCGGTACTTGCATCACAGAGGATGCCGTTACGCTGCTCGATATCAACAACACCGTTCCTAACGATATGTACGAAGAGAGCATCAAGGGCAAGAAGTTCCTGTGCGACGAGTACACAGACAAGGAGATCTTCATGGGCTTCCACTGTGGTAACACCGCTTCTTCTAAGGTTTGCAACTGCAGCATGTGCTTCCAGCGCATCATGGCACGCGCTCTGCCTGTAGAGGTAACAAACGGTACTCTCGAGGGCGACATCAAGCCAGGCAAAGCTACTATCTATCGTCTGCAGAGCACAGCCGACACCAAGCTCCGCGCTTACATCGCTCAGGGTGAGGTTATTCCTGTAGCTACACGCTCATTCGGTTCTATCGGTATCTTCGGTGTTAAGAACATGAGCCGCTTCTATCGTCACGTGCTCATCGAGAAGCACTACCCACACCACTGCGCTGTGATGTTCGATCACGCTGGTAAGTACCTGTGGGAGGTTCTCAAGTACATGGGCATCCCCGTTGAGGAGATCGACTACAACTTCCCCAAGGGCGATTACTACCCAACAGAGAATCCATTCGCATAAGCGATACATTCTAAATAATAAAGCCGCAACTTTCAAGGTTGCGGCTTTTTTGATTTATATAAATTGTGATAGGATTACTTCCACTTAAGGTTGTAAGTTGTCTCTTCGGTATTTTCGCCTTCAACAACCTTGACAACGACCTTAGTAACAAGGTTGTTGCTATCCAAGGTGTATTTTGCAGTAATGGTTCTTGTGACATCATTTCCTTCTTCTTTCCAAGTTCTAACCAACTTCTCAGGCAGATACTCAGGCATTGCGCCAAGTTTGTCGAAGATAGGAGCTGATTCAGCCAAATCCTCTACATAGAAAGGAAGCTCAAAAACTCCACCACCATAGAAGAAGATATTAGCAAGAACGCCAGCCTTAACTGTACCATAGGTTACGGTGTAATTATTTACATCTTCTTTTTCTTCTTGGTCATTCAGTTCATATCTTTCGTAACTAGCAATAACATTTTCATTCCAAGAAAAATCAAATAATTCATCAGTTTCCATTTCACCTGACTCTTCATTTTTCTCCCAGGCCTTGAAACCAATCAGTTTACCATCCTTATAGGTAAACTCATCGTAGCCATAATCATCTGCATATTTTGTAACAACACCATCGGTAAGGGTATAGACCTTAGTCTCTACATTATCGTCTCTTTTGGCCTTTACGGTTATTTTATCAGTTTCATAGGTAAAGGTGCATGATAATCCTTCGTAAGAATCACCTGTAAATGGATCTACTCTTTTATAAGCAGCTTTTGTAACCTTACCATCATCACCATAAGTGAAAGCAAGAACGCCGTTATTGCCCTCAGATTCAACCGAAATCTCAGAAAGAATACCCTTAATCTCTGTTGGTGTCTCTGGCTCATCAGGAGTAGTTGGAGTCTCTGGAGTAATTGGGTTGTCACCTACACCACCAAGACCTTCTGTACAAGCGCACAATGTGAAACCTGCGATGAGTAAACTCATCGAAACTGACATGAATTTTGTTTTCATACTTTGAATTGAATTAAGTTATTAATATATGCTCGAAAAATTTAATTTCGGTGCAAAATTAATCGAAATTCAGGAAACTTAATTGGTCCAAATTGGTCCAAGTTTTAAAATAGTATGAAAAATCTGTTGTTACGGGTGCTGGTTTAGCTGGGAATTCATGAAGACGATGTGTTAATAGCTTCCAACCTTCTGCATGGCAATAGGCTTCTGTAGAGCCATAAGGAATATAGATTTCTGGCAGATGCTCCCAAAAGGACTCGCGAGTATCTGGTCGATAAAATGGGGGTACGTCCGACATACAATATATCCGTTGGAAGATACAGGTCAAGGCCCAAGTACCTATATGGGTTAGCTGAGAAGGGATGACCAATTCATCGCGATCAAACCAGTTGAAGCATTCGTCGCTGAGACTCGTTACGCTATTGGGTATAAAGGCTGTAGCACTACCTGTAACCATCTGATTGGTAGCCGTTTCTATAATGGCATTGCAATCTTCGCGACTATCATAAACGGGATTATCGGCACTTATTTCTACCTTACACAGATGATGGTTTTCACCCAAGGCTGTAGAGGCAATATGAGTGACGCCAGATGGGATGTAAAACGCGTTAAAGTCGCATTTCAGAAAGGCATTCTCGCCAAGCGTTTCTACAGAGCGAGGCAGTTGTACAGACTTTAGATTTAAACAACCGTTAAAAGTATTTGCCTCTATCTCTTTCAAGCCTGTGAAATAGCGCAACTCATCAAAGCTGCGTATAGCCGTATTTCCAGAAAAAGCACCACCAAGCGAGGTAACAGCCATAGCCTCGTCTATAGACAATTCGCCATCGCCATTACTATCCCAATGACTAACACAGACGGACTTAACTGCCGGATCGCGAAACTCTATATACTTATGGATATATGGTTTGAGACTCTGCCAAGATTTCTTCTCATTCGTTTCTGTCATATAGAACTCTGGCACAAAGATAGCAGAGAGTTTGGGGCAGTCAACCAGATGATGAGCACCATCGTTGGTGTTGGGTAATACTGATTCGAAGATGACTGTTTCAAGCTCAGGACACTCTTCCAGTATATGGTCGCCTATAGCTACGACACTACTGGGGATGGTTATCATCTGCAGACCTGTATGGCGAAAGGCACTCTGGCGGATAAAACGTACCGTTCGAGTTATGCGGATTGACTCCAGGTGGGTGCAATCCCAAAAGGCACAAGCATCAATTTCGTTAAGACCAGTAAAGTGTTCCAGTTCTGGGAACGATCGCAACAGCGTGTCCTTTGTAAACACATCGCCAAGCGACTTTACTGAGGCTGCTTCTTGATAGCTCAGTTCACCATCGTGATCATAATCCCAATGGCTGATGCATTTTTGCTTTGCCTCAGGGTCCTCGAAGCCAATAATCTCGTGGTTCAGCACTTTCACCTGAAAATTAAGCTCAGCCGTATGTTTCTCTAAATCAGAGGCTTTATGACTTATCGCATTCACTTTTGCTATCAAAGCAAAGATGACAACCAGGGCTATCATGGCTGGTGCCATAAGCTTGAAATGCCACTTGCGCTGCTGATGAAGGGCGGCAAGCAGATCGTCCATATTCTGATAGCGTTGATGGATGGGGCGTAGACATCGCTCAGCCACCTTTTTATATATATCCATCTCCAGAAGTATGACTCCCAGCGAATAGATATCGTTACGAACATCTGGTAGAGCTTTTGTGGCTTGCTCTGGAGCCATATACTTCAATGTGCCAGCAGGTTGTTTCAGTATGGCATGACTATCGGTATCAGCTAGTCCGAAGTCGATAATCTTCACATAACTGCCGTTGTAGGTAATCATGATGTTTGAGGGCTTCAGATCGCGATGTACCACTTGTTGGTGATGAATGTAGGCCAAAGCCTCTGCCAAATCGATAGCTATGCGTTGGCGATCGCTACGACTGGGATTGGCCTCAAGATATTGAGCCAGCGTCTCGCCATCAATCCATTCGGCTATGAGGCATCGTTCGTAATGCCCGTCAGCTATCAAAACATCCTCCATACCAATGGCTTGCATGATAGATGGATGCTGCAAGCGCATCATAATCTCGAATTCCTTGCGAAGCAACTGTTGATAGGCGGTATCGGATGATAGTTCCTGCTTCAGACATTTGAGCAGAAACCATCGCCCATAGCGTTTGGCTTTGTACAAACGACAATAGCCCGTAGATGGCAATTCAACCATCTCGGAGAAGGTGGAGCTGAGTCCCTCGAAATCACTTACTATGTAGCTTGAAGCATCATCGCTCATATCTAATGCCTCCCCGTTTGCCACAAACATAATTGGTTTGTTCCTGATCGCCCTGTTGCAACTGACTAAGATATAGTGGCTCACCTTCGATAATCAGACTACAGCAAAAGGTATCGTTTGCTTTCAGACGAGTGTTCTCTGATGCTGTAACCACAAAACGCATATCGCCCTCATAGCGGATATGACACACTCTGTCAGGTAGCCAATAGAGTGTTAAGCATTCTCCCACAGCAAGGTCGGCATTTACATCCAGATGGCGATTCATGGCTAGATTACTTGGCTCCATGCCATCAGCAGGAGAGTGCATGCAAAACGCCTGATAGTTCTTGTAACCAATGAACTGGGCTAAGGTATCGAGTGTTCTCACGCTTGGTTCGCCCTCATTGTCTAAGTAGCCCCACACACGTTTAAGGGTTGTGGCACTAAGCATCTGATGTAATCGCAGAAAGATGCGTTCTCTCAGCTGGTCGAAATCTTTTGGCGTGCGTATCTCCTGATGAAGCGCTTGCTCAATAGTTTTGCAAAGTAATTCTGTTTGTTTCATTATCTAATCACCACCTGTGACTTTATATGGTTTGACTTTAGGTTGGCAAAGTTAACGATTTTTTCTGAAACAAAGAAATAATTGGCGGAAAAATTGTCTCGGCCATCAGGGTAAGTATCTCTGGGAGGTTCTCAAGTACATGGGTATCCCCGTTGAGGAGATCGACTACAACTTCCCAAAGGGCGATTTCTACCCAACAGAGAATCCATTCGCATAAGCGATACACCTCTTATATAAATAGAGCCGCAACCTTTTCAGGGTTGCGGCTCTATTTTGTTATATCATATTAAAAAAATCTCTCATCTCTCAAGAAATCTCTCGAAACGCCCGTGTACAAAGGATTTGAGATGGGTGAGAGATTTTTGGAATCTCTCCCTAATCTCTCAACAATCTCTCAGGAAACCCTCACAGGAAGTTTTGCAAGTTTTTTGGCTATTATTTTCGGTTTTTTCTTTAAATATTAAAATCTGGCTGAGGTGTGTGTGTCTGGAGGGATCGGGTGAGAGATTAGGGAGAGATTAGGGAGGGATTTTTAGAATCTCTCATCGCTCGAATCCCTAGTGTTTATGCGGGTTTTGAGCGATTTGTTGAGAGATGAGAGAAAAATTCGATAAACTATATATAAAATAGGTTATTGTATTCGAGTTATTTCTATGAGTCATTCGGATTATGTCTACAAGTGATTCAGATTATGCCTACAAGGTGTTCGACCTATTCCTTAGGGGATATTCCCTTCTTTGGAACACTTTATTCCCAACTAGGGAACATTTTATTCCCAGTTAGGGAACAATCCATTCCCACCTTGGGAACAAAAAACGCCGTTCTGTCGAATTTACTGGAAATCATGGAACCGACTCCATGATTCATTGAGTTAAAAAGTGAAGTATTTAGTGGTTTTTGTTTCAAAAACTTGCCGGTATCGGCAAAAAGTTATATATTTGTGGCGTGAATTGGCGTAAAAACTTGCCGATAGCGTTGAAACATGGAGTATATATCAGTTAGTAAGTTTGCAGAAAAGTATGGTATTTCTGAGCGTACGGCCCGAAATTATTGTGCCCAAGGGAAGATAGAGGGGGCTTTCTTAACAGGAAAGACTTGGAATATTCCTGCAGATGCTGCTTTGCCCAAGCGTGGTGAGAAAAATAAAAAGGTATCGCCACTTCTTAAGGCGTTGAGAGAGCAGAAGGCATCGAAACTAAAAGGTGGTATTTATCATCGCACCCAGATAGACCTTACTTATAACTCTAATCATATAGAAGGTAGCAAGCTTACCCACGATCAGACTCGATATATTTTTGAAACTAATACGATTGGTGTTACTGACAGCGCTATAAATGTGGATGACGTTGTAGAGACAGTTAATCACTTCCGTTGTATCGATTATATCATCGATCATACAGAGGATAAACTGACAGAAAATCTGGTAAAGCATCTGCATCTGTTGCTGAAATCAGGAACTTCTGATAGTCGTAAGGATTGGTTTGCCGTTGGCGATTATAAACGATTACCAAACGAGGTTGGTGGACAGGATACTTGTGCACCAGAGGATGTACACAAGCAGTTGAAAACCCTATTGGATGAATATAATCATAAAGGCAAGAAATCATTCGAAGATATTCTTGACTTCCATGTGCGGTTTGAACAGATTCATCCTTTCCAAGATAGTAATGGTCGCGTTGGTCGATTGCTGATGTTTAAGGAGTGCCTAGCCAATAATATCGTTCCATTCATTATTACAGATGATTTGAAGATGTTCTATTATAGAGGTCTGCGAGAATGGGGGCATATTAACGGCTATCTGACAGACACTTGTCTGACAGCTCAGGATATGTACAAAGAACTGCTAAAGTATTTTAGAATAAAGCACGCTTGATAATAGAATAATAGGGATTTCCCTCATTAATTATAGGGATATTATTTTTTGTGTATTGACAGAAATTAGTACTTTTGCACCATAACCAATTATATAAGGTATGATTACAATTAATTTCAGGAGAACAATATGTATTGCGCTTACTGCCTTCTCTCTCGTCTCTTGCAGCAGTAATAATGAAGATATCGTAGATAATAACGACCCTACTAACAAGGGCGAAGTTGCTGTACCCGAAGAGGAAACCATCACCAACCTATCGGCCGATATGCCTCTTGCTGCAAAAGAATATCTGGGCTCAGGTTACGATATAACGGGACCATATCTTAGCAACGAATGCCTGCGCGAGAATGTGATCGACCTGAACAAAATAGAACCAGACGAGATGACATCTATTGTGGCCAGTAGCGGAACAGGAAGTCTGGTAAGTGGCATTGGGTATTCATGGACTTTCTTGGATGGTTTGCGTAGAGCAGAAGGATTTACACTCGAGGGCGAACCAGGCGACGTATATTTCGCTGGTACTTTTACAAGCAATCCTTTGTTTAAGGAAAGCAAGGAGCGAAGCGATAACTACTCGTTTATGATGTATATGGACAGATACGCCGTATATGAAAAGAAACTGCTGATACCGACTGAACGATATATTGACCGTATCCTGACTGATGATTTCAAACAAGCACTTGAAAACGAAAGCGCTGAACGTATTGTAGAACGATTTGGCACCCATGTACTCAAATGTGCACTTATGGGAATAAATATCCTATCACTCTATCGTTCTGGCCTGAAAGAAAATACAAACGATGACGATTGCTTCTTATGTAGTATGTTCCGTCGTATGAACGAGGTATATAACCCCGTTTATTGGAAAATTATCGATTCGAAAGCTACAAAAGGTGGCGCACTATCAGTACAATGTCATGGTGGCAACACGCAAAGGCTTTCAACTGAATTCGCTCAATTACCTCTCAGCAAAGAGAAATCATCAAAAGCTATTGCTGAATGGTGGAACCAAGCAAATAACGATAATCTATCGCTCGTATTGCTGACTGGCGACGATGTAATACCGATCTACCAACTGATAACCAACAAAACAAAAAGTACTGAGGTACAGCGAGCTGTCAAAGCATATATACATAGCCATCAGTTGTAATGAAAATCCTTCCGTAGGAGGAATCGAGTCCTTTAGTAAGAGGACTGCAGTACTTCCTAAGGCGTACTGGAGTCATATCTAATAAGTACTCATGCCAGCATTAATGGTGGCATGATTTTTTTGCAAAAACATCTCAACCTCTCACTCAATACCTTTGAAACCTTTATATACAAAGCATTTCAGCCACATGAGAGGTTGCTCCAACCTCTCACCTAACCTCTCCCTCAACCTCCCCCTATGAGAAGTTTCAGCATTCGTCATCTTTGATATAAAAGTGAGAGGTACAGTGAGAGGTTTAGCAAACCTCTCATCCTCCTCTATCCCCAGTATTTATGCATGTTTCAGAAGATTTGAGTGAGAGGTTGAGAGATTTCGCAATTATCACCTTAAAATGCGTAGTGATAAAATGGTTATACAAAAATGAGGGCTGGTATCCGTGTGGAGGAATACCAGCCCTTGATGTTTCATGGTAGTATAGATGTTTTATTTACTTCGAGAATGTTACCTTGGTAAGCTTGTAACCATAACCTACGAGCAGCATACCGCCACGCTCATCTACAATTGCCTTGTTGGCTTCGGTGTAGGTAAAGTCGTATGGGTTAGCGGTGTCGGCTGTGAGGTCGAATTGAGCCACAATCTGATCCTCGGCATTATCGCCCCACCAAGGTGTGGTGATACGCAGGGCATGATAGCCATCAGGCATATCGGCCATCTGGTAGTAAACATGCACAGTAGCGCCAACAGGCACATTAGCCATATCGGCAGCTGAGACAGTAACGTTTGCATCGCCCCAGTTAATCTCGGTGCCGCCTTCCCAAAGGGTGGTCTCGGCAGGAGCTACATTCTCTACAGCTACAACCTTGGTAAGCTTGTAACCATAACCTACGATGAGCATACCGCCACGCTCATCTACAATAGCCTTGTTGGCTTCGGTGTAGGTGAACTCGAATGGGTTTGGTGTGTCGGCTGTGAGGTCGAACTGAGCTACAATCTGATCCTCGGCATTATCGCCCCACCAAGGTGTGGTGATACGCAGGGCATGATAGCCATCAGGCATATCGGCCATTTCGTAAACCAAACGGATGGTAGCGCCAACAGGCACATTAGCCATATCGGCAGCTGAGACAGTAACGTTTGCATCGCCCCAGTTAATCTCGGTGCTACCCTCCCAGAGTACAGTCTCCTTTACGCCTGGATCAACATACTCGGTGTTGCTGACTGTGAATACGCCGCAACCATAACGTGCGCCATCGGCCTCGATAACAACAGTGTACTCGCCCTCGGCCATGCTGGGAACAGTAAAGGTAAGTTTTCCGTTTGCAAACGATACGTTGCTAGCTTCCTGCTTGCCCACGAACACCTTGGTTACGTTAGTAGCATTGGTGCAATCGATAGTTTTGGTGCTACCGATAGTGAGCCAACGTGATTTGCCGTCGCTGGCCAGTGAGGGATCGCCCTCGGCAGGCAGAACAACGAGCTTGCAGGTACGTGAGGTTTCAAGACCCTTAGTGGTAGCTGCTACGATCTTTACGATGTGCTCGCCAGCCAGTACAGGTGTGTCGATAGAAAGACCTTCGGCTACCTGCTCATCGTCGATAAGCCAGGTAACGGTGGTGTACTTAACGGGGGTAACCATTACGTCGAACTGGAAGTTCTGGGTGCGCTCGATGGTCATGAGCACGCCAGGCTCGCCACCCTTACCTTCGGGGATATCCGTATTCAGGATACGGGGATAATCGTCCTCGCCAGCCGTGAAGAACGGATCCTCATCAGATGTGCAAGCTGTATTAGCAGCCATGCCGCAAACCATGAAGAACATGGCGAGATATTTTGATATATTCTTAGTAATCATAATGCAATTATTTCTTTAAAATTATTACTCGACATTGATATCGCTTGTGTCCCACCAGAGACGCTTGTGCCAATCGTCCTTGCCACCCATGCGCTCGATGGCAGCCTTGTAGTTCTCGCTGTTGTACTGGTTCTCCAGGATAGGGTAACGCAGGCGATTAGGTGTTGACAGATTAGCATCGTCGTAAGTAAAGTCGGGACGGATAGCCAGCTTTGTACGATCGGCCAGTACAGGATAGTCGGAACGACGCAGGTTAGCCCAAGCCTCAGCAGGGTTCATCATGTGCAGGATGTAAGCCTGAGTGTTGATGGCCTCCTTAGCATTGGTAGTAAGCACGCCAGCGTTCATCAAACCATTGATGTAGGCATCGATATCGGCATCGGCAATCTTATCCTTGTTCTGCAGATAGTGGTTGTTCATCCAGGCCATCGAAGCCTTGATACCAGCCTTGAAGTGCTCCTCAACGGTACCGTTAACATTCCATCCCTTGAGCTTAGCCTCGGCCAGCAGGAACTCTACCTCGGCTGAGTTGATGAGTGTACCAGGACATTCGGGCATCTCAAAGTCGATAGAGAGGAATGGACGAATCATACGTGCATTGAAGTTGTTCTGATCGAAACCAGCCTCGGGATACATCTTTACATACTTCTCGAGTGTAGGAATCTCAGAGTTAGCAGGTGCATTTACCCAATCGCTCCACCAGGCAGCACCTGGTACACAAGCGGTATAGGTATCAACCTTGTCGAGATAAGCTCTAACCTCGTCGGTAACATCGATATTCCACTCGCGGTCGGGCTTAATCTCCGAACGATTAGTGTTGATGTAGTGACGGCAGATGCGATAAAGGCGTGGGTCGTTGTTATCCTTTAAGATATTGAAGAATGTGGAGCAGATAAATGTAGGCGAAGTAGGATCCTGGCCATACAGAATCTCGCCAAGTGCGTTTACACGGAAATCAAGGTCGCGTGAGCCGTCGTAGAGAGTAAAGGGGCTGTCGGTATAGATAATGTAGGCATCGTCGGCCTCAGAAGCGATATAACCGCCATTAGCCGAGAGGGCCTTCTCGAACTCCTGCTGAGCCTTAGTAGGGTTCACATCGCTGATGCGCATAGCAAAGCGCAGGCGCAGGGCATTGGCATACTTACGCCAAGCTGCAGGATCGCCATACAGACTGGTAACGTCGCCACCAATATTATCGGTGCCAGTACCAAGCTGATCTACACAAGCAGCCAACTCATCGAAGAAGAAGTTATAAATCTCCTCCTGAGTATCGTACTTAGGATTAGAAATACCTTTAACAAAGCCTAAACCAGCCTCGGTACAAGGAATATCGCCATAGGTATCGGTAAGAACCGACATGAGGTAAACACGGTGAATGCGCAGAGCGGCATTGGTGTTTGGCATATCCTCAGAATTTGCGATGGCATCTACAATATTCTTGATAGCCACAGCATAGTACTGGTCCCAAATCAGGCGCATCTGATCGTCCTGTGCATGTACGCTACCAGCATAGTTGCTAACGTTCCATCCACCTGCGAAGTGCTGTGTAAAACCAGTAATGTAGCTACGATAGGTGTCCATCAGTCCGAAGTCGCCATAGGTCTGCAGCAATGCTGTAGTGAGCTGGGCGCTTGGAGCAATCGATGACGCCTTGGTCTCGTCGGTATTGAGCTCCTCCATGTAACTATCGCTGCAAGATGCAGTAGCCAGGAAGGTACAGCCAACCATACCAGCGAAAAGGGTTTTCTTAATATATTTGGTAATCATAATAACTGATGCTAATTAAAATTTTACGTTTACATTGATACCATAGCTGCGGCGTGAGGGCAGCGAACCATACTCCAAACCAAGTCCTGAGGTGTTGTAACCTGAGTCAGGATCGATGTTAGGAATGTTCTTCCATACGATGAATGGGTTACGAGCTACGAACGAAACATTCAGGCCTTTCACGGTCTTACCCAGCCACTTCTCAGGGAATGTGTAACCGAAGGTGATTTCGCGGCACTTTACATACGAGTTGTCGTAGATAAACATCGAAGGTGCATTCTCGGTAGCAGTCTTCCAGTACGACTCGGGATTAACGGCAATATCGTTCTGACGGTATGTACCATCACCATTGTCGATAACACCAGGAACAATCAGTCCCTCGCACTTTCCGGCAGCACGCCACTCATCAAGTGTCATATTAGCCTGCTTACGCAGCTCCTCAGAACGGTACCACTCCTCGCGGCCCTCGAGTGTGCCACTGGCTTTACCTGTAGCATAGGCCGAACGCATTGACATTGAGAAGAGATCGGCACCAACCTTAACGTCGAAGCCTGCAGAGAGGCGGAAGTTCTTATAAGTAAAGGTAGAATAGAAACCACCAGTCCAATCCCATGAGGCGTTACCCAGTGTGTGAGTCTGATCGTCAACAACTGGCAGACCGCTCTCGGCATTGATAATTACCTGTCCGTCGGCTGTGCGCTTAAAGTCCTTACCGATGATTGAACCGTAGTTCTTACCAACCTCGGCACCTACGCTAACACCACACCAGGTTGCCTTCTCAAGCTCGAAGTAGTCCATACCGTCGATGAGCGACTTAACCTTATTGGTGTTCTTTGAGAAGTTTGCACCAGCATCCCATGCGAAATCCTTGATCTGCAGCACGCGACCGTTGAGTGCAATCTCGATACCCTTGTTCTGAATCTCACCAGCGTTGATGAGGCGATAGTTATAACCAGAAGTTGATGAAGAAGCCAGACCGATAATCTGATCCTTTGACAACTGGTTGTAGTAAGTTACATCCAGACCCAGACGGCCCTTGAAGAATTTCATCTCCAATCCCAGCTCAAAGCTGTTGGTACGGGTTGGCTTCAGGTCCTTGTTAGGCTGGGTGTTGTTGTTAATCATACCAATTACATAACCACCGTAAGAGTACTTACCTGTGGTGTAGTTCAGCGCCAGCTGATAAGGATCGGTATCGCTACCTACCTGTGCCCACGAAGCACGAATCTTACCATAGTTAATCAGGCTCTTGTTCTTGATGAACTCAGAGAACACAACGCTACCTGAGAACGAAGGATAGATATATACATTATTATTAATAGGCAGAGTAGATGACTTATCGCCACGTACGGTAGCCTCGAGATAGTAGGTGTGCTGATAACCTACGCTAGCCGAACCGAAGATAGAGTTAATCTGCTTCTTGTAAGTATTCTGCTGAATGCTCTGCTCGGCATAGTTCATGATAGCAATGATATCCTTCATCTGCTGGTCGGTACCAGTAAAGATATCAGTCTTATTGTTTACCTTGAAGATGTTACCACCAAGGGTAGCGTTTACATCGAAATCGCCAAACTGGTTGTTATAGAGTGCCAACAGCTCGGCATTCAGAGTGCGGTTTGTGAACTTCTGGTTCTGCAGCTGTCCAGCCTGCTTACCAGGAGTAGTGCGGCAGATGAAATCCTGGAACGACATGAAGTTCATATCGGTACCGATAGTACCCTGCAACTTCAAGTGATCGGTAATATTCCAGATGGCCTTACCTGTAAGACGGAACACATCCTTACCAGTGGTGTTCTCGTTCTTATACAGATCCCAATAAGGGTTCTTGTTATACTGGTCGTTACCATTCCAGTTGGCATAGTCGCCATCCTCAGTCTGATAGTGCTTCAGCCAAGCCTGATTGTAGGTACCAGCCAAAGTCATCAGGTTCTTACCGATATTGCTCTGAGAGTCGCCCAGTGCAGGACGGTTCTTAACATCCTCGCGAGTGTAGTTGGCTGTGAAGTCGAGATCAACAGGACCAGCTGATGTGTTTACACGCAGGTTGAAGTTATCACGACTCATGTGTGTATTAGGCAGAATATCCTTGTTACGCATATCGGTAACGCTGAAACGAACACCAGTCTTACCAGAGTTAACAGACAGAATAGCTGTGTTCTGGGTAGTCATACCAGTACGGAAGAACTCGCTGGTATTGTTAGGATACATCAGGAATGGGCGCTTTACGTGATCGAAATATTCAATCTCCAGATCGTCGGCCTTAGCACCCCAGCTTGAGTTGGTACCCGAAGTAGCAGTTGGGCTGTAAGCACCACTGTAACCCATACCATAAACCTGCTGGATATCGTCCCACTTAGCCAGCTGCTGGTCGAATGTGAGCGAACCGTTATACTCAACGCTGATCTTATCCTTGTCGGCCTTCTTGGTAGTAATCAGAATCACACCATGTGATGCACGGCTACCATAAAGGGCCGAAGCGGCAGGACCTTTCAGTACGGTCATGTTCTCGATATCATCGGGGTTGATAGCTGAGATACCATCACCCAGGTCGTATCCACCCTCAGTGCCTGCGCTACCAAAGTTGGTATTGTCAAGGGGCACACCATCGATAACGTAGAGAGGCTGGTTGTTACCACTGATTTCGGTGTTACCACGCAGCAGTACACGGGTAGAACCAGAAGCACCACCTGCGGTATTCTGAACTACCAGACCTGCTACTTTACCCGAAAGCGAGTTGATAACGTTGGTTTCCTTAGCCTTTGTAAGCTCCTCGCCCTTTACCTCAGAGAGGGCGTAACCCAGAGCCTTACGATCGCGCTTGATACCCAGGGCGGTAACAACAACCTCGTCGAGCAAGGTCTTGTCTTCCTCCATCAGGACTTTCATGCCCTGCTTGGCCTTTACCTGCTTAGTAGCAAATCCGATGTAGCTGATTTCGAGCATATCGCCGGGTTTGCACTTTACCTTAAAGTTACCATCGATATCGGTAACAGTTCCTGCAGAACTACCAACCACCTTAACAGTGGCTCCAATCATTGGGCCATTGGCATCCTCTACGGTACCAGAAATGGTCTGGTCGTCGGGGGCTACTGAAGTTGCATGACCGTTAGTTGTAACGGCACCTGCTGTCAACGGCATCCACATCATGCCTGCAAAAAGCAGACTGAGAAGCGTTTTTGATTTCTTCATGTGCATTGTTTAATTAGTTAAATTATAATTGGAATTTATATATTATTTCTTGCCATCCAAAATACCTTGAAGCACCCAGGGTGCCTTAACCTTCATGCCAGCATTGCGATCGAAGATGCCGAAATGCTCCGAACCACTGCCAAAGCTATTATTGTCCCAGATAAAGGTGGAGAAACCGCGCTTCTTAGCCTCGCTAACCAGGAAGTGGCAGTAGTAGGTCATGTTTTCATGAATCAAATCGGTCTGACCGCTCTTCTGGCGATCGGTAACACCCCACTCGCCTATTACTACGCCTAAACCCTGATTACTCCATGTGCTTACCACCTTATCGAAAAACTCGCTCATGGTCTTTTCGTCGTTAGGCGAAGCTTCGCCTTTGGCCTTATAAGGCTCACCCCAGAAATTATACTTGCACTCGCCAGCATAATCCCAGGGGGTATAGTAATGGAATTCTACACTCATATAATCGTTGCCATTGCCCTCGATATCAGTAGGCACAATGAAATCGCCGTTATTAATTCCGAAGTCGGGGTTGCAAACATACGTCTGCACCAGCAGATGGCGTTTGGCATTATTGCCACCCGTAGCACGTACAACATCAACAAAAGTTTGATTGTAGGAGTTCTGCACAGCCAGATTCTCGGCTTCGGGCTTACCCCAGTTGTCCTTAATGTGTACTTCATTAGTTCCGGCAAAGGCTACACGGTAGTCGTAATTGGCAAACTCGCTGGCTATATTCAGCCAAAGCAGAGCTAACTTCTGGTTGTTCTCGTCTTTGTATTGGTTGGTGGGGCGCCCCTCAAGCCACTTATCGTGGTGTGTATTGATAATCACTTTCAGATCGTTGCTCAGGCACCAGTTAACCACCTCCTTTACACGAGCCAGCCAAGCCTTATCGATACTCATGGCTGTAGGATTGGTGATGTGACACTGCCAACGGATAGGAATACGAACGGCATTAAAACCTGCTTCCTTTACTGCCTTGATGTTTTTCTTGGTTACCACAGGATTTCCCCAGGCGGTTTCGGCCTTGATACTGTTATCGGCCATACCGATGGCCATCGATTCGCCATCTTGTCCTGGAGCCGAACACTCAAACTGGTTACCCAGATTCCAACCAACAACATCTTTGTTCCACTCCTTTGCCGTAGGCTGAGCCTTAGCAGGCGCAGCCATTACACAGCAAAGAATACTACTAACTAATAACTCAAAAATCATTTTTAATTATCTGATTGTTTTATTTGGTTTGCAAAATTATGCAAACCTTTCCTGATGGGGGTTTGATGCTACGCAAAAAAGGTTTCATTGCTATTTTCTGATAGCTTTGAAACCTTTTGTAACAGAATTCAAACCTTATTTACTGGTATTTTGAGGGCGATACGCCGAAGTATTTCTTAAATACTGTACTGAAATACTTGGCATTTTCGAAGCCTGCAAGTGTAGCTGCATCTGATACGCTACGTCCGTTTCTCAGCATCTGGGCTGCACGCTCCAAACGGATGATACGGATAAAGTCCTGAGGCGATTTACCTGTAAACGACTTCAGTTTTACATAGAACAGTGTACGACTCATAGCCATTTCGCGACAAAGACTGTCAATAGAATAATCGGTGTCGCTAAGATGTTCGGATATCAGTTGGGTAGCCTTATCTACAAAGTCGGATTCTGCCTCATCGCTATCAGCAACCTGCACCTCTTCGGGCTCGTCGGCAGCGGGTACTGATGCAGGTGTAGAAGCATTGGTAGCCTTCAGATGATCGATGGTCAGGCGCATGTACTTTTCGTGCAGTTTATATACCTGCCAAGCGGTATAGAACGCCAACAATACCAAAGCAATATAGATGCACCACATCCACCACGAGCTCCACCAAGGTTGGGCAATTGTAATAATCAGCGTTTTGGAGTCGAGCACAGTACCTGTTGTACGACTGAGGCATTGTAGTGTTAGCTGATGCTCGCCTGGCTCGAGATTAACAAAGCGTATATACTGCTGGTCGGTGGGTTTACTCCACTCGCCACGTCCCATCTTGTAGCGGTAAACGATATCGAAGTGGTTACGCATGTTTACACTCTCGAACTGCAGATCGAACGTGCGCTGACGGTAAGAAAGACTCAACCTGCCTTGGTTAAGCAGGTTAAACACCTTTGTATTCTGCAGTTTATCCGAATCTACATCGCAGTTAACACCAACGAAAGTGATGCTGGCAGTATAATTAAGGGGCTGTACATTCTCAGGATGAATGATGATGGCACCTGTAGTTGAGCCAAATACGATATCGCCATCGGGCAGTACCTGAGCTGCTCCACGCGAGTACTCCCGATTAAAACCATAACAGTAATTGGCATTAATAACCTTGTCGCCTTCGCCCGACTTTACAAAAGCCAAACCTTCGTCCGTAGCAATCCATATACGTCCGTCGCGGCTTTTAACCAAGCTGCGTACATAGTTAGATGGAAGGCCGTTGGTTGTAGTTATCTGTCGACTGACGTGCTTGCCAAGATGGTAAACATAAACGCCACCACCATCGGTAGCTATCCACAACTCCATGCCCGAAGCCAGCAGATGTGTTACAAATGGGTTTACATCGGTTACACCAGCAGGTGTATAGTCTAACTCCTTAACCTCGGCGCTACCAGGTGTAATCAGCTTAAGTCCAAAGGCTGTACCAACCACAATCTGTCCAGAAGTGAGCTGTGTAATGGCTTGAACATCGTGTACTGGATAGTTGCGACATTCGGCTTGTTTCTGACTGATTTGCGATACAGGACTATATACCAGATCGCCATTCAAAGAGCCTATCCACAGACCACCATCCTTATCATATAAGGTGGCATAAACATGGTCGTCTTTCAAAAAACTATTGTCTTTTGTGTATATCTGACGTACATTGCCTCGACTATCAATCTCGATAACGCCTTTACCATAGGTTGAAACCAGCACACTACCATCGGCTTTTTTGCTGGCGTTAAGCACAACTGTACCCTGACAACAATGCTGCCATTGCCCAGTAGTAAGGTTCTTAATGCTAATACCATTATCGGTACCCATCAGCAACACGTCAGCCGAAAGCGGCATCACCATGTTCACATTATCGTTGAGCAGACTCTGCTGGTTGTTTGCCAGATGCTGATAGATGGCTGTGGTAGTGCTGATAGGACGGGCGATGTCGATACCACCAGAGTAGGTACCTATCACGATGTTTTTCCAACTATCTACCAGCATGGCATAAACGCCGTTGCCATGCAACATGCTATGCTCCGACTCGTTGGCATCGAAGAGTAAAGAGCAACCGCCCCTACCATCACGACTAATCTGATAAACACCTTGTCCATCAATGCCGATCAGCATGGTATCATCGTCGTAAGGACAAATGCTACGGATAGGATTACGATACAGATTCTGATCAGATATACGCACAAACTCATCGGAAGTAATCTTGCCATTCTGACTAATGGTTACCATATGAAGACCATTCTCGTAACCTCCAATCCATAAGCGGCCCGACATTTCATCGTAGTAGCCGTACTCCGTGTTATAGGGTAACAGGCGCTGGCCCCGTTCGTTATACACACCATCTCGGGCACAGAACAGCAGATGACCCATCATGGGCACAATCTGGTTTACATAAGTTCCCTTCATCACTTGGGTAAGTGTGGTGTCCTTCAGCAGATAAACACCATCGTGCAAGGCCAGGAACAGGTTGCCATCCTTTACGTGGATATCGTTTAATGCCACCTCGTGCCCCAGCTTCTTGGAGATGCTGGCTACTGGTTTAAAACCATCAAGAACTGACAGGAAAAGATAGATGGAGCCACGATTATCAAAAGCATAAATGGCTTTATCGTTAGTGGCCATCTTTATAACACGCCCGCCAAGATGAGCGAAAGGCGTACCATCGTCGAGTCGGTATATTCTTACTTTCGAGCCATTATAGCGACCTACGCCTTTCATAGACGACCACCAAATGGCACCAGATGTGGTTTGGCAAACAGAAAATATACGCTGATTATCCACACCATCAGCTATACTCAGATGTGAGAAAGTAAAATGCTTCACATCTAAGGCATAAAGTTGCATAGCAAAAAGCATGAAAAGTGCTATCAGCCAATGTTCTAATCGTCGTTGTAGTTCCATTCGGCTGCAAAATTACTAAAAAAAACGCAATACACATCCTATTTTAATGAAAAGAATGTATATTGCGCCTTTTTCTTAGCCTAAGTTACTGTGCCTCAAGCAACAACACACGACTGCTCCAATCGTTTTTCTTGCTCCACTCGGGCTCGTTACGATAAGGCATTTCAAGGCCGTGATTCATCAGATAGGCACCACTGAACACCTTACCCTCGACATCCATCGGACGCAGATCGATACGGTTCAACTCGTGAATCTTATAATTCTTCGAGGCATCGAGACCAGCCATTTTTACACGTGGCAGATGCTCGTTCTGGAACGATTCGGTTTTCCACCAGAAGAATACCGACTTCGACTTCTGCTCATCCACATACATGAGCGATGCCAATCCCTGCTTATCGTAAGGCGAAACCAAGCGATAGATGTCGCCAAACTGTACGATAGGACGAATCTGCTTGTACTCGGCGATAGCCTTACGGCAGAGTTCCTTCTCGTCGTCAGTCATATTCTTTGGCTGGATCTCCATACCCAAGCGACCACTCATAGCTACATCAACACGATATTTGAGCGCTGTGGTGCGGAAAACGGTGTGGTTAGGTGTGGCCGAAATGTGTGAAGCCATTGCGATGGCGGGGAAGAAATAGCTGGTACCCCACTGCATGTAGATACGCTGCAGGGCATCGGTATTATCGCTTACCCAGAACTCATCGAAGTATGGCAGAACACCCCAGTTGGCACGACCGCCACCAGAGGCACAGGCCTGAATGGTAAGGTTGGGATACTTAGCACGAACACGCTGGCAAACCTTCTCGAAACCACGATGATATTCGATATAAAGATGACTCTGATCGTTCATGGTGAGGTACTGCGAACCATGATTCATGATGGCCATGTTGGCATCCCACTTGATATAATCGATTTCTGGATATTTAGTCATCAGGTTATCTACAATCGAGAACACAAAGTCCTGCACCTTAGGGTTAGCCAGATCGAGTACCAGCTGCGTGCCGCCACGACCTTTCACTACGTCTCGTTTTGGTGCTTTTACAACCCAGTCGGGATGTGCATCGTAGAGTTCGGATACCGAGTTGGTCATCTCTGGCTCAATCCATATGCCGAACTTAATGCCGTGCTTCTTAGCATCGCGAAGCAGACCTTCGATACCCTCGGGTAGCTTGTTGGTATCCACCTCCCAGTCGCCAAGGGCACAGTTGTCGGTCTTGCGAGGATATTTCACGCCAAACCAGCCATCGTCCATTACAAAGAGCTCGCCTCCCATCGAGGCTATATCGCCCATCATCTGGTCCATACCCTGCTGGTTGATGTCGAAATAAACACCCTCCCAAGAGTTCAGCAGTATCTTGCGCTCTTTATTGCCATGAGCCAGCATATATTTGCGGCCCCACTTGTGGAAATTACGCGATACACCTGAAAGACCGCACTTTGAAAAGCTGAATGCCACCTTTGGCGTGGTGAATGTCTCACCTTTCTTAAGATGATAGGCCGAGTTATCGGGGTTGATGCCAGCAAAGAAGTAGTGGTACTCTGTGTCATCGGTCTCAACTTTCAGCTGATAGTTGCCTGAGTAGCAGAGGGCGGCACCAATCACATCGCCGCTGTTCTCCCGGCCTTTACCATCGAGCGAGAACATCACTTCGGCATGATCGGTATGTGCATTGCGTACACCATCCTTATTCTTAATCACCTTCTGTCCAAGCTGGATAGGCTCCTCAATCAAGCGAGCCTCGTTGCCCCACGAACCGCCAAAGTGCGAAAGCCATACGTTTCCGCGACGGATGGGCAGTGAACAAGAGGCAAATTGCGTAAGAGTGATGGGTTTGGCCTCGCCGTTTTTGATTTCTGTCCAGGTTTCAATCATATCTTCGTCGAAACGTGCCTGATAGCACAGCACTACCTGAACAGGGTATTTGGGATCTTTCAACGTAATCTGAGTAACAGAGCCTTGTGTGGTTACATCTGTTGCAAAAAGCTCTGTCGACATATTGCCATCGGCATGGGTCATGGCTACAGCAGCCTCGGCAGGACAGTTCATGCCATAAGCAGGATAAGCATCCATACGTCCGTCACGAGGGGATTGCAGATTCTGCAAATCGTAGTCGCTTAGTTTTGCACCATAATACACATACTGTGGTTGTTTACCCGTTTCTACATCAAGCACCATCGTGGTGTTCTTGGTTTGGATAACAACCTGTTTTGCCCAAGCCGTAGAGGCCGAGACCATAAGGAACGCTAGAAAAAGAATCTTCTTCATTTTTTTGAATCGGTTATTAGTTAAAAAATCTGAGCGCAAAGGTAATAAAAAATTTGTTTATCTCAAAAAAAAGTTGTTATTTTGCAAGCTAAAGTATAAGAAAGAGCAAAATATTATCATGAACTCGCTGGATATATGGATGTTAGCCGTTGCATTGGCTATGGATTGCTTCACGGTTTCGATTGTGAGCGGTGTTATCGTTCGCCGTTGGTTGTGGGCGATGATTCTGCGTATGGCTTTTCTTTTCGGACTTTTCCAGGCCGTGATGCCACTGATAGGCTGGCTGACTACCAACCACTTTAGTGAGCAATTGGAAGCCATCGACCACTGGATAGCCTTCGGCTTGCTGGCATTTTTAGGTGGAAAAATGATTCGTGAATCGTTCTCTGACGAGGAAGAACAGCAGTTTAACCCTAAAAACCTGCGTACCCAGCTAGTATTGGCTGTTGCTACAAGTATTGACGCGCTGGCCATCGGAATATCGTTTGCTTGTACAGGCTATCGTGCCTTTGCACAGATAGCTTACCCGCTTTTAATCATCGGTCTGGTATCTTTCATGTTCAGTTTTGTAGGCTACAGGTTGGGCGTAAGGTTCGGCAAATCGATAGCTCGCAAGCTAAAGCCAGAACTTTTAGGCGGTATTATACTGATAGTAATTGGTATAAAAATACTACTTACACACCTGCTTGCATAAGATAAAACTCGCGAACAGAAAAAAGTTTGCAAATTGTGATACTGTTTCCAAACTTTTTACTATCTTTGCACCATGAAGACGACGGGCGAAACTATAGAGCTGCGCAATCTAAGCATTGGCTACCAGACAAAACACGGTATTAAAACGGTGGCTACGGGCATCGATGGTGCCATCAAAAGCGGTGAACTTACTTGTCTGCTGGGCGCTAATGGTGTAGGCAAATCAACGCTACTAAAAACCCTATCTTCATTCCAACCCAAAACAGGTGGCGAGATACTGTTGGAAGGTCGTGAACTCTCGGAGTACAGCGATAAACAGCTGAGTCGCCTGATAGGTGTGGTGCTGACCGAAAAGCCTGATGTGAGGAATATGACTGTTCGCGAGCTGGTATCGCTGGGCAGATCGCCCTACACAGGATTCTGGGGCACCTATTCGAAAGACGACCTGCAGGTGGTTGACGAGGCTATTGCGATGGTGGGTGTAGAGCCGCTGAAGAAGCGCATGGTGCACACGCTGAGCGATGGCGAACGCCAGAAGGTAATGATAGCCAAAGCGCTGGCCCAACAAACACCTGTGATTTATCTTGACGAGCCAACGGCTTTTCTCGATTATCCTAGCAAGGTTGAGGTGTTGCAGCTGTTGTGTCGCATTAGTCGCGAGGCCGACAAAGTAATATTCTTATCCACGCACGATGTGGAACTGGCCTTGCAGATGGCCGATACCATCTGGCTGATGACTCAAGGCGAAGCAGTGGCTATTGGTTCACCAAAAGCGCTGGCAGAACAAGGGGCATTAGGCAGGTTTATAGAACGGGAGGGTATAGCTTTCGATCCCAAGACCATGACAATAAAAGTAACAAAACAGGTATAAATATCTATTAAGCTTATGATATACGGGCACGGTGACGATGTGTTTCGCTATGGCGACAAGGTGAAGATTAATTTCAGCTCGAATGTGTATAGTCAGGCTGACTACACAGAGTTGAAAGAGCACCTGATGCAGCATTTTGATGTGGTGGGTCACTATCCTGAGCCCGATGCCCACACTTTGGAATGCCTGCTGGCCGAGAAACTGGGTGTAAAGGAGAACACCGTGATGGTTACCAGCGGCGCCAACGAGGCTATCTATCTGATAGCGCAGCTGTACAAGGGTTGGTCGTCAATCATTCCTCAACCCACATTTAGCGAATACGAGGATGCCTGTCGCATGTTTAACCATATTATATCATACGACGTTAAGGACGAGTTTGATGTACTGCCCAAGGACCGTATCTATTGGATTTGTAACCCTAACAACCCTACTGGCAACGTGCTGGTAAAGGGTATGCTGAACCATATCGTACGAAATCATCCACGTTATCTGTATGTCATCGATCAGTCGTATGCTGATTACACCTTAGCACCTATGCTGGAGCCCAAGGAAATGACGGATGTGTTTAACCTGATGCTGGTTCACTCGCTCTCTAAGACGTTTTGTATACCAGGTCTGCGTTTGGGTTATATCGTGGCCTCGCCTATTATTATAGGTAGATTGAAACAGATACGTCAGCCCTGGACGATTAACGCCTTGGCTATCGAGGCAGGCAAATATATGCTTGAGAACAACATGCAGATGATTCCCGACCTGAAAGTATATCTTCAGGAAACGATGCGACTGCACGCTAACTTATCGACTATCGACGGATTGAAGGTCATGAAGACAGATACCAACTTTATGCTGGTATCTATTCATAACAGTACGGCGATAGAGTTGAAACGATGGCTGATGGACAACTACGGCATTTTGATTCGTGACGCTTCGAACATTCGCGGATTAGACAACAATTACTTCCGCGTAACTACCCAACAGCCCGAGGAAAACGACCTGTTGGTAGAAGCTATCACGGCGTATGTTGACCACTTGAACGAGGTTAGCGATTAACCTCTTTAAAATAGCGCATCGAGGTCATCGTATCCAGTTCGGGATGCAGAATATGGATAAAATCGCTCAATAGTCTTTCAGGGTGGAAAGGCGACTCCTCGTAGAACAACGAACGCTCTACATCACAACCATAAGCCGTTTGGTTCTTAAACGCTTTAAACTGATTGTAACCATGATGTTCGCTCAGCAGCTCATCATAGGTAATATCGTGATCGCCACTATATCTGAAAAGCCACACATCAGCATCGCCAGCACGCTCCAGAACCGTTTCGAAAGGCAGTGAGATAGAACCGCTGTGTTCATCATCGGCCCATGCATATTGGGCGTTGGCATCCCTAATCATCTGGCCAATGGTGCTTTTGCCACCAGGCACATACCATACGCTACCTGTTACCTTATCAACCACTACCGATGGCTTTGTTTTAGCCTTTGCTGCCAATGCCTTAAGCTGGTGGTAGTTGTTATCTACACTCTGAAATAGCATATCGGCGCGCTCTTCGCAACCAAACAGCATGCCATAGAAACGCAGCCACTCGGCACGTGCCAAAGGCGAGGCCTCCATATAGTCGGCACATTCTATGATGGGGATGTTAATCTCTTCGAGTTTACCATAACCACCGCTGTTTTCGAAAGGCGACAGGAATAGGGCATCAGGATGTTCGTCGATAATTTTCTCGATAACAGGACTCATACCATCGCCCACATCGCTTATCTTGCCTTTGGCCACCTGCTCCTGAATCCAAGGTATCTTAATGTACTTCAAGTCGGCCACACCCGATATGCAATCCTGTTTGCCAAACTCCATCAACATAGCGCAATGCACGGTGGTAAACATTACGGCGCGTTTTAATGGTGTGCGTACAATAGTACCGCTGGGAATATGGTTGGGTATTTCCTGGTCGGCAGGTATCAGCACATAACGGTGTAGCGTCATACCTTCCTTCCAAGGGTTCTTGATAGTTGCCACCGTATAGCCATCAAACTTCTCGACGCTAATCTGTGTGGCATATTTAAAGGTAACAGCATCGCCCCCAGCTTGCTGAGGTGCGTTTTTCTTCGCACCTCCGCAGGCTGTGAGCAATACTGCTATGATTAATAGTTGAATGTATCTCATTAATACTCAAACTCGATATCGTCGATACACATGTAAGTAGGAGTTGTTGGACCCCAATCGTTTTTCTTTGTGCCATCGAATGCAAAGCTCAGGCTGGTAACTTTCTCCAAACTCTGGAAATCGCAGAACTGCCAATCCTTTACATACTCACCGTCCTTAGCCAGGAATACCTCAACATCCTTGGTTGATCCATCAGACAGTGTTGCAGTTACAATACACTTAAACCAGTCGTCCTTCTCAAACTTACCAGGAGTCATACCATCGCCATTCAGGTAAGCATCAACAGCCCAAGCCTCGTTGGTAAACCAGAAGCCCTTCAGGGTAACGGCACGACCAAAGTCGATAGTCTCGCCAAAGGTATAAACTACACAGTAGTTGTTGCCACTCTTTGCGGCGCCGACTGCGCTATTGAACTGATCGGGATTCAAATCCTTGTAAGTAGTAGCGGTACGGTTAGAGATAGCAAAACCCGTCCAGCTGGCAAATGATGGTGTGTAGTTTACTGGGAAGGTTACCCCCTTTTCCTTATATTGGCAGGCGAAAGCTTCCGCTCCGTAATTATCAAACTTAGTACCAGATTCGTCACCACTCCAATAGCCATCAGCGCCAAGCTTCTTATTCTCGAAAGAAACTGTAGCCTGTCTCTTACCACCAACAGGATTGTCATCATTAGTACATGATGTGAACGACAGTGCGAAACCGCACGCAAGGACTGCAAGTCCGAAAATTTTGTTTGTCTTCATAATTTTTTTGTTTTAAGTGAATAATAAGAGGTTATTTAATAACAACTTTTTTCTTGTTCTGAATATAAACGCCCTTCTTGGTTGGAGTAACCTTTCGACCCTGCAGGTCGTAGAAAGGACTTGATAGAGATGCTTCCTGCTGGATGGCACGAATGCCGCTTAAAGCATTCTCGATAGCTTGGAGCGAGGCTTCGAGATGGATATCCTCGGCACCAGCAAACTCTGTAGAGGTTTCGCCCCACCACTCGGGTTGCGGACATTTCTGATTCAAACCTGTATATACACGTACAAAGTCGATGAAATCAAGATTTACAGGCTGACGGTTCTCATCAACAGCCCACGAGATATCAATACCGCAGCCCTCATAATTATAAGAGGTGGCATTGGCATTATCGCTAAAGTTGGGCAGATTATCGGCATAGCCATAGCGGAAACCTACCAGCACATAATAGTAGGGACTGAACGATTCCTCTACCTGATCGGACAGATTCTGCATATTATCGGGCAGTCGGGTGCCTTTGAAGGTGAGATTATCAGGCAACCACTGGGGGTAATACTCCTGGGTGTGGTAGTGATTACGATCGATGGTGCCGCTATTACCTTGGTTATCTGTCCAGGGAATATCACCCATGGGGTTCTGACGGTAGGTTATCTCGTAACCATAAATTACCTTGCCTGCGCTATCCACATCGCAACTGCCGCTGATTTCGTACCAAGGGTCGTCGGGCTTTCCGTTGCCGTTTACATCCTTCGACACCATTACTACGCCAGCCTCATTCATACCACCAAACACCAGGTTCTTCATTTCTTGATAGGCGTTTCCCCATACGGCAAAGTCGCGCTCGCCAGGCACGTTGGCGATAGAATGATCGAAGTGGAACGTGATATAACCGCCCCAGCCACCAAGTGCCACCAAATGGGAATCGATAGGACCAAGACCTGCCAGATTGTTGTTACACTTACGAATCATATCGGCCTCGGTATCGCCAGCTTCGTATTCTGGCACATCGTTTACATACTGTCCTGGGGCAGGGCGATATTCATCTACCGCCTGGATGTATTTGGAGTGCACAGTAACATCGTCCATGCGCTGAGCATGGATATTACCGATGGTAATTGCGGCTATTAATAGTAACAATATCTTCTTCATTTTTTTGTTGTTTTAAATAAAAATGCTGCGTGGGCGGGTATATCGCCTGTGCTTACCTTCCAGTCGAAGGTGCCATCGGGCAGGAAGTGCAGCAACTCGCCACTCGATACATAGTTCTTGGCATCCATCAGATAAAAATCGCGATGGACGGGGTTTACAATGATGCCATACGGCATGCGTATCTTGCTAATCTCGGGTGCACTCGACAGACTGGTGCTTACCACCTGATGCGTTTTTACGTTGATGATACCATAGGTGATGGTATTACTCATCGACACCTCGCTCCATTGAGAACCGTAGAAATAGAGCGAATCGCCCACAATACAAAGATCGCTTACAGCCTGATCGATGTGTCCACCTACTTTCATCTGGCCGTTTTCGTCGGGTGCCAGCCACCAGATGCTTGATGCCTCAGTCATATAGTCGCCACGAGCCGTTACCCATAGCTGATTGTACTTATCGGCCTTCAGGTGGTGCAGGTTGGGGGCTACCTCTACCTTGCTGGTTTCTTGCATGGTAGCCATATCTATCACACTTACCGTACTCTCATAACCCTGTCCCGTCATACCTTGATAGCCACCACTGTTGGCTACATATAGCTGGTTGCCGATAATGGCCATCTCCTCAGGCTGATAGCCTACACTACAAGAGTCAACCTTTTGTAAGGTGAGTGTATCTACCTTATACACGCTACCCAACGGACTGTTGCTCGAAGCATAAACCGTTCCCACATACGATGACACGTAGGCATAGCGATCGTTAAACGTCACGTATCGGCAGTTAGGAATGTTTACCTTTCCTATTCTGATAGCCGAATCGGCACGGGCCACCTCAACCTTGTTTGAGCAGTTGATAACCAGCCACAGACGCGAGCCATATATCTGACAGTCGTTACCCACATCGCCCAGCGACATTACAGTACTAGGGTTGCGCTGCGAGTAGATATTGCGATAATAGTGCGCTGTAGAATCTGACAGATCGAGATAGTCGAGCGACGACTTGTTCGATCCCATGTTGCCCTCATTCAGCAGATACATACCTATGATATCGCCCTGCTGCGTTTTGCCGCCTGGATCGCTTTTCTCCATCGGCACTATCATCACATCCTGGCGACAGGCCGAAAGGAGCAACAGGGTTAATATGTAGTACGCTAGCTGCTTCATATCTCAACGCTTAATGTTAGTGCATAGTTGCGACCAGGCATGGGGTAATTTACGATTACCTCGTAATCCTGACCTAAGAGATTGTTCACATCCAAGTGCGCTTTCATCAGCACACTATTTACTTTCCACCAAACTCCCAGACTCAGGTCGCTGGTGTACCAAGGTTCCATGTGGTTATAGATAATGTTCTCCTGCTCGTCGTAGCGTTCGCCCGCATAGATAAACGAGTAGTTCAGGTTCCAGTTCTTATAGGTAAGACCCAGAATAGCAGAACCTGAGTGCCAGGGGATGTAGGGTATCTGATGCTTATAATACGAGGTTTCGGCATCAGTAACATCGCGTGCATCCTGATAAGTGTACTGGGCACGAGTGGTAGCTATCAGATCCTTACCAATCTTGAAATCGGCCTCGGCCTCAACATCTATTCCCTTGATGTGAACCTTACCTAAGTTCAGCATCGTCCAACGGAACTGCTGCCCCTTGGGGTAAGCCACAATTTTATCGTGTACTGTATTATAATAGGCATCGAAGTGCATCTCGGCATGGCGAATGATACCATGCTCAAAGTGCTTGTTAAGCGCAAAGCCGGCATCGTACTGCAGGGCGCTCTCGGGCACCAGGTTGGCATTACCCATATCGGTATAATACAGGTCGTTGAAGGTCGGCATGCGGAAACTCTTTTTTACGTAGGCTCGCATAGAGAAGAAGGTGCCTCGGAAGGGATACACGTTAACAAATAGCGCCGGCGTGAGTTTAGATAGCGAATGACTGCTGTTTAAGCTTGCAAACTCACCCCTGCGGTGGGTTTTGTCGTGGATAAAGGTAGCCAGGATAGAGCCTTGCGCCTTCAGGTGTTTGTAGTCGATAGCTGTGGCTAAACTTACCAGATTAGAGATGCGTGTGGGGTAAGCAAAGTTGTAGATATCGGCATTCAGTTTGTTCCACTTAAAATCGTAGGCCAGCGATGCACTCCAGTTGGGTAGCAGCTCCAGCACATTGGCTGTAGAAAGATAGAACTCCTGCTGCTTGTAACGATTGTCAACAGGCAACTGGGTAGTATCCTTGTTTACGTAGTGGGTGTTGTAATAGGCATACTTGGCCAGCCATCGGGTGCTGAAACCATCGCCTATATTCTTATTATAATCGGCTTGTACAAAGGTGTTCAAATCCTGTTGGCGCTCACCACGTCGCCACACGTTGTTTACGATGGCACCAGGAATGCCTCGGGCTGAGTTATATAGATAACCCTTAAGCTGCCAACTACCCTGCTCCAATCGGCCAAACAGGTTTGCTTCGATACGTTCAGCATGTATATCGCCGTTCTGTCGCACAGCCGTTGTGTCCCAAGCCGTTTGTCCGTTAGGATATTTTCGCTCGTAATGGAACTTATACTTACCGCTGGCTGTTAAGAAGCCGGCACTTACCGATGAGCTGATGGTTGATGACAGTTTCTGCTCCCAAAGGGTAGAAAAGCGGAACATATCGCTTGAACCATACTGGGTTTTAAATCGCAGATGGGTATTCTCGCCTTTCTTGAAATCAGGCGCTTTGGTACGGATATAGATAGAACCGGCGTTTCCAAAATCGCTGGCGGGCTGGAAGATGGCACTCTTCTGGCCGTTATAAAGTGTGATATCCTCTACGTTATCAAGTGAGAACTGGCCCAAGTCAATCTGTCCGTTCTGCGCATTACCTAACTGCACACCATCGTAGCTGATGCCTAAGTGATGCGTACCCATCGAGCGGATGTTTACTGTTTTAATGCCGCCCACGCCGCCATAATCCTTTAGTTGGACACCTGAGAAATAGCGCAACGCATCGGCCACAGAGTGCGTGTTCAGTTGTTCCAGCAGTTCGCCCTTCAGTTTCTGACTGGGCACCACCTCGCGCATAGCTGGCTTCGACACAACAATTATCTCCCGTACATGCTGCACGGAATCTAACTTGCTTTGTGCTGCCGTTGTCATCGCCAACACGCAAGCCATTGCCAATGTGAATGCTCGATTCATCATCTTTTATTCTGCCATCGCCATCTAACCCCAGAGATAGGCAAGCGGCTAAAGTTTCATCGGCAGGTCTTCTGACTTATCGTCTGGCAGCAAACGTCTTCCCAAAAATCTCAGTGACATACATGTTTGCGCCTCATAAAGGACGACTTACAGCAGCAGGAAAGGCCACGGGTAGGTGCCTTTCGGCGGGATTCTGTTCAGGATTCTCACCCGATTCCCTATTAATCTCCACATCAGGAGAACCGATTACAGCTGCAAAGATACAATAATTATTCTCAAAATAAATAGTTTTACTCAGTTTTTTGATTTTATGCTCCCCCTTGCCATCTAAAGCACGATATTTTTTCCCAACTTGGGAATGTTTGATTCCCAGTTTGGGAACGTTTCATTCCCAACGTGGGAACAAAATGTTCCTCTAATGGGAATTATTGTAATCTAGCACTACCTTATCAGAGGTTATTTCTAATGTGGCTTTGGCGCCTGTTAGGAGGGGGAAGTTTTTTAGGTGGGCATGACCTACAGGAAAGTTGTAGCATACGGGGATGTGCCAATGCTGTAGGTACTCGTTGAGCAGGGCGTACATGTCGTCGAAACCGTTTTCGGGGTGTTTGTATTTGTTGAACTGCCCAACAATAACGCCTCGGATGTGTTTCTGTAAGCCACGTATCTCGATGTTATGCAGCATGCGGTCGACCTTACTCATGCCCTCGCCTGTATCTTCAATAAATAGTACGATTCCATCGATAAACAGCGGATCGAAATCAGAGCCTGCCAGATCGTTGAAAACGCTCATGTTACCACCAACGATAATGCCCTCGGCCTTACCTGTTATGTTTAAGGGATGGGGAGCAATGCGATAGGTGGGCAGATGACCAGCAAGCATGCCTCGTAAAGCCTGACTCACGGTATCGTTGCCCTCGTAGGTTTTCAATGCATGACACATCGAACCATGAATACCCATTACGCCTGCCCTAGCCTGGGCACACAGCAACGCCGTCACATCGCTGAATCCGATAATCATCTTTGGATACCGCTGGAGTGTATCTAATGAGATACGGGAAAGCAGATGGGCAGCTCCATCGCCGCCTCGCGAACACATGATGGCCTTGATGGATGGTGTGCGTAAAGCCCACAGCAAATCGCTAAGTCGCTCATCGATAGTGCCTGCAAAACCATGATAATCGGCCAGTGCATGGGGCGCCACGATGCATGGATAGCCCCACTTCTCTAAGGTTCGGATGCCGCCATTAATGGTAGCAGTATCGGTTGCACTTGAAGGCGAGATTATAGCGATGGTGTCGCCCGAATTTAGGAATTGGGCTGAAAGCGACAGCATCCAGCAAAGCATCAGCGATATGATAACGAGTTTCTTCATCTTGCTGGCAAAGATACAAATAAACGGGAACATAACAATTATTTAAGGCTAAAATTTTGCTGTTTGCGAAAAAAGGAGTAACTTTGCCGCTCAGAATAAAATTTAGGTAGTTATGGCAAAAACAGCGGGGAAAGAACTAACCCCTATGATGAAACAGTTCTTTGATTTGAAGGCGAAACACCCAGATGCAGTCATGCTTTTCAGGTGTGGCGACTTTTATGAAACCTATTGCGAAGACGCTATAACTGCCTCAAAGATATTAGGTATCACCTTAACACATCGTAGTAATGGTGCTGGTGGCAAAGGCGATGAAATGGCTGGTTTTCCTCATCACGCCTTGGATACCTATCTGCCTAAGCTGATTCGCGCTGGCAAACGTGTGGCCATCTGCGACCAGCTGGAAGACCCCAAACTCACAAAAAAACTTGTTAAGCGTGGCATTACCGAGTTGGTTACACCTGGTGTGGCCATGAGCGATAACGTGCTGAATTACAAGGAGAACAACTTCCTGGCGGCTATCCATTTTGGTAAGTCGAGCTTTGGTGTGGCTTTTCTTGATATCTCGACAGGTGAGTTTCTGACAGGTGAGGGAACTGCCGATTATGTAGAGAAACTGCTGGGCAACTTTTCGCCCAAAGAGGTGCTTTACGATCGTAATCGCAAACAGGATTTTGAGCGCAACTTTGGTACTAAATACTTTACGTTCCAGTTGGACGATTGGGTGTTTACCGATCAGACAGGTAAGCAGAAACTATTACAGCATTTTAACGTTAAGAACCTGAAAGGCTTTGGTGTAGATCATCTGCAGTCGGGTGTTATTGCCGCAGGTGCCATTCTGCAGTATCTCGAGCAGACACAGCACACTCAGATAGGACATATCACTTCTATCTCCCGTATCGAAGAGGATAAGTACGTGCGACTGGATAAGTTCACCATCCGCAGCTTGGAGTTGGTTTACCCCATGCAAGAGGATGGAAAGTCACTGCTTGATGTGATTGATAAGACGGTGAGCCCAATGGGAGGCCGATTACTGCGCCGCTGGCTGGTTTTCCCTCTGAAGGATGAAAAGCCCATTAACGAGCGACTGGATGTGGTAGAGTATTACTATCGCGAGCCCGAGTTCCGTGAGTGTATCGACGATCAGATACATCGTATTGGCGACTTGGAACGTATTATCTCGAAGGCTGCCGTTGGAAGAGTATCGCCTCGCGAGGTGGTGCAGCTCAAGACTGCCCTGCAGGCCATTCAGCCCATTAAAACGGCTTGTTTGTATGCCAAGAACCCAACGCTGAACCGTATTGGCGAGCAGCTGAACCTTTGCGAATCGCTGCGCGACCGTATCGAGAAGGAGATTCAGAACGATCCCCCACAGTTGGTTGCAAAGGGTGGCGTGATTCGCGACGGTGTGAATGCCGAACTCGACGAGTTGCGTAGCATAGCCTATAGCGGTAAGGATTATCTGCTGAAGATACAGGAGCGCGAGGCTCAGGAAACTGGTATCCAGAGCTTGAAGATAGGCTATAACAACGTGTTTGGCTACTATCTTGAGGTGCGTAATACCTATAAGGAGCAGGTTCCACCTGAGTGGGTTCGTAAGCAGACACTGGCCCAGGCCGAGCGCTATATCACTCAGGAACTGAAGGAGTACGAAGAGAAGATTCTGGGTGCTGAGGATAAGATTCTGTCGTTAGAGGGCAAACTCTTCAACGATCTGATTATGAGCATGCAGGAGTTTATCCCACAGATTCAGATAAACGCTAATATCATTGCCCGTTTGGACTGCTTGCTCAGCTTTGCCAAGGCGGCTGAGGAGAACAAGTATATCCGCCCCGTAATCGATTCGTCGGAGGTGATTGATATCAAACAAGGTCGCCATCCTGTAATCGAACAGGAACTGCCCCTTGGCGAGTATTATGTGCCCAACGATATATTGTTAGACAACGAACGTCAGCAGATTATCATTATCACTGGTCCGAATATGGCTGGTAAATCGGCCCTGCTGCGCCAAACTGCATTGATTGTGTTGCTGGCCCAGATAGGTTGCTTTGTGCCCGCAGAGGCCGCTAGAATCGGTCTGGTAGATAAAATCTTTACCCGTGTAGGTGCCAGCGATAATATCTCGCTGGGCGAATCAACCTTTATGGTAGAGATGACTGAGGCTTCGAACATCCTGAATAACGTGTCATCGCGCTCGCTGGTACTCTTCGACGAGTTAGGTCGAGGCACCAGTACTTACGATGGTATCTCGATAGCATGGGCGATTGTAGAATATCTGCACGAGAATGCCAAAGGTCATCCTCGCACCTTGTTTGCTACTCACTACCATGAGTTGAACGAGATGGAGAAGAATTTCTCTCGAATCAAGAACTACAATGTATCAGTTAAAGAGGTTGATGGCAAGGTTATCTTCCTGCGTAAATTGGAACGTGGTGGTTCTGAGCACTCGTTTGGTATCCATGTAGCTGAGATAGCAGGTATGCCTCGCAGTATCGTGAAGCGCGCCAACGTGATTCTGAAACAGTTGGAGAGCGATAATGCCCAGGTAGGCACTGCCGGTAAGCCTACTAAGGAGATTGCTGGTTCGCGTGAGGGTATGCAGTTGAGTTTCTTCCAGCTTGATGACCCAGTGCTCTGTCAGGTTCGCGACGAGATCCTAGGCCTTGATGTGAATAACCTCACCCCTATCGAGGCTCTCAACAAGTTGAATGACATCAAAAAGATTGTTTCCGGCAAGTAGTTTCCTTGCTGTAAACAGTTATTTCCCAATAAAGAAACTGCCAGTTTCCTCGCAAGGAACTGGCAGTTTCTATGTTTGAAACCAGTGAAATGTCTTATTAAGCCTTTTTCTTGGCTTTTATCATGCAGTAGGTTCCCAATATGATAAAGGGAATAGAGAGTATCTGTCCCATATCGATGGGAAGCGATGCCTCGAAGGCCTCCTGTACCTCCTTGGTGTATTCGATGAAGAATCGGAAGGTGAAGATATACGTAAGGCAGAACCCGAAATACCAGCCAGTACCAATCTTCTCAGGCTTCTTTTTATGCAGAGTCCACATGATGACAAACAGGATGGCGTAGGCGATGGCCTCGTACAGCTGTCCTGGATGGCGTGGAACGGCATCAACTTTCTCGAAGATGAATGCCCAGGGTACATCGGTAATCTTGCCGATAATCTCTGAGTTCATCAGGTTGCCCAAGCGGATACAGCAGGCCGTAGAACCTGTGGCAATTGCTATATTATCGAGCACCGTCCAGATGCTCAGTTTGGTTCTGCGTACATACATCCAGAGGGCAATCATTAAGCCTAAAGTTCCGCCATGCGAGGCCAAACCAGCATAGCCGATGACGTGGAAACCAAATGTTTGTCCTAGCCAACTGCCATCATCGCCAAAACGGATAGGCAGTATCATCTCAATTATTCCCTTGCTTGAAGTCAGGAAATAATCGGGCTCGTAGAATAAGCAATGGCCCAGACGAGCACCAATCAGGATGCCGAAGAAACAGTAGAATGCGAGCGGATCAAAATATTCGTCCTTAATCTTCTGCTCCTTGTAGAGGCGCTGAACCAAGAGGTAGGCCACAACCAATCCGATGACCCACATCAGTCCGTACCAGCGAATTGAAAAAGGGCCCAGTTTAAATGCAACCAGATTTGGATCCCAAAGGATATAGTTGAGTAGATTCATCATACGTTAAAGCGGAAATGCATAATGTCGCCATCCTGTACTACGTACTCCTTACCCTCAACGGCCAGCTTACCAGCCTCGCGTACAGCTGCCTCAGAGCCATACTGGATATAGTCGTCGTACTTGATTACTTCGGCACGGATAAAGCCCTTCTCAAAGTCGGTGTGAATCACACCAGCACACTGTGGAGCCTTCCAGCCCTTCTTGTAGGTCCAGGCCTTCACCTCCATCTCACCAGCGGTGATAAAGGTTTCGAGGTTCAGCAGCGCATAAGCCTTCTTAATCAGGCGGTTTACACCACTCTCTTCCAAGCCCAGCTCTTCCAAGAACATCTGCTTGTCCTCGTAGCTCTCCAGTTCAGCGATATCCTCTTCGGTCTTAGCGGCAATCACCATGGTTTCTGCGCCCTCTTCCTTTGCCAGCTCCTCTACCTTCTTGGTAAAGGCATTACCTGATTTAGCATCAGTCTCGCCTACGTTACAAACGTAAAGCACAGGCTTTGAAGTGAGCAGGAACAGATTGCGAGCGCAATCCTGCTCGTCCTTGCTTTCGAACTCTACGATACGGGCATTCTTACCCTGCTCCAGCACCTCTTTATAAGCGTGCAGTACGGTAGCCTCGATCTTAGCGTCCTTATTACCAGCAGCTGCGGCCTTCTCGGTCTTAGCCAAGCGGCTCTCGATAGTCTCAAGGTCCTTCAGCTGAAGCTCTGTATCGATAATCTCCTTATCGCGGATAGGGTCGATAGTGCCATCAACGTGAGTGATATTCTCATCCTCGAAACAACGCAGCACGTGGATGATAGCATCGGTTTCGCGGATATTTCCAAGGAATTTATTGCCTAATCCTTCGCCCTTAGAGGCGCCTTTTACGAGACCAGCAATATCTACAATCTCGCAGGTAGCAGGAACGATACGTCCTGGGTGAACCAACTCAGCGAGTTTGGTCAGTCTTTCATCAGGTACAGTGATTACACCCACATTGGGTTCGATTGTACAAAAAGGGAAGTTTGCTGCCTGAGCTTTGGCACTCGACAGACAATTAAACAAGGTAGACTTGCCCACATTTGGCAGTCCTACAATACCACATTTTAATGCCATTTTCTTCTATAAACGTTTATTTCGGGTGCAAAGGTACTGCAAATTAGGCAATTAACCAAATTTTCTACACTTTTTATACTTCTGGGCCCTCTGGGTTGCGCTTCAAGCTCTCAATCATCTCATCAATCTTTGCCAGTTCGCGTGGAATGCGAATGCTTTGTGGACAATGAGGCTCACACTGGCCGCACTGGATGCAATGATCAGGCTGGCGATCGCGAGGAACTACACGGTCCAGCGAAATGAGATACTGGCGACGATGCTTGCGATACTCAGCATCGCCCACACCCATTGGCAGCGAACCTTCGTTCTTACATTTGTTGTAGTGTACAAAGATGGCTGGTATATCCACACCGTAAGGACAAGGCATGCAGTACTTACAATCGTTGCAAGGAATGTTTTCGAGACCTACAATCTTCTGAGCGATATCCTTGTCAAGGAATCGCATCTCCTCTTCGGTAAGTGGTTTCAGCGGACAGTACGAGAGCAGGTTATCCTTCAGGTGCTCCATATAGGTCATACCGCTCAATACGGTAAGTACACCCTCGTTGGTGCCTGCATAGCGGAAAGCCCATGATGCCACGCTACGCTCTGGGTCGCGACTCTTCAGTTCTGTCATCAGATACTGTGGGAGGTTAGCCAATCGGCCTCCTAACAGCGGTTCCATAATAACTGCAGGTATGCCTTTCTTTTGCAGCTCGGCATAAAGATAACTGGCATCTACGTTGCTCTGACTAATCTCGTTGGCATAATCCCAATCCAGATAGTTCAGCTCAATCTGTACAAAGTCCCAATGGTACTTCTCGTCGAGGGCCAGCACCTCGTCGAACACTTCCTGCTTACCGTGGAACGAGAATCCCAGGTTACGAATGCGGCCTGCCTCGCGCTCCTTCAGCAGATAGTCCATTATGCCATTATCCACATAGCGCCCGTTAAACTCCTCCATGCTGCCACCTACGGCATGCAGCAGATAGTAGTCGATGTAATCAACTTGCAGCTCCTTCATAGAGTTGTGGTACATCTCCTTCGACTTCTCGAATGACCAGTAGTCGTGGTTGAAGTTAGAGAGTTTGGTGGCCACAAAGTACTCGCTACGCTTGTGGCGGCTCAGGGCGATACCTGTGCAGCGCTCTGACTTTCCCTGACAATAAACAGGCGATGTATCGATGTAGTTCAGACCATGAGCCAAGGCATAATCGATTTGCTTGTTAATCATGTCCTGATCAAACTCATCGCTGTTATCCACCTTAGATGGCAGGCGCATCATACCATAGCCCAGAATAGAAACCTTGTCCTTATTCTTTGGGTTAACGCGATAGGTCATCTGACCAACAGGTGGTTCAACCTGGTTCCTATATTCTTGTTTTGCCTGACTACCTGCCTTATTGCCACTTTTGCATCCTGCAAGTGTAGCGGCTGTAGCTACTGATCCTGCTCCAAAGAGCTTAAGGAACGCACGGCGTGTTATATTCTTCTTTTCCATAAATTATCCTCCTTAAATCTTCTTGTGAACTTCGTGTCCCTCAACATAGATAGCTGAGAATGGACGAGCCGGACAAACATACTCGCAGGCACCGCAGCCAATACATGCAGCCTCGTTGATTGCAGGAACCATTGGTGATTCCTCATCGTTCTCATCGAGTGGAACCATTTCGATAGCACCCGAAGGACAATGGCGGGCACAGTTACCACACTCTACCCCATCGGTAATGGGTACGCAGTTCTTCTTAATCCAAACGGCATGACCAATTTGGATGGCAGTTTTCTCCTCCTTATCAACCTTCTGGATGGCACCTGCAGGACAAACTTCAGAGCAACGCGTACACTCTGGGCGACAATAGCCGTGCTCGTACGACATGGTGGGCTGCATCAGGTGCATTAAATCGCTACTAGGACGCAACACCTGGTTGGGGCACTCTGATACACAAAGCTGGCAGCCTGTGCATCGTGTGGCCAGATTCTGGAACGAGAGCGAACCTGGAGGTGTGAGCGGTGTTTGGCGCTCAGGAGCTACCTTATCTTCCAGTTCTGCCAGTCCGCCATCCATCAGCTTCTCTTTCTTTTTCTGAGCCAGAGCGGCTGTAGTTACCAAGGCTGTTGCCAACAGGAACGAGCGCTTTGAGGTATTGATGGGGTTGGCATCGGTAGCTTTATTTGTCTTTTTTGACGGGCCGGCAGCTGTGTACTTCAGCGCACCAAACTTACAACTATCAATACAGTTACCACAAACCACGCAACGGGTATAGTCGATACTGTGTGTCTTAAAATCGATACAAGATGCTTTGCAGTTCTTTGAACAGAGTGAGCAGTTCTTGCACTTATCTTCGTCGAATCGGATTTTAAGCCATGAGAAACGGGCAAAGAAAGACAGGATGGTACCTACTGGGCAGATGGTGTTGCAATAGGTACGTCCGCCTCGCCAAGCCAAGATAAATATTACTACCAGGGTAACAGCAGCAATCACGAATACAGGCATTGAGCGCATCCATGTATCAACGCTGTAGAAAGCATAGCTATCGGCGCGCTCAGCCAGTTCGGCTAAGATGTTGTTGCCCATCTTCCAAACGGGCTGGAATATCATGGTGGCGATACGTCCGTAGCTGCTATAAGGAGCTAACAACTGGAATATAGAGCCGATGCCAGCTACACCTGCAATGATAAATACCACAAGTACTGGGTAACGCAACCAGCGAACCTCTTTCGAATAGCTGTATTTGTTCTTTTTTCTGTTCAGTCGGGCTAGTATGTCCTGAAATACGCCCATAGGACAGATGATGGAGCAGTAAGTGCGGCCACAAATAAGTGTAATAATCAAAAATGCCGCTACCACTACCACATTGAGTGCCATCACTGCGGGCAAGAACTGAATCTTGGCACACCATGAAAGCCAATGGTGCAACGTTCCTGTAAAGTCGAGGAACAGCAGGGTGATCAGTACAAACATCACCGCTGCAAGGATGGTTCTGATTTTACGAAGCATAAGTCTATTATATAAGTATTTATCTATTCGGTTATTCTTACTATTACGATGCTCAGTTCGTAGAGCAGCCAGATGGGCAATGCTACCACAATGAGCGTAAAGGCATCGGTAGTGGGGGTGATAATCGCTGCTACAACCAGTATCGCTACTACAGCATGCCGGCGTATGCTCTGCATCATCGCAGCATTAATCAGTCCCATCTTGCCTAACAGCCAGCTTACTACAGGCAGTTCGAACAAAATACCCATCACCAGGTTCATCATCAGCAACGTATCCATGTACGATTGCAATGTGAGCATATTTGCTACATCGGGACTAACCTGATAAGTGCCAAGGAACTTGACGGTAAGCGGGAATATCAGCAGATAGTTGAGTGCTGTGCCCAGCATAAACATCAGGTAGCCGCTAAAGCAGAGCAGTGTGGCGTATTTCCTTTCGTTGTCATAGAGCGCTGGCGATACAAAGCGGAAGAGTTGGTAGATGATATAAGGCGAAGCCACCAGAACGCCTGCATAGAAGGCTGTTTTAAGGTGAACCATGAACTGTTCTGTAAGTCCGATGTTCATCAGATGAACACAGAATGGTTCTACGCCCAATAGTTGGTAGGTGATGAAATCGCTGGAGCGTGGTGCCAGTACGATGGCAAAGACTTCGTCCTTTAAGCAGAAGGCAACTGATGCTCCAATGACTGTTACCACCAACACTCTGACTATCACCCCACGCAGTTCGTCGAGATGATCCCAGAACGTCATTGTGGGTGTATCACGCATCCTTCTTCTCGTCCTTTTCTACCTCTTCTTTCAAGTCTGTAACCTCGTTCATTCCCTCCTTGAAGCTTTTTACGCCTTTACCCAGGCCACGCATCAGTTCAGGAATCTTCTTGCCGCCAAAGAACAGCAATACTATCAGTGCAATAACCAGTATTTCCTGGAATCCTAATCCAAACATCTTTCAAAAGTTTTTTAGTTTATTTTGCAAATATACAACTTTTCCACGAATCAGCTATCATTCGCTATGATTTATTAACATATCAGTACGCAACATAGGGCGTAAGGCGCTTAATAACTTCGGGTGTAAAGTCTTTAATAAGTCGTAGTTCGTTTAGTGATGTGATGGTGCCATGCAGACGGCGATAATCGGTGATGGCTTTAGCCATATAAAAGTTGATGTATGGATGGCGTCTTAGTTCGTTAAGCGATAATTGGTTGATGTTCAGTTTCTTAGGTGCAGGGTTGTTTATCACCAGAAATTGCTTGGCTTCTGTCGGGAAATCGTCGATTTCATCGAGTTGTTCTACACTCACGTAACCTCCTAACCTATTGCCGTATTGTATAATTCGGCGAGCGTAGTAAGGACCGATACCAGGAATGGTTGTCAGCGCTGTGCTATCGGCAGTATTCAGCACTATATGTTCTGTAGCCTTTATCTTCGTGGGGCGCTGATAGACAACTACTGTATCCTTGGTTGCTTTCGGACTATAGCTTGCCCGTTCTTTTACCAGCGTAGATGCTGGCAGGTAATCGCTGGAGATGCGGATGTAAGGCTCCAGTTCGCGATATTGCTTAACGGTTAGTCCATAAAGCTTGGCAAAATCGATAGGCTGGCGATAAATGCCACCCGCAGCGCGATATTTATAGATGTTGCGTACCTGCCAAGGTTGCAATCCTAAACGCAGCAGTTGGGTGCTATCAGCTGTATTAGGGTCGAAGGCGAATCGTTCTACCTTCTTAGGGCTGCTGGCATAGTAATGGTTTTTGCGGGCAGCTGAACGGGGCGAATTCTTTTGTGTGGTGGTTGTCGATGTATCATTTCCACCAGTCAGACATATCATGGTGAATACCGATACGATGACTACTAACAGCGAGAGTATAACTTTACGGTCGGACTTTTGCAGATAAAAGAATTCGCGTATCATATAATATGGAACTGATGCAGGAATATTAATAGAATACAGAGAGGAACAATGAACTTAACAGAGAACAGATAGGCGCTAAAAAAGGTGGCCTTTAGCGAACCGTTGTTTGTAAACTCATTGAGTACCAGTTTGCGCTCAACAAACCATCCGATAAGTATGCTGGTAAAGAAGGCGCCAGTGGGTAGCATGATTTGCGCTGTAAGCGAGTCGCAGAAGTCCATCAGCGACATACCGAATACCTGTATCTGACTGTAGGCTCCTACGGATAGCGAGCAGAATATGGCTATCAGTCCACAAACGGTAGTCAGTATCCACGCGGCCTTGTTTCTTGGCAGATGCAACTCTTCGTGGAAGAATGCTGTACCAATCTCGTGCATAGAGATGGTAGATGTTAAGGCTGCAAACACCAGCAGGGCATAAAACAGGATGGCGATAACGAATCCAATGATAGGCATGCCTACAAACGCCTGACGGAACACATTAGGCAGTGTAATGAATATGAGCGATGGACCGCTATCGGGCTGTACGCCAACCGAGAAGGCGGCTGGGAATATCATCAAACCTGCTAAGATGGCTATCATCGAGTCGAGTAAGGCTATCTGAGTAGCTGATTTAACAAGGTTGGTATCTTTTTTAAAATACGAAGCGTAAGTACACAAACAAGCGGTACCCAAGCTTAATGAGAAGAAAGCCTGGCCTAAAGCCTCGAGGAATACATTGCTGCTTACCTTCGAGAAATCAGGTTTCAGCAGGAATTCTATACCTTTTGAAGCACCTGGAAGCAGGCACGATGCGATAACAATGATAACCAGCAGTATGAGCAAAAGCGGCATGAGCAACTTGGATGCTCGTTCTATACCATCGTTTACGCCTTTGGCCACTACATAGTGTGTAATCAGTACAAAGCCAACACCCCACAAGCAGGGACGGATGGGGTCGCTCGAGAAGTTTTTAAAGTATTCGATGATGTAGCTGGTATCACCAATCAGCTTACCAGTTATCGAGGCATACAGGTATTGCAAGCACCAGCCAGCCACAACGGCATAGAAGCCAAGGATGATGGTGGATGTAAGAATGCCTAAGTAGCCTATATATTTGGCGTGCTTGAATCCTACGTTGCCATAAGCTCTGGCAGCGTTGGATTGTGAGTAACGGCCAACTACAAATTCGCTGATCATACCTGGAATGCCTAATATCAGCACACATCCCAGGTAGATAAGTATGAAAGCGGCACCGCCATTCTGACCCGTCATGAATGGGAAGCGCCAGATGTTTCCTAATCCTACGGCCGATCCTGCTGTAGTCAGGATAATGGCCAGTTTGCTGCCAAATGTACCTCTGTTCTCCATTTACAATAGTCCGAATTGGTGAAGGAATATAAACAGTATGCAGATAGGACACACATACTTTACCAGGAAGATGTAGCTATGAAACAGATGTTCATTGCGCAGGGTGCCCATATTGGTAAACTCATCGCGTACAATCTTATGTGGCACATACCAGCCGATAAAGATACAGGTAAGGAAGCCCACGATAGGCAGGAACAACTGACCAGTTACAAAGTCGAAGAGGTCGAAGATGGTCATGTCGAACAATTTAAAGTCCTGCCAAGGACCGAGCGACAATGAGCAGACGGTACCAACCAGAATGCTGCCGATAGTTACAAACATAGCCGCACGTTTGCGGGTGGTGCCAAGCTCCTCCTCAAGGAATGCTGTGCTTACTTCGTGCAACGACATGAGTGATGTAAGTGCTGCCATCGAGAGTAAGGTATAAAACAGTACTGAAATAATGTATCCTAAACTTGCAATATTTCCAAATGCTTGGTGGAATACGTTAGGCAACGTGATAAATATGAGCGAAGGACCACTATCGGGATTAACTCCTACAGAGAAGGCTGCAGGGAAGATAATCAGTCCGGCCAACAAGGCTACCATGAAATCGATGACGCTGATGTTAACTGCCGAAGCCGTGAGATTGGTTTGCTTAGAATAGTAGCTGGCATAGGTGCAGATACATCCCATTGCAATACTCAGCGAGTAGAACGACTGGCCTAAGGCTGCCAGGAATACATCGCTGTTTAGTTTCGAAATATCGGGCTTAAATAAGAACTCGATACCCTTTTCGGCATTTGGCAGCATGCACGATGCTACAACAATGATGAGCAACAGTATAAACAATATGGGCATCATAAGCTTTGATGCCTTCTCAATACCGTTGCGTACACCATTCTCTATAATAATATAGGTGGCCAGCAGAATGATAAACGTCCAGAATACAGGCTTGATAGGATCCTGCGAGAACGTGACGAAGTACGATTGGATATAGTCGGGATTGCCTAAGAGTTTGCCTGAAAGCGAGGCCCATACGTACTCGAGGCACCAGCCGGATACCACAGCATAATAGCCTGAGATAAGAAAACCTGTAAGCACCCCCATATAACCAATGAGCGACCAGATGGTATCGCCCGACATGATGCGGAATGCGCGAGCTGTGTTTGCCTGACCATGACGACCAATAATAAACTCGCTTATCATACATGGAATGCCCAACAACAGGATACAGAACACATAGATAATAATGAAAATGGCGCCACCATTCTGTCCTGTCATATACGGAAAGCGCCATATATTGCCTAAGCCAACAGCCGAACCTGCTGTGGCCAGAATTACACCTAATTTACTACCGAAACTTGCCCTTTCAAGTTTTGTCATATCAACTTTTTTAAATTTTGATTGCAAAAGTATAAATAATTTCTTAATTTTGCACCTAAATTGCAAGTAAATATGAGTTTTTTGTTTCATTTCTTAAGAAAGTACCCTTTTTCAATGGTCTGTATCGCAATGATATGGATTCTTTCATTGGTGCCCTTTTTTCCAGAGACACCACTCGACAATGTGGAGTTTGCCGATAAATGGGTGCATATCCTGATGTATGGTTGTACGTTCATCGTAGTATGGATAGAGTATACCTGCAAGCATAAGCAGGCAGATTACGAGAAGCTGTTCTTTTGGGCTTGGCTGGCACCAATCGTTATGAGTGGTGTGTTGGAGCTGTTACAGGAATACTGTACGTTTGGGCATCGCAGTGGCGATTGGCTTGATTTGGCGGCTAATGCTACTGGTGTTACTTCGGCAGTTGTTATCGGGGCGCTTATTTGGTATTTTCGTCCCAAGAAGTAAAGGGCTTTTTAAGCAGACAAGAATTGTAGTATCTGCGATCGCCTGTTACTTCCTTGCCGATGAAATCTGGCTTCTCAAAGGTTTCGTCCTCAGCACCAAGTTCTACCTCGGCCATCACTAAACCTTCGTTCTCACCATAGAACTCGTCTACCTCGAAGGTATGCTTACCGCAAGGCACCAGATAGCGTGTCTTGTCTATCTTGCCTGGCTCGCAGATGTCCATCAGATGCTGGGCTTCGTCGAGCGAAATCTCCTTTTCGAATTCATAGCGAGCAAGGCCATCGTTGTTCGAAGGACCTTTAATAGTTAAATATCCGCGGCTATCACGGATACGTACCCTGACGGTACGTCCGCGATTGCTGCAGATATAACCTTGACAAATGCGATTGCTACTGGTAGCCTGTCGCTTGTAGTCGTTGTTTTTTACAAGAAATTTGCGTTCTATTTCCAGTCCGCTCATTTACGATACAATGAAAATAGAGTATACTACAAACAGTACTGCAAGAATAAGTAATGCGCCGAAGATGTACTCCAGCACTTTCTTGCCACCTTCTTCTTGTTTCTTCTGATAAGCCTCCTTCTTCTGGGTAGACTTTGATGATTTTGCAATTTGAGCCATAGTTTTAATGATTTTTATTTGTTATTCGTTATTGTTCGTCGTCGTTAACAGGGAATTCCATCAGGTAGGCCTTGATGAAATCATCGATCTTTCCGTCCATCACACCATCCACATCGGTGGTCTGATAGTTGGTACGATGATCTTTTACGCGGCGGTCATCGAACACGTAGCTACGTATCTGACTACCCCACTCTATCTTCTTCTTGCCAGCCTCGATTTTTGCCTGAGCCTCCAAACGCTTCTTCATGGCGCGATCGTAGAGTTGCGACTTAAGCAGCGTCATTGCGCGCTCCTTGTTCTTTGGCTGGTCGCGGGTTTCTGTGTTCTCAATGAGGATTTCTTCTTCCTCGCCTGTATCAGGATCGGTATACCAATAGCGCAAGCGTACACCTGATTCAACCTTGTTTACGTTCTGACCACCAGCACCACTACTGCGGAAAGTATCCCAAGAGAGCTTGGCTGGATCTACATATACCTCGATGGTATCATCAACCAGAGGTGATACAAAGACAGACGCAAACGAGGTCATACGCTTACCCTGAGCGTTGAATGGCGATACACGTACCAAGCGGTGAACACCGTTCTCGCTCTTCAGATAGCCGTAAGCATAATCGCCGCCTTCGAGCTGCATGGTTACACTCTTAATACCAGCCTCATCACCGTCAAGCAGGTTCGAGATGGTTACCTTATAGCCGTGAGCCTCGGCCCAACGCATATACATTCGCATCAACATTGAGGCCCAGTCCTGAGCCTCGGTACCACCAGCGCCGCTGTTAATCTTAAGCACAGCTTCCATGGGGTCTTCTTTCTGGCGGAGCATGTTCTTCAGCTCCAGATCCTCGATGGCCTTGATGGCTTTAGCATAGGTGTCTTCCACCTCCTCTTCGGTCACCATCTCGTCCTTGAAGAAGTCGAAGGCCAGCTGCAGCTCATCGGCCAAGGTGCGAACCTCTTTATAACCATCCAGCCACTTCTTAATGCCTTTAACCTTCTTCATCTGCTCTTCGGCACGCTTGCGGTCCTCCCAGAAGTCAGGAGCCTGCGTACGAAGATCTTCCTCCTCGTATTCTATCTTCTTCTTGTCTATCTCCAGATAGCGATGCAGCGCATCGGCTCTCTCTAAAACGTCTTTCAGCTGATCCTGAGTAATCATATATCTTATTCTGCGTACATCGCGTCAATCTCCTTCTTGTAGTTCTCGTTCAGTACGCGACGCTTGATTTTTAATGTATTTGTAAGTTCGCCCTTCTCCATGGTGAAGTGGTTAGGCAGCATGGTGAATCGTTTAATCTGCTCGTAGTGAGCCAGCGACTGCTGCAGCGTATCAATACGCTCCTTCATCATCTGGTTAATCTGTGGGTCCTTGCAAAGCTGCTCTCTGTTCTCGAATGGAATCTTATGCTCGCGGGCATATTCCTCCAACAGGGAATATACAGGGATAATCAGAGCCGAAACAAACTTGCGCTGGTCGGCAATGATGGCAATCTGATCGATATACTTATCAACCAGCAGCTTAGATTCAATCATCTGTGGAGCAATATACTTTCCGTTCGAAGTCTTGAAGAGGTCCTTAATACGCTCTTTCAGGAACAGCTCGCCATCCTTCAGATAACCTGAGTCGCCTGTCTTAAAGTAACCATCCTCGGTAAAGGCGGTCTTGGTAAGATCCTCGCGGTTATAGTAGCCTCGAGTGATAGTTGGGCCTTTCAGCAGTACCTCGCCCTCTTCGCTGATCTTGATATCGATACCCTCGATGGGGATACCAACACCACCAACGGTGTAAGGCTTGCCAAGGTGATTGCAGCTAACGGTGGCCAGACTCTCAGTCAAACCGTAACCAACAATCATGTTAATGCCGATAGAGTGAACAAACTCCTCTACCTTAGGATTGACGGTAGCACCTGCTGTTGGGAAGAAATGGGCATTCTCTAAGCCCAGCTCCTTACGTACCAGCGAGAATACGGTTTTATTCAGGAACTCGTACTCCATGTGCAGGAGCAATGGTGGGCGCTTGCCTTTTGAAATGTAATCGATGTTGTGTTTCTTACCTACAGCTTCGGCGTGGCGGAACAGTTTGCGCTTGGCCATACCTGATTTCTCAATCTGCTCCTGAACACCCATATATACCTTCTCCCAGAAACGGGGAACGGAACTCATACAGGTGGGATGTGTCTCCTTCATCGACTGCTGAACCTCTTGTGGATAGGTGTTTACAATGAGTGTTGCGCCCTCGGTAAGGCACAGAATCTTCCAACCCTTCTCAAAGATGTGGGTGAATGGCAGGAAGTTAAGAACTCTGTCGTTCTCGCCTACGGGTACACACTTATCGTTGGCTATCATTGCGGCATTATACTGACCGCAGGTAAGGATAACACCCTTAGAATCGCCAGTTGTTCCACTGGTATAAAGGATGTTGGCAATATCGTCCATCGAAGCCTGAGCCTGAAGCGACTCAACTTCGGTCTGACGGGGATAGTTCTCGCCTAACTTCAGGAAATCATCGAAATACATCGAGCTGAGGTCGAGTGACGAGATATGTACGTTCTTATCGAATACAATGATACGCTCGAGTGTAGGACAGGTAGCGAAAATCCGACGAGCCTTGTCGTACTGCTCCTGTTCGCCTACAAAGAGGAATCTGATTTTAGCATCGCTAATCATAAACTGGATCTGCTGCTCTGAGCTGGTAGCATAGAATGGGATGGTTACGGCGCGTACTCCCCATGCTCCAAAGTCGCAGAACAGATACTGTACAGAGTTCTGAGAGAAGATTCCCAGATTTTCCTGTACCTTTACACCCAGATTGAGTAAGGCATTAGATACTTTCTTGACCATATCCGAGAACTGATTCCACGAATATGATTTCCACACTGACCCGCCAAAGTCCTTGTAGATCAAAACCTCACGGTCGCCATACTTCTTGGCCTGGTCATGAATTAATCGCGATAAATGACTTTTCGTCTGCATAAGTATTTTGCATTTGTAATTCGCTGCAAAATTACGTAAAATACTGCAGATAGCCAAATTATATGGCAAAAAACCGCTCAAATAGGGCGATTATCTGTCATTCGTTTCCATTTTTTGTAGCCAAAAATGGCAATAACTACATAAAGTGCATAAAGACCGGCTTTGAAAGGTATGTCTTTATAGAAGTAAAGAACACAGGTTACAACGTCGACAGCAATCCAGATGAACCACTGTTCCAGGTACTTATGAGCCAAGGCCCAGATACCAACAATGCTGAGGGCTGTAGTAAAACTGTCGGCTGCTGGAACGTTACTGTTGGTAAAGGTAATCAGCAGCCAATAAATAATGCCCCAGATGGCCAGAATAACAGCCAACCAAGGGATTATCAGTCGGCGTGGGAATCGCGTGATAGGCAGCTCTTTCTTCTCGGCCGAACCGTGTACCCATTTCCAATAGCCGTAAACGGTCATCGAAAGATAATAGAACTCCATGCCGCAATCGGCATAGAGTCCTTTTTGATAGTATAGCACAATGCCTAAGGCCTGCATCAGAAATCCTACAAACCAAAGCCATACGCTGGCGCGATACTCGAACAGGATATAGAGTAGTCCGAGTAACGTGGTAGTGATGTCGAGCCAGTGTGCTGAAATAAATTCTGTCATTAGAATCGGAGTGTTACGTTACCCATCATTGTAAAGCCTGCCATAGGAATGAATCCAATCTGATAGTAGCGGTTCTCGTTGGGATGACCGTATTCTTCAACGATGCTTGAATATACCCAACCATTGGCGGCATAGCGACGATTGAAGATGTTGTTGAAATTCAGACCGAAGATGCACTCCTTGATGCCCTTGTTGGGCTTCCAGGTGTAGCTGATGTTGGCATCAGAAGCTGAGTAGCAAGGCAGCGAACGATCAGCGTTCTCTGTATTATCCAGGTACTGACGGCTTACAAAATTGGTGTGCCATACAGCCTGCAAACCATTCCAATGCAGGTTTACAAAACCGTTCAGGATGGTTGAGGGTGAGAAAGCAAGTGTAGAGTTGTCGTAGTGGATAGTGCGGAACGACTCTTCCCAGTTTACGCTGGCTACCTCGTCGAAGTCTTTGATTTTATTCTGGCTGAGTGAAGCATTACCCTCAATGCTGAGCCAAGAGGTAACATCTACCCCACCCTGGATTTCTACGCCCATACGGTATGAGTCTTTGATGTTTGTGGTAAGATCCTCGCCAATATCACTCTTCTCGCCAGTCTGTACAAACTGGTTGGTGTAGTCCATGTAATAAAGGTTTACACCAAAGTGGAAGATGTCGTTGTTAAAGGTATAACCCAACTCGTAATCTAACAGGCTTTCGGCCTTAGGGAATGGCTTTGCACCATTATCTGTAAAGTTATTACGTTCTGGTTCGCGGTGGCTAAGTGCTACCGATCCGTAAACGCGGTGATTGTTCAGATTCCAAGAGAAACCGGCCTTGGGATTCAGGAAACGATACTTCTGATCGATATCGAGGCGCTGGTTGTAATAGCTGCTGCCCTCTTCGTAGAACTTATCGTTAATACCGTTGCTTTCGTACTGTACGTAGCGATACTGCAGGTCGCCGAAGATATCCCACTGCTCGTTGATGTGGTAAGCAGCCTTTACAAAGGCGCTACCATCAAACTTGGTGGCATCAGAATCGTAGTATTTGTAGTCGCCATTAGACATGTATTTCTTTCGTACATCATCGTTGGCAATATAGGTAACATATCCAAAGTGATTGCCATCGAACTCCTGGAGCGACATGCCGCCGATAACATCCCATGCATCGTTCTTGTAGTTTGCATTCCAGATAAAACCGTAAGTGTTCTGGCTCAGTCCTTTCTGGCGCACGAAGTCGGTCTTTTTAACGCCGCTGTAGGTCATGCCAAACTTCTTCAGCTTGTTCTGAGGACGGAACTCGTTATAATAGCCGTAGCCGTAAGTATAGTGCAGCGAACCTGAAATGCTCCAGTTGTCGTTGATATCGTATGCGGCTGAGAGGATGTTGTGGTTCTGCCAGAAGTTATCGGTGGTTTTGTTCCAATAGCTGCCGTCGTTCAGCTGATAGCGCGCTGTGGGATAGTTGCCGTTGGCATCTTTTTCGTAACCAGTCAGGTATTCGTACAGCGAGTTGTACTTGCCTAGACCGGCGTTCCACATATCCTTGTAGGTCTTGATGCCAGTGTTGATACCATAGGTTCCGTCCATCAGACTCATATCGTTGTCGCCTGCTGTTACGCCGTTCCATGCCTGACCGGTTTTTTCAAAGTTTCCGATGTTCTTATAACGAATCTGGAACTTGTTGCCAATCCAGGTGAGTCCGCCGTAGTAAGAACCGCTGCGTCCGCTGGTTCCATGGATAAATCCATCAGTATTGGTCTCGTGATAGGCACCATCAAAAATCAGGTGGTTCCACAGCAAACCTGTTGAGAACTTTCCACCTACATTGAATGTGTTGAATGAGCCGTATGATACTGACACTTCTCCCCCAGCCTTCTGATTTGGAATGGCTGAAGCGAGTGCTACAGTTCCGCCAAAGGCGCCATCGCCGTTGGTTGATGTGCCTACGCCGCGCTGAATCTGTACACTACCTAACAGCGAACCGTAAGAGTTCATGTTGGCCCAGAAAACACACTGATCTTCAGGCGAATTCAAGGGAACACCATCCAGTGTTACGTTGATACGCGAATCGCCTGCACCGCGAATGCGCATATAAGTAGTACCTGTGCCCAGTCCGTTCTCGCTCCAAGCCAGTACACCCGGAGTCTGCGAAAAGAGGAAAGGTAATTCTTTACCTGTGTTCGAGAAAGCGTTTAGTTCCTTTTTCTTGATGTTTGCTACTGCAAATGGTGCATTTTTCTGTGTCCTGACACCTTTTACTACAATTTCGTTCAGCGCTTCTACTTGTGTAGAATCGTAGAGTGCTGCTTTGTTCTGTGCATTAGCACCTGCTGCACACACTAATGCAGCCATTCCTAAAACAAATCTTTTCATACTACAATAGTACCAATAATTAATAATGTTAAGGGGGTGTTTATTGTCTGCTATCCATCCCTACGCTGGCATAATCCAGATCAGGTTAGAGGGTATCATCTCAGCCTACACTCGTAGGCACCCCTTGATAATTGGTTGCAAAGGTAATGATATTTTCTATAAAAGCCATACTTTTATGGTATATTTTTATGTTTTACCAGTTGGAAAGGATGGTTTTCTCATAAAGAAACTGCCAGTTCCCGCCTGAGGAACTGACAGTTTCTGCCTTTGAAACCAATCGTTATCGGATTGTTGTTTATCTAAGACCCATTCTTGCCTCAACTACGTTAACTACATAGTCGCCCAGCTTCTCACACTCGTTAATCAGGTCCATATAAATGGTACCAACAGCGTAAGTGTACTCGCGGTTGTTAACATCGTTGATGTTCTGCGACTTGAGCTGGTCGCGGAAGTTATTGATTTCGTGCTCGATATTGAAAGTGCGGTTAACATCGAACGACTCCTTGCGGCCCATCATCAGTCGGTTCATCTGTGAGAGCGACTGATCGGTGAGCTCCATCATCTGATGGATGTGGTCGTACTGCTTCTCGTTAAAGTGATCCTGTTTGCCGTTGTACTTTCTCGAAATGGTACGAGCCATGTTGAAACAAGCATCTCCAATACTCTCTAACTCGCTGATTTCGCGTAACATAGCACGAATCTTAGCCTTTGAGTCGTCTGACAAGTGAGCGTCGCTCACGGAGTTAAGATAGTTGGCAATCTCAATCTCCATGTTATCGCTGATGCCTTCGTATTTCTCAATGCGGGTGTAGAGCTTGTTAAACTCAGAGTCGCGATTATCCTTCTTACTGCTTGAGCTTGACGAGAGGGTGAGCAGTTCGCGAACCATATTGAACATACGCTGCATACGATCCGAGAACGACTGGATTTCCTTCTGTGCCTCGAGCACCGAAAGCTCTGGTGTTTTCATGAAGCCAGCAGTAATAAAGTGCAAGCGGAAGTCCTCTTCCTCGTCAACCTTCTTAGGCTTGATAACCCAGCATACAAAGCGCTCAATCTGTGGGATAAACCAAATAAGAATAAAGGTGTTAGCCACGTTAAAGCAGGTATGGAAGGCTGCCAGCACAAAGCTTAGTTTGGCGGCGTTGGCCAGGAATACGCTTGTTGTAACGGCATCTTTAGTCATGTTTACATCGTAGCCCACCATGCCGCAAACGGCGTCGATGAACGGACGGAACACAAACAGAATCCAAACCACACCGAACACGTTGAAGAACATGTGGGCGAGGGCAGCTCTACGGGCCTGAGTATTGGCCGATAGGGCAGCGAGGTTTGAGGTAATGGTGGTTCCGATATTTTCACCCATAACCAATGCAATACCCTGATAGATAGGTAGAGCGCCGCTAGAACAGAGAATCATGGTGATGGCCATAACGGCTGCCGACGACTGCACGCAGAAGGTAAGCACGCCGCCTAAGAACAGGAATATCAGCGTGGTGAAGAACGAATCGGGATCGAACGATGCAAAGAAGTCGAGTAGGGCCTGGTTTTCGCCCAAATGCATCTCTGTGCCCGTCATTCTCAGCGTACCCAGTCCCATCAGCAGGAACGATAGTCCGAACAGGAAATCGCCGATATAGCGGTATCTCTTCTGATAAATCAGTATGATGCCCAGGAAGAATGCTGGATAAACAGCGCTGGTAATATCGAACGACATACCGGCCGACATAATCCAGGCGGTAAGGGTGGTTCCGATGTTGGCACCCATGATAACCGAAATTGCTTGTGCCAAGGTTAACAAGCCCGCATTAACAAACGAAACAGTCATCACAGTGGTGGCTGTTGATGACTGTACTGAAGCTGTAACAAGCATACCTGTAAGCATGCCGGTAAAGCGATTGGTTGTCATCGCACCTAACACATGGCGTAATTGTGGACCCGCCATCTTCTGCAATGCTTCACTCATCGACTTCATACCGAACATCAATAGCGCAAGCGATCCCAGAAGTTTGAAAATAATCCAGATTGACATAAAAAACGTAATTATATTTAGTAAATCGGCTACAAAGATAAAAAAAAACTCTGAAATGTAAGTTAAGATTTAAGAAAAATGTTATCTTTGCAGACAAAATAATTAAAAACTCAATTTAAGGCTTATGGAGAAGTTAGTAAAAATACATATTGTAAATAACGATAAAGAGGTAGAGGTGCCAGTAGGTTCTACTATCGAAGATGTATATGCTTTGTCGGGTGTTGAGATCGAGCACGGTCCCATCTCGGCACATGTAAATAATAAGGTAGAGGGTATGCACTACCGCTTGTATAAGCAGAAACAGGTAGAGTTTCTCGACATCTGCTCGTCGAGTGGTTCGCGTGCTTATACTCGCAGTTTGTTCTTTGTGCTTTGCAAGGCTGTGCACGATTTGTTTACACCTTGTAAGGTGTCTATCGATATCCCTGTATCGAATGGCTATTTTGTAAACCTGTCAATCGGTCGTCCCATCACATTGGATGATGTGGGTGCCATCCGTCGTCGTATGCAGGAAATCATCGATGCCGCCTTACCCATACATCGTTACGAAACCACTACCGAAGAGGCTATCAGGATGTTCGACATTCTGCATAACCGTTCGAAGGTAAAACTGTTGAAGTCTACAGGTCGACTGTACACAACTTATTATGAGATAGATGGTTACATAGATTATTACTATGGTGCTTTGCTCACGAACACCAAGCAGCTTTACTTGTTTGGACTTGAGAAATATTTTGATGGTTTGCTGTTGCGTTTACCATCGCGCGAGCATCCTAACGAGTTGGGCGAGATGTTGCATCAGGACAAGATGTTCGGCATCTTTAAGGAGCACCATCAGTGGCAGGATATCTTAGGTTTGCGAACCATCGGCGACCTGAACGAGACTATCATGAATGGCCATTCGTCGGAGCTCATACAGATTAGCGAGGCGCTGCAGGAAAAGAAGATTGCTAATATTGCCGACGAGATTGCCCAGCGTAAGGGCGTAAAACTGGTGCTGATAGCTGGTCCTTCGTCGTCGGGTAAAACTACTACCTGTAAGCGTCTTAGCGTGCAGTTGGCTGTAAATGGTATCCATCCCGTTGGTATATCGCTGGATGATTATTTCCTCGACCGCGAGCAAACGCCAAAAGATGATAAGGGCGATTACGATTTTGAGCACCTGCATGCCTTGAATCTGCCGTTGCTTAACGAGCAGCTTTCGGCATTGTTCAGAGGCGAGGAGGTAGAGTTGCCTCGCTATAACTTCCAGAAAGGCAAGAGCGAGTGGAGTGGTAAGAAACTGCAGTTAAAAGGTAACGAAGTGCTGGTGGTAGAAGGTATCCATGCCTTGAATCCAGAGTTGACTTCGGAGATTCCCAACGATCAGATTTTCCGTGTCTATGCTTCGGCCCTTACTACCATTCTGCTCGATAATCACAACTATATCCCAACTACCGATAACCGCCTGCTGCGCCGTATTATCCGCGACTACAAGTATCGTGGTGTGAGTGCTCAGGAGAGCATTCGCAGATGGCCAAGTGTTAGGGCAGGAGAGAACAAGTGGATTTTCCCGTTCCAGGAGAATGCCGATGCGATGTTTAACACCGCTATGCTGTTCGAGTTGGCTGTTATTAAGAGTCAGGCTGAGCCGCTGTTAGAGCAGGTTCCAGAAAATTCGAAGGAACATGCAGAGGCTTATCGCCTGCTGAAGTTCCTTCGTTATATCCGTCCCATTCCTGAGACTCAGATTCCACCAACATCGCTGCTTCGCGAGTTCCTTGGCGGATCATCGTTTAATTACTAATTAGTGCGCCTCGAGCCAGTTCTTGCCAAAGCCGGAATCGGCCACCAGGGGTACGCTTAAGTTCAGGGCATTCTGCATCTCTTGGAGCACGATGCCCTCTACTTTTTCTTTCTCATCTGGGTACACCGAGAAGTTTAATTCGTCGTGTACCTGCAGAATCATTTTAGAGCGTATTCCTTCGGCTTTAAAGCGGTTGTAGATGCGAATCATGGCCACCTTGATGATATCGGCGGCTGTGCCCTGAATAGGGGCGTTGATGGCATTTCGCTCAGCAAAGCCGCGAACGGTAGCATTGTGGCTGTTAATATCTGGCAGATAGCGGCGACGACCGAATAGGGTAGTGACGTAACCCTTCTCGCGAGCCACTTCTTTAGATTTTTCCATATAATCGTGTACCTGTGGGAAGGTGTCGAAGTAACCGTCTATCAGCATCTTAGCTTCGTCGCGAGGGATGTCCAGACGCTCAGCAAGTCCAAATACGGTGATACCGTAGATGATACCGAAGTTGGCGCGTTTCGATTTGGTTCGCTCGTCGCGTGTAACCTCTTCGATAGGCTTTTTGTAGATGTTGGCAGCTGTGGCGGCATGCAAATCCTTACCCTCGCTAAACACTTTTATCATCTCTGCGTCCTGCGAGAGATGAGCCATAACGCGCAGCTCAATCTGACTATAGTCGGCTGAAAAGAACAGACAACCTGGTTCTGGAATGAATGCCTTTCGGATTTCCTTGCCATCCTCACCACGAATGGGGATATTCTGCAGGTTGGGATCGGACGATGACAAGCGACCGGTAGCGGTAATCGTTTGATTAAACGAGGTGTGGATATGACCGGTTTTGGGGTTAATAAGCTTAGGTAGGGCATCGATGTAGGTGCCTATCAGCTTCTTTAACCCTCTGTGTTCCAATATGTCAGCAACTATCTCATGCTTATTTCTCAGCTGCTGCAAAACTTCTTCCGAAGTAACATACTGTCCTGTCTTAGTTTTCTTGGCTTTCTCTACTATCTTGAGCTTGTCGAAGAGTATCTCACCAACTTGCTTTGGCGATGCGATGTTAAACTGTTCGCCTGCCAGCTCGTAGATACGAGCTTCGATTTCGTTCATGCGGTTGGTGAATTGTTTTGACGTTTCGGCCAGCGAATCAGTATCCAAACAAACACCATTCATCTCCATTTCAGCCAATACAGGCATCAGTGGCATCTCTATATTATAGAATAGGTCTTCGCACTCGGCCTTCTTCAACTCTGGTTCCAGTTTGTTCTTCAGTCGGAGTGTGATGTCGGCATCCTCGGCGGCATACTCGTAAACCTGTGAGGGTGGGAGAGAACGCATCGATTTCTGGTTCTTACCTTTTGGTCCGATAAGTTCATCGATGTGGATGGTTTGATAGTTCAGGTAGATCTCAGCCATGTAGTCCATGTTGTGATGCAGTTCGGGTTGAATGAGATAGTGAGCTATCATCGTGTCCCACATTTTTCCTTTCAGCTCGATGCCGTAATTTCTGAGCACCTCGAGGTCGTACTTCAAATTCTGACCAACTTTTAGAATTTCGGGGTTCTCGTATGCGGGCTTAAAGATATTAACAATTTGCAACGCTTCTTCACGATTGGCTGGAACGGGTACGTAAAACGCCTCGAATTCCTTTACGGCGAAGCTTAAACCTACCAATTCTGCGTCGATAGCGCTGGTTGAAGTGGTCTCCGTGTCTAGACTGAGAATTTTGTTTGTCAAGAAAAAATCACAAAGTTTCTTCAAATCCTCCTGATTTTCAACGAGTTTGTAGTTGTGAGGCGTAGTTTTTAGCGTCTCAAAACTCGTGTTTTCGTTCACAGCTTGCCCGTCGGTCGCAAATTCTGCAAAGAGATCGAGTTGCTGATTTGCGACTTTTTGCGGTTTTTGGCTTTTTTTAAGAACTCTGTCTGCGAAGCTCTTCATCTCCAGTTCTGTGAGCAATTTGCTCAATTCGTCCTCGTTTGGTTCCACGAGTTTCAAATTTTCCATATCGAGCTCTATGGGTACATCGGTTTTGATGGTTGCCAGGAAGTAACTCATCTTGATGTCCTCAACATGCTGCTCAACTTTTTCGCGGAGCTTACCTTTTATTTCTGACGAACGTGCCAACAACTGTTCGATGCTTCCGAACTCGTCGATGAGTTTAGCGGCAGTTTTCTCGCCAACACCAGGACAGCCCGGGAAGTTATCGGCCGAGTCGCCCATCAGCGCCAGCAAATCAATCACCGCCATAGGCGAGGGGATGTTATATTTCTCGCAAACCTCCTTTGGTCCCATTGTTTCATAACCGCCTCCATGACGCGGACGGTAAATGAATACATTGTCGCGTACCAGCTGTCCGTAGTCCTTATCAGGTGTTAGCATATAGGTTTCAACACCGATGGAACCGGCTTTTTCGGCCAAAGTACCAATTACATCATCGGCCTCGAAACCATCTACTTGCAGGATGGGTATGCGGTATGCTTTAAGCAGATCTTTAATGATGGGAACTGCCTTTCGGATATCTTCGGGTGTTTCTTCGCGCTGGGCTTTGTAGGCAGGGAAAGCCTTGCTGCGGAAGGTAGGACCATGTGGATCGAATGCCACGCCGATATGGGTAGGTTTCTCTTTGGTGAGCACCTCGTTCAGTGTGTTCAGGAATCCCATGATAGCACTCGTATTCAGGCCCTTCGAGTTGATTCGCGGGTTTTTGATAAACGCATAATAGCTACGATAAATGAGTGCGTAAGCGTCTAAAAGGAACAATTTCTGCATAACTTTCTTAATTTTCGCCTCAAAATTACCAAATTATTTTTTAATAACGGAATTATTTGTTATTTTTGTGCCAAAATTCTGATAATGATGGATTATTTATCGACTATTAGAAAGCCAATCGATGGCGATATGGACAACTTTGTTGAGTTGTTCAAGCAAAGTTTGACTCATGGAGATGGTATGCTTGAGCATATCTTGAAGCATATCCGCGAAAGGGGAGGGAAGCGTATGCGCCCCATGTTGGTTTTCTTGATGGCAAGAAACCTTGGCGAGGTATCTGATGTTACACAGAATGCTGCTCTTGGATTAGAGTTGTTGCATACTGCCAGTTTGGTTCACGACGATGTGGTGGATGAGAGTTCGGAACGTCGCGGTCAGCCTTCAGTAAACGCAGCTTATAATAATAAGGTGGCTGTGCTAGTGGGCGATTATATCCTGTCTACTGCCCTGTTGCGTGTGGCGCTTTCTGATAATCATAGAATCGTACAACATCTGGCCGAGCTCGGCCGTAAGTTAGCCGCAGGCGAGGTGCTTCAGTTGTCGAATATCTCGAATCAGGAAATCTCGGAAGATGTTTATTATCAGGTAATTGACCAGAAAACGGCTGTATTGTTCGAGTCGTGCTGTATCCTTGGTGCCATCTCTGTTGGTGCATCCGAAGAGATGATCGAAAAAGCTGCAAAATTCGGACATAATGTGGGTATGATATTCCAGATTCGCGACGATATTTTTGATTATTACGATTCTGCCGAAATTGGTAAGCCAACTGGTAATGATATGTTGGAGGGTAAGCTTACTTTGCCTATTATCTATTCGCTTACACACACTTCTTCTTCTGCTATGTTAACGCTGGCTAAGAAGGTAAAGGCAGGTACTATTAATAAGGACGAGATTGCTGTTCTTATCGAGTTTGCCAAGCAGTATGGCGGTATAAAATATGCCGAAAGAAAGATGGAAGAGTTTGCCCGCGAGGCTCGTAGTTTCATCGATGAATGCGTGAAACCTGAGCTTCAGGATTCGTTTAAGGCTTATCTCGACTACGTTATTCAGCGAAATAAATAGGGTAGTACGCTCTCAGTTCTTATACGAAAGTACTCCAGTCCTAGTATTAAAGGACTGGAGTACTTTGGTTAAAGGACTGCAGTCCTCCGTAAGAAGGACTGAGTCTATCACTAATTAGAAGAATTTTACCTCTTCGCCAATCACCTCGCTCAACAGCAGGTTGGCCAGGCGTGATGTACCCATGCGGAACATTTGGTTGGTAAGCCATTTTTCGCCCAGAACCTCTTTTACGATGGTGTAGTATATCAATGCGTCCATCACGCTGTTAAGGCCTCCAGCGGGCTTAAAACCAATCATAATGCCTGTCTGGTCGTAGTACTCCTTGATGGCCTGGCACATCACGTAGGCAGCCTCGGGTGTTGCTGCGGGTTCCAGCTTACCTGTTGATGTTTTGATATAGTCGGCGCCGGCGTACATAGCCAGTATTGATGCGGTCTTGATGTTCTGTGCAGTCTTCAGGCAACCAGTCTCCAGGATAACCTTCAGTTTGGCATCGCCACACGCCTCTTTTATCTGCTGTATCTCGTCGATACAGGTCTCGTAATCGCCTGAAAGGAATGCACCTACGCTCAGTACCATATCAATTTCGGTAGCGCCGTCCTTAACAGCCAGACCGGTCTCGATGGTTTTAACTTCGATAAGAGCCTGTGATGAGGGGAATGAGCCAGATACGCAAGCTACCTCAACACCTTCGATCTCAAGTGTCTCAGAAACCACTTTTGCAAAGCGTGGATACACGCAGATGGTGGCTACGTGGGGTAGGTTAGGGTACTGCTCTTCGAACTGGTTTACGTGCTCGGTAAAGGCCAGTACGCTCTCGTCGCTATCGGTAGTTTTCAGGGTGGTGAGTTCCACGCTACCCATCAGGAATTTCTTTACCTCAAGGGTGTCGTTCTCTGCTACTTTCTCGGCAATGATTGTCTTCACTGCTTCCTTCACTTCCTCGTCGGTAATGTCGAGGTTGTACTTACTCAGAGCCTCTTCCATGCGGCTCTTCTGAGGCATCTCAAAGTGGTGATGATGCTCATGCTCGTGCTTGTGTTCTGCCATAATTGCTTGTTGTTATATTGTTAAAACTGTTATGCTTTTAATTTCTCGTTGTGTATGTGGCGAAGCGAATCGCGCTGGGTCTTTTTCTCGATGGATTTCTGCAACTCTTCAGTCAGATCTACGCCTGTCTGATTGGCCAGACAGAGTAATACCCATAGGATATCGGCCATCTCTTCGCCCAGATTATCTTTCTCGCCCTCTTTAAAGCTCTGGTCGCCATATTTGCGGGCCATTACGCGAGCCAGTTCGCCTACTTCTTCGGTCAAAACAGCCATATTTGTCAGCTCCGAAAAGTAGCGTACGCCATATTCCTTTATCCAGCGGTCAACCGCCTCTTGTGCTTCTTTTATCGTCATTTTGCCATTACCATTTGAATGATTAGTAAGAAGATGCAGATGAGCAGAATTACGATATACTGCTTGTTTTCGCGCTCGTATTCCTTCCAGTGGAAGGCTTTATAGAGAAATACTGCTAGGAACATCAGCAATCCCACGCCGCATGGCCAGGCTCCGATAGCATAGCTTTTTACCATCGATAGTATCACGCCGATGACCAATAAAAGGGCGCTCGCCAGTTCTAGTTCTTTCAGATATCTCTTCATCTATTATTCCTTGTTTTTTGTGTCCATGCAGATGGTTACAGGACCGTCGTTAAGCAGTTCTACTTTCATATCGGCGCCGAATTCGCCTGTGGCTACCTGCTTGCCGATGGCCTCTGACAGCTGTGCGCAGAAGGCCTGGTAGAGTGGGATGGAGTGTTCGTGAGAGCCTGCACGGAACCATGAAGGGCGATTGCCCTTTTTGTAGCTTGCGTACAGTGTGAACTGGCTGACTACCAGACAGTTGCCGTCAATATCGAGTATCGAACGGTTCATTACATCGTTCTCATCGCCAAACACGCGCAGATTGGCTATCTTTTTTACCAGCCAATCCACATCTTCCATTGAGTCTTCATCGCAAATGCCCAACAGAATCAGGTAGCCCTTGTCTATCTGTCCATTTACTTTGCCCTCGATGGTAACGCTGGCGTGGGTAACGCGTTGTATTACTGCTCTCATTACTTTTCTTTATTTTGCCGCAAAGATACGATAAATAGCTGAATTATCCAAATTTTATTTTGTTCAATTTCTACTTTGTGACTTTTGACTTTGTGACATTAAGGGGGTGTCATTAGCAAAGAATGGGTAAAACTATAGTTTTATAATTATATATAATTATAATATATTATATATTACTATTTATCATAATACTTTTATTTCCCCATTCTCTAATTTCTGCATTTTGTATGATGCTTAATGTCACAAAATCACAGTCACAAAGTTCAGTTTTATAAACGTGCTGTTTGGGTATTGCTAATGTATTGTTTGCCCTTGCCGAACGCTATATTTCCTCTTTGTGGAAATGCTGGTAGATAATTTGTGCCTTGGCTGGGCCGATTATCTCGGATAGGGTAGGTAGTTCGGCCTCGCGTATCTTTTTAACCGATTTAAGGGCATTTAGAAGCTCGTCACGCGTTTTTGGTCCGATTCCCTTGATATCATCCAACTCTGAGTGTAAAGCGCGCTTAGAACGCTTGTCTCGATGGAACGTGATAGCAAAGCGGTGAACCTCATCCTGTATCTGCGTGAGTACATGAAAGAGTTCAGATTCTACCTTTAGGGCTATCTTCATTGGAGGGAATCCGTACAGCAGTTCGTTGGTGCGGTGACGATCGTCTTTAGCTAGTCCGGCGATAGGTATATCCAGGTTCAGTTCGTCCTGAATTACCTCGCGGATTACCTCCATTTGTCCTTTACCACCATCGGCAATAATCAGGTCGGGTAGGGGCTGCTCTTCTTCAATCAATCGCGAATAACGGCGGTGCACAACCTCTTTCATCGAGGCATAATCATCCGGACCAACTACAGTCTTGATGTTATAGCGCTTATAATCGCTTTTCGAAGGCTTCATTTTCTTGAAAACAATACAAGCAGCAACGGCATCGGTACCCGAAATGTTTGAGTTGTCGAAGCATTCAATCTGGTAGGGTAGTGAGGGCAGATGCAACTTGTCCTGCAGTTCCTTCATCAGTCGTGTTTGTTTCTGTTCAGGATTCAGTTTTTCGGCCTGCTTTAGATGGTCGAATTTATACTCCTTACAGTTCATCATAGAGAGGTCTAACAGCATCTTTTTATCGCCCAATTTGGGTATGGTAAACTTCACGCCTTCTAGCTCTACATCTACTTCTTTTTGCACGATGATTTCTTTCGAATCGCTCTTAAAACGTTCTCTGATTTCTACGATACCTAACTGCAGTAGTTCTTCGTCGGTCTCGTTCAGTTTCTTTTTGTATTCGATAGTAAAACTCTGGTTGATGCTGCCGTTTGATACGTGAATATAGTTGATGAATGCCATCTTTTCATCGGATGTAATCGTAAATACGTCCACTTTATCGATGGTTTGACTTACTACCTGACTCTTGCTATCAAAGCCGTCGAGCGCCAGATACTTGCGTTTTACTTCTTCGGCCTCCTCGAATCTCAGTTCTTCAGAGAGTCGGAGCATCTCGTCTTTTAAATCCCTCAATACCTCTCGAGTATTTCCTTTCAGGATCTCACGTGCTTGAGCGATGTTCTTTTGATATTCCTCGTAGGTCTGTTTGCCTACGCAGGGGCCCTTACATTTCTTGATGTGATAGTCTAAACAAACGCGATATCTTCCGCTTTCAACTCCCTCTTTCGTGATGGGCTGGCGGCATGTACGTGGCTGATACAGCTCTTTTATCAGATTCAGCACATCGTACATAGCGCTTACTTTTGCGTAAGGTCCGTAATACGATCCCCAATGTTTGTTGATGGTACGTGTTTTAAAGATGCGTGGGAAGAATTCGTTGGTGATGACGATAGAAGGGTAGGTTTTACCGTCCTTCAGTAATACGTTATAGCGAGGATTGTATTTCTTTATGAGCGAATTTTCTAAGAGTAGGGCATCCTCTTCGGTATTTACTACGGTGTAGCTGATATCGAATATCTTGCTGACGAGTACTTTTGTTTTGAATCTGTCTACTTCGGTATGAAAGTAACTCGATACTCTGTTTTTTAAACTTTTCGCCTTTCCTACGTAGATGATGGTGCGCTCCTCGTCGTAAAACTGATAGCTGCCAGGTTTGTCTGGCAACCTACGTACGATACCCTTCAGATATTCTAATCGCTTTTCGTTTTCTTCCTTCGTCATCTTTGTTTGCGCGTTTTGTTTTGTGTACCTTTTTAATTTATCAGTCCCGCGAACCCTTAGTGTTTAAAGGTGTTTCGCGGGACTGTGTTTCACGTGGAACAATTATTAGATGGTGAGTAACGTTGTCAGGTCAATGCCTTTAAACTCGTCTCTACCATGTAATCCCTCGTCTGTAATTTCAATTATAAAATTGATGAATACCTTCTTGGGGTGGAAGTGCTGTACAAGTTTGTAAGCAGCCTTGGCGGTTCCGCCTGTTGCTAACAGATCGTCGTGAATCAGAACCACATCGTCGGGCTCGATAGAATCGATGTGCATCTCGATGGTATCTACACCATATTCCTTAGAGAATGATTCTTTGATAACTGTAGCGGGCAGCTTTCCTGGTTTTCTTGCCATCACGAAACCGCAACCTAATCTGGCTGCGAGGGCAGCGCCTAGGATGAAACCGCGACTTTCGATACCAACAATCTTGGTGATGCCTTTATCTTTGTAAAGCTCCACCAATTCATCCATCATAATCTTCATGCACTCGGCATTCTTGTAGAGTGTAGTAACATCTCTGAAGTTGATGCCTTTCTTTGGGAAATCTGGTATGCAACGCAGATTGTCAATCAATGTTTTGTTGTTCATAATCAGTGAGTTATGCTTGTTTGTTCTATTCTTTTGTTTCACGTGGAACATTATCTACCCATCAGTACCAACAGCACATTAATGTCGCTGGGCGATACACCTGGGATGCGACTAGCCTGTGCTAACGTCTCGGGCTGAATTTTCTGCAGCTTCTGTCGGCATTCGGTAGAAAGACCTTGCAGTTCTTCGTAGTTAAAGCGACCTTTTATTCGGATATTCTCCAAACGGTGCATCTTGTCGGCTACCAATCGTTCGCGCTCGATATAACCTTTATATTTCATACGAATCTCTGCAGCTTCGGCTATCTCTTCTTTTCGATTGGATGGGCGATCAAGTGCTTCTTTGAGCGATGGAATCACTTCTGAGAGGTTCTTCAGGTTCAGCTGTGGACGGTTAACCAAATCTGACAGTTTGCAACCAAACTGTAGTGGGGTAGTGCCAAGAGCCTCGAGGGCTGAGTTGATCAGACGAGGTTTGATGGCGAAGTTCTGACAGAAAGCTTCGATTTCTTCGATAGCTTGCTTTTTCTGTAGCCACCAATCGTAGCGGTCTTTTTTTACAATACCTAATTCATACGCCTTTTCTGTGAGTCGCGCATCGGCATCGTCCTGTCGTAGCAGAATGCGATATTCAGCTCTTGAGGTAAACATACGGTAAGGCTCATCAACGCCTTTGGTTACCAAATCATCGATTAATACGCCAATATATGCTTCGTCGCGATGCAGTACAAACTGCTTGTTGGCTGTATCGCTAGCAGCGCAGCCAGCTTTAAGTGCTGCGTTTATACCCGCCAAGGTTCCTTGTCCGCCAGCTTCTTCGTAACCGGTTGTTCCGTTAACCTGTCCGGCCATGAATAATCCATCTATTATCTTCGATTCCAACGAATGATTCAGTTGGGTAGGATCGAAGAAATCGTATTCGATGGCGTAACCTGGGCGATATACCTTTACGTCTCTGAAGGCTGGCATCTTTTTCAGCGCCTCTATCTGAACATCCATCGGAAGTGACGACGAAAAACCATTTAGATACATCTCGTTGGTATCCTCGCCCTCTGGCTCCAGGAATAATGGATGCTTATCGCGGTCGGGGAAAGTAACCAGCTTCGTTTCGATCGAGGGACAATAACGCGGTCCTATCGATTGAATCTGACCGTTATATAGCGGTGAATCCGCCAATCCGCTCTTCAGAATTTCGTGTACTTCGGCGTTGGTATTTACTGTCCAGCATGGTAACTGCTTTAATGCGCCACCTTTATTCATATAGCTGAATTGATAGGGGCGTGTTTCGCCAGGCTGTACTTCCAGGTCCTCGAAATGAACCGAACGTTTATCTATACGTACAGGCGTACCGGTTTTCATGCGGGCTGCTGTAATGCCGTGACGTGTGATACTCTCGGTGAAATGGGGTACAGCAGGTTCGGCTATACGTCCGCCTGGTACCATCTTTCTGCCGATATGCATCAAACCATTCAGAAACGTTCCTGCGGTGATTACAATGCTCTTGGCGTAGATTTCTGTGCCCCAGATGGTACGTACTCCAACGGCACGGATATCGCCGCTCTCAGAGCCTGAAATGGGCTCTGTAAGCAATTCGTCGGCCTGGTCCTGCCACACATCCAGATTATCGGTTTCATCGATTGTACGGCGCCATTCCCAGATAAACTTGCCGCGATCGCATTGGGCACGCGGACTCCAAACGGCTGGACCCTTACCAACGTTCAGCATGCGGAACTGGATAGAAGTGGCGTCAGTAACCAATCCCATCTGACCTCCTAAAGCGTCTATCTCTCTGACTATCTGACCTTTAGCAATGCCGCCTATAGCTGGATTGCACGACATTTGTGCAATCTTGTTCATATCCATCGTTACCAGACAGGTCTTCGCGCCCATGTTGGCCGAAGCACAAGCGGCCTCGCATCCCGCGTGACCGCCTCCGATAACAATTACATCGTACTTTAATATCATATTCTTATTTTACTGTCTCTTTCTCGGCTTCTTTCCAAGCCGTTATACCGCCTTTAAGGTTCAGTACCTTGTAACCCTCGGCTGCTAGTTTTCCTGCAGCCATGCTGCTACGATGGCCTGTGCGGCAATATACCATGATGGTCTTTTCCTTTGGCAGCATGTCTGTTGCTTTTTTCATGAAATTCAGACTATCTTTCACGTCGATATTGATTGCGCCTTTCAGGTGTTCTGCGTTATATTCCTCAGGTGTGCGTACGTCTACCAGCACGCAGCCGTTGGCGCAGTTCTCGAGTGTCTTTTGGAATTTATCTATATCGATGGTTGTAAACGCCTGCTTAGCAATTACCTCAAGTGCGCGCTTTACCATCGCGTTTTCTTCGTTGAATACAGAGAAATACTCACTCATATCCCAAATATCGCGTGCTATCAGGGCCTTGAGTTGTAGGCGCAAATAGGGCAGTGTCTTTTCGAGTTCTGCCTGATCTTTGGGTTTGATATTCTGTTTCTCACCATTCTTTAGAATGGTGTCTACCAAATCCTGTGGTACTTCATACTTTTCTTTGAACTCAGCGAACGATGGCCAAGCCTTTTTTAGCTGCTTGCGGTGATTATCCACATAGCGCAGGTTCTGCTGCAGGATGATGCTTTTAGCTGCCAACTCGCGATGGAACTTGGTATAGATGGTGGTATCCAGCGGGCAGTATTCGTCGGGCATGATACCTCCACCGCCGTAAACGGTACGATGCTCGCGTAATGTCTGATACTTCAGCGAGTCGGCAAAGTGGATACTGTCGGCATTCGTCAGCTCGCCGCTTTTCAGTCGGTTAATCACATCCATCGCATAGTCGCGGTTCTCGCCTTTGGTGTAAGGCTTCTGAATACAGCGACCTGATGGGGTGTAGTAGTGGGCGATGGTGAGACGAATCATAGAGCCGTCGGGCAAATCGAGTGGGCGCTGAACAAGGCCTTTACCGAACGTACGGCGACCAACCACAATACCGCGGTCCTGATCCTGTATCGCTCCGGTTACAATTTCGGCCGCTGACGCCGTATAACTGTCAACGAGTACAATTACCTTACCCTGACGAAAAACGCCGCTTCCATCGGCCTTATATTCGGTTCTGGGCACCTTTCTGCCCTCGGTGTACACTATTAGATCGTTTTTCTGCAGAAATTCGTTAGCAATATCCACCGCAGCCTTCAGATAGCCGCCGCCATTCTCCTGTAAATCCAGAATGAGATGCTGCATACCTTGGTCGCGCAGCGTTTTCAGTCCCGCTAAGAACTCCTGATGGGTTGTAGCGCCGAAATTACCAATGCGGATATAGCCTATCTGCGGACGGATCATATATACGGCATCTACCGATTTTACGGGGATTTTATCGCGTGTAACGGTAAATGTAAGACGGTCTTTGATGCCTTGGCGGATAACGCCCAGTTTTACTTTTGTGCCCTTAGGACCACGCAGGCGTTTCATAATCTCCTCTTTCGACATTTTTACGCCAGCGATAGCCGAATCGTTTACCGATATGATTCTGTCGCCAGCGATGATACCAACCTTTTCTGAAGGACCGTTTGTGACGGGCTGAATAACCAGCAGTGTGTCCTCGATAAGGTTAAACTGTACGCCGATACCCTCAAAATTGCCTGCAAGTGGCTCGTTGGCATCTTTCACCTCCTTGGGCGTTAGATACGAAGAGTGGGGGTCCAGCTTATCTAGCATGCCTCTGATACCGTCTTCAACCAGTTTTTTCTCGTCTACACTATCTACATAGAGGTTGCTGATGGCTATCTCGGCAAACTGCAGCTTGCGTAGAGGCGAGTCATCGCTGTTGTTGATACGGAACTGCGCGTGGGCATTCATCGATGCCATACACAGCAGCAAAGAGGCAAATGTCTTATTCATAAATGTCTTCTTCAGGGCGGTCTTCCTCAACCACCAGATTATCGATAATAAAGTTCTGGCGCTCCATAGTGTTCTTACCCATGTAGTACTCCAGCAACTTAGCTACTTGGTCGGTTTTGTGCAGCGTTACCTGCTCCAGACGCATGTCGGGACCGATAAAACCTGCGAATTCATCGGGCGAAATCTCACCTAGACCTTTGAATCGGGTGATTTCTGGATCGGGTCCTAACTCCTCGATGGCCTTCTGTCGCTCTTCGTCGCTATAGCAGTAACGTGTGATGAAATCGCTTTTTTTGTCAGATTTAGCATCCGCTTCGGCGATGGTCTTCTTGTTTTTGATCTTTGTTCTACGGTTACGAACGCGGAACAATGGGGTTTGCAACACGTAAACGTGGCCTTTCTTGATGAGTTCGGGGAAGAACTGCAGGAAGAAGGTGATGATGAGCAGGCGGATATGCATACCGTCCACATCGGCATCGGTGGCCACAATAACCTTATTATATCTCAGTGTGTCCAGACTCTCTTCGATGTCGAGAGCAGCCTGTAACAGATTGAATTCTTCGTTCTCGTAAACTACCTTCTTGGTTAATCCAAAGCAGTTCAGGGGTTTACCACGCAATGAGAATACGGCCTGGGTGTTTACATCGCGGCTCTTGGTGATGCTTCCGCTGGCCGAATCACCCTCGGTGATAAAGATACACGACTCTTCCTTGCGGTCGTTCTTCACGTCGCTGAAGTGGATACGGCAATCGCGTAGTTTGCGGTTGTGCAGATTGGCTTTCTTGGCACGTTCGCGGGCCAGTTTTGTTACACCAGCCATTGCCTTGCGGTCGCGCTCGCTCTCTTTAATTTTATTCTCAAGCACTTCAGCCACATCCTGATGGATATGCAGATAGTTGTCAACTTCGGTCTTGATAAAGTCGCCTACGTATTTGTTCACACTCACACCGCCGTCGGGCGACATGGTGAGCGAACCCAACTTAATCTTGGTCTGACTCTCGAACAGCGGTTCCTCTACATTGATGGCGATGGCAGCAACGATACCTGTGCGGATATCGCCATATTCGTATTTGCCGTAGAACTCCTTGATGGTACGGGCAATATGCTCCTTAAAGGCGCTCTGATGTGTTCCGCCCTGGGTGGTATGCTGTCCGTTTACAAACGAGTAATACTCCTCGCCATACTGGTTTGCATGGGTAAAGGCTATCTCGATATCTTCGCCTTGCAGGTGTACGATAGGATAAAGTGCATCGCTGGTCATGCGGTCTTTCAGCAGGTCCTCAAGTCCGTGACGCGACAGAATGCGACGACCATTGTACATGATGGTTAGTCCGATGTTCAGATACGTATAGTTGCGAAGCATGTTTTCTACGATTTCATCGTGGAACTTGTAGTTCACAAACTTCGTGGCATCGGGTTCAAAGTAGATGTATGTACCGTTCTCGTCCTGAGAGGGTTCTGTAACGTCGCTTATCAGTTTGCCGCATTCAAAAACGGCTTTGCGCACTTTGCCTTCGCGATAGCTGTGAACCTCAAAATGGCTGCTCAGCGCGTTAACGGCCTTCACACCCACACCATTCAGTCCGATTGACTTCTTAAAGGCCTTAGAATCGAACTTACCACTGGTGTTCAGAATGCTTACCGATTCAATCAGTTTTCCTTGTGGAATGCCTCGTCCGTAGTCGCGTACTGAGATGCGCAGGTTGTCTTCTACGTTTACTTCGATTCTATCGCCGGCTTTCATCTTGAATTCGTCGATAGAGTTATCAAACACTTCTTTTAACAGCACGTAAATACCGTCTTCGGCTGATGAGCCGTCGCCCAATCGGCCGATATACATACCAGGGCGCAAGCGGATGTGCTCCAAACCGGTAAGGGTCTGGATATTACCTTCGTCGTAATTGACGGTTTTGGGATTAATCAGGTTGTTATCTTCGTTCATAGATTCTTTTTGAAACATCTTCTGCGTTTATGTTGAGTGTGCTCCAGATACTGCCACTGGCTCTGCACTTTCTCGTTTGTCTCCATTTCAACGTTGGTTTCACCCCACTTGAAGCCGTATTTCTGGTAGCGTGGGATGAGGTCGTAGAACAGCAGGGCGTTGGCACCCTTCTGCTGATATTCGGGCAGAATGCCTACCAGCATCAGATCTACACACTCGGCCTTGTGGAATTTGAGTGCTCTCAAGCAATGCCACCATCCGAATGGCCACAAACGACCGCGGCGACACTTCTGCAGCGCGCGGGTCATCGAAGTGATTGAGATGCCCACACCAACGATGTCGTGGTTGGGTGTGTTCCAGTCTTCAATCAAGCAAACCAGGTTCATATCGAGCATGGGGAAATACATCTTCAGGTATTCATCTATCTGAGCCTCGGTCATTTGTGAGTAGCCGTACAGATGTCCGAAGGTCTTGTTTACCACGTCGAGCACCTTGCGACCAATCTGCTCCTTACCAAACACCTGACTGCGCTTGGGGTGGGCTGGGTGCAGGTTATAGCGCTTCATTACCAGCTCGGCAATCTTCTTGAACTTCTCGGGGATGCCCTCCTTTGGCACGATGAGCTTGAACTCAACGTAGTCGTTGTCTTTCTCCCAGCCGCCTAACTGTTCCAGGTGCTTGGGGTAGTAAGGGTAGTTGTAGATAGTGGCCATGGTGCCCATCTGGTCGAAGCCTTCGATGAGCATGCCTTCGGGGTCCATATCCGTAAAGCCTAACGGACCAACAATCTCTGTCATGCCTTTCTCTCGGCCCCATTGCTCAGCGGCATCAAACAAGGCCTTGCTCACCTCCAAATCGTCGATGAAATCTACCCATCCAAAGCGCACGCTCTGACGGTTCCAGGCATCGTTGGCGCGATGATTGATGATAGCGGCTATGCGTCCAGCCACCTTGCCATCCTTGTAAGCCAGGAAATATTCGGCTTCGCAAAACTCGAAGGCGGCATTCTTGTCTTTACTCAGGGTGTGCAAATCGTCGCTGAACAAGTTGGGCGCATCGTATTGATTGCCCTTATACAAGTCGTAGTGGAAGTCGATAAAGGCTTTAAGACTTTTCTTATCCGTGACTTTTCTAATTTCTACTGCAGACATATTCTCTCTTTGTTCGTTAAGCTTAAAAACGATGCAAAGATAAGAAAAAAGTGGCAAATAACAAAAAATATTATGATATTTTTCGGCAAACCAGCAGCAGATGGCCTTTCTCGGCACTTGTTGTGGCGAAAATATACACGTCGCCGCCGTCTTTCAGTTTTAATCGTTTTCTCAGGTCGGCTACTGATAACGGGAAGTTCCTCACGGCGATATTGGCTTGAGCGATGCCTGCCAAGCCTGTTTTCAGTTCCCGTTTGTTCATCGTACAGGTGCGTTCAATCACAAATCCGCGCCCTGGGAAATCAGGGATTATCTGCTCCGATAGGAACAAATGACTGTTTTTATCGGGCTGACTGATGCCGAAACGTTGTGCTATGAGTTGGAAGCATCCGGCTTTCATCACCGATGCGTTGGGCTCGTACAGATATCGGGGATTGGATGGCTGCTGATAAAAATTGCGGATTTCATCGCTCGATGTGTAACTGAATACCTGTCCGTCGTTTACGCAGAACACCTTTAGATTCTGGACTTCCCGATCTACTACCAAGAGCAGCTCTTTGCACTCGTTGGTCACCGAAACGATATGAACTTCGCTTACATTTCCGATGTCCAAAACGGCTTTCTGCCAATCGAGCATAGGTGATAGTTTTATCATCACGCGATCGGCTTTTTCAAGCATTTCATCGATAAGTTCCAGCACGTTTGGGGTGCAGTCGGCAATGCCGTAGGTGCGCCCGCCATGCTCGTTGCGTCGGGCTGGGTCGATAAATATCAGATCGGCATGCTCCATCTGGTGCAGATACGCCACACCGTCGTTGCAAACCACGTTGATATGCTGTAAGCCTAAACACGCGTAGTTAGCCGATGAAATGGCGCATAATGCCGCCTGCTGCTCTACGTGTACCGCTTCGGTAAAGTTGACCGACATAAATGCCATATCAACGCCAAAACCAGCGGTTAAATCTACTATTCTTTTGCCTTTGCCGGCTATCTGGGCTTTATAGCGGGCTGTGGCTTCGCTCGAGCATTGCTCCATCGACAGGTGAGGCGGATACACAATGCCGTCGTTAGCCGCCCATGATGGTATTTTTACGCGCGCTTTCTGCCGGCCTGCTATCTGGTCGAGTGCGTACGTCATGTCCACTTCAGGGTTCTTCTTGCCTTGAAGTGCCAGTTGCCGTACGTCGTCGTTAGCATGACTACGGATAAATGCGAGCGTGGCCTCGTTCATTGTTTATAATGATGCGATAAAGTCTTCGAACAGCTTGCGGTTCTTTCCTGGTGTGATAATGTGGTGATTGCCAATGGGGTGGGTCAGGAAGTAGGCAGTCTGCTCATTATCAGCCAGTTGTATTATCTGCTGTGTGCGACAGAGGCCGGGTTTTGCCTGATTTCTTACCAGTTCGCCCTCGGCCATGAAACTGCGCTTCAGATCGCCCGATACCTTGAATACTGTAACAGGTCCTTCCTTCATGAAACCTCTGATTCCAACGCCTATTCCCGACTCAAAATGCGTATCCAGTTCGTAGCGCTCAACCATATTCAATGGTATGGTGCAATGTGCAAACAGCATTTCGCCTGTTTCGGGGTTAATCTGCGATGGATTAGCCTGGAAACCTGATACGCCCAGCAAGGCATTGGTGATAGCCATCGATAACATGGCTGGCACATCGCCTTCGCAACCGGCCACAATACCCTCGGCATTCAGCTTGGCCAGTGCCCAGCAACCTGTATTATGTACGGCTGTGAGCAAGTCGAAACAACGCAGCGTAAAGCCTTGTAGATTGTGCTTGTTTACAATAGTTTTCAGAGCCTGGTAGATACGATCTTGCATCTCGCCTTCGGTTACCTTGTCGATACCATCTAACAGTTCCGAAATGGGCACTTCTACCAACTCGATACCTAACTTGGTTTTTACGGCTTTTGGATCGGCTACGCTCGAAATCAGCCAGTCGGAAGGTTCGCCGATAATGCCCAAGCGGGCACCGTTCAGCTGGCGTTTTGCTTCCTGCACCTTCTGTAAGGTCTGCAGTCGGCGTGCGATGTAATCGGCACTTCCGTGAATAATCTCGCCCTGCAGGTAGTTCTGCTGCAGATATGAGAGAATCTCCATCGATGCCGCCAGCGAGTTGCTTTTACCCGATGTGAGCAGATAGAAAGGTGCCTGTGACTGCTGACGCAACTGGGGCAGCAAGCGTTTGAAAATACCCTCGGTACCGCCTGTGCGCACATAAATGACCGACAGCGTGTGAGTGCCGTAATCGCTATAATCGTTGCCTTTCAGCGTGTATTCAATCCCTAAGCTACCCAGAAACTCCTGAGTAACTGCTCCTACAGCCGCCTCGTCGTGCAGCTCCGAAGTGAGTGTATAAATGGCTATATCCATAGGCTTTAGCACCGTGATTAGTGCTTAGAATAGTAATCCAATCCTAACTGTACGTTTTCGATAACTGCTTTCGATGAGTAGGTGGCGCCTGTTATGGCATCAACCTTCATCTTCTTGGCATCCTTAATCTTTACGCCGTTCCACTTGTCCAGCAGGTGCTTCTTCACCTTCAGGAAATACTTGGGTGTTTCCTGGTTTTTCATTGCCTCAATCTTTACCACCTTGTTTTTCTGGATGTATATCTTTAGCGGTGTAGCGCCCAGAAATCCCTGTACGTCCTTGCCCAGTGTAGTGGTGTTGATTACTGTCATCCCGTTTTCCTTAGTCATCGTGTCGTCGGCCTTCCAGCTCATCAGCGTGAGGGCGACAACCATCAGTGAGCAGCAGCTCACAGTCATCATCAATCTCTTCATATCTTTCCTTAAAACTTATTCTTCTTCTTTCAGCAAGGCAAGTGCCTTATCCTCGGCGGCTTCCATGATTTCGCGCTCGCCGGGACCCTTGTCGTTAATGCCGCACAGGTGCAGAATGCCGTGAATGATTACACGGTGCAGCTCCTCGTCATAGGGGCGACCGAACTTGTCGGCATTGGTAAACACCGTGTCGACAGAGATGTAGATATCACCGCTGATGGTTTTACCCTCGCAGTAGTCGAAGGTGATGATATCCGTGTAGTAGTCGTGACCCAAGAACTGATTGTTCACTTCGAGAATCTTCTCATCGTTCACGAACAAATAGCCGATTTCACCGACTTTCTTACCATAACTGGCTGCCACCTGGCGAATCCAGCTAGTAGTCTCTCGCTTCTTGATGTTAGGGAATTTCACTCCCTCTGCTTCGTATATAATCATAGTTAATGTTTTTTCGGTATATAAGCACTTACATCTACGCCAAAATGCTGCAGCTCGCGTACAGCACTCGATGATACACTGGCCAGTTCAGGCTCAGTATAAAGCAGAATCGTCTCGATACCACCCAGGCGGCGATTAAAATCGGCCTGCCATTGCTCGTACTCAAAGTCGCTCGCCGTGCGCACACCTTTTACGATGAATTGGGCGTTTTCGGCTTTGGCAAAGTCCATCGCTAAGCCGTGATAGGGTTTCACTTCTATGCGTGGATCATCGGCATAGAGCTCTTTGATGGCCTGCATACGCTCCTCGGCTTTGGGCATATCGGGCTTGTGAACATTATCGCCAACTACGCCGATTACCAATCGGTCGAAGAGTGGCAATGCACGTCGCACGATAGAATCGTGACCAATTGTAAAGGGGTTGAAACTCCCCACAAATATTCCTGTTCTCATATCAGTCAAACAGATTGGGTTGCATAATGTTTCCGCCATAAGGGTTGCGACCGAAGTGCTTGTAAGCCAGCTCGGTAACCATACGTCCGCGAGGGGTTCGCTTGATAAAGCCCTCCATAATCAGGAACGGCTCGTATACCTCCTCTACGGTGCCTGCATCCTCGCCGATAGCTGTAGCGATGGTGGTGATGCCCACAGGACCGCCACGGAACTTATCGATGATGGTAAGCAGAATCTTATTGTCGATTTCATCGAGACCGTACTTGTCGATGTTCAGGGCTGTGAGTGCCACGCGGGTAATCTTGGTGTCAATGGTACCGTTGCCTTTCACCTGGGCAAAGTCGCGCACACGGCGCAACAAGGCGTTGGCGATACGTGGCGTTCCACGCGAACGGCCTGCAATCTCCAGGGCAGCATCTTCGGTAATGGGTACACCCAGGATGTTTGCTGAGCGCTCTATGATGGCCTGCAGCGTTTCGGGCTCGTAGTACTCCAGATGCATGTTAATACCGAAACGGGCACGCAAAGGTGCTGTAAGCAGTCCGCTACGGGTGGTGGCGCCCACCAGCGTAAACGGGTTCAAGTCAATCTGGATGCTACGTGCCGACGGACCTTTGTCAATCATGATGTCGATGCGATAATCCTCCATAGCGCTGTAGAGATATTCCTCGACTACAGGCGAGAGACGGTGGATTTCGTCGATAAAAAGCACGTCGTTCTTTTCGAGCGAAGTCAGAATGCCAGCCAGGTCGCCTGGTTTATCGAGCACAGGTCCGCTGGTAATCTTGAAACCAACACCCAGTTCGTTGGCAATGATATTCGAGAGGGTTGTTTTTCCCAGTCCTGGAGGACCGTGCAGGAGTGTGTGATCCAGTGGCTCGCCACGATACTTGGCAGCTTCTACAAACACCTCTAAATTCTCTACAACCTTTTTCTGACCGCTAAAGTCACTAAAGCTCAGCGGTCGTAAAGCGTTCTCAAAGTCCTTCTCGCCTTGAGAGTAACGTTCTTCGCGAATATCGAAATCTTCGTCCATCATATTTCGTGTGCAAAATTACGAAAAAAGCCACAGACTACAAAATAATCTGTGGCTATTTATAATTTTTCACTTTTCACGCTTTATTTTTTAAAGGCTTCATCGAGATCGGGGTAGTCCTTTTTCTTCTCGTTGTCTACCTTCAGATAGTCTTTTACATCGAAATGCAGCATCTGTGCAACGATGCTTGATGGCCACTGGCGCACCATGCGGTTCATCTTGGTAGCGGTATCGTTGTAAACCATACGCGACATGCGTACGTTCTCCTCGTACTCGGTCTGTCCTGCCTGTGCATTCTGGTAAAGCTCGCTGGCTTTCAGTTCTGGATACTGCTCAACCACTAAGTTCAGGCGGCTCATCATCTGTCCTAACAGATCCGACTGGGCGTTGATGCCTGCTGGTGTGGCGGCCGATGTGTGACCTCCGCGGGCTTCGATGGTCTGGATAATGGTTTCGCTCTCGTGCTTGGCATACTGTGCTGCCGTTTTAGCCAAAGCTATTACTGCATCGAAACGCGAATTAAGCTGAACCTCAATCTGGCTCAGGGCATTTTTGCACATTTCATCGAGACTTACCAGGCTGCGCTGGGTTGAAATAAAGTAACCGATGATGATAACTGCGAGGGCGACGATAACGCCGAAAAATACTCCTACTGCTTGCATAATTTAAAATTTTATGGTTTAATTGGGGCAAAGATACAAAAAGATTTCGTAACTTTGCCACCAAAACTTAAAAATTATATGAAAAAATTGTTTTTGATAGCTTTCGCAGCTATGTTGTGCCAACAGCTGATGGCCATTAAAACCATGCCTATCCAAGGCGAAGTAATCAAACCTACTGATGCCCACATTCAGTATGCCGGACGTATCAGCTTTACTAACCCCGAGCGTCCTGCGTTCAACTTTCCTGGCGTGCAGATAGTGGCTGCCTTCGAGGGCACTTCTTTGCGCATGCTGGCCAAGCCGCAGAGTGGTTATTTTGTGGCTCAGATTGATAAGGCCGAGCCTTTCAAGGTGGCTTTTCGAGGCGATCGCGACTCGCTGGTAACGCTGGCTACAGCGCTGGCAGATGGTGTGCACACGGTTAAACTGATGTATGCCATCGAGGGTTACGAGTTTTTCCCCGAGTTCTGGGGTTTTGTGCTCGATAAAGGCAAAAAGCTGGTTGATGCGCCTGCTTTGCCTTCAAGAAAGATAGAATTCATCGGCAATTCGATTACCTGCGGCTATGGTAACGAGGGATTGAAGAAGGAGGAGCATTTCGACTATGCTACCGAGAACCATTATTACTCGTATGCCTCGATCACAGCGCGCAATCTGAATGCCCAGCACTGGGTGGTGGCTCGCAGTGGTATTGGTGCTTATCGCAACTACGACGGTCCCAAGACGGGCAACCCCGAGTCGAACATGCTTGTGCAGTACGAGTATGTCGGCTATGCCTGGAAGCCGGAACTGCGCCACGAGGCTACTTTCTTGCGCGAAAAATGGGATTTCGGCCGTTATCAGCCTGATGTGATCTGCATCAATCTGGGTACCAACGATACTTCGACCAACAACTACGACCTGAAGCTGTTGAAGCAGAACTACAAGAAGCTGCTACAGATGGTGCGCCTGCATAACCCCAAGGCTAAGATTGTGTTCCTGTCGGGTTCGATGCTGTATAACAAGGAGTTGCAGCAGGTGAAGCAGTTGCTCGACGAGGTGACTGCCGAAGCCAAGAAGGCTGGCGATAACGAGGTTTACCGCTTTGATATGGCGCCCATCGCCGGCGACGAGTGGTATGGCAACGATTGGCATCCCAATGTGTATCAGGACGAAAAGATGGCTGGCGAACTCACAGCCTATCTGCGTTCGCTCATGGGTTGGTTCTAAAGAAAAAGAAAGGATTATCCCAACAGCTTTCGTGTATCCTCCAGTATCTGCAAGAGCTCGTCCATCTTCTCGGCTCTCAGCATGGCGATACGGGTCTGTCGGAAATCGGGAATTCCTTTAAATATAGGTGTAGCAGCGAGGTGTCTTCTGGTATGGAGGATGCCTCGTTTCTCGTCTATACGCTCCACGTTGATACGCAGCAGCTCCTCAAGGATGTCCAGCTTCTGGTTGAAGTCGAGTTCCTCGCGACTGAAAATCCAAGGACAGCCGAACGTGGCGCGACCAATCATGATGGCATCTACGCCGTAGGTCTTGAATGCCTCGTCGGCCTCGTCAAGATTGTGAATATCGCCGTTACCTATAATAGGAATATGTATGCGTGGGTTGCGCTTTACCTCGCCAATCAGCGTCCAGTCGGCCTCGCCTGTGTACATCTGACTGCGTGTGCGGCCGTGAATAGTCAGCGCTTTAATGCCGCAATCCTGCAGCTGTTCGGCCAACTCGGTGATAATCAGTTGCTCGTGGTTCCAGCCAAGGCGTGTTTTCACCGTTACGGGGAGCTTTACGGCATCTACCACCTTGCTGGTAATCTCCAGCATCTTTGGTATGTTCTGCAGCATACCTGCACCTGCGCCTTTGCCTGCCACCTTTTTTACAGGGCAGCCGAAGTTAATGTCGATCAGATCCGGACCGGCTTGTTCCACGATTTTGGCTGCTTCAACCATCGCCTCTACGTCGCGACCGTAGATCTGTATGCCTACGGGGCGCTCGGTATCGCTGATGGTGAGCTTCGAGATAGTAGATTTTACATCGCGTATCAGCGCTTCGGCGCTTACAAACTCAGTATACACCATCGCAGCTCCAAACCGCTTGCAAAGCAGTCTGAAACCAATATCAGTCACATCCTCCATCGGTGCCAAAAACACCGGATTTTGTCCAAATTCTATATCGCCTATCTTCATTTCGGGTGCAAAGTTACGCATTTTTTCTGATATTATTTGGCAGATTGCAAATAATCATGTATTTTTGTGCACAAATTTTTACTTATAGCTAAATAAACCATATGGAACAATTACTCCATTATACTTGGAAACTGAAGCTTTTTCCGCTGAAAGAGCTGCTCACAAGCGATGGTATGCTGGTTGAGGTGATCGATCCGGGCAAGCACAACAGCGATGCCGGGCCCGATTTTGTGAATGCTAAGATTCGCATAAATGGCACTATGTGGGCGGGCAATGTTGAGATTCACGACAAGTCGAGCGACTGGTACGTGCATGGGCACGACAAGAACCGCGATTACGACAATGTGATACTGCATGTAGCCAGGGAACTGGATACCGAAGTGATGAAGAGCAACGGCCAGTACGTACCTCAGTTGCAGCTGGATGTACCGCCGCATGTGCAGGCACATTACGATGAATTGCGCCAAACCGAGGAGTATCCGGCCTGTTATAAGGTGATACCCGATCTGCCCTCGCTCACTATTCACTCGTGGATGGCAGCCCTGCAGGTTGAGCGCCTGGAGCGCAAAACGTCCGATATCCGTCGCCGTGTAGAGCGTTGCAACGGCTCGTGGGAGGATGGCTATTTTACCACGTTGGCCCGCAACTACGGCTTTGGCATTAATGGCGATGTGTTCGAACAGTGGGCGCAGAATGTGCCCCTGAGTGCTGTGGCGCACCATCGCGACGATTTGTTTCAGATCGAGGCCGTCTTCTTCGGTCAGGCAGGATTGCTGGAGCTGGATGCTGTGCCCGAGTGCTACCAGAAAGAGGCGCTCAACGATGGCTACTTTGCCCGATTGCGCAACGAGTACCAGTATCTGGCGCATAAATTCTCGATGAAGCCGATTGATTTCCGTCTGTGGCGGTTCCTCCGTCTGCGCCCGCAGAACTTCCCTCACATCCGCTTGGCGCAGTTGGCCAACCTGTATTATCAGCAGAAGGCAGGCTTAAGTCAGCTGATAGAGTGCAAAACCCTGGATGAATTGAAGAACGTGCTCAGCTCGCAGGTTACGCCTTATTGGGAAACCCATTACACCTTTGGCTCCGAGAGCGCTAAGAACGCCAAACATCTGTCGGTTGGCTCCATCAATCTGTTGATGATTAATACCGCCATCCCCATGCTGTTTGCCTATGGCCGCCATCAGTCGAAAGAGGTGCTTTGCGATAGGGCCTTCGAATTCCTCGAGCAGCTCAAGGCCGAGAACAACCACATTATCCGTATGTGGCAGCAGGTGGGACTGCCCGTTAAGTCGGCTGGCGACTCGCAGGCGCTCATACAGCTAAAAAAGGAGTATTGCGACAAGAAGGACTGTCTGCGTTGTCGCTTTGGTTACGAATACTTAAAACGCAAATAAACACTTATGAACCAGGAAATATTCTATGCAATGGCGCTTACACGCCTTACTAACTTTAACTTCCAGCTGGCGTTAGAGATGTACAAAACCGTTGGTAGCGCCCAGAAACTATACGAACACCGCCACAAGGTGGCCGACCTGATACCTGATTGCTCGCCACGCCTGGTTGCCGCCCTGAAGGACTGGGGCGACGCGATGAAACGGGCCGATTACGAGTTGAAGTATATGGAGGAGCACCAGATACGCGCCATTACGCCACTCGACGACGACTACCCCCAGCGCATGCTGGAGTGCCCCGATGCGCCGCTGGTGCTGTACTATAAGGGTAATGCCGACCTGAACCAGCAGAAAATCATCAGTATCGTAGGCACGCGCCACATCACCACTTACGGGCAGGATATCACGCGCAGGTTTATCAGCGAGCTGCACGAGATGTGCCACAATGTGCTGATTGTGAGTGGTTTGGCTTATGGAGTGGATATCTGCGCCCATCGCAACGCCCTCGAGAACGGCTATCAGACCTTGGGTGTGCTGGCTCACGGTTTAGACCAGATATACCCCTATCACCATCGCGACACAGCTGCCGAGATGACTACCCATGGCGGACTGCTGACGGAGTTTATGACCCAAACCAATGCCGATAAGGTAAACTTTGTGCGCCGCAACCGCATTGTGGCTGGTTGTGCCGATGCTACCATTGTGATTGAGAGTGCCGCAAAAGGTGGCAGTCTGATTACAGCCGAGATAGCACAGAGCTACAATCGCCCCGTATTTGCGTTCCCAGGTAATGTGGGCCGACCTTACTCCGAGGGGTGCAACCATATTATCCGCGATAAGGCTGCCGAGTTGATTACCAGCGCATCCGACTTTGTTGAGGCTATGGGTTGGCAGGATGATATTATCCGCCAGCAGGCTTTGGCAGGAGGTATCGAGCGCCAGTTGTTCCCCGAACTATCGGCCGAAGAACAGAAAATCGTCAGTCTGCTGCAGCAAACCAACGATCTCCAGATAAATGTATTGAGTGTGCATGCCAACCTGTCTATCAGTCAGGTTACGGCGCTGCTTTTCCAACTCGAAATGAAAGGTGTGGTGAAAGCGATGGCTGGTGGCACCTACCATCTTATTTTGTAGCATCCTCGTGAATGCTCTCGGCCATCAGCTTGTAAATCTGTCGGGTGCGTTCGTCGTTCAGCAGCTCCATCTGCATCTGCATCACGCCCGTATCCCAACGCATCATGGGTCCCGTCTGTGCCTGTTTCGGGCTCAGCGTGGCTACTTTTCGTGCCGTTTCATCGATAAGCGGCAGAAATAGCTTAAAGTCCATCTGCTCCTCTTCAAGCACCTTTTCGGCCAGTCGGTAGCAATGGTTGGTAAAGTTGCAGGCCAGCACGGCTGCCAGGTGCAGTTTTTTGCGCTGTGCCGATGTGGCAGGCACCACATTCTGCGATACGCTCTCGGCCAGCGTGCGGATGGCGGATAGCGTGGCATCGTCCGAAGCCTCGATAAAACAAGGTATCGGCTTAAAATCCACGGGTTTGTTCTTCGAGAATGTCTGCATCGGGTACAGCACCCCGTAGTGCTGTGCGTATGGCTGCAGCACCTCCATCGCTATGCTGCCCGCTGTGTGAACGATGATGGCCTGCTGCGCCTTGCTACCCACCTTTTCGGCCAGTGTGGCGATGGCATCGTCCTTTACCGAGATGATGTAGATATCGGCATTTTCGGTTATTTCATCGATGTTGGTGGTATAATCGCAGTTCAACTTAGTAGCCAGCTCGCCGGCATGCTCTGCTGTCTTGCTAAACACCTGTACTATCTGCTGCCCAGCCTCGCTCAAGGCCTGTCCCAGCTGCGTGGCCAAATTTCCCGATCCTATAAAAACTATCTTCATAATGGCTGCAAAGGTACAAAAAAATATTAACTTTTGTAGTAAAAATTCTTTTTACTCAACAAAAAAGACTATTTTTGCACCCAAATTTTAACTATTAGGACGTATGAAAAGAACTGCATTATCCATTTTCGCTTGCGTGGTTGCACTTACAGCAACGGCACAACTCGATGTAAAGGAGTTTAAACTTAGTAATGGCATGACCGTTTGGGTTAACGAAGACCACTCGCAGCCCAAGGTGTTTGGTGCCGTTGTGGTTAGGGCTGGCGCCAAGGATTGTCCTAATACCGGTATTGCCCACTACTTTGAGCACATTATGTTTAAGGGTACCGACCGCTTGGGTACCATCGATTACACAGCCGAAAAACCTCTGCTGGATAGCATTTCTGCCCAGTACGACCTGTTATCGCAGACCAAGGATGAGGACGTGCGAAAGCAGATTCAGCAGCACATTAACCAGCTGAGCCTGAAAGCTGCCGATTATGTGATTCCTAACGAGTTCAACCGTCTGATATCAAAGTATGGCGGTAGCAGTCTGAATGCGGGCACTGGCTACGATATGACTTTCTATCACAACGAGTTTCTGCCCCATTTCATCGAGCAGTGGTGCTGGTTAAACTCTGAGCGACTGATTACCCCCGTATATCGCGGATTCCAGGGCGAATTGGAGAATGTGTACGAAGAAAAGAACCGTTCGGCCGATGGAATGGGCGATGCAATGGATAAAGTGATGGGTGCTGTGTTCAAGACTCAGCCTTATGGCTATCCCATCATTGGTTCTACTGAGAATCTGAAAAACCCACGCCTGTCGGATATGGCCGAATTCTACAAGAAATACTATGTGGCCTCGAATATGGGTCTGATTCTCTGTGGCGACATTACGCCCAGCGACGACTTGACCGCTCTGCTTGAAAAGACGTTTGGTCGTGTGCAGACGGGCCCTGTGCCACAGCGCGGTTATAGTCCGATGCCAGAGATTCAGGCTGGCGAACGACAGGAGGTTACACTCCCCATACCGCTTATTGGTGCTGAGGCATTGGTATTCAAGGGCGCTACCGATTACGAGCCCGATGCTAATGCTCTGGAACTGGCCAACGGACTGCTTTCTAATGGCAAAGCTGGTTTGCTCGACTCGCTGATGAACGAGCATAAGGTGATGGCATCATTCGCCCTGAATGTGGGGTTCGACGATGCCGCAGGTACAGCCGTGCTCATCATCCCCAAGCTGTTTGGAAAGATGAAAACTGCCGAAGGACGCGTGATGGAGCAGATTCAGCAGGTGATTAATGGCAACTTTAGCGACAGTCAGCTTGAGGCCCTGAAACAAGAGGAGGTGATGAGTGCTGAGAAGAGTCTGGAAACCATCAGCAGCCGTTCTGAGTTGCTGGTCGATCTGTTCTCGAAAGGCAAGACCTGGCAGGATGCGCTCGATAAAATCGAAAGAATTAAGCGCCTTACCAAGGCCGATGTGGTAGCCGCCGCCAAGAAGTACTACGGCGCCAACTACATAACGCTGGTAAAGAAGTATGGTACACCTAAGAAGGAAACGCTAAAACAGCCTGGCTATAAGCCCATTCAGCCAAAGAATACTGATGCCAAGTCGGACTTTGCCCGCCAGCTGGAACAGATACCTGTAATACAGACCGAAATACGTACCGTTGACCTGCAGACGGCTGTAGATACCAAACAGCTAAGCGATCACGCCACCTTATATTATAAGCAGAATCCTATCAACGACATCTTTACGTTTAACCTGCGTTTCAAGGATGGTAAGCTGCACACACCAGCACTCAGCGTACTCGGCTCTTATCTCTCGTCGCTAGGCACCGATTCGCTCAAGAAACAACAGTTGGAGCTGGCTTGGCAGAAGATAAACACCACGATGGAAATAAATGCCGGTAGCCATACATTTGTGTTCAGCCTTACAGGTCCAGATAAGCAGTTCGAACCAGCACTCCGCTTGCTGGCCCACTTCCTGCAATCGGCCAAGGGCGACGACGAGGCGCTGAGCGACGCTAAGGACGAAGATAAGGTAGACCGCAAGAGCTTTGGTAAACAGAAGGACGATGTGCTCACCCCTATGCGCGAATATGTGATGTATGGCAGCAAGTCGACCTATCTTAACCAGCTGAGTAAGAGTGAGATAATGGCACTTAAGAACGAAGACCTGCTCAGCCTGTTCCGCGAGGTGCAGCAGTATGATTGCGAGCTGCTGTATTGCGGCACCAAGACTATCTCCGAGGTGGCTGCAGCAGCGCAGCAGGCGTTGCCATTGAGCAACTGTACACGCAAGGAGGCCGATACCTTCCGCCCATTGCAGCAGTACACCGAGCCAATGGTTTACTTCTACAACGTACCCAAATCGCGCCAGAACTATGTGATAAGTTTCGATGCCATCAGTCCGCTATCAACAGCCGACGATCGTGCTAAACTATCGCTCTTTGGCGAGTATTTCGGTGGCAGCATGTCGTCGGTTCTCTTCCAGAATGTACGCGAGTTCCGTTCGCTGGCCTACAGCACTGGCGGCCGTGCCTATACCACCAGTCTTGCTCAGCATCCTGATGCCGTTCTGGGCTATATCACAGCCACTGGAACCCAGGCCGACAAGACGATGGAAGCCCTTGCTACCGTGGATTCGCTGCTGCGCCATATGCCGATGAAGGAGAATAATCTGGATGCCGCCCGCCAAAGTGTGCTCAACGACATACAGAATAGCTATCCCACCTTCCGCAACATGCCTGCTTTCGTGGCCAATCAGCACATGCTGGGCAATACTGTCGACCCCAATGCCGCCAAAGCCCGACTGCTGCCTGGTATCACAGCTCAGGACATCATCCAGTTCCACCAGCAGCACATTGCAGGCAACAACAACCGCGTGTGGATGATTATCGGCGACAAGAAACTTACCGATATGAAAGCCCTTGAGCGCTACGGCAAGGTGGTTGAGCTTAAGAAAGAAGATGTATATAGATAAAAATAGATGAAACAAGAAGTTAATCCGCAGGATACCAGCAGGGCTAAGGCTTTTGGGCTTTGGATCAAGTCGCCCGTGCCTATGGTTACGTTTACCAAAACGTTCGATGTAACGCGTTTGTATAAGGTGTGCAAGCGCAGGGGCGTAAAGTTTAACACGCTGCTGTGCTGGTGCATGGGGCGTGCTGCCGCAGATAGACCAGAGTTCTATCTGTTGCCCGAGAATGGCAAGCTGTATAAGTACGACCGCCTGGCCATCAACGTGATTGTGAACCACAAAAATGGCGATATCTGTTCGTGCGATGTGCCCTATAGCGATGATTTTAATCAGTTTGCAGCCGATTACGATCGGATGACGCAGACGGCCATCGACACCTGCGAGAGCACCTTTGATGAGGAGGCGATGATTATCGGCACCTCGGCTATGACGGCCACCCAGCTCGACAGCATCGTCAACCAGTACACGGGTGTTTTCAATAACCCCTTCCTGGCTTGGGGTCGCTATCGCAAAAGTTGGTTCAAGGTGTGGCTTCCCATCTCCATGCAGTTCCATCATGCCCAGATGGATGGCGGTCATGCCGGCCAATATCTCGAGGATCTGCAGCAAATCATCAACCATCTGTAACGGTAGTTTCCCCGCAAGGAACTGCCAGTTTCCCCAGCCGCAACCATTAGTTTCCCTTATTTTTGCTATCAGGCAACTCCAAAAATTTTTTTCATTATTTTTTGCATTATATAAAAAATAGTTGTATATTTGCAGCGTACATCGTGAGATGAATTTCAGAATTTATAATATCTAAAACAATTATTTTTATGAGCAAAACAACGATTATTAACCTCTTGTCGACCGCTATTTTACTTTGCGGAACTATGAGCGTGCAGGCCGAAACCCTGCGTGGAACTGTAAAAGATGCCGTTACGGGCGAAGCGCTGATTGGTGCTACGGTAAAAATTGCAGAATTAGAGAATGCGGCTGCTGTTGCCGACATGGATGGTAACTTTACCATCAAGATAAGCAAGGGCGGACGTTACACCATCGAGACCAACTATATTGGTTACGAGCCCAGTGTGATGAAGGAAATCCTGATTTCGGGACCCAAGGAGGTAGTGCTGGAGATTGCCCTGCGCGAGAACAGCACCGAGCTGAAGGAGGTGGTGGTTAAGCCCCGTGTAAACAAGGAGGCCACCGTTAACCCGTCGGTACTCACCGGTGGTGTGATGCTCTCGATGGAAGAGGCCAGCCGATTTGCAGGCGGTTATAACGACCCGGCCCGACTGGTGATGTCGTTTGCAGGCGTATCGGGCGATGCTGGCGGTAGCGGACTCTCGATTCATGGTAATGCACCCGAGCGCATGCAGTACCGCATTGAGGGCGTTGAGGTGTTTACACCCAACCACTTTAACGATATGTGGAATGCTGGCTACGGACTGGTGAGCGGTATGAACTCGAACGTGATTGCCAACAGCGACTTCTTTACTTCGACCTTCAACGCCAACTACAACAATGCCCTGAGTGGTGTGTTCGACGTGAAGATGCGCTCGGGAAACAACTCCAAGCACGAGAACATCCTGCAGATTGGTACCGTATCAGAGGAGTTGACACTCGAGGGTCCTATCTCTCGCAAGAACAACAGCAGCTACATCATCAACTACCGATATGGTTTCACATCACTGGTAGATAAACTGGGACTGGTTGACACTGAGGGTTCGCACATGGGCTTCCAAGATTTCTCAGTCAAGCTGAACTTCCCCACCAAGCGTGCTGGTACCTTCTCTATTTTCGGTTTAGGTCTGTTTGATACTAACCACGACGACCCATTGAAGATTGAAGATGCGCATTCGGTTTACGACGCTTCGAATAATGACAGCAAACTGACGCAGATTCTGGCAGGTGCATCTCACAAAATCCACTTCAACAACAAGTGGACCTGGCGCACCACTGTGGCCTACAATATGCAGCACCTGAAGAGCAACATGCATTACTATGGGTTTGCACGCACTGAAAATGGTACCATCAAGCAGCCATTGGCATACGAGGATCCCAACAACCCAAAGAGTAAGATGTACCCCTTCAGCCAGCAGCAGATGAACGAAGACCGACTGGTATTCAACACAGAGCTCTCGAAGCAGGTCACCAGCAAGTGGCTCACACAGTTCGGTGGTGAATACTCGCATCGTTTCTTCAATCTCTACTACCGCTCGCACGACAAGCTCTACGACACGGTGAACCCCATGACTGAATATACCAAGATGAAGGACAACACCGGACTGGCCAACCTGTTCTGGCATAACATCTTTAACCTGAGCGACAAGTTCAGCCTGTCAGCAGGTATCTCTGGCAACTACTTCCTGCTCTCGAAAGACCTCTCGATTGAGCCACGCGTGAGCTTCAAGTGGGAACCAAACGAGAAGAACAGTTTCTCGATGGGTTACGGTCTGCACTCAATGATTGAGAAGCTCGACGCTTACTTCTATCGCGACGGCAACGACCGTCTGGTCAACAAGGACCTGGGACTGACCAAGGCACACCACCTGCATGCCACCTACATGCATAAGTTCAACAGCAACCTGACACTGCGCGTGAATGCCTTCTACGAGTATGGATTCGACACGCCAGTGGGCATAAACGGCAGCACCTATTGTGTGACAAACCGCTACTACAACTTTACCGACGAGCCACTGGTGAACAAGGGCAATACCCGCAACTATGGCGGTGACATCACCTTGGAGCACTACATGTCGCATGGATTCTTCGGACAGACCAACTTCTCGCTCTATAAGGCAGAGTATCGCGGACAGGATAAGGTATGGCGCAACCAGCTGTACGACCGTGGTTTCATGTTCAAGATCCTGGCCGGTAAGGAGTGGATGATTGGCAAGAATGTATTTAACGTCAGTGCCAAGTACAGCATCCAGGGCGGTCTGCGCTACACACCTGTCGACGTAGATCAGATGCGTGCCCGTGTGAACATGGGTATCATTGATGATGATCCTATCTATAAGGAAGGCGAGGAATTCACCAAGCGCTTCGATCCAACAGGCGTAGTGGATCTCACCATCAGCTATAAGATCAACAAGCGTAAGGTGAGCCACACCATCGCTTTCGAGGGTCTGAACGTTCTGGGCGCCAAGGTGCCACAGTACCAGCGCTTCGACCTGGGAACTCGCGATGTCCGCATAGACGATGGCGGTATCGCATTCCCAAACATCTTCTACCGACTTGATTTCTGATCAGAGGGCAGATGCCTGCTGATCGTGTGGGGAAAACACACAGTAGAATGGGGGACTCAATCGCTGAGCCCCCCTTGCTTTTTGGTTATGAAAATAAAAACGTGCAGCCGTTCCCCTACCAAGCGATAGGGAAACCCCCATTTTTTGAAAAGGGCATTAAGCTTTTAATAGTTCATCTATCTCTTCGATAAAACGCTGGGCTTTGGGGTAGAGTTCATCTACTTCCTCAAGTGTTGAGTACACAAACTCATCGTAGTCGCCACGCTGACGGCTATCAAAAAGGTTAGTAAATGCACGTCCACTTTCTTTGGTTATAAGCCCTTTTGATACGAAATGCATGCCTAACATGGTTTTTACCCCAGCATGGGTGTTTGTTGAGATATGATGCTTGGTAAGCAATGCTACAGCAGCATAGTAGCAGGCATAATACAATCTGTTGATGGCTGTATTATAATAGCCTTGCTCCTTTAGATAAGGTATCTCGCTAAGCGTTTCGTGTGCTCGCTCCTGGCGATAACGCGACAAAGCCTCGTAATTTTCATCAGTTAGATTCGTATTCATAGTGTGATACCTTCTTTGTTTACGTTATATTGGAATGGGGTGAGGAATGGTCGGTTTTCCCACTCCTTACGGGGCATTATCAGTGTGCTGATGATGATGCCAGTGGTAAGTTCTATGTCGTAGAATGGTGCGATGATACGGTCTTTATCATCGTAACTCAGTTTGTCGGCATCAACCAGTACAAGCAGGTCGATATCAGAATCAGGACGCGCCTCTCCTCGTGCTTCCGATCCATATAGGATTACCTGCACGCGAGGGGCCATCTTGCGAGCCTCTTGCTTAATTCTGTCAACAATTTCAGTTCTTTTCATCTACGTAGGATATATAGTTCTCGGTTGCAAAAATAGAAAATAATCAGATACTATCCAAGAAAAACGGCATTTTTTTTCATCCCTGCGCAGTCAGCATAATCTTTAGTTTGGTAAAAACAGTTTACAATACAATACCACGCAAAAATCACTACTTAATATCCGCAATTTTTCCCAGGTTAGGGAATTTTTGCGCCCTAACTAGGGAAATATTTATTCCCAGTAAGGGAACAAAACGGCCACGGGAGCATGGATGGAAAAATACTTACATCAGCGGTGGCTAAAGTAGGTGCACCCACATCTGTGACAGATGTGACAGATAAAAAAGGAGTATTCAAGAAGCTGAAATACCTCTCAGCCTAGCCGCAACCGTTGAATTTAAACCTTTGGTTCCAAAGCAGGAAACTATCAGTTCAGTATCAGAAACTGGTAGTTCCTGTTTTTTATATTCATGCGGATACTTATTACATAATAAGAACGTTATCGTATTTTTAAGTTCAAGTGCCCTTCGTCGCGACGACGCGGGGCATTTTTGTAATTTTAAGCCCCTCGCTGCTGGGGGAGAGAGAGAAGAAAACCTTCAGCGGGCGAGGGGGTAAGCATGGTAATGATTGGGGTTATTTTTTTGACGCGTTATTCTTTATACCCGATGGAATGAATACGGGCTTGGTAATCAGATTTACCACGTTGACATTGCCTTTGCGGTGGTTTTCGATTTTCTTGAGGACAGAATAATGCAATTTGGGCGCGCTATTCTCATCGAAAGGTACACCATCGAGCTGTATCTTGGTGGTCTTGCCTGCGAATACGAATCTGTCCCAGCTTACTTCTATCCAAGAATCTTCGTCGTCTTCTACCCAGCAACCCTTTGGTACACGGACAATATAGCAGGAACCATTGAAATTCTGCTTGACACCATTGTCGTGTATAGCCGCGCTGATATTGATAGAGCCAGGTGCTCCAGGAGTTATTGTCTTGGCTTGCTTTTTCTCCTCATCGGTAAGTATCCATACGAGTGTGTTACTTTTGGTTAAAGTGTCGTTCGAGACAGCGGCGGGCGTAACAGGATTGGCTGGTTTGGGCTTAAAATCAGTCACCGTCTTTGCCGTTGCTACCAACGTTACTGCTACTATGGGGGCGATATAAAGGGCTTTGAGCCATGCTCGCCTGTTTGACTTATGTTTTAACATCATGAAAATTCGTTTTTTAATGGTGCTGTTGTTGATGCCATTGGCTAGGATACTGGCCTTTGTACCCATCGCCTTCCGCATCAGTAGTTGAATGTATTGACTCACGTCTGAGTCTGACGAGAGGACGGATGCATCGGCTTCGTACTCATGGACGGTTCGCAGGTCGCGACGCAGGAGCCATACCACAGGATTGAACCATTGCAGGGCCGTAAGCATTTCGACGAAGACGATATCCCAGCTGTGATGCAGGCGGATATGTCCACGCTCGTGGGCAAGTATCGAAGGGTTGCGCTCATCGTAGTCAATCCGGCTTAACACGATGGTACGCATCCACGAGAACGGTGCAACAGGCAGGTCGACAACTGCCAGCGTTACATCATCCTCCAACGTATGTTGCTCACTATCACTAATAATTCGGCGCAAAAGCCGATAACTGTTGGCTATAAAGAACAATCTACAAAGTACACCAATCATAAAGATGGCAAAGATAACGGCTGACTGATCAACAGGAGCCATCTGCACGCTATCTGCGGCTGTTACGGCTGGCATATCCGTAATGGGCGATTGTGGGTTAGGATTAGCCGTTGCTGTGGTTTGTTCTACCTCTACCGTTTCGTGGAAAGTGATGACACAAAGGGGCAGAACGAGCGAGAGTGCGATGGACGATAACAGCACGATACGATTAAGCCTGTGAAACGTTTCGTGTTCCATCAGCAGACGATAGCAGAAATAGAATACCGCTATCAACACGGCTACCTTCAGGTCGTAGGTCAGAAATTCAGTCATTACTTGCGATTCTTTATGATTTCCATAATCTCACTCACTTCATCGTCGCTCAGCTGCTCATCCTTGGCAAAGAACGAAACGAGCGAGGCGAACGAGCCACCAAAGAATGTATTCTTCACCTCTTTCATATAGGCGCGTGTGTAATCCTCTTTGCTGATGGTGGTGCTGAAAAGCTGTGCTTTTCCTATCTTTTCCGAGCTCACAAAGCCTTTCTCCTTGAGTATCTTCAAGAATGTGAGCAGCGTGGTAAGAGCAGGCTTGGGCTCAGGGAATTTCTCCATAATCTCAGCCGAATAACCCTTACTCTCTGGCAACGACCAGAGTATGTTCATCACTTGCGTTTCAGCCTTAGTCAATTGTTTCTTTTCTTTCATATTCTAAGTTTTTAGAATTACCGTTGGCAAATGTACTCTAAGTTTTTAGAACAAACAAATATTTTACTCTAAAACTTTAGAATATTAACAAGATTTAAGTTATTTGGCCTGGAAGAGGCCTTTGAAGAGGAGGTAGGGGTCGATGGTGATTTGGTGGTGGCAATGCTGAGCGATGGTGCGCGACATGCCGCCAGTGGCAATGATGTGGGGTTCGCCGTTTAGGGTGGGCAGCAGTTGGTGGATAAGCCCATCAATCATGGCTGCAGTGCCGTTCACAATGCCGCTCTGCATGCACTCGAGGGTGTTGCGACCTATCAGATGCTGAGGCTTCTCGATGGTGATGGCGGGTAGCTGCGAGGCACGGGCGCTCAGAGCGTTCATCGAGGTTTTAACGCCGGGGATGATGATTCCACCGCGGAACACTCGGTTTTCGTCGATAACGCCGATGGTGGTGGCTGTGCCAAAGTCGATGACGATGGCGGGCACACCATAGCAGCAGGCAGCGCCGATGGCATCGGCCAATCGGTCTTTACCCAGTTGGGCGGGCGATTCCACATCTATCGAGATAATGCCCTGGGCATCGGCAATCGAGAAGAAATGGGGCTGCAAGCCCGTCAGGTCGGTAATGGCCTGGGCCATATCGTCGTTCACCTCGGGAACTACCGACGAGATGGTGATATTCTGGATATCAGCCGCCTCAACACCATATTTGCGCAGACCTTGGCGCAGTTCGTAGCGATAAAAACTGGCCGTTTCTTCTTTCTTGGTCTTGAAACGCCACGTGTCGGCGATGTTACCTTGGCCATCAGCCAAAGCAACTACCACGGTAGAATTGCCGATATCTATGAGTATATGCATACGTTACGCAAGGGTTTGGATATGGTCGATAATCAGGTCGGCTGTTTCCTCCTTCGAGCAGAGTGGCAGCTCTTTTACCTCCTGGTTGCTGATGAGCGTAACCTTGTTGGTATCAACTGCAAAGCCTGTGTTGCCGCCAGCAATCGAGTTGGCGCAAATCAGCTGGGCATGCTTCTTCAGGAGCTTGGCACGCGAGTTCTCAATCAGATTCTCTGTTTCCATCGAGAATCCCACCAAAGTCTGGTTGGCGGGCTTATGTTCGCCCAGCCAACCAAGAATATCTTGTGTTCGTTTGAGTTCAATCTGTAGGTCGCCGTCGTGCTTTTTCACCTTCTGGTCGGCATAAACGGCGGGAGTGTAGTCGGCCACAGCGCTGCACATAATCACCACATCGGCCTCAGCGCTACGGCTGGTAACAGCCTCGAACATATCGGCTGCACTCTTAACAGGTACCACATCTACGCCACAGAAAGGCTTGATGTTAACGGGACCCGACACCAATGTGACCTGAGCACCACGTAAACGGGCCATTTTAGCGATGGCGTAGCCCATTTTGCCCGATGAGTGGTTGGTGATATAGCGCACGGGGTCGATAGCCTCTTGTGTAGGGCCTGCGGTAATGAGATAGCGCTTGCCTGCAAGGTCCTTTTCCTTGACCATAAACGATAGTATATGCTCTACGATCACCTCTTCTGCCTGCATCTTGCCTGTGCCCGTATCGCCACAAGCCAGTCGGCCTATGATAGGATCGATGATATGATAACCATAGCCCTTCAGCTTGGTAAGATTGTCCTGTAAGATGGGGTTCTCCCACATGCCGGTATTCATGGCGGGCGCAATCAGTTTGGGAGCGCGAGTGGCCAGCATGGTGGTGGTAAGCATATCGTCGCAGATGCCGTGAGCCAGTTTGCCGATGACATTTGCTGTACAGGGAGCCACCACAAAAAGATCGCCGCGCTTGGCCAGCGATACATGCTTGACATCGAACGAGAAGTTGCGGTCGAAGGTATCAACAATGCACTTATTGTTGGTAAGCGTTTCGAACGTCATGGGCGTAATAAACTTGGTGGCGTTCTGCGTCATAATCACATGCACATCGGCATGCAGCTTAATGAGCATCGAAGCCAGATTGGCGCTCTTATAGGCAGCAATACCGCCCGTAACGCCCAGTACGATGGTCTTTCCCGTCAGCATATATTTTACGTTTTTACTGTTCAACCAGCAGGCCGTGCTTCTCGTAGTTGGCCTTGCGAACCACCTTGTTGTGCTCATCTACAAATAGCACAGTAGGCTTGTGTTCGCGAGCCTCGTCGGGCGTCATCGTGGCATAGGCCATGATAATCACCTTGTCGCCTACGTTCACGCACTTGGCAGCGGCACCGTTCAGGCAGATAATGCCCGATCCAGCCTCGCCAGCAATGGCATAGGTGGCAAAGCGACTGCCGTTGTCGATATCGGCAATCTCCACTTTCTCGTACTCCAGAATGCCACTCTCGCGCAGCAAGTCAGAGTCGATAGTGATACTGCCCACGTAATCCAGATCGGCCTGGGTAACCACAGCACGATGTATTTTTGCCTTCAGCAGCGTTATATCCATACCTATCTTAAATATTTACGATGAAATTATCAATCAGTCGGGTCTTGCCGATATAAACGGCGATAGCAACCAGAACCTCGCCCTGGATACGGGCTGTGCGCTGGATATTCTCGAAGTCCACCACCTCAACGTAGTCGATGCGAGCCATAGGCTCAGTCTCCAGATTCTTTCGGATGATGTCGATTACCTTCTGTGCATCGCGCTCGCCAGCCTCGATAGCCTCCTTACCCAGCTTCAAGCTCTTTGAAAGAATCAGCGCAGCCTGGCGCTCGTCGGCATTCAGGTAAGTGTTGCGGCTCGATTTGGCCAGTCCGTCGTCCTCGCGAACGATGGGGCAGGGCACAATCTCAACGGGGAAGTTAAGATCGCGCACAAAACGCTTAACGGTAGCCAGCTGCTGGGCATCCTTCTGTCCGAAGTAAGCACGATCGGGACAAACAATATTAAAGAGCTTACCTACTACGGTGCACACACCACGGAAGTGAACGGGGCGAACGGCACCACAAAGCAGCTCGGTAGTCTCGGTGGTATCGATAAACGATGTAAAGTGGCCAGGATACATCTCGGCGGGCTCGGGGTTGAAAATCAGGTTGCCACCAGCCTCTTCAACCTTCTCCATATCGCGGTTCAAGTCGCGTGGATAAGCCTCCAGATCCTCGTTAGGACCGAACTGGATGGGGTTAACGAAAACCGAAACCACCGTGCGGTCGTTCTGACTGGCCGACTTGCGGATGAGGCTCTGATGACCCTCGTGTAGGAATCCCATCGTAGGAACAAGTCCTACGCTCAGGCCCTCTTTACGCCAACCGGCTACAATCTCTCTTACCTCCTTTACTGTCTTAACAACTTTCATATTTTCTTATCTTCTTACTTCTTCTAACTCCGTTTCAAAAAGCGCCTGCATCACCTCTTCGCTGATGGCATAGGTATGTCCTGCTGCTGGGAAGGTACGCTCTTCACACTCTTGTTTATATTGTTTAAAAGCCTCAAGCATCACACTGTGCAAGTCGGCATATTTCTTCACGAATTTAGGTATGAAGCCATTGTTATAGCCCAGCATATCTTGATAAACCAACACCTGGCCGTCGCAGCCATTACCAGCTCCGATACCAATGGTCAATGCCTTGGTCTGTGAGGTGACGAGCTTAGCCAATTCGGCAGGCACACACTCCAATGTGATGGCAAATGCACCAGCCTCTTCTACAGCTTTAGCATCAGCCAGAAGCTTCTTGGCCTGTTCGAGCGATTTGCCCTGAACCTTGTAGCCACCCATGGCATTAACAGATTGTGGTGTGAGTCCGATATGTGCCACGACAGGGATGCCTGCCTGTACGATAGCCTTGATACGGTCGGCATATTCCACACCGCCCTCAAGCTTAACTGCCTGACAGTTAGTTTCTTTCATGATGCGTCCGGCATTGCGTACAGCATCCTCTACCGATACTTGATACGACATAAACGGCATATCGATAACTACAAAAGCCTGCTTGGCACCACGGCACACGGCTGCACCGTGATGAATCATGTCATCAACTGTTACTGCAAGTGTATTTTCATAACCCAGCATTACGTTGCCGAGCGAATCGCCAACCAAAATCATGTCGATTCCAGCCTCATCAATGGTGCAGGCTGTATGATAATCATAAGCCGTCAGCATGCTGACAGGCTGCTTTCCCTTACGTTCTAGTAAGTCAAAAATAGATTTTCTCATCTCCTGAAATAGAATTCTATACTCCCTTTGAGGGTGCAAAAGTATGACATTATTTTAATATCAGCAAATTTTTTAGTTATTTTCTGTTGAAAATGGGTGTTTGTTGACTAAAAAGTAGTATCTTTGCGGCGTTTTAATTCGAATTAATTATGAAAATAGCTTTAATCGGCTACGGCAAGATGGGTAAGATGATTGAACAGATAGCCCTCGACCGTGGTCATGAGATTGTAAGTATTATCGACATCGATAATCAGCAGGATTTCGATTCGCCTGAGTTCGCATCGGCCGATGTGGCCATCGAGTTTACTGCCCCACAGGCTGCCTATGGCAACTATCTTAAGGCGTGGGCTAAGGGCGTAAAAGTTGTTAGTGGTTCAACCGGATGGATGACCGAGCATGGCGACGAGGTGCGCAAGGCTTGCAGCCAGGAGGGTAAAACACTCTTCTGGGCGTCGAACTTCTCAATCGGTGTGGCCATTTTCTCTGCCGTAAACCGCTATCTGGCCAAGATTATGAACCAGTTTCCACAGTACGATGTGGAGATGGAGGAGACACATCATGTGCACAAGCTCGACCATCCCAGCGGAACTGCCATCACACTGGCCGAGGAGATTGTTGACAATATCGACCGCAAGGAAGCTTGGAAAGAGGATACTACCGACAAGAAGTACCTGCGTGTAGATCATATCCGTCGTGGCGAGGTGCCTGGTATCCACACTATCCGTTATGATAGCGATGCCGACCTGATTACCATTACTCACGATGCCCACAGTCGTAAGGGTTTTGCCCTGGGAGCCGTGCTGGCAGCCGAGTACACAAGTCAGCATCAGGGACTGCTCACCATCAGCGATATGTTTAAATTCTAAGCCTTAGCAATAATGGTAAAAAAGAAAGAATTCGACCCCAAGGTGCAGTGGGTCAAGTTTATTGGCGTGCTGGTGCTGTATCTGCTCTTCCTGTATTGGGTTGGCAGCTGGTGGGGACTGCTGGTAATTCCTTTTATCTTTGACGTGTATATTACCAAGAAGATAAAGTGGCAATGGTGGAAAGAGGCCGAAAAGCCCGTTAAGTTTGTAATGTCGTGGATCGATGCCCTGGTGTTTGCGCTGGTGGCCGTTTACTTCATCAACCAGTTCTTCTTCCAGAACTACGTGATTCCATCAAGTTCTTTGGAAAAGTCGCTGTTGACTGGCGATTACCTGTTTGTGTCGAAGGTAAGCTACGGTCCACGTATTCCTCAGACACCCTTGACGATGCCTCTTACCCAGCACACCCTGCCTGTGGTAGAGTGCAAGAGTTACATTGAGTGGCCACACTGGGAGTATCGTCGTGTAAAAGGCTTGGGTAACGTGCAGCTGAACGATATCGTAGTGTTCAACTATCCTGCCGGCGATACCATCTGTACCGCCCTGCAGTATCAGACCGAATATTACAACCTGTGCTACGGCTACGGTGTTGGCAACTATCCCAACATGCCCAACCCCGATAACCTTTCAGCCGAGCAGCGACTGAAGCTGTACGCCGATATCTATGAGACAGGTAAGAAGATTATCGCCGACCACCCACAGGAGTTTGGCGAGATTGCTACCCGTCCAACCGACCGTCGTGAGAACTATGTAAAGCGTTGTGTGGGATTGCCTGGACAAACTTTGCAGATTAAGGACCACGTGGTATATCTGGATGGCAAGGCCAACAAGGAGCCCGACAACGTGCAGTACACCTACGAACTGCGCCTGAAGCGCCATTTTACCGACGAGGAGATGGAGAAGTGGGGCATTACCCAGGAGGAGCTGGTATCGCTGAATAATAATGGTTACATGCCACTTACCAATCGCGTAGTGAGCGAGATGAAACAATGCGGCGACCTGCTGGAGAGCATCGCTTTCCACTACGACCGCGAAACATGGAGCCTGTATCCACAGAACGGTAACTACCACTGGACCCGCGATAACTACGGTCCTATCTGGATTCCGAAGAAGGGTGCCACCATCAATCTCACCCTTGAGAACCTGCCCATGTATGAGCGCTGTATCCGTGCCTACGAAGGTAACGACCTGCAGGTTCGCGATGGCAAGATCTATATCAACGGCAAGCAGGCCAACGAGTACACCTTTAAGCTGGATTACTACTGGATGATGGGTGATAACCGTCATAATTCGGCCGACTCTCGTTACTGGGGATTTGTGCCCGAGGATCATATTGTGGGTAAGCCTATCTTCATCTGGTGGAGTAGCGATCCCGACCGCAACGGATTTGGCGGCATTCGCTGGAGCCGTATCGGTAACATCGTAGATAATATTAAATAAGGTAGAACCATGCAGGTTTTGCTCAGTACAACCTATTTCGGCCCGGTGCAGTGGTATCAGAAGCTGCATCGGGCTGACACTGTGCTGATTGAACAGTGGGAGAGTTTCCTGAAGCAGACCTATCGCAACCGCTGCCTGATAGCCACCACCAATGGTGTGCAAGCCCTTACCGTGCCCGTTGAGCGTGGCACATCGCCTCTTATCAAGGATATCCGCATCAGCGATCATGGCAACTGGCGCCATCTGCACTGGATGGCCCTGCAGAGCGCTTATGGCGAATCGCCTTTCTTTGAGTATTACCAGGACGACATCCGCCCGTTTTTTGAGCAGCGATGGGACTATCTGGTAGATTTTAACGAGGCCATCAGCCAGAAAATGTGCGAACTCATCGATATTCAGCCCCAAGTGGCCCGAACAACTGAGTTCATCCCCGAACCAATAGATCTGACTGACTACCGTTCAGCCATCAACCCTAAACATCCGGCACCCGATGCCGATTTCTCGCCTAAGCCCTATTATCAGGTGTACGCCCAGAAACATGGGTTCCTGCCCAATCTGTCGGTGTTAGACCTGCTATTTAACATGGGGCCCGAAAGCATCTTCTATTTATAACTTGTAAACCTCAATTTAAAAACAATGTTCCGTTATCTACTACTTACATTACTATCAACATTTACACTACTTAGTTCTGGTCAATCGCACTTCTACACGTCAGAGAAACTGTCGAGTAACCAGATAACCCAGATATGCCAGGATAAGGACGGCTACATCTGGATTGGTACCGAGTATGGTTTGAACAAATACGACGGTTACCGTTTTACCAACTATCTGCACGAGAAAGGTAACCCCAATACTGTGAGCAGCAATGTGATATCGTATCTGTTCGAGGATGTGAACGGCACCCTCTGGGTGGGTACCCAGCTGGGTCTCGACCGCTTCGATCCTGTTACCAACCAGTTTATTTCGGTTGAGATGAAAGGTGCCACCAGCATACCTCGTATCAATGCCATCATTCAGGAAGATGCCAACCACCTGCTGATTGGTACAGCCGGTTACGGATTGTATCGCGTAGATACCCGTACCAACAATTCGCAGCGTGTTGAGGGCTACGCCAAGGCAGATAAAAACTATTTTAGTTATATTTTTATCGATCAAAAGGGCTATTTCTGGAAATCGGGTCATGGTAATTCCATTATCCGCCGTTCGCCCAAAGGTAAGATCGAGGAGCTGCTGTCGCCTTACGGTATGGTAACCGGTTTTGTAGGTTACGAGGGCGGTGTGCTGATAGTGTGCAATCACGGACTGCTTTACTATCGCAACGGACAGCTGACATCCGATTATATCGACCCAGGCGAGATGCGTGGTAAGGACTTGGTGTTGCGTACCGCCAAGTGCGACAAGGCTGGCAACCTGTATATCGGCACCATGGGCGATGGTCTGTGGTGGGTGCCTCGTGGCGAGCGCCGTATGCGCCGCTATGAGTTCCAGAATGCCTCGTTGGATTTGAACACAGCTACCATCTGGGCGCTGTTCGAGGATAATCAGGAGAACCTGTGGATTGGTTGTCAGAGTCGCGGTCTGCTGCTTATTCCCCAGCACCAGTCGCCCTTCCGCTCGTGGAAGTTCATCGATCAGCACCTGAGTACAGGCGGTTCGCTCAGTTCTATCTGTGCTGGCGACAACGGTATGACCTGGTGTGCTGTACAGAATAACGGTGTATTCGGATTTGATGCTGCGGGTCGCTTGGTGGCTCATCCAGCCTCGCCCGATGGTACGTATGTGATATACCGCGATGGAATGGGCCGTTATTGGCTTGGTACCAACGCTGGACTTTATGCCTACAACCCTCTTACCGGACAGTATCAGCTTAAGACATCGTTCAAGAGCGGCTTTGTTAACTCGATTACCGACGATGGAAAGGGCAAACTCTTCTTCTCGGTTTATTCGTTGGGCTTCTTCTCGTACGATACCAATACCGATGAATTGCGCCATTTCAGCATGTACGATGGCGACGGACCGAAAGGCCGACTGCATAACGACTGGATCAGAGAACTGCTGTTTGACAGTCGTGGTAAGCTCTGGATTTGTTCGGCTTCGGGTATTAACTGTTACGACCCTGCCGAAGATAGTTTCCGTTCGTATGGCTGGGAGGTGCTGCTTGATTATAACACCATCGAATCAGTCTGCGAAACGCACGATCATAAGATGTTGTTCGGCACCTATTCAGGCTTGTATTATTACGATGAAAAGGAGAAAAAAGCCAAACCGTTCCCCGATGCCGAAGTGCTGAGCAACAAGGTGGTGAACGGTATCATCCAGGATCAGGCTGGCGACTTATGGATTAGTACTACTATGGGTCTTTGGCAGTACAAACATGCCGACCAGCAGTTTGTGAGCTATCTTTACGGTAATGGTCTGGCCAGTCGCGAGTATGTCAGCGGTACAGCTATGCGCACCCACGATGGTCGCATCTGGTTCGGCTTTAGCGATGGTATCACCTCGTTTAATCCTGCCGATCTGCAGATAAAGAATTCCGAAATAGGCAAAGTGCTGCTTACAGGCGTCTATGTAGGCGGTGTGGCACGTCCCAGCACCAAGCGCATCGAGCTCGATTTCATCGACAACACCTTTGCGTTGGAGTTCTCGTCGCTCAACTTTGCCAATGCCGAGAACGTGATTTACGAGTACCGATTGAACGGCAACCGCGAGTGGGGACAAACCGAAGTAGGTCGTAACGTGGTATCGTTTACCCACCTGCAGCCCGGTTCGTATATCCTCGAGGTGAGAGCCTACGACAACGGTATTTATTCTGATACCGAGATCTACCACATTATTGTGCATGCACCTTGGTACAGATCCTCGTGGGCGTACATTATATATATATGTATAGGACTGCTGACGCTTGGCACCTTGGTTTGGGGCTATGTTCGTCGTCGTCGCCGGGAGTTGGACGAGGATAAGATGAAGTTCCTCATCAACGCCACCCACGATATCCGCTCGCCGCTGACGCTCATCATGAGTCCGCTGCACAAATTGCTGAAGCGCGACTTCGACCCAGAGGTAACCAACGAGCTGAAGACCATCGAGCATAACGCCCAGCGCGTGCAGAATCTGGTGAACCAGATACTTGATATCCGTAAGATGGACCGCCAGCAGATGAAGCTGCAATGCCAGGAAACCGATATGGTACAATATGTGGGCAACCTGCTCAAGTCGTACGAATATACAGCCAACGAGCGTCATATCAACTTCCGCTATGCGCCTACGCTCGATAAACTCAGTGTGTGGTTCGATCGTAAGGCCATCGATAAGGTGGTCGACAATCTGCTCTCGAACGCCTTTAAGTACACCTACGATGGTGGTGAGATTGAGGTGTGTGTATCCCAGGATACCGATACGCAGACAGCTATCCTGCAGGTGGTTGATAATGGTATGGGCATCAAGGGCGACCCACGCAAGCTCTTCGACCGTTTCTATCAGGGTGCCAGCTCGCGTAGCATGCATATCGAGGGTACAGGTATCGGCCTGAACCTGTGCAAGATGGTGGTTGAGATGCATCATGGCACTATCGAGGCCGCCAATCGCAGCGACGAGCAGGGAAGTGTGTTCACCGTTCACCTGCCTTTGGGCTGCGAACATCTGAAGGAAGAAGAGCTGCTGAAGGTTGAGGAGAAAGAGAAGACAACACGCCAGCGCTCGCAGTATAGCTATCAGGTACTGATTGTTGACGACGATGAGGAGATAGGTCGCTATATCGCTCAGGAGCTGGGCTGCTACTATCATATCACCCCCGTAACCAGCGGTCGTGAGGCCCTGCGCCTGCTGCTTTCTGAATCCGAGAAGCAGTTCGACCTGGTGGTGAGCGATGTGATGATGCCCGAGATGGACGGCTTTACGCTGCTGCGAATGATTAAGACCAATATGAACCTGAATCATATCCCAGTAGTGATGCTTACCTCGAAGGCTGCTGTGGCCAACCGTCTGGAGGGCTTGGAGAAAGGTGCCGACGCCTTCCTGGCCAAACCGTTTGATATGGACGAGTTGCACATGGTGATCAACAACCTGATTAGCACCAACCTGCGACTGAAGGGCAAATACTCGGGTTTGCAACAGCCCAAGGATAAGATTGAGGAGAAACCTATTAAGGGTAACGACGAGCTGCTGATGGAACGTGTGCTGAAAGAGGTGAACGAACATTTGGATGATAACGACTTTAGTGTTGAGATGCTGGCCAAGGGTGTTGGCATCAGTCGCGCCCAGCTGCATCGAAAAATGAAGGAACTCACCGGAATCCCCGTCAGCGAGTTTATCAGAAACATTCGTTTGGAGCAAGCCGTACGTCTGCTCGAGGAGCAAAAAATCAATGTTACACAGGTTGCATATTCAGTTGGATTTAGTAACTTAGCACACTTTTCAACGGTGTTCCGCAAGCAATTTGGAGTGTCTCCAACCGAATATATTGAGCAAAAAGGACTAAAAAACCCCGGTTGAGACAAAAGTGAAACGAAACGCAACATACGTTAAAGCCTCTAAAAAAGAATCTGCCTATCTTTGCGGCAGATTTTTTTCTTTTATTCAATTAATTAAATTTTAACTAACAAACCAAACGTATGAGTTTCAAAGCAAAGAAAACAGCCTTAGTTGCAGGATTGTGCTTTTTAGGCATGGCTCCTGTACAGCAGGCTTCGGCAGCTACCGCAGCAGTAGCTTCCGTACAGCAAACGAAGCAGGCAACCGGTTATGTAGCTGACTCTCAGGGTCCGCTGATTGGTGCCACGGTTATGGAGAAGGGTACTAATAATGGTACCGTTACCGATTTCAACGGCTTCTTCACTCTTAATGTAAAGCCAGGTGCAACAATTGTTGTATCATATGTAGGCTACGTATCGCAGGAGGTTAAGGCCGGCGATAACTTAAAAATCAATCTTAAGGAAGACGGCCACGTTGTAAACGAGGTTGTTGTTATCGGTTACGGTACCCAGCGTCGTGAGGCCGTTACCGGTTCTGTTGCAAACATTGGTGGTGAGAAACTTAACCAGGTTGCAGCTACTAACGCCGCTCAGGCTCTGCAGGGTCGTGTAGCTGGTGTTTTGATGACACAGACATCTTCTAAGCCAGGTGCTGAGATGCAGATTCGTATTCGTGGTCAGCGCTCACTGACTGCAAGTAACGACCCTCTGATTGTGCTCGATGGTATTCCATTCATGGGTCAGCTTTCAGATATCAACCCAGCCGACATCAAGTCGATGGATATCCTGAAGGATGCTTCTGCTACCGCTATCTACGGTTCGCGTGGTGCTAACGGTGTTATCATCATCACAACCGTTAAGGGTAACCAGGGGGCACCTGCTAAGGTTACATATAATGGATATGTATCATTCAAGAAGGTTTTCCACAAGTATCCTATGATGGACGGTCCTACGTTCTCAAAGATGCGTCAGTATGCTGGTTTGTACCAGAACTCACTCGACGAGAGCGAAAACACTAACACCGACTGGCAGGATCTGTACTATCAGACTGGTATCAGCCACAACCACGACCTGAGTGTTGCTGGTGGTACCAATGGTGGTAGTTTCAGCTTCGGTGCTGGTTACTATAAGGACGAGTCGGTTGTTCCTACCGAGGGTTACGACCGTATCTCTGTTCGTGGTAACTTCGACCAGAAGATTGGTAAGTACTTCCGCTTTGGTTTGAGCACCAACAACAGCTATCGCAAAACTCAGGGTGTGAACAATATGTACGCTGTACTGGGTTCATCTCCTCTGTCAAGCCCATACGATGCTGATGGTAACCTGAAGCGTTACAACGCTCTGCCTGCCGACGACCAGATTGTGGTTACTAAGGAGACTGTTGAGCGCGATAAGGATGTATGGTTGAGCGAGAACAAGGGTATCGGTTCATACAACACACTGTTCGCCGAGTTGAAGTGCCCATGGATTGAGGGTCTGACCTATCGTGTAAACGTTGGTTTGAACTTCCGCAGCTCTAAGAGCGGTAGCTTCACAGGTACAGGTATTAATAATAAGGATGCCAATGCTGTTAACAGTGGTTCTATCTACGAGAACCAGACACGTAACTGGGCTGTTGAGAACCTGCTCACCTACGACCGCACCTTCGCTGAGAAGCACAATCTGAATGTTGTTGCTATGTACTCTGCCGAGCAGACTACTTACGAGCAGACTGGTGCTACAGCACAGGAGATTCCTGCCGACTACTTCCAGTACTATGCACTCGACAAGGCTACAGGTCAGTCTAACCTCACTGGTTATAACTACTGGCAGAGCGGTCTCGTTTCTTGGATGGGACGTGTGATGTATTCTTATGATAATAAGTATATGATTTCAGCCGCCCTCCGTTCAGATGCTTCTTCACGTCTGGCTAAGGGTCATCAGTGGCACACATATCCTGCAGTAAGTGCCGGTTGGAACATTGCCCGTGAGAACTTCATGGAGAACCTGAAGTGGATCGACAACCTGAAGCTTCGCGTAGGTTATGGTGAGACTTCTAACCAGTCTATCAACCCATATTCTACTCTCGGTGGTCTGGCTACACGTAACTACAACTTCGGTTCTACTTATAAGTCAGGTTACTATGTAAACTCTCTGCCTAACCCAGAGCTTGGTTGGGAGTACTCTAAGACTTGGAACTTCGGTCTCGACTTCTCATTCTTCAATGGTCGTCTGTCTGGATCGTTCGAGTACTATACTCAGAAGACTAACGATATCCTGCTGAGCGTTAAACTGCCTGATACATCAGGTGTAAGCAGCTATACCGGTAACATCGGTAAGACTCAGAACAAGGGTTGGGAGTTCTCTCTGAACGGTATCATCATCGACAACAAGAATGGTTGGAACTGGGAGGCTGGTATCAACGTTTACCAGAACCGCAACAAGCTGGTTGAGCTGGCATCAGGTGCTGATCGCGATGAGGGTAACCTCTGGTTCGTTGGTCATCCTATCGATGTTATCTACGACTATGAATATGTAGGTCTGTGGCAGAAGGACGATCCATATCTGGATATTCTTGAGCCAGGTGGTAACGTAGGTATGATTAAGGTGAAGTATCGTGGCGATGCCTCTAAGGGTGACTTTAAGGAAGATGGTGTTACACCAAGTCGCCAGATTGGTCCTGACGATCGTCAGATCATGAGCATGGAGCCCGACCTGATTGGTGGTTTCAATACTACTGTTGCTTATAAGAACTTCGACCTGACTGTTATCGGTGCCTTCCAGATTGGTGGTAAGCTCATCTCTGCTATCCACTCTTCAAACGGTTACCTGAACATGCTTACTGGTCGTCGTAACAACATCGACGTTGACTACTGGACTGAGAACAACACTGGTGCTAAGTATCCAAAACCAGGTGGTATCCAGAGCAGTGATAACCCCAAGTACGGTTCAACACTGGGTTACTTCAATGCTGGTTATCTGAAGTTCCGCACCATCACACTGGGTTACAACTTCGACAAGCTGCAGGCTGTTAAGGATCTTGGTATCAGCCGTCTGCGCCTGTACGCTACCGTTCAGAACCCATTCGTTCTCTTCTCGCCATACAACAACGAGAGCGGACTTGATCCAGAGACCAACTCTTGGTCAAACGAGAATACGGCTGTAGGTTACTCATTCGGTAGTCACAGAATGCCTATCGTAGGTTATAACACACCTGCTACCCGCAACTTCATCTTCGGTGTTAATGTAACATTCTAATGAATCATTAAAGAATTAAGAGTTATGAAAACTAAAAGTATCAAATATATTCTTGCTGCGGGTCTCGTATGCTGTGGTCTTTCTACAACCATGACATCCTGCAATAACGTGCTCGATGAGCAGCCCCGTAGCCAGTTCGACCCAACCTTCTTCAATACGAAGGCGGGTATTGAGGGCGGTCTGACATCGCTCTACGCTCACCTGCGCTATTTCTATGGCAACGGTTACTACCTGAACACCCTCGAGACAGGTACCGATGAGTACACATACGCACAGAGTGCCGATGGTAACTTTAAGGATGCCGACCTCTCAGGTGTAGGTTCTGTTACTCCTTCAAGCACCGTTGCTGGTGGCGCATGGGGTACCCTGTTTGCAAACATCAATACCGCCAGCGGTATTATCGAGAATGGTGCTGAGGCTGGTATCGATCCAGCTCTGCTCGCCGAGGCTCACTTCTTCCGTGCATTCGACTACTTCATCCTGGTGCAGACCTACGGTGGTGTGCCCCTCGATCTGGGTGCTGGCGAACTGAAGTTCAACACTTCTACCGTTCGTACCTCTGTACGTAACACTGTTCCTGAGGTTTATGCTGCTATCTTCGCTGACCTCGAGAAGGCTGTTAACGAGCTTCCTGAGAACCCACGTCTCACAGGTACTGCTACCAAGAACCTGGCTCGTCTGTATCTCTCAAAGGCTTATCTTACCTACGCTTGGTGGTTGGAGAATCCTAACAACATTCCTACCTTCCCAGAGTGCAGCCGCGATGCCAGCCAGGCTAACAGCTACTTCCAGAAGGCTTACGATACCGCTATGGCTGCCATCAACAATCCTGGCCCATACGCTCTGCAGCCTACATTCTATGATGTAAACGTTGCTACCAACGACCGCAACTCTGAGATCATGCTCTACGCTGATCATGATGAGGACGAGAAGTATGGTAACGGTGGTGCTGGCTACGGATGGGGTAGCGGTGGTTCTCCTGAGAACTTCGCTTACTGGATGGAGACCTGGAACTACACTGAGATGATTGCCAAGGCTGCTTCGGGTAACACTATCAACCCCATCCAGCGTGAGGCTGTTCAGGCCCTCGGTCGTCCTTGGACCCGTATGGCTCCTATCGCCGACAACTTCATGGAAGGTGGTGTTTGGGAAGATGCTGTTAAGGCTATCGACTCACGTTACGATGCAACCTTCACCCTGCGCTATCACACCAACTGGCAGAAGAGTGGTAACACTGAGCCTTACGTAATCGGTGCTAATGGCGAGAAGGTATATCCAAACGAGGTTTACTTCAGCTGGGTTCCTGAGAGCGAGGACAGCAAGATTAACTACACTGGTGCCGATGGTAAGCTCGGATTTGGTGAGATGGCAGGTCGTCCTGACTTCGTAGTTGCTGTTAACCACATCAGCCGTAAGAAGTACCCCATCAACTGGAAGATTGGTATCTATCGTACTGATAACGATGGTGGTCTGGGTTCAAAGGTTAATGGTGGTAGCCCACGTCCTTGGAATGTAGCTAAGTTCTCTGAGTTCTATCTCATCGGTGCCGAGGCAGCTGTGAAGCTTGGCAAGCAGACCGAGGCTAAGACATTGGTTAACGTGCTCCGTGCCCGTGCCGGTAAGCAGACCTATAGCCAGAACGACGACAAGGCTGTATCTGTAGATAAGAGCGCTGAAATGGTAGCTGCTACTCCTGCTACTATCACTATCGACTTTATCCTCGACGAGCGTAGCCGTGAGTTCTGGGGTGAGGGATACCGTTGGTTCGACCTCGTTCGTACACAGAAGTGGGGTGAGCGTGCCGGTACATACCGCATCGCAGGTGCTGGTTACACCGATAAGGATCTGCAGACAGTTAAGCGTGATATTCCTGCTGGTTACTATATCCGTCCTATCCCACAGGGACAGCTCGATGGTATGGAGATGACCGAGGAGGAGAAGACTGCTTATCAGAACCCTGCTTACAGAAATTAATTAGTTAGATAACCGTTTTTCTCTATTAGCACGGGCCGCCCAAATCTGGACGGCCCGTGTATCATTTTTTATTCCCGCGTGTGGGAATTATTACCACTTATCGTGCGTGCGGATATCATCACCCCAGCGGTGATCCTTAGGGAACTTCTGTCCGTTCCAGGCTTTTACCTGTGTCCAAGGCTCAGCAGCATCGGTCCAGAAAGGATGATCGGCTGGCAAACCAAGTGGCATCAAGCTCAAGCTGGTGAGATAAAGCGAACCGTTGTTGGTGTACCAATCGGCAACCTCAGGCTGTGAACCGCAGAAACCGATAGTAAGATAACCGGCATCGTTAAAATTCTGCTGATAGTCGAACATACGGTGATGCACCTTGGTAAGGGCAGCGCGAACCTGTCCGTTGCTCAGTTCCTTAGGCAGCTTCTGATACCAGGCTATCAAAGCCAACGTCTGCATAGCGGCTGTACGATAGGGGATAGAGCGGCCAATTACGGGGAAAGTACCCTCTGGCGATATGAATCGCTCCAGGATGATAGCGTACTTCTGTGCACGCTTCAGGGCGCGATCGTAGTACTTCTGATAGTCGATACGGGTATTGGCTTTTGCATCTACCATTGCCTGTAGGGTTTCCAGATACATCGCATGGAACACGTAGCTGCTGTAGTAGTCGAAAGCAAACACGGGGCCATCGGCATACCAGCCATCGCCCACATACCACTCTTCAACCTTACGGCAGGTGGTGTTTACGCGGAACTCATCGTACTGAGCACCAGCCTTAGCCAGCAAGCTCTCGATGGTTGATGAGAACAGGAACCAGTTGGTGTAGGGAGGGTCGATCTTTCTTAAGGCCTGAAACTCCTTGATGTAACGCTGCTTGGTTACTTCGTCGAGCGGCTGCCACAGGGTGTCCCAGGCACGCAGGAACGATTCGGCGATATAAGCGGCATCTACCAGGTTCTGTCCGGCCTTACCCCAGCACAGATAGTCGGGCGAAGCAGGATCAACAGCGTTCTTATACGAGGCTAATGCCCACTCGCGCAGTTGGTGGCGCTGCTGGCTCTCAGCGGTATTGTCGTCGGGTAGTGCAAGCCAAGGGGCTACACCAGCCATCAGGCGTCCGAAGGTTTCCATATATACCACCGAGCGGTCGCGGTTATCAAACGAGGGCGAGAACTCTGTCTTCATGTTCTTCTGCAGCTCGCCCTTGGCCATATTCTCCAATACGGGTTGGGCCATCTTGTAGGCTAACGAGCACCAGTACTGACGGTCGGTTTGTTCTGGCGTTTTTGTCTTTTTGGCTTGCGTTGGTATTACTAGCATCAGGGCTAATACCAACAAGGTTGTTGTTCGTTTCATTTGATGTCTGTTATTAGTGGATTCTTGATATTGTTCAGATAGTTGTCGGCCAAAAGCTGCCACTCGGCCATCGTCTTCACGTCGTTGCTGCTCCAGGCTGAGCCGAAATAATAGGTATAGGGCTTGCCATTATAATGGCGCACAATGCCCAAGGCGTGGTTCTTGTTGCCGTTAAGTCGGGTGGTTTCATCCACACCGTTAGGGAACAAGGTACCCACGTAAATCTGCGACTGGTTTACTTTGGGGTTGTCGGTGGGGTCGGCATACAGCACATAGTCTTTGCCAAGCGCTAACTCACCCTCGCCATTCAGCACCACACCTGTAGCCCAGCCGGTTTTCTGTTTCATACCGTCGTACCATACGGTTATCTTGTTGTAATGCGAACCGCGATCCAGACTCACCAGTCGGTGCTCTGTTGCGCCATCGTTATTGGAATGATAGGTCAGCTCTACGGTGAAACGTAGCGGACCGTTGTCCAATATCTTGTAGTCCTTAAAGCAATAAGGATAAACCAGTTCGCCATTCTTCATCAGCGCAGGTGCGCCGCAACCTAAACTCGGACCAACAGAGTAAACATCCATTCCCTCACCATGGTCGTGGTGGAACGATGTGGCCAGGTATATCTCGTTGGCCTCCTTGGACTTGCCAGCTCTTTTCAGCGAGTCGCGTTGTCCCACACCCCACAGGTGCATCTTATAACGTTTCTCTAAAACCAGTTCTGGGGTGCTTTTGGTCCATACGTCGGTACCGAACGATTTCTCACCGCTACGCTGCAGGGCTGGACCGTACATGCGATAGATGCCCAGATCGTTCTCCCAGGTCATATCGTCGGCACGTTCGGGGAACAATCTTCCATAAACATACGATTTCATCGCAGCTGGCTGTCCTTTCTCGATGGTGAATACAGCTTTGCTGTGGGGCTGAACCGACACATACATCAGTAGCTTGCCATCGTACGATAGCTGGTAAGCCTGCTCCTGGCCGAAGCCGTTCTTAATCACGAATGTCTCGCCTGCGTTTAAGCCTAATCGGTTAGATACCGTCTGTAAGTCGGCTTCTACTACCTCCTGACGTTGGTAGTCGCTTGGGTTGGTTACCGTAAGGGTTGTTTGCTGGGCACTGACCCCTTTGGTCAGTGCACCCAGCAAAACTATAGTAAGTAGTAGTCTAATCATTTGATACTATATTTGATTTGTTGCTTAGTTTTTGCCGATTTCACCGTTAGTACAATGCGGTACATCTCTTTTCCCCACATGCCTTGCAGCAGCGGGTCGAGTTGGTTGCTGATATCCTCGATAACTGCTTCCAGTTGGTTGGCGTTGTAGCTGATGTGCTTCAGCGCATCGCGGTTGGTGGTCATCAGCATCAATCGGGTAGGAGCTTTGTAGGCATCCAGCTCAAAGTCCTCGGTTACCGATACACCCGATTTAGTGGCTGTAACGGTGCGTTTCCACGATTTTACTGCAGCCTCTTGGGGATAGGCTCCAGCAATGTCGAGTGTCAGTTTTCCGTTCTGGTGACTTACCACCTTGGCGCCGAACGCCTTTCCATCCTGCTGGTCGGTGCCGTTAATCTGTGGCAGATTATGATAGCCCGACTGCATGGTCCATATCTCGTAGCGACTGTTGCTGAAGGTCTTGGCGGTATATTCGCCCACGCCTGGATCAATCAGCAGCGGTTCGCCATCAACATATACTAAGAACGAGCCCACGTCGTTGTGATTGTGGCTCTCGCCGTTGTGTCCGCCCTTAAAGGCTGTAAAATGGCCGCCACGGCGCGCAGTCATAATCTGTAGGTTAGGTAACCACGCATCCTTAATGAGTGGCTCCTGAGGCTTTTCTGCGATGAAATCGCGAATATTTCGTAAGAAGAACAGCTCGCGCCCCAGTGTTGGGAAGTTGCCGCTCTTATCGTAAAGCTTGGCAGGCTGGGTCAGCACTTGCTTGGTTCGTCCTAAGTAAGCGCCAAACTCGCGCATGGTTTTATCGTTCAGCCAGTGACCGAATGGATACACGATGTTTACCTGTTGCACAGCCTTGTTCTCGTGTGCATCGGCAAAGTTCACACAGTAATCATTCCCGATATAGGTCTTATAGCTGTAAGCAGCCATTTTTCTGATTTTTTCGGCCTGCGCATCGAAATGTGAGGCATCGGGCAGTAATCTCAGTACCTCGAACATCGAGGCTGCGGCGCGGTCCCAATAGCCAGGACCCTCATCGCAACCGCCATCCTCGGGGTAGGCGTCGATAAACGCATGGGTGGCCTTTTCTATTTGGGCGATGGCTTCGGCTTTGCGGGCCTCGTCCTTCTCACAGATCAGCACACAGGCCAGCCAGTTGCTGCAGATCCATGGGTTCCAGTTCATGCCTGCTGTCTTCCACCAGTAGTTGTTGGCTACGGCAGGTTTCAGGATACGCTGTTCTACCTCTCGGTCGATACGTTGACAGATATCGGGCGAGAAGGCATCCAACTGCTTCTCCAGCATATAGCGTGTCCATACAATCAAACTGGCTGTCTCGGCATTAAACAAGTCAACCTCCTGTATCTCCTGCAGGGGGATGCGTTTGCCATAGTGGGCGGGGATGCCCCACCAGGTTTCTTCGCAAAAACTACCGATTCCATCGATGATGTCGTTCATAAACCTTCCCTTGCCTTCTACAATCTCTGCCATCACAAGTGCAGCTAGATGCCGACGCTTCTCAAAACAGATACCCTCGTAGTTTACGCGGTTACCGGTTATCTTGTTCTCAGCAAAAACAGTCCAGGGCAAAGCCGTCCACGCTTTGCCCAGATACTGTTCGCCATATACGGTATAGCTTTGCTTCATCTCCTGAGGGATGGAGTCGCGCCAGAACGCATCCTCAGCCTGCGGTAACAGGTTGGCTATACCGAGTGCTATTGTTAATAACAGATTCATCGGCTAATGTATTTCACGTATTCACATGCGGCCAGCAGGAAGGCACCAACACCAAAGTTGGCCTGCGAGTTGGCATCTACTGTCTGTCCGGGAATAGCGCGCTCGCCGATGGGCTGTACATAACCCACCTTACCGTCCTTCTGCAGGGCGATGGTGGTGAGATAGTTCCACGCCTTATCGATGGTGGGGGCAAACTCCTTCTTCGACAGATAACCGTGATTAACGCCCCACAACAGGCCGTAGCAGAAGAAGGCTGTACCGCTGGTTTCATAGCCAGGCGCCTGCTCTGGGTCCATCATCGAGCGGGTCCAGTGGCCCTGTGGCTGCTGCAACTTCTTCACGCCGCGTGCCAGGTTCACGTACTTCTCAACAAAGAATGGCTGACGGACGTAAGTCTCGGGCATATCCTGTAACACCTTGGCCAGTCCGGCCAGCACCCAACCATCGCCACGTGCCCAGAAATCCTTCTTGCCCTTGGCGGTTTTGTGCTTTGGGTAGATGTATTTGCCATCGCGGAAGTACAGTCCAGTCTCCTTGTCGAGCATGATACTATCGCTGTAGCAGATGTTTTCGTAGAGTTTGCGCAGATACTTGGTGTCACCAGTCAGTTTGTACATCTTAGTGAGTGCGGGCATCACCATGTAGAGTGCGTCGGCCCACCACCAGTAGTCGTTGGCTTTCGAGTCGGCCTCATAGCCCATCACCTCCTTGGCGCGTGCTATCTTCTTCTCGTCGGGTTGCAGGTTGTACAAGTCTATGTACGTCTGGAAGCAGATCTGCCAGTCGCCAAACAGTACATAGTCCTGTCCCTCACCGTAGTTCTTGTATTTCCAGTTGGCGGGGTTGGGTTCGGTGGCACCTTTCCACTGGTTGTGTTCCGCCCAGCGAATACTGTAGTCCAGCATCTGCTCATCCTGCAACAACTTGTACACCTCCATATTACCTGTATGGTAGGCGGCGTTGTCCCAGAAAGAGCGTACTTCGGCTGGATTATTGGTCTGCCAGTAGGTGTTAACCAAGCGTATCATGTCCTTTACCTCGTCGGTAGTCCATCGCTTGGCCTGAACCATCATGGTGCTCAGCAAACATGCCAATAATAATAGTTTTCTCATAGAGTTCGTTTGTTTGTTTTTGTTTTAAAAGGGGCAGCCCAATGTGTTATAGGCCGCCCCTCCACCTTAGAAATACTAACAAATTACCTTAATGTGTGAACAATCTTTTAATCTGCAGATTCTTCATCGGCAACAGCGTCCTCCCAGTTGGTAAACATGGGGATGTTCTCATTATAGCCGTCGTAGCCATAGTTCTGACGAAGTGTTCCCTTGTTGTTGGCGGTAATAGCCGAGTTAGGAACTGGCCAGAACAAGTTGTGCTTGTTAATCTTGTACTCGAAGGTCTGGTTACCCTGCTGACCCTTACCATAGTCATGGTTGAATACGTTGTAGTTAACACAGCGACGATACCAGTAGCTACCACCGTTCAGGTCGGTACCTTCCTGCTTATCCCAAGTATTCAGATCGTAGGTGTTGCCCCACTCATCGGGCTTGCCACTACGAGCCAGACACCAGCTTACACGTACCATCTCTGCCTGGCGGAACTCTTCGAGATAGAGCTCGCGTGCGCGCTCCGACATAATGTCGCCGATAGTAACTGTGGTGTACATCTTCTTGGCGTTGGCACGCTTACGAATGGCATTCACGTCTTCAGCAGCGCCTGAGGCGTTGCCCTGATAGAAACGAGCCTCTGCACGCAGCAGATAAGTCTCGGCCAGACGGAACAGGTACATATCGCCATTGGCACCCTTACCTGATGCACCCTGGAACTGGTTGGCACCAGTATTGTTTTCGTTTGGAGTATCAAGGATGTAGAGCTGATACAATGGAGTAGGATACCAGCTACGGATGGTGTCAGAGCAGAGGATATCGCCCTTGTGTACGAGAATCTTTGAGGGATCTGAAGGATCTGCATAGTCTTCGGTAGCATAAAGCTGATAGTTCTGGCCGTAACAGTCTGAACTCTTGTTGTTGTACTTAAAGTCTTCCATTTCCATCCAGTTACCTACCTTACGGTTGTGGCGCAGGTCCTGCCAGTCGGTCTCACCGTCGTAGTTCCAGATGGTCTTGTTGTAATAGTACGATGTACGGTTCACAGCAATACCACGTCCGGCAGCACGTACCCAGTCGAGAGTGTCGTTGTACTCCCAGTTGTTACGGGCAATGTTCTTACCAGGACCACCCAGTCCGTGAGGATCGCGGATGATACCATTACTCCAGTGAGCAAAGCAGGCACGCATCACATTATAGGTAGTGAAGTCTTGGTCGTTCGAGTTAGAGATCATCATGATGGTCTCCTTGTTGGCAGGATCAGCGATGTTGGGTGTGCGGTGCAAATCCCAAACCACGTTACGTGTTACCTTCCAAGTGTTCTCGGCGCCAGAGGGCTGCCATGTACCAAAGTTCTCGGTCATCAGCTTTAAACCGTGGTTGTTAATCAGGTCGGTAGCTACCGACTCGGCCTTGGCATACTCACCAACAGCGAGATAGCACTTTACAAGCAGGTGCATACATGCTTCCTGATTTACCTGTCCTACATAGGTCATTTTGGCCTGAGCGGGAACGTGCTGAACAGCGAACTCCAAATCGTGAACCAGCATCTTGAAGATAGCTTCCTTGCTGCTTGATGTATAGTTGCGCTTGGGCACACTAATCAGTTTCGTTATCAAAGGAATATCGCCAAACTGGAGTGCCAGGTTGTAGTAAGCGTAGGCACGATGGAAATATGCACGACCTTTATAGGCATCGCGAGTAGCATCATCAAGACCTTTCACCTGATCGATATAAGTCAGAATGGTATTGGCATATTTTACCATGCTGAATCCCTGATCCCAGAAGCGCTGCATGTAGTTGGCATCGCCACCACTTGCCATACCAGAGGTTGGTGTGAGCTTGGCGTCGAAGTTGTCCTGGAAGCCACCACCCATATCGGTCTTGGCGTACATGCCTACATCCGACATCAGGTAGTTGGTAAAGATACCAACGTTGTTCCAGTTACCGTCGATACGGTATGTCTTTAACTGTTTGTCGCACTGTGCCAAAGCAGCCTGCAGACCGGCTTCCGTGCTATAGGTAGTTGCTGGCTCATAGAATGACAGTGGATCCTGCTCAAGGAAGCCGTCCGAACATCCTACCATGGTTCCCGCAAGGGCTAACATGAGTCCTCCGCGGAGTATATTGTTCTTTTTGATTTTCATACGATTCTACATTTTAAAGTGTTACATTAAGACCGAATTGGAACTGACGGTTGGCAAAGCCTCCTGTTTCAGGATCGCCGTATTCCCAGCTGTCGATAGTGAATGCATTGTGGATACCGGCAGTTACATGTACACGCTGGATACCCCACTTGTTAGTGATGTCGCGTGGGATAGTGTAACCCAGTGTAATGTTGTCCACACGTACGAAGCTGCGGTTGTAGAGCTTATTAATACCTGTTACACCAGAAGGACCAACAGCGTTCAGACGAGCATACTCGTTGGTTGGGTTCTCAGGTGTCCAGTATTCCTTTTTGTAGGTATTACAGGTCTGAGTGAACATAGAACCTGAGTTATCGCCATTCAGCCAGTTACCGCTCAGGCTCTTGTGGCCCATGTAGCTGTACATTGAGAACGAGAAGGTGAAGTCCTTGTACTGGAAATCGTTACGCATGTTCCAGTAGATTGGTGGCTGGGTCGTACCCTGGTAAACACGGTCCTTGTCGTTGTAAACAGGTACGCGTGTACCGTCGGCCAGAATCTTATCGTCTTCGGTATAAACATTTACAACCTTTGGATCACCAGGTTTCTGGTTCACCAATGCAGCCTCCTCAGCCTCGTTGGCCTGCCAGATGCCGTCGGTCTTCCAGTACCAGATTTCGCCGATAGGCTTGCCAATGAACCAACCGTTGCTAGTATCGTCCATCTCCTTGCCATCCTCGTCGTACTCGTAGTACAGGTGCTTAATCTTATTCTTATTGTATGAGAATCCGAGAGAGGTGCCCCACTTGAAGTCCTTTGTTTCGATATTCTTGGTGTTCAGCGTAATTTCAAAACCGGTGTTGGTAACCTCACCAAGGTTGGTAGTGATGCTGCTGAAACCTGTGAAGTTTGGCAGGCGCTGTGACATAATCATATCGTGGGTCTTCTTGTGGTAGATATCAATGCTACCAGAGAGACGCTTGTTGAGAACGGCAAAGTCGATACCGAAGTTCCATGAAGAGGTCTTCTCCCATTCCAGGTTGGGGTTACCCAGACGGTCTACGCTCAAAGCATTGAGCACCTCCTGTGAGGTTGAACCGTACTTATAGTAAGCATAGAGACCACCGTTAGCCAAGTTAGAGAGAGCCAGATATGTATCGGCGAGTGAGCGGTTACCATTGGTACCATAACTCAAACGCAGCTTAGCCATATCGAGCCACTTCCAATCCTGAGCGAATTTTTCCTCAGAAAGAACCCAGCTGGCACCTAATGACCAGAAGTTGGCCCAAGGATTGTTCTGTCCGAATGCTGAATAACCGTCACGACGTACAGTAGCAGTCAGCATGTAGCGATCCATGAAACCATAGAATACACGACCCAGATAAGCGGCTGCTGTGTAGTGAGTGTCGTTGGTTGAGAATGAGCTCTGCTCCTTGTTGGCACCCGAGATATAGTGGAAACCAAGCACATCGGTAGGAGTGATGTTGCGTGCAGAGATATTGTCGCTCCAATAACGGTTCTCCTCAGCCTCCTGAGCCAGAGTTACTGTGACATGATGCAGATTAGCAAAGGTGCGATCCCATGTCAGCGTGTTGTTGAGGTTCCAGTTGAAGGTCTTCGATGAGTTGCGGTTTACGCCACGTGTAGCAGGGTCGCTGTTTGGCAGTTCTGCCGACATGTGATAACGATCGTAGAACCACTGGTAGCGTGGAGCAATGTTGAACTGGTAGGTAATGCCGAATGGCAGGGTTACCTTAGCGTTAAAGATGGTATTCAGTACGGTATAACCCTTCTCCAGGCCGATATACTGCTGCTGGAAGTGGTAGTTGTAACCACCGTTTGTAGGGTTACCTGTACGAGGATACTGGATTTCGTTACCATTCTCGTCATAACGTGAAGCGTAGGGCGACTCACGCAACTGGTTGTCGTCCCAGTAGTTGCTGCCCAGGGGAACCGCCTGAGACTCATCGCTACGATCCTGGAAGTTTACGTTAGCACCAACTTCGAGCCAATCTGTAATTTTGGCGTTCAGTTTCATGTTAGCGCGATAAGCATGGTAGTCATCGCCCTGAATGGCGCCCTGATTCTTCAGATAACCAAATCCTAAATAGTAGTTTACACGATCGGTAGCACCTGAAATGCTGGCGTTGTAATCCTGGTTGAAACCGGTACGGAAGGTAGCATCCTCCCAGTTGTATGTCTTACCTGCCAGGAAGTTCTCCATTACGAGGGCTGCGTCAGCGTCAAAGCCCATACGACGTGCATAGAGGCTCAGCATCGACTCGCCTGCCTGCAATGTCTTAGGACCATTGCTGGCCCACTGGTCCTGCGAAATACCATATTGACTGATATTGTTGAAGTTATCATAGTAACCAGTAGGAATACCGCTGTCTTTGCCATAGTAGCCCCATGTGCCATCCTCACGATAGCCGTAGGTCTGTGCCTTATACCAGTCCTCGCGGTAGGTCATATATTCACTGGCGCTGAATACATCGCGATAAGCTGCCTTTGAGTTGGCTGCCAGGTTCATGCTTACATTAATAATAGGTTTACCCTGCTTACCCTTCTTGGTAGAGATGATGATAACACCACTTGCGGCTTTTGCACCATAGATGGCTGCCGATGAGGCATCCTTCAGAACGTCGATTTGCTCAATGTCGTCGGGGTTAATCTCAGAGAGCTCACCTGCGAACTGCATACCATCGAGAATAATCAGTGGAGAGTTGTGCGAACCTGATGTGTAAAGAGAGTTCTGTCCACGGAGCTGGATGCTGGCGCCTGAACCCTTGGCTGATGAATCGAAACCAATCTGTAAGCCAGGTGTGCCACGAAGCAGATCCTGTACGCTACCAGGGTTCTGGTCTGCAATCTTACTGGGGTCGATCTGTACTACCGAACCAGTCAGGTCCTTCTTACGCATAGTACCATAACCTACAACAACTACTTCCTGAAGTGTTTCTGCGTCTTCTTCGATTGTAATGTTAAGAGTCTGCCCGTTTTTATAGGCAATCTCCTTAGTTTTAAAACCAATGTATGATACCACGAGTGTACCATTGGTTGGAGCAGCTTTCAAGTCAAAGTTACCTTCAAAATCGGTAACAGTGCCCACATTGGCTGCATTTTTTACTTTTACGGTAGCACCGATAACAGGTTCACCGTTTTTGTCTGTAACCTGGCCCTTTACCACTCCGCTTTGCTGAGTAGACTGTACTGCCAGTTCTGCCATTGTCGGCAATGGGAACGAGATCATTCCGGCTGCCAACGCCATCACGAAGCATAGCTTCTTGGATGGAAGAGTTAATTTAGCATACTTCATTTGTTACTGTTTTAAGTTTTATTATAATTGTTAATAATTGAATAGTTCTTCCTTCTCTGGGATAGGTTCGAATTTTCGGGTGCAAAGATACGAAGGTTGATATAAATCAAGGGTTAAAATGCGTGAATTTAGGGGAACAAATCGTTAATTTTCCCCTAATTCACTAAGATTCCACGCATCACGCCACCTGATAACGGGTTTTCCGTTCTCAAATTCGATAGGCAACCAGATGTAACGGGCATCACTTGGATGCTTGGGTCGCCAGATGTCGGCCATAAAGATAAAACCTTTGCCGTAGGGCAGGATATAGGTCGACTGTCCTTCGAAGGTGATTTCGGCCTTCGGGCCTACACAAGGTGTGGGATGCTGAGTCCAAGGTCCCCAGATGCTGGGTGCCGAGAACATTCGTGCCTCGTTAGGAGCCCAACCGGTGCAACCCGAGGTAATCATCCAGTATGTACCATCCTTCTTGAAGATGGCAGGTGCCTCGTTCTGGCCGCCAGGAGCTACGCGGGTATATTTGCCAGAGTGGTGCAGGTAGTCGCCTGTCAGTTCGGCAATGTGCAGCGTCAGGTTATCCTCCGATGAGAAGATGTGATAGGCTTTGCCATCATCATCTACATAAAGTGTCATATCGCGAGCCATCTGACCCGTACCGAAGTCGCGTTTCAGGAACAGGCCCTGCTTGATAGCCTCCATCCAGGTGGGTGTCCACCATTTCTTGAAATTGTCGGCATTCAGGGTGTCGAGTGTAGCCAACTCCTGCTGTCCGAACTCTACAGGGTAGGTGTCTGCGTTGGCGCGCTGCGAGTACAGAAACTTATAAGGTCCTTCTGGTTTGTCGCTTACAGCCACACCGTAGCGGGCAGCGCTGTAGCCCTTGCCTTTCAGCTCCAGGTGGAACCACATGCAGAATTTCTTGGTTACCTTATTATATATAACCTTGGGGCGCTCCAGCACACAACCGCGGGTAATATCGCTGCGGCGGTCGTCGCTCACGTAGAGGGCAACGCCACGGTTCTGCCAGTTCATCAGGTCTTTCGATGAGTAGCACTGCACACCAATCATAGCCGATGAGGTGGTGTCGCACTTGTTCTCGCCAAACCAGTAGTAGGTGTCGCCATACTTCATGATACCACCGCCATGGGCGTTGATATGGCGGCCGCTGGCATCGGGCCAGATCTCACCCGAGCGAATCATCTTGGCTTTCTTCTGCTGGTTGTTCCAGTAGTTTTCGATACGCTTGGCCTCGGCCTTGGTGATATGAATCACGCTACCGTGCTTGGGCGATGAGAAGTTGGCTGCCTTCATTACACCCTCGTTAAAACGGCCCAGAGGCTTGAAGGTCTTGAAGTCGCTGGTCTCTACAAATCCGAAGTTATGAGGGTTCACGCTGTAGATATCGTACATCACTACCCATTTCTTCTGTCCGATGCGCTTCCATACGTTTGGCGCCTCGCAACCACGGTTCTCGCCGTCGATCTGCTCGGCGTGATAATCGTTGAAATGGTTAATTTTGTCGCTAATCATGTACTTGATGCCGCCAGGATTCTCCTGGGCCACATAGCTCATAAAGTAGCGACCGTCGGGCATGGGACAGATATCGGCATCCAGAACTTGAATCTTATCGTCGGGATACTCAAACAGCAGCTGGGGCTCGGTCTCAAGTGTTGTAAACTCCTCGTTGGCGTAACTATAGTATAGTTTCGTGCGCCCGCCCGCGTGTTGTCTGATGGTAAAATAAACCATGGGCTTGCCTACGGCTGGATCCCAGATGGTCTGGGGTGCCCAGGCACAACCAATCTTACCGAACTTCTCGGGGAACAGTTTATCTATACGTGCCTCGTGGTGGGTCCAGTGTATCAGGTCGTCGCTGGCCATCAGCACCAGTCCGCGGTTGTTACCCCAGCCAAACTCGTCGGGGCGTTCCCACTGGGTGGCGCGCAATCCCATCTCCTTGCCAAACACATGCAGGTCGGTCATGGCAATGTAGAATTTGCCGTTAGGAGCACGGTAGATATGAGGGTCGCGTATGCCTCGCTGGTCGGCGATAGAGTCGCCGGCAATAATGGGCTCGCCATTGTTAACAGCCGTAAACGTGTAGCCATCGTAGCTGATGGCCATAAACAGCGAGTGGGTTGGATCGTTGAAATACGTAAACAGATAGGCACCCATATCCTTTTCGGTGAGCGCTTTCTTGGCTTTGGCATCGGTCTGAGCCACAAAGGCCAGCAATAGTGATGCAATGAACAGTACTTTCTTCATTTTCTTACAAGTTAGTGTTTGGTTTTGCAGGTGCAAAGGTACGACAATTGATTTATATCAACGTCCCAACATCGTTATTTAGGGGGAACAAATTGTTATTTTTGCGATTTTCTTTGATGATTCACAAAAGTTTCGTATCTTTGCAACCGTAATTGCAACTAACTAATGAGGCGTGTATTATCCCTACTGATAACTGTTTTTGTGCTTGGACAGATGTCCATGGCATGCCCTGTGTCGCTCAGAATTATGTCGCAGACACCTGTTCAGGGCATCGAGGAGGCACGAAAACTCATGTTCGACCACTATGGCATGATGTGGGTAGGTACCGATCAGGGCTTGCGCTCGTTCGATGGCTACAGCTTCAAAACCTACCGCAACAACGCTTATACCCCTGGCATCCTGCCTAATAACTATGTACGTTCGATGACCGAAGACCAGCACGATGGTCTTTGGATAGGTACCCGCGATGGTCTGGCTCGTTTCGACCGTCGTCGTGGTTCTTTTAAAACGTACCATCTGCGTGGCGATCAGGCCCGATTGATTAATACCCTTTATACTGATAAAAGCGGTACGGTGTGGGCTGGAACCAATGCTGGCGTGTCGCGATACAATGCAAAAACCGACGATTTCATCGATATAAACCTCTCGGCTGGCGTGATTTCGTTTGCCGAAGATGCCCGTGGTAATCTGTATATAGGTACGTGGGAGGGCGGTTTGCTGCGCCTGAACAAGAAAAACGGTAAAATGGTGAGCTATCCACCGTTAAGTACGCGTAATACCGCTCAGACCATGTTGATGGACAGTCGCGGTCGCTTGTGGATTGGTACCTGGGAGCATGGTATTGTGCGCCTGGACCATCCCGAAAACGAGACGGCGCCAGGCATGCATAAGATGAACGAGGGTAGGGCCGATTTCCGTACGTTTCACCGACTGGTTGAAGATTCTGTCAGCCATGCTGTGTGGGGTTGCTGTATTGAGGGACTGACCCGAGTTGATATGGATAACGAGGCCGAGGTTGAGAACTATCCGATACTCACTTTCTGCTACGATATGGTGACAGATGGCATGGGCAATCTGTGGGCACTTACCCGTAACAACGGTATCGTGCACCTGAGCACCAAACCATCGCCTTTCCACTTCTATCATCTGGATCCTGCAGGATTGGAGCTGCCTGTAAATCGCATTCAAAAGGTGTTTACTACCGATGGTAACCGTTTCTGGTTAGGTTTGCAGCCTTACGGACTGGCCCTTTACGATCGCCAGGCCGGTCAGGTGCTGTACAATAACCACATTCCCGGATTGGAGAACGAAACAGGTCAGCAGGGCATCTACGTACAAACTATCTCTGATATGATCGAGCGTCCCGATGGCAGTATCTGGCTGGCCAGTTCGCGAGGGGTTGTGATTTGGAAAGAGGGCGAACCGGCACGCCTGTTAGTGCGTAGTAACTCACCGTTTATTGGTGATAGCGAAGTAAATGCTTTTCATGCATTAACCGATGGCGCTGTGCTGGTGGGTCAGAATAATGGTCTTGGTATTGCGTTTGGTGAGAATAAGGGACGTTTGCTGAAGATGACCGAGCGTAAGCGAGACTTTAGTAATTGTCATGTTTTATCCATATCCGAAGATCATCATCATCGCTTGTGGATAGCTACCGAGGGACAGGGTATTATCCGCATCACCGGAAGGCTCGACGATCCTAAGTCTTTTACCTATCATCAATACGCTCCTGTTGCCAACAATTATCCTATTGATGAGGCTACGGCTGTGTACGAGGATGCCAACTATCAGTTGTGGGCCATTTCTAATAGTGGAGATTTCTTTAAATATAACGATGAAACCGATAAATTTGAGCCTGTAAACCACCGTTATTACATTGGCATGGGTAGCATCTACTCTATCCAGGGTGACAGCAACGGTCGTATTTGGCTTTCAACCGATAAAGGTTTGGTGCGCTTTGCGCCATCGGATAAGCAGGGGACAACCACGTACTATAACATGGAGGATGGTATCGAGACCATCAGCTTCTCGTCGAACGGTGCTTTCAGCTATGGTAAGGAACTCTTTTACGGCAGTGCCAAGGGCTTCTTCTCGTTCGATGCTGCCGAGATAGAACGCTGGCAGCAGGGGGCCTCGCCATCGTTGGTGGTTACCGAACTGATGATTGACGATAGACCTTACCTTTGGCAGGACTCTCTGCACCGTCAAAGGATATCGGCCGATCAGCCCTTCTTTACGCAAAAAATCACCATTCCATCGGATGCTCGTAAGTTCTCGGTAGAGTTTTCCTTGCTCACTTATCAGAATCAGGAACAGTGCCGATATGCCTATTACTTAGAGGGTTACGACAACGATTGGCACGATACCGATGCCCAGAACCGTGTGGCTACCTACCAGAACCTGCCCTCGGGAACCTACCATCTGAAGTTGCGTGCCGTAGATAGTTACGGTCGACTGGTTGAAATGCCTTACGCTATTGTGGTGCGTGTGCTGCCGCCATGGTATCGCACTTGGTGGGCTTATCTCATTTACGTGGTGTTGCTACTGGCCGCTGCCTATGGCGTAAAAGAGTGGTATAAAGCCCGTGTAAACCGTCGTGCCCGTCTGCAGCAGCGTGTGAGCGAACTGTTGCACTACCGCGAGATGATGGTGATGAAGCAGTTTATCAATAAGCCTGGCGGCAAGGCCGAGCGCGAGGGTGCCCGTAAGGTGCTCGAAGTTGAGGAGCAGCAACACTCATCGCCCGACGAGCTGTTCCTGCAGAAAGCTATCGAGTGTGTGAAACAGCATATTGATGATGCCGACTACGATCGTGAGCAGTTTGCCAGCGATATGTGTGTGTCGTCATCTACCCTCTATAACAAGCTGCGTGCCCTGACAGGCGAGAATGTTACCGCCTTTATCAACAGCATCCGACTGAAAGAGGCCTGTCGCATTCTCCGTCAGAAGCCGAACATTAAAATGACCGAACTCTCCATGGCCGTTGGTTTCAATACCCCTAAGTATTTTACCAAGTGCTTCAAGAAAGAGTTCGGTGTGCTGCCTAGCGAATATTTGTCGCAGGACTCAGATCAATTATCTTAGTTTTCGGCAGTGATATCCTCTATTTGATCGAGGATTTCCTGATACTGGCGTTGGGTCTTGATGTGGAGTGAGAATCCCCAGATAGCTCCAATAACGCCACCGATGCATCCTGCCCAGAAGAGCCCGTTGAAAAAGGCATTCGGATGAAGCAGATATGACTCGTACATAAACCAACCAAGGAAAACAACAGCAAGAGGAATGCCGATGAGGAGCCAGTTGGCATCGAACTTCTTGGCGCTGGCCATACGGCGCTGGACATCCACGAGATTGTTGGTCATCAGGTTCGAATCGCTCAGTTTCCTGCTGTTATAGAAGGTGCCTCCGAAGCAAACCAGCATGGTGATGCAGGTGAAAATCCAGAAAGGAATGGAGAAACTGTTTAGCATTACAAATGCCCAGTAGCTATAGGGAATCATCAGCAAGCAGACGGCCATGATGAAATAATATCTGCGACTGATGTTGCTGGCGGTTTTGTTCATCGACTGGCGGATAAAGCGGTCGCTCAAAATAGTCTGCTTATCCAGCTTATTCTTCAGCGTGTTCATCTGCTCACGCATATTCTCTAAATCAAAATTCTCGTTTGTCATAATTTGGTAAATGTTTAATCTTTAATGTTTCATGTTTAATGTTTAATCCTTGATGCTTTTCAGCTGTTCGCGGATTCTAAACAGACGTACGCTGACGTTTTTAGTAGTGATGCCTACAATCTGTCCGATCTCCTCGTAGCTGAGGTTTTCGAGCCAGAGCAGGACGATCGCGCGATCGAATGGCTGGAGCTTGGAGATACGCTTGTGGAGCATGTCCACTTGCTTAGTGTCCTCGTCGCGGTCTTCAAACAGGTTGATGTCCATGGTTAGGCGTTCGGTGGCCTGGCGGCGCTTCTTTCTGTCAAGCGAGATACAGGTGTTCAGCGCCACGCGGTAAATCCACGTCTTGATGTCACTGCGATGCTCAAAGCTCTCGAAACCTTTCCATAGATTCACTAGTACCTCCTGGAACAGGTCGTTCACCTCGTCGGCATCTTGCGAGAACATGTAGCACACGGTGTAGATGGTGCTTTTGTGTTCTGCTGCGGTTTGCGCAAACTGCTTTTCTAATGCGTTCATTGTCTCATCTGTTTTTTATAACTTTTACCCTTTAGACGTGGCAAAGATACTAAAAACTACACGAAAAACGCACAAATTACAAAAAATACGTATTTTTTCGCGAAAACACTTGTATATATCGCTATTTTTGACTATCTTTGTCCCCTAATCACGAGAGCACGTACTAACAAGTAAGTATATAACATTCAATAATTCATTAAAACTCAACAACTTATGTGGTTATTCAATTCATCAATTGGTAGAAAAGTTGTAATGTCCGTTACGGGTATTGCGCTTATTCTGTTCCTCACCTTCCACGGTTGCATGAACATGGTAGCGCTATTCTCGGAAGAGGGTTACAACATGATTTGCGAATTCCTGGGTGCCAACTGGTATGCTGTTGTAGCAACCATGGGTCTGGCTGCCTTGGCAGTGCTTCACATTGTGTACGCATTCATCCTGACTGCGCAGAACCGTACCGCTCGCGGCGAGAGCCGCTACGAGGTAGCTACCGAGGTTAAGGCCGGCAAAGTAGAGTGGGCTTCAAAGAACATGCTCGTTCTGGGTCTCATCATCTGCATTGGCTTGCTCATCCACCTCTGGAACTTCTGGTACAACATGATGTTTGCCGAGCTCGTTGGCGCTATGCCTGCCATCAGCCCAACAGATGGTTTCGGTTGGATTAAGGAGACATTCTCAAATCCTGTATTCGTAGTTATCTACATCGTATGGCTTGCAGCTATCTGGTTCCACCTCTCACACGGTTTCTGGAGTGCTATGCAGACTCTGGGTGTTAGCGGTAAGATCTGGCTCAAGCGCTGGATGTGCATTGGCAACATTTACGTTACCGTGCTCATGCTTATGTTCCTGGTAGTAGTTCTGGCTTTCGCATTTGGTTGCGCTCCCAGCCTTGGCTGCTGCTAATTTAATTTTTTAATCTTTTAATTTTTAAACTTTACGAAAGATTATGGCAAAAGTAATTGATTCAAAGATTCCCGCAGGACCAGTGCCTGAGAAATGGAAGGAATATAAGGCTCACCAGCGTTTGGTTAACCCAAAGAATAAGCTGAAGCTCGATGTTATCGTAGTAGGTACCGGTTTGGCTGGTGCTTCTGCAGCTGCTTCACTTGGCGAGATGGGCTTCAACGTTATCAACCTGTGTATCCAGGATTCTCCACGTCGTGCTCACTCTATCGCTGCTCAGGGTGGTATCAACGCCGCTAAGTGCTACCAGAACGATGGTGACTCTATCTACCGTTTGTTCTATGATACAGTAAAGGGTGGCGACTATCGTGCCCGCGAGGCTAACGTATATCGTCTGGCCGAGGTTTCTAACAATATTATCGACCAGTGTGTAGCTCAGGGTGTACCTTTCGCTCGTGAGTACGGTGGTATGCTGGCTAACCGTTCGTTCGGTGGTGCTCAGGTAAGCCGTACATTCTACGCTAAGGGTCAGACCGGTCAGCAGCTGCTGCTTGGTGCTTACAGCTCACTGAGCTGCCAGGTTAACGCTGGTAAGGTTAAGCTCTACACCCGTTACGAGATGGAGGATGTAGTTATTGTTGATGGCCGCGCTCGCGGTATCATCGCCAAGAACCTGGTTACTGGTAAGCTGGAGCGTTTCTCAGCTAATGCTGTAGTTATCGCTACTGGTGGTTACGGTAACACTTACTTCCTCTCAACCAATGCTATGGGATGTAACTGTACCGCTGCTGTTCAGTGCTACCGCAAGGGTGCTTACTTTGCAAACCCATCATACGTTCAGATTCACCCAACATGTATCCCCGTTCACGGCGACAAACAGTCAAAGCTTACTCTGATGTCAGAGTCGCTGCGTAACGATGGTCGTATCTGGGTTCCAAAGAAGCTCGAGGATGCTAAGGCACTTCAGGCAGGAACCAAGCAGGGTTGGGAGATTCCTGAGGAGGATCGCGACTACTATCTGGAGCGCCGTTATCCTGCATTCGGTAACCTCGTACCACGCGACGTTGCCAGCCGTGCAGCTAAGGAGCGTTGCGATAAGGGCTTCGGCGTGAACAACACCGGTCTGGCTGTGTTCCTCGATTTCTCTGAGTCTATCAACCGTCTGGGTCTTGATGTTATCATGCAGCGTTATGGTAACCTGTTCGAGATGTACGAGGAGATTACCGACGTATTCCCTGGCGATGTAGCTAACGAGATCAACGGCGTTAAGTACTACAAGCCAATGATGATTTATCCTGCTATCCACTACACCATGGGTGGTATCTGGGTTGACTACGAGCTGCAGACCTCTATTCCTGGTTTGTTCGCTATTGGTGAGTGTAACTTCTCTGACCACGGTGCTAACCGTCTGGGTGCTTCAGCTCTGATGCAGGGTCTGGCCGATGGTTACTTCGTTCTGCCTTACACTATCCAGAACTATCTGGCCGATCAGTCTATCTGGGGTAAGATCTCTACCGATCGTCCTGAGTTCGAAGAGGCTGAGAAGGCTGTTAATGCCGAGATCGACCGCCTGATGAACATCAAGGGTAAGCGCAGTGTTGATTCTATCCACAAGGAGCTGGGTCACATCATGTGGGAGTATGTAGGTATGGGTCGCACCGCTGAGGGCCTGAAGGAAGGTCTGAAGAAGATGCACGAGCTCGAGAAGGAGTTCGACTCTAACCTGTTCGTTCCTGGAACCAAGGAGGGCTTGAACATCGAGCTCGACAAGGCTATCCACCTGCGCGACTTCTTCACCATGGGTCAGCTTGTAGCTTTCGACGCTCTCTCTCGTAACGAGTCTTGCGGTGGTCACTTCCGCGAGGAGTATCAGACCGAGGAAGGCGAGGCTAAGCGCGACGATGAGAACTACTTCTATGTAGGCTGCTGGGAGTACAAAGGCAAGGGCAACGAGCCTGAGCTCATTAAGGAGCCACTGGAGTACGAGGCAATCAAGGTACAGACACGTAACTATAAGAACTAAGAAGGATTAATTATGGCAAGAAATATTTCATTCACAATCAAGTTCTGGCGCCAGAACGGCCCCAAGGACCAGGGACATTTCGACACCCACGAGATGCACGATATTCCCGATGATACCTCGTTCCTCGAGATGCTCGACATCCTGAACGAGGAGCTCATCAACGAAGGCAAGGAGCCCTTCGTATTCGATCACGACTGCCGCGAGGGTATCTGCGGTATGTGCTCGCTCTACATCAACGGTACACCTCACGGTCTTACCGAGCGTGGTGCTACTACCTGTCAGCTCTACATGCGCCGTTTCAACGATGGCGACGTCATTACCGTAGAGCCTTGGCGCTCAGCTGCCTTCCCCGTAATTAAGGACTGTATGGTTGATCGTAACGCCTTCGATAAGATTATCCAGGCTGGCGGTTACACCACTATCCGTACCGGTCAGGCTCAGGATGCCAACGCTATCCTGATTCCTAAGGAGGATGCTGATGAGGCTATGGACTGCGCATCTTGCATTGGCTGTGGCGCTTGCGTAGCAGCTTGTAAGAATGGTTCTGCCATGCTGTTCGTATCATCTAAGGTATCTCAGCTTGCTCTGCTCCCACAGGGTCGTGTAGAGGCTGCTCGTCGTGTTAAGAACATGATTGCCAAGATGGACGAGCTTGGTTTCGGTAACTGTACTAACACCCGCGCTTGCGAGGCTGTTTGTCCTAAGAACGAGACCATCGCTAACATCGCTCGCCTCAACCGCGAGATGATCAAGGCTAAGATGGCCGATTAATAACTCTTTATAGGTAGTGGGGACTACAATGATGTCCCCATTACCTCTTTTTATTATTATGGAATAACTAAAAACCTAGGTATAATGAAAAAAAACGAAAGATTTGTCATCACCATTAATCGTGAGTTGGGTAGTGGTGGTCGTACCGTCGGTCGTGTTTTAGCCGAGAAACTGGGCGTGCCCTATTACGACAAGATGCTTTCTAAGGCTTTGGAAGAGAAGTTCGACCTTTCACATCGTCAGATTGAGGAACTGAAAGGCAAGAACCGTAGCTGGTGGGAAGAGATTAAGCGTGTGTTGGTTCTGGGAGAAGGAGCAGCCAATTCTTCTGAGTATTACGACGAGGATAATAACAGGTATGTGACCTCCGAGGCTGTCCTGAAGGCAGAAAGAGAAATCTTGCAAAACATTGCCAGCGAGGAGTCGTGTGTCATCGCCGGTCGTTCGGCCTTCTTTGCTATGAACGAGAATCCCAACCATCTGAGCGTTCTCATTCAGGCTTCTATGGATCATCGTCTTAAGCGCGTGATGGCTAAGCAGGGACTTACCGAGAAAGAGGCCAAGAAAGTTATTAAGATGGTGGATGAAACTCGCGAGGAGTATATGAAGAACAATGCCCATACTTCGCGTTACGACACCCGTAACTACGATCTGGTTATCAGAATGGATGGTAAAACCGAGGAAGAGGCAGCCAATGTGATATTAGCATATATTGGCTGATATATCCTTATTTAAGGAAAAAAAGAGCGCCGCAGTTTTTGTTATGTGGCGCTCTTTTTTTTGTGCTGTGGGGTAGGGCTACTCCAATGGGATATCGGGGTGCTGTACGGCCAGCGGCAGGTCTTTCTGCGACAGATAGAACATATACAGAATCACCGGCTTGGTGCCGCGGTTTTCGCCATGGTGTATGGTGCCTACCATCTCAACCACGGCCTCGCCCTCGTGTACCACCTTGGTCTTGCCATCCTGTCCGATAATAGTCAATTCGCCCTGCGTCAGTACACCGTAGTTCATAGCTACGTGGTGGTGCCATCCCAACTTCTGTCCTGGGGGGAACACGTACTTTACGGCCACCAGTTCGGGGCGCCCCTGGAAATAGTCGGGCAGCTCTACACCATCCCAACTCTGACTTGTACGAATCAGCTCTACGCTCTCTACCTTGGCCGCTGCTCCGTTATCGGCGTGCGAATTAAGGCAAGCGGTAAAAGTAGTAGCTGTAGCCAACATGGCTGTTGCCACGATAGCATGCATAAATACCTTTGTGTTCATGATAAATAATGTTGTTAATAGATTATACTTATTGTTCTACTTATAGATATGATGTCGCAAATGTACAAATAATTCTTCATCACGCAGCCAAACTGTTACCTAAATATTGTTAATAGAGATCATAAAGCACGGACTCTAGAATAGAATCCGTGCCTAAAAACTCATTTGGGCTGCAAGTCGGCATACTCTTTGGCTACGTTATCAATGCATGGGCAAGCCTTCTGTGGGTTCAGATTGTGATGACCTACGATCGATGCACGCGGATAGCGGCGGTGAAGTATTTCCAGCAGTTTGCGTAACGACGCCTTCTGAGCAGCTGTGCGGGTATCAGCGGGTTGTCCGCGGGCATTCAGTCCTCCTTCGTAGCAAACGCCAATGGAGTACTTGTTATGGTTCACGCAGTGAGCACCTATCATCCATTCCGGTCGTCCAGCCTCAATCTCTCCGTTACGACGGATCACGTAGTGATAGCCTACACCAAACTTAAAGCCTCTATCACGATGCCAGGTATCTATCTGGGCCACCGATGATGTCTGGTCTGGTTCCACTGCCGAACAATGAATCACTATCAGGGTTATCGTCCGCATGACTGTACTGCAATAGTTCCCAGAACTGTTGTAATCACTGTTGCTACAAAGCGCAATACCTTAGCTACTCTATTCCAATTTACTCTTACCATAGGCTTTTATTTTTAAAGGATTAGTCACCAATTGGTTCGTTGCTCGAGTGGCCGCCACTGTTACCACCGCCGGTGTTACCGCCAGTACCTGGGTTATCATTACCACCAGTCGAAGGCTGATCGGTTGGCGAATCAGGATCCTCGATATTGCCAGGATCGGTACTGGTAACACGCTTTACGATCTTACCCTCACGGTCGTAACAGGTAATGTTGATGGCCGTATCCTTCAGCTCATCCTTGATCTCAACCGATGGTGAGAAAATCACACGTCGGGTGGTAATCAGTCCCGTACTTACCTTGTTCACGTCATCCACCGTGGTGGCTCTCACACCGAATCGCATACGTCCCAGACCAGGGATGGCGATGGAATGTCCCTCGGTGGCCCAAACCTTTACCACCTGTCCGATGGCATCCCATGCCGCACTCAGGGCACCCTCGGCGATTCCACTACGAACAGAGGCCTCGCTAATCACCTTCTGTGCCGACAACGTGTTGTAGATCTCGGCCTGCATCATAAAGCGATACTTGCCTGCATCCTTGCCTACCTTGAGCTCGCGCTCTACTGCTTTTACTTTAATTGCCATAAGCTACATAAAACATTAAAAATTAAACATTAAAAATTGTCTGATTGACGATGGCAAAGATACCACATTTCTGAGGGACGTTTTGGGATTCTTGGTGATTCGTAGCGATTCTTTTGCTTATTTGTCGATATCAAAAGTATCTACGATATATTTCACTACATTTGGCGGCAGGGCGCCCTTTCCGGTTGGCATACCGATGGAATGTAGGTAGTCCAGGTGTGGTCCCATCCAGTTCTTGAGTGTCTGAGTCGTTACACCGGCATGCTCAGCCAGCTGTTTTCTTGTCATTGTTTTCATAAGCTTTCTATTTTGTTTTTTTGAAAAGTACCTAATGTTTTTTTGCACGCTAACTACTTTGCATTTGAAAAGTAACTAGAGAAAAAATAATGTTTAATGTTTAATTTTTAATGTATGACACATTTGACAGATTAATTTGTAAAAGTTACGTGCGTACCGTGTAGGCATGTGCGCGGTACGCACGAGGATTTCCTAAAACAATGTGTCAAATGCGTCAAATATGGCTTTGTTGTCTATCACTGATACCTCATCCTCGGGCTTGGCTTCACTGGCCATCAGACTCTTGTTCAGATCCATGTCAGCCCCCTTATAAGCCACCACGTTATAGCCACGCTGACCACGCGAGCGCACACTTACAAAGCCCATGGCCTTCATGGCACGCCCCAGTTTGTTGGGCGTCAAGCGGTTTATCAACAAACCGCCAATGGTCTGCATAATCTCCGTGGAACTCACAAATTCGCATGCCTCACCCTTTGCAGGTACACGGTAGAACTTGGCTACCAGGTCTTGTTCGGGCTTGGGTACCTCGAACCGCTGGTTATGAAGCTGCACGATATCCGTTTCCTTGCCTTCGAACCAGTAGTGGAACCCCTGCAGATACAGAGCATAGGCCTGGGCAAAGATCTCTTCGTGATGGGTACAATACTCGTAAGGCGACCGGATGCTCTCCACCTCGAACGGTAACCAGCGGCGTGTGCCGGTGTCGTCGTCGATAAACTGCAGGTTGTTACTGGTACCACAGTAACTGGCTATGTGGATACGTCGCTGCGAATTATGCGCATACGGCTTGCGGGCGTCGGTGGCCTTGGTGGTCACGGCCCATTTCAACCTACTCATCGCTGCAGGTTTCAAATCATCTATCTCATCCAGACAAATCAGTCCGAACTGCGACAGACTCAAAATCTCGTCCTTATCCATCTTTCCGAAAGTGCTAGTGGATTGGAAATAGGCATTCAGCTGGGGTGGCAGCAGATGTTCGAACCAGCGGGTTTTAAAAATACCCTGTTCGCCTATCAGCACCAGTATCTCCTCGTTCACCACTTTATCCTCCAGCCACCCCGCCACCATGCCTACCAGCCATTTGCGCAAACAGGCATAAAACAGCAGTTGCTCGTCGGGGCCACCCTTTACGTTTACGTCCATCGCCAACGAGAGGATGGGGTTGGTGGTCTTGTCCCATGGTGGCAAGCGGTTCAAGTACTCTCTGAGCGGATTATACAGCGGTACAAAATCAGAGTCGATAACCTGCCATATTTTCTTGGCATTCACATCCTTTTGTTTCGACAGCATACTGCACAGCGAGTTCACCAACCTGTCCTCTACCTCGTACCACCTATCGGGCGATCGCCATTCGTCCAGCGGTGTTTTGCCCGTGGGGTATTTAATCCCCATGGCTGCGCACTCGCTTATTTCTGGTACGCGGAACTCGTCCTTACCCGTTATCACATTATGCCGCAGGTAGAGCGTGCTCATCAGGAATTTTTGGATATCCTCCTCGGTGGCACGTACTTCGCGCCAATTCTTCTTGTGCTGAGTTTCCCCTTGCGCTGAGTGGGGGTTATGGTCTTTGGTTTCTTCCTCCATAATAGTTATGTTATAGGTAAAACGTAATATTTAATCGGTGGCAAAGATAATTAAAAAGCTAATACCAACTACCTACTGGGGTACCTCCGGAGGTAGTAAAAAAATGTCCTGATGCTTGTTTGCACCAGGACTTATTGCTATCGTTTATAACTTTTTTAGTTTTTCGTTGAATTCGAGTGATTGGTGTTGGGATAGTGCGGTATTATAATCGCTATGCATATTATTACGATGCCAAAGCTTCTCAAAAGTTTTCCATTTATCCTTGATACCAAGTCGCTCGGCCATTTCGTAAGCCAGCAAAGCCGACAAGGTACGCGACAGTTTGGGTTGATAGTTTTCATCTACCCATCCTTTGTCCATCGCACTTTTCCACAGCAGCATCGCCTCCTTGGTAGCAAGGCAATCAGGTAATTTAGTTGTATTCTGATTGATGTGGTTATCCTGTGGTGGTTTCTGTAGTTTTGCCGAATCGAATACCTGCGTATCGATATGATTGACGTACTGCGCCCCAGGGGCGATATAGTTTAAAGTAATGTGACTGCTATTCTTTTCTCCGTCTGCCTGATGCAGTCTCTCAAGCAGACGGTTTATTAATCTAAGTATTTTTACTTCACTTAAATCCATGCCATTAATTTTCTTGTTCTACAATGCTAAAAGAAAGAAACGGATAACGTGGACTTTTATATGTACAACATTATTCCTTAAGGCTCGTTACACCTGTTCGCGAATGCCATACACTAAAGCCCACGCCTCCGTATAGGATGCGTGAGCCAGCAGACATTCTTTCCCGCGATTTTTATAACGATTTTAAAGGAATGGCAAGAAAGCTGTCATAACTCATCGGGTGCAAAGGTACTCTAAATCTTTTAAACCCCCAAATGTTTATTTAATTTTTTATGTACTCATATCTTATTTCTGTTTTAAAGGGTTAGACATGTTATTTTATCATCTTAAATCGTGCAAATTCTTCGATGAGGGCAGTGTCAGCACGAAGGCTAACGACTGCCCCAACGAGAGAGAACTTATAGTCTGTTCTTTACATCGTTACCGGCACCTTGTCCGCGATACTTGCTCTTGGCGGGATTGAAGTTGTAGCGCACAGTGAGTTCGAGGTTGCGGGTGTCGAGGCGCTTGTCAAGATAGATTTCGCGAATGTCACTGTAGATGGTTGCTTTCTGGCGGATGCTGCCGAAGAGGTCGGTACAGGCCAGTTTGACGGTAAGACGGTCGTTCCAGAAGGCTTTGTAGAGGCTGATGTCGAACTGCCACGACTGGGCGAGGTGGATGTTCTCGGCATCGCCAGCCGAACGCCACGAGAAATCGGCATTGAGCCATGAGTCGAAGGGCAGGTTGATGGCATTATTGAAGCGAATGATAGTCATTGGGCTATTCATCTTCTTGGTCTCGCCACGGTATTGCACTTCAAGGTTCTGCATCTGTGTGGCCATCATCAACTGCGGATGATACTTGCCGAAAGTGGGTGCAACCGATACCATCAGGGAAAGATTGTCATAGTCACGGGCATTGTCCTTACGTAGCAGGGCGATGGTCGGGTCGTCCTTGTAGGATGAATAGGAGGTGATGATGTAGTCGTGGACGCGGGCATAGTCAATCATTCCCGTCAGCCACTTGTAGTTGAGTGCCAGCGAGAGGTTGTCGCGGTACGACGGTTTCAAGTAGGGGTTACCGCTCTCGTAGGTGTAGCGGTTGATGTACTTGACATTGCCGCTGAGTTGGCTAAATGCCGGGCGATTGATGTTACGCGAATACGAGAGTCGGGCACGCACGTTCTTCAGGGGATACATCAGCATCAACGAGGGGAAGAGGTCGCTGTAGGTACGGCTCTCGTCGCCCATCTTCACGCCGCCCTCGTAGTAACGGCTGTCGAGGTATTCGTAGCGCAGTCCGGCAATGAGCGTCAGTTTGTTCAGGCGCTGCATCAGTTGGACGAAGGCCGCCGTACTGTTTTCCTTAATCTTCGTGTCGCTTGCATCGATGATGTTTTCCACGTTGCCGAACACGTCGGTACGATGGACGTAACTGCCCTCGACACCTATCTCCAGATTGCCCTTCCAGAGCGGATGACCAGCCACGAATTTGGCGGCATAGAGGCAGTTCTTCACGTCGTTGTGGGTGGTCACGGTGCGGTCGTCGCCCTGCGTGGCATCCTCAAATGTTTGGCTGTCGGAGTTCTGTTTCTGCAACAGCACGTCGGCATTGGCATCGAGCGACCATTTACCTGTCTGCCCAGCATAGTAGCCACTGATGATGTGCTGGATGTCGTCGCCGTCCAACTTACCACGTCCTGTAATCTGGTCGTCGTTCTGCTTGTCTATGAGCATGGTCGTGAAGTAGTCACTCGTCTGACTGTTGGGGCGCGAGGTCACGGTATAGGTCATGCCGATGGAATGTTTGTCGTTCAGCATGTAGTTGAATCCGAGTTTCCCGGCCAGCATCTGATTCTTGTTGTAGTAGTGCATCAGGCTGTTCTGCTGATAGTGGCTCTGCAGGTAGGTGTCCTGTCGGCTGTCGTTGGTCTGACGGCTACGGTGGCTCTCGTATTCGGCCATACCGAAGATGTCAAGTCCGCCCGTGCGGTAGTTCAGGTTCACTTCCTCCAATCCATAGACGTAGTGGTTCACGCCCGCTACCGTGCGACTGTTGAAACTGAAACCCTCGCCGACGGGACGAATGGTCTTGATGTGGATGACGGCCTTGACGGTGGCATCGTATTTGGCTCCTGGAGTCATCACTACCTCCACGTCCTTGATTTGATCGCTGCTCAATTGGTCAAGTTCGCTCTGGTTGTGCATCTGCCTGCCGTTGATGTAGATGAGCGGAGTGCCACGGCCTATGACCTCAATGCTGTTGCCATTGCGAATTACACCAGGGATATGGGCAAGGACGTCATTACTTGTACCCATCTTCGAGAGGTAGGTCCCCTCTATAGTTGTCAGCAAGGCATCATCCTTGATTCTTACCAACGGACGGGAACCTTTTACTTCCACACCGTTCAACTTGTAACTGTCAGGCTGCATCCGTATTGTTCCGAGGTCTGAGTTACTACATAGTTTGTATATAGTCTTGTAGCCCACGTATGAGATACGGACAAGAACGGTAGGCTGCTCGTAGGGGATGACAAAAACGCCCGCCTCGTTACTTACACCTCCACCGATAACTGAGGAATCGGATGGATGAAGCAGGGAAACATTGGCATAAGGAACGGGCTGGCGGTTTTCGTCGATGATTGTTCCTGAAAGATGACGTTCTGTCTTGTGTACACATTCAACATAGATTTCGTACTCTCCACGTTTTACAACTCGTATTGGATAGAAACCAACAATCTGCATAACGGCGTCTATAAAAGACTTATGCTTAATATGTGTACTAACGCGAAAGTCTTCAAGTTCATTATACAGAAAGTTAATATTATAGTCACGCGACAGTTGGTTCAAGTCGCATAAGACCTCCGACATGGATACATTATCGTAGTTACGATTGATATGCTGTCCATACATATTAGTATAACAACATATTGCTATGATAATAAAAAAGAATTGTTTCATCATTTTACAATCAGTTTGTTGTTTTCGACAGTTGTATTGACATGCTCGAACATGTTTAACTTCTCGATAACTTCTTGCAAATTATCGTCCTGTTTCCATACAAAATAGAAACGGAGCTGTTTTGCTTCTTCATTCTGAAGCTCTACATCCAGATGATGATAGTATGCGATCTCTTTGATGATGCTATCCAATGGTACATTCTCAAAAACAACGGCTTGCATTGTAATAGTTGAGTCGTTTTTATTATCATCTGCAGGATGAGCAGCAGTAGGCTTGGCTTGTAAAGGCTGCTCTGTTGGCACGGGTTGGAATTTAGGAACAATCATAAAACGCAACACATGAATAGCAGCAAAGGTGATGCCAGAAAGCATCAGTACGCCAATAAATATTGCTGCCACACGGAGCCAGTTTCGCCTAGAAGATAATGTAAGTTTCTTCCATTCGACATCGATGGTTTTGTCGTCGATTTCCTTTTGGGAATCGAATGCACTTTTGGTCTTAGCCATCAGGGTATAGATTTCACGGCATTCTTCGTCGGACAGTATTTCCTGCCATTCTTCGGCCGTGTAGAGCTGGGGTTGCTCCATCATCTGGAACAAAAGTTCGTTCTTGTTCATCTTACTAATTTCTTTTTAGGTGTTCACGTAATTGTAGAAGTGCACTGCGCAGATGCTTGTAGATGGTGGTTTCGCTAACACCGAGACGATGGGCTATCTCACGGAAAGTGAGTCCATCGCGGAAGTGTAACTCTATTATTTCACGACAGATAGGCGGCATTAACTGACTGATGCCTACTGACAGGGCTTTCAGTTCCTCGTTGCCCCCATCTGGTGGAATGATAGTGGTGTCCTGATCAAGGAGATAGAGTCGTTGAACTCGCTCCTGAATCTTCCTGTTTCGTATCACATTCAAACATCGGTTACGTACACTGATGAGTAGGAACGCTGCTGCCGTTTGTTCGTGCAACTCAATAGTTGGCGATGCAAGTAGCTGGGCAAAGACATCGTGCACTATGTCCTTGCTCTCAGCATCATCGTGCAAAAGTATGGTGGCCAGCCGATACATCTGCCGGTAATGCTGTTTGAACAGCGTTTCAAGATTCTTTTCTCTTGTTGTCATACACCTATAATACACACGAGAAACGATTTACTAAACCCCAAATGGCAACTTTTTTAATATTCAAGAAAAATAATATGTAAAGTTAAGAACTTTTTGATTACCATATAAAATTATATTATATAATTTATGCTTTCTTATCATTTTCAGAGAACTACCAGGAACTAATAAATTATAAAAAAAACGAAAAAAGTTTGGTGGTTCCAAAATATTGACGTACCTTTGCACCACCAGAACCCGCCAAGCCTCTCAACGATGCTCAAATGTGCGGGTCGTTTTATGTTTATAAACTTATGACTAATAAAATTCCATTTCCTAAAACCTACAACAATTCGCAAGATCTTGTAAATTTGCTGCAATCAAGAGGACTCACCATAAATGATGTGTCTCGTGCAGAGCGTTATATAGACTTTATTGGCTATTATCGTTTGTCGGCTTATATGTATCCTCTTTTGCAGATGCCAAAAGAGCTTCATCGCTACAAAAACGGAGCATCTTTTGATCAAGTCTTGACCCTCTATCGCTTTGACAAGAAATTAAGACTTCTTATTTTCAACGAAATAGAGAAAATAGAAGTTGCCATTCGCAGTGCCATTGTAAACGTCGGTTGTGAATTGACCGGAAGTCCCTTTTGGATGACCGATTGTACGCATTTTATTGACCAGAAAAAGTATACACATACGACAACACTGATTGATGCGGAGATACGTCATTCTCGTGAGGACTTTATTGCTCACTTCCGACAAACATATACCAACCCTTATCCTCCAGCATGGATTCTTGCAGAAGTATTACCTTTTGGAGTTATTACCAATATATATAACAACATAAGGACAGCTCGTATCAAAAAACGGATAGCCCAGAAATTCGGATTACAAATTGCTCCTTTCGAATCGTGGCTTACCATTATTACACTAACACGTAATTCGTGTTGCCATCACGCTCGTGTGTGGAACAAACAGAACACTATACGTCCCATGATTCCTAACCATGTGAGCGGTGCATGGCTGACTTTGACTACGGATCCATTGCGTATCTACTTTGATCTATGCATCATCAAATATTTCCTGAATGTAATTTCTCCACAAAATGATATGCGTGATAAATTGCAGAAATTGCTTGCAGACTATCCAAGCATTGATATTGCTGCCATGGGGTTCCCAAGAGATTGGGAACTGGAGCCTTTATGGCAATGATACTTAATTGTATAACGTTACTTGATGATGGGTTGTTTGCCGAAGTAGCCTGACAGTAGTAATACTAATGCTGTGCAGGCAAGATTGCCATACTCTATTCTTGAAATCGGTACAAAGTCACCACAAATTTTTATAATTGTGGCATTTTTGTACAAAAATCTTTGTTTTGGTGGTGATTTTTAGAGCTTTATCCTACCTGCGAGGTATCAAAGGAACTAAAGAAAGTGGCGCTATTTATTCGTTTCGAACGTGATATCCTTGCGATATTCCACAAGTTCACCTTCGCCCTCGCAACGCTCGGCTATGCCGCTTTGCTTGCAAAGAACTCACGCAGCATCTGAAGGTCAATACTATTATTGCTGAATTTCTGTTCCATAAGTCAGTCGTTGTTACTTCCAGCTGCAAAGATTATTTTCTCTCTATCCACAATTGGAAGAACAGGTCGTAAACAAAATACTCACCATTTTCCTGGGTAATGAGATCTTTGTCGAGAAGGCCTCTTAATGCAGACATAACAGAACTTGGCGATTGCAAATGGTATTTCCGCACAAAAGCACCACCCGATACGCTCTTCACTCTTCGCTCGCAGGCTATGGCTAAAAACACGTTGCGCTGCTTCTCTGACATCTGGGCCAACAGCGTGTCGTAATACTCTGTATACAGATCCAAGATGTAGTTGATAGCAACGTCGATCATATCTTTACTACACGTTTCGCCTTGTGCGGTATTTAGAAATAGCACGTTCATCAGACGCTGCAGATAAGATGTTATTCCATCAAATCGCTGATAAACGATGTCTACTACATCAGGCTGGATTGACTTTCCACATTTCTCGAATTGAGCGCAGGCAAACTCTTTATACTTTTCGATGGGAATAGGAGAAAGTCCCATTGTAATGACCGACTGATAGAACGGACGTGACGGCGACAGGAAAATCTCACCCATAAGATGTCGCTTGGAACCTGCAAACAAAAATGTAGCATTTGGGCATCTTTGGATATGTGTTCTCAGTGCAGCTTCTACATTTTGACCGTCTGGATACTCTGTTATCTTCTGAAATTCATCGATAGCAACCAAACAAGGCTTGTCGGCCGTTTTAAGATAGACGAATATCTCGTCGAGAGTAATTGCAGGATTAGTATATGCACCCAAGCCAACTCCCCATACAGGATTGCCATTCATATTATCAAATACAAACAAAGCTTTTTATCAAAAAAATGATAATCAAAAAAATGATAATCATAAATGTGACACACGAAGGTATAGTATGTAGAAACTTTCTGCATTTTTTAACATTAGGTGATAGCCTTTCTTATTTGCTTTGTAAGATTCCTGTCTCTGTATCCCGATGGTTCATAGTGCGCTGAATCTCCCGATATTTACGACCTGACGAGAAACGCCATGTGAAATTGAGTGTTAGCATATTGCCCAAATCGCGGCTGTGCTGTGATGCCTCTTTGTGGATATATCGGCTAAGAACTTCCGTCTTATGTCTGAGTGGATTTGAACAGAATGGATGCTGGACATATAGGGAAAGAGTGATGTTCTTCTTCATCTGGTAAGAAGCCGTGAGATACCAAGCGGCTGGTTGATGGCCACGATGCTCACCCTCCATAAAGTTCCATCCATTATCAGCGTAAGCCGTCAGTGTCCACTTGCCAAGGTAGGCTTCTATGTTGGCACCTCCGTTGAAAGCTGTATAGGTATGACGATAGTCGTCTGTGAAGTTGAAGAAACGGTAGATGCCGCCATATACGGTTGCGGAGAGATGCTCAGGAATGACTTCCCATCGGTTGTAACTCTGGATGAAGAAGAAACTACATTCATTACCAGCGTTTGTCTGAGTCTGATAGAAATGTCCATCCTGACGGGTATATTTCTCCATATTACAGTTGGCATTAAGTCGCCAGTAGCCTTGTAGTTCGCTCATAATTTTAGGCGTGGAGTAGGTTAGTCGAAGATCGTGAGAGGTTACACGATTCGGCATAATCTCAGGATTGCCCACCAGTGTTTCCATCGCATTCTGCTTGATACAGACATCACTGACGAGAGCAATCTGCGATACGTGCTGCGACACCTCGAAGTCGTATTTTACTTTCAGATGCTTAGCCAACGGATAGGCAAGCGTTATCTTTGGGCGGAACAGCAGGAAGCGATCATTCCAATTTGCCTGTCGATAGTAACGAGTACTCATGCCCAAGCCTCCCATATATCCGAGTTTACCCAATCGTCCTTTCAACTGACCGAAGAAATACATCATTGATGACCGCATTGAGTTGGAAGCGTTTGCATCGCCAAAATATACATTATCTATATATTTCTGTCCATACTGTGTACCCAAAGAGATTGTAAAGGGTTTCAGACGGTTTTCATAGATGGCCTCAGTCCAGAGCGAATACGTCTTTCCTATCACGTTATAGGCATAGTTGCCGCCTTCGTTATGCTCTGAATAGCTATCGGTATGGATATACGTTCCCACAGCATTGGCAGTAAGTGACTGGTGACGTTTGAAATCTCGATGGAAATAGAGGTCGAGTACGGGAGATGAGGTACGGGACGAGGAATGGTCTTCGTAAGTCTCGAACTTAGCTAACGACCTTTCGGGCTGAATGTCTCGATGGGCAGAGAGTTTAGACTGGAACACGTAGTTCGAGTCGCTAAGGCTATACGTCAGTTGAATTTTGTGGTCGAGGCTCTTATTCTGTCCCTCTAACTGTTGGCGTAATACATTGTACTCCGTCCCCGGTTCCAGTTCGTATGTCGTCTTTTCTTCATATTCCGTTCCCTCAAAGTTTTGATAGCCCAGCGAGTAGTTTACTCCGAATTCGCTCTTTCCATAGTTGAATTTTCCATAGACAGTCTCATCACCATTCACGGATGTTAGTGTGTTTGTAAGGTCTGCCCCGATGTTGTATCCGCTGACGGGTTTCTTCACGATGATGTTGATGACATAGGCTACACCTTCACCATACCTGACTCCAGGATTGTCGATGTAATCAATATGTTGTACGGCTTTTATGTCGAGTGCAAGAAGATCCTCTTTCGATGCCGCGATGTCGTTGATGCGCACCTGCACACTACCAAGGTTTGAGAGTGCGGTAACGCTGTGCATCACGGGGTCAACACGCAGATGGGGTAACGTCAGTTTCGACAACAGTGAATAGCCGTTGGTACTACTCTCCAACTGCTGACGTGTGGGATGGATGGTTTGACCGTCAACCCGTTGCACTACCTTAGAGCCCTGTACGGTAACTTCCTGTAATTCCACTTCCTTCTGTGCAAAAGCCATTATTGATGCAGTTAGCATCCATAAAAACAATAATCTCTTCATACATTTACTTTTTTCCTGCAAAGGTATGAAGAGATAAGTTATTAGAAGAATTTTCTTCCTGACATTTGTCTGACATTTGTCTGACATCTTTGCCGCGCGACCATTATACCGAGTTGCACGGGCACTTTGCTGTATCTCGCTAAAATAAGACTTGATTTTTGATATTTAGTGCTTATTTTTACCAAATTGTCAAAATAAGCACGGTAAAAACGTCTTATTTCAACAAAAATGTTAAATTAAGATATGTTTTCTATGCTTTTGCTTGCAAATATCACTTATTCTATGTATATTTGCCATTGAAAAAGGTGTTATAATTATGAAAATAGAAATTGAAGAGTTAGAAAGGCAAGTTATTGAAAGGATGAGAATGGATAATCCTTGGTGGACATCTGGGAAAATTCCCGATGATATTCACCAAATGAAAAGCCGTCTATACCTCGATTCCTTCTACAAAGTTGTTAAGGATGTTGATGTCAGACGTGGCATAGTTCTGATGGGACCAAGACGAGTAGGTAAGACCATTATGATTTATCATACAGTAGAACGCTTGATAAATGATGGTGTTAATCCACAAAGCATTATCTACCTTTCTATAGATACACCTATATATAATGGAATGTCGCTTGAAATGCTGTTGAATATCGCAAAGAAATCTCTTGCGAAACAACCAACAGATCAAGGTTTGTATGTGTTCTACGATGAGGTTCAGTATTTGAAGGATTGGGAACTACATTTAAAATCATTAGTTGATACCTATCGTTCAACTCGGTTTATTGTATCTGGTTCGGCTGCTGCTGCACTGAAGATGAAGAGTACCGAGAGTGGCGCCGGGCGTTTCCATGACTTTGCATTACCTCCACTTACTTTTAACGAGTATATCCATCTCCAGGAGCTTGATCGACTGATAGTTCCTAAAAAGATAGAGTGGAACCAGCAAGTGTTTAATGCTTTTGACACCATAGATATATCACAATTGAATGAGCATTTCATACGCTATATTAATTATGGTGGTTATCCTGAGGTTGTTTTCTCGAAAGAAATTCAGCAAGACCCAGGACGTTATATGCGACGTGATATTGTTGATAAGGTGATGCTTAAAGACCTTCCTAGCCTTTATGGTATCAATGATACACAAGAATTATATCGCTTGTTTATCCATATCGCCTATCGCTCTGGTTGTGAATTTTCTTATGAAGAGATGTCTCAGGAGTCTGGCATCCGTAAAGATATTATCCGCAAGTATATCAGTTATTTGGAAAGTGCATTCCTTATTAAGGTAATTCATCGTGTTGATGCTAATGCAAAGCGGATGCAGCGAATAACCCAGTTTAAGATATATCTTACAAATCCGTCTTTACGATGTGCCCTTTTCTCGCCATTGACGGAGACAGATAAGACTTTGGGAAGTATGGTAGAGACTGCTCTTTTTGCCCAGCGTATTCAACGGGATGATGAGGAAGTTTTTTATGCAAATTGGAAGATGGGACGAGAAAATGGTGAGGTGGATATGGTGGGACTTGACCGACTACGCCAAAAGCCAATATGGGCTGTTGAGATGAAATGGTCTGACCGTTATTTCGATGTGCCAAGTGAACTAAAATCCTTACTTTCATTTATGGATAAGAATCATCTGGTGTCGGCAATAGTCTCTTCTCGTACAAAGTATGGAATTAAAAATATGGAGAATTGTAACTTGACGTTCATGCCGTCGGCCCTATATGCCTATTTATTGGGTTATAATACAATAGAGCAAAAGAAATATTGATTGAGAACATAAAACTATAATGCGTATGAATATTGGTGATAAGGCGCCAGAGATTCTGGGCAAGGATGAACAGGGACGGGATATCCGACTGAGTGATTATCGTGGACGTAAGTTGGTGTTGTACTTTTATCCAAAAGATAACACCAGCGGGTGTACGGCTGAGGCTTGTAGTTTGCGCGACCATTATAGCGAACTGCAAGGGGCTGGCTACGAGGTAGTGGGCGTGAGTAAGGACTCGGCAGCATCGCACGTGAAGTTTAAGGAGAAGCACGAACTGCCTTTCCCGTTGATAGCGGATGTGGATAAGGAGCTGCTGCAGGCAATGGGTGCCTGGGGCGAGAAGGTGATGTACGGTAAGAAAACCGAGGGCACCATACGTACCACCTTTATTATCAACGAGGAGGGTGTGATTGAGCAGATATTTGCCGGCAAGCAGGTGAAAACCAAGGAGCACGCCGAGCAGATACTAAGTCGATAACTTGGGACGCTTGGTGTTTACCAGGTACATGCCGTACAGAATGAGTACAGTACCGATGATAAACCATACGGTAATCTGCTCGTTAAGAACCATCCAGGCAAACACGATGGTGGTAACGGGATTGAGATACACGTAGTTGGTGGCAACCACGGCCCCCAAACGCTTAAGTACCCAGTTCCATGCCACGTAGCAGAGCATGGAGGCTACACAACCCAGGAACAATAGGTTGGCTAACAGCGTGGGCTTGTTGATGACCAGCTGGATGTTGAGGTCGGGATGCAGGATGATATAGGGTATCATGGACAGCAGACCGTAAAAGAATACCTTGCGGGTGATGAACACCGTGGGGTAACGCTTGCTAACGGGGATAATCAGCAGACTGTAGAACGCCCAGCACATGCAGGCACCAAAGGCCAACGCATCGCCCAAAGGCGAGAGGTGGAGCACAAAATGACCGTTCATCACCACCATGATAACACCCAATGCCGCCATAACAGTGCCAAAGGTTTGCCAGCGATTAAGGCGCTCGGTTTTATAGAAAGCACCGATGATGGCTGATGCAAACAGGGGGCACAGACTCACGATGATGCTGGTGTTGGTGGTTGTGGTGTAGTTCATGGCACTATTCTCGGTGAGGAAGTAGAGTGATCCGCCAAATACACCCAAAGCCATCATGTTGAGCTCGTCGCGCCAACTGTTGCTGAGCCAGTGGATGCCCTTTGACAGACTATAGCTTAACAACAGCAAGTAGGCGATGATAAATCGCATAATAAATATCTGGGCAGCAGTTATTCCGCCCAGCAACAACAGTTTAGTGCACACAAACGTGACGCCCCAAATGGCCACCACTATAAATGCTATAAGATGAGGAAGAAATCGCTTCATATTAAGTAAGTTTATGGGTGCAAAGATACAACTATTTTCCCATATTTAGCAAAAAAAGATAGATTTGCTTGCACTTTTCGGTGAAAAGCCGTACCTTTGTCCGCATAATATTAAACATATCTGATTAATCATGGAAACAGAACTGTTGTGGGGTTTCAATCTCCAAGCTTGGATTACGATTATTACAGTGCTGGGTATGTTTACTACTCTGCTACTAACCAAATTGCGTGCTGATGTGGTATTCTTGGCTGCTATAGGCATACTGCTTGTTACAGGTGTGCTCGATGCTAAAGAGGCGTTTTCGGGTTTCAGTTCTTCGTCGGTAGTGGTTATCGGAGTATTGTTTGTGGTAGTGGCTGGTCTTACCTATACCGGTGTGCTGCAATGGATTGTGAAAAACCTGTTAGGACAACCCAATAGCTATGGTAAGGCTGTGATACGACTGATGCTGCCAGTGGCCGGACTGAGTTCGTTCTTGAGTAATACCACGGTGGTGGCCATGTTTGTGGGCATCGTGAAAATGTGGTCGAAAAAGTTGGGTATCTCGCCCTCAAAGCTGCTTATCCCTCTGAGTTATGCCTCGGGTATGGGTGGTGTGTGTACGCTGATTGGTACACCGCCAAACCTGATTATCAGTGGACTGTATGCCGATAAGACGGGCCATGTGATGAACGTGTTGGCAACTACGATACCAGGCTTGTTCTGCTTGCTGGTAGGTGTGCTGAGCATTATTGCCATGCGTAAGCTGTTGCCCGATAGAAAAGCGCCCGAATCGGATTTTGAGGATACAGCCGAATATACCGTAGAGCTGCTGGTGCCATCGAGCAACAAGTTTATTGGCGAGACACTCGACTATGCTGGCCTGTACGATGTGAAGGGCGGCCGACTGATCAGGATCCGCCACTTTGATAATGTACCCGTAGCGCTGAGCAAGAACGAGTTTGTGATGGGAGGTGACCATCTGACATACGCCGGACATATTAAAGACATACTGCAGCTGGCCCAGGAGCGTGGCTTGCAGGTTGGCGACGAGGTGATTAACGTGGGTAGTAAAACACTGATATCGGCGCTGATAATGATAGCGATGGTAACAGTATCGGCCTTGGGTATTATGCCACTGCTGCACTGTGCCTTTATTGCCGCTGCTGCCATGATGATACTGCACTGCTGTACGCCCGACCAGGCTATGCGCGCTATTAACTGGGACATATTGATGGTGTTTGCCGGTAGCGTGGTGCTGGGACTGGCTATCCAGAAAACGGGTATTGCCGAACGCCTGGCCATGGGTATTCTGGATGTGTGTGGTACCAACCCGATAGTGGTGATGACTGCCATCTGCTTTGTGGGTACGTTTATCACCGAGTTTATATCAAACACCGCTGCCGGTGCCATGTTCTTCCCCATCATGTACGAGGCTGCCGAGAAGTTGGGTTACGAGCCATACCCATTCCTGATAGCCCTGATGATAAGCGTGAGCAGTAGCTTTGCCACACCTATCGGATCGCCTACACACATGCTGGTGTACGGTCCTGGTGGTTACCGATTCAGCGATTTTATGCGTATAGGACTGCTGATGAACCTTATCATACTGGCAGCTAACATATTTATAGTGAACATTATTTATCCACTAACACCCTTGCAATAAACAATACGAACTAAACATAAATGAACGAACTGATTACTCAGATTAATGATGCCGTTTGGGGCTATGTGCTGATTGCCGCGCTGGTAGGCTGTGGCGTGTGGTTTACTATTAAAACACGCTTTGTGCAGTTCCGGATGGTGGGCGAGATGCTCAGGTTGCTGACCGATTCGGCTGTTGATACAGTAGGTGACCAAGTTAAGAATCAAGGTACAGAGGGCAAGCGTAAGCATATCTCCTCGTTTCAGGCTTTTGCCGTGAGTGTGGCCACGCGTGTGGGTACGGGCAACCTGGCTGGTGTGGCTTCGGCCATTGCCATCGGTGGACCTGGTGCAGTGTTCTGGATGTGGATTATCGCCCTTATCGGATCGGCTACGGCTTTTGTAGAATCTACCTTGGCCCAGCTGTTTAAGCAGAAACATAAGGACTCGTTTATCGGCGGTCCTGCGTACTATATCCAGCATGGCTTGCACCAGCGGTGGATGGCCATTACGTTTGCGGTGCTGATTACGCTGCAGTTCGGACTGTCGAACAACTCAATCCAGGCTAACACCATTTGTGGTGCCATGCAGGAGGCCTTTGGCTGGAATCCTGTATGGGTGGGTATTGCATTGGCAGTTCTGGGCTTGTTTATCGTGTTTGGCGGTATTCAGCGTATTGCCCATGTAAGTGCGGTGCTGGTGCCTGTGATGGCTATCGGCTATGTGGTTCTGGCCATTGTGGTTATTGTCATGAACATAGAGCATATACCACATGTGTTTAAGGTGATTGTAGAAGATGCCTTTGGCATACACCAGATAGCAGGTGGTGGTATTGGTGCTACGATTATGAATGGTGTGAAGCGTGGCTTGTTCTCGAACGAGGCGGGCGAGGGTAGTGCACCTAACGTGGCTGCTACAGCAGCCGTATCGCACCCCGTAAAGCAGGGCTTGATTCAGGCCTTGGGCGTGTTTACCGATACCTTGCTGGTTTGCTCGTGTACGGCGTTCATCATTTTGATTAGCGGTCTGTACGAGGTGCCAGAGCTGAATGGTATCGCACTCACGCAGTCGGCACTTCAGAGCGAGGTGGGATCGGCTGGTCCGGTGTTTGTGGCCATCGCCATCTTCCTGTTTGCCTTCTCGAGTATCATCGGCAATTACTATTACGGCGAGGCAAATATCCGTTTTATTACGTCGAATGCACAGGTGATGACAACCTACCGCATCTGTTCGGCTGGTGTGATGGTGATTTTTGGCGCGCTGGCCAGCTTTGAACTGGTGTGGAACATCGTTGACTTTTTTATGGCTTTCCTTACAGCTTGTAACCTGATAGCGATTGTGCTGTTGGGACGTTACGCTTTCCGGCTGCTTGATGATTACCGCCAGCAGAAGCGTGCAGGCATTAAGGAACCCATGTTCCACCGCAGTCAGTTACCTGAGTTAGAAAACGAATTAGAGTGCTGGGAGTGATGAACGAAACACAACGTGGATTTATACAACTGCACCTGAGTGTGCTGTTGGCAGGCTTTACGGGCCTGTTTGGACGACTGATTACCCTGAACGAGGTTGATATCGTGTGGTACCGTATGCTGTTTACGAGTGCTATCCTGCTGGTGTTTACTGGACTGCCACGCGTGGGATGGCGTAAGTTTCTGCAACTGTGCGGTTGCGGTGCGCTGCTAGGTTTGCACTGGATACTGTTTTACAGTAGCATCAAGGCCTCGAACGTGTCGATTGGTGTTATCTGTTTCTCGTTGGTAGGCTTTTTTACAGCCCTTTTCGAGCCGCTGATATACCATCGCAAGCTGTCGGTTACCGAGTTGGTGTTCTCGCTCATTACCGTGCTGGGTGTGCTGTGTATTTTCTCGTTAGATGCCCGTTACCGCTATGGTATCGGCATTGGTGTGGTGTCGAGTGCCGTGTGTGCGCTCTATGCCATCTGCAATAAAAAGGCAAGCGTGGGTGTGCGTAGTCGTACGGTGCTGATGTACCAGATGTCGGGTGGTATCGTGCTGGTATCGATGATCATCCCCATCTATCTGACTTTCTTCCCCAGCAACCAGCCTGTGGTGGTTATTCCCGAGGGTACTAACCTGTGGCTGATGCTCTGTCATGCGCTGTTCTGTACGGTGGGTATGTATCTGCTACAGATACAGGCGCTGAAGCGACTCTCGGCCTTTACGGTAAACCTGACGTACAACCTGGAGCCTTGCTATACCATTATATTAGCATTCCTGATTTTTGGCGAGGGCCGCGAGATAAACTTCTCGTTCTATATCGGCATCGCCCTGATACTGCTCAGTGTGCTGTTGCAAACCCGACGGGCACTGGGACCTAAAAAATAAACATATATGCAGACAAGTTACGCATTATTCTTTGATATCGATGGTACGCTGGTGAGTTTCGAAACACACCAGATTCCCGCTTCTACCATCCTGGCACTTACACAGGCCAAGGCCAATGGGCACAAGGTGTTTATAGCTACCGGGCGCCCACCTATTATCATAACCAACCTGGGTGCTATCGAGCACCTGATCGACGGGTATGTAACTACTAATGGCGCTTACTGTTTTGTAGGCGATGAGGTAGTGGCCTGTAAGAGTATTCCGCCACACGAGGCCCGATTGATAGTGGATGATGCCATAGAAAAGAACTATGGTGTGATAGTGGTTGGCGAAAAGGATGTGGCTGTGCTCGACCCGCAGGGACAGGTGGATGAGATTTTCCGTCAGCATTTAGCGGTGGAGAATCTGGATAAAGCCAAGCCTGTAGAGGAGGTGTTGCAGCAGCGTATTATGCAGATAACACCTTTCTTTAGTAAGGATTATGAGGCAGAGTTGATGGCACGCGTGCCAGGCTGTACCTCAGGGCGCTGGCATCCGGCATTTACCGATGTAACTGCGTTAGGTGCTGATAAGGGTGAGGGACTGTTGGCAATGGCCAAGCACTTAGGTCTGAATCCCGACCATACTATGGCCTTTGGTGATGGCGGTAATGACAGTACCATGGTGCGCAAGGCTGGTGTGGGCATAGCCATGGGTAATGCCATCGACGAACTGAAGGCTGAGGCTGACTACATTACTGCATCGGTTGACGATGAGGGTGTGCGCAAGGCCCTGCAGCACTTTGGCTTGATTTAGTTAGGCCAAAGGCAACGTCATGACAAAGCGGGCACCTGAGGTGTAAGTGGTATCGAGCACCACATCGCCACCCAGTCGGCGTGCCAACGAACGTGCTACGGTAAGTCCGATACCTGTACCCTCGTAATATTCATCCAACTGCACAAACTCATCAAAAATATGTTCAGCTTCATTGATGGGGACGCCAATACCTGTGTCCTCAACGATGAATTCGATGGTGCTATCAGTCTTTTTGAGTGTAAGCGTAACCTGTTGCTGTTCAGTTTGTTTTTCATTCTTAGCCTCGGCCGGACGGGTAAACTTACGGGCATTATCAAGCAGCATGGTAAGTGCACGGGTAGCAGCCTGCTCGTTGGTGGTGATGGTTACCGCGCCTTCGGCGTCGCCAACCTGTAAGTCGAACTTCAGGTGCTTGGCATTGGCAACCTCGCTGGCATCGGTGGCCTGTGCTGCAATCTGTACGGCCAGCACATTGTCGGTGCGGTCGATAACGGCCTGACTGCTGGCATCGCTCAGTTCCAGCATCTTGTTAACCAGACCGGTAATACGGTCGGTATTCTCCACAATCTTATGATTGATATCGGTGCGGGTAGCCTCGTCGAGCTTCATATCGGGCATGGTGATAATCTGTGTAAAACCACTCAGGATATTCAGTGGCGTACGTATCTCGTGCGAAATCTGACGGATAAAGTTGGTCTTCATCTTTGACGATTCCTCGGCGCGTTCGTTGGCTATCACCAGGTTGTTATAGCTAATCTCAAGCAGCGTGTGGGCACGGCGCAGTTTGCGATAGAACTCGAACAGCACACCCAAGAATATCAACAGCAACAGTACCACTACTACGATGGCCTGCATGCGCTGACTGTTGAGTGAGGCTCGCTGGGCGGCAATCTCCTGCTCTTTCTGCTCGGTTTCGTAAATCACAGCTAATTCCTCGGCATCGCTACGATGTTGGATGGCTTTAACCGTATCGAGTAAATTGATAATTTGATCAGCTTTTTGTAAAGCCTCTTCCTTTCGACCAGTTTTCAGCATCGCTTTAAATAAGGTTGATGGGCTTGTTATCAAATAGTCGATGGTAGGCGTTACGCCTTCTTTTATTTCGGCGGAATCTATACGAAGTGCAATAGAAAGCAGTTTTTCCCACTGTTCGGTCATTTCCAGATAAAAGGCCTGATCGTATACGCCACGGAAAGATTTGGCATAATCGGTGGATAGAAATTTCTGATAGGCGGCTTCGGCTTCTTCAGGATGCCCCGTCATGGCCCACATAATGGCTTTGTCGCCAGTAAGAGTGGCCAGATAATTGCTGTATTTTTGTGTAGGTGCATTGGTGGCGGCGTAGCGTTCAAGTGCCAACTCCATCATATTGAGCCAAGGTTCTACGCGATCGAACCAGCCTATGTTCATGTAATAATTGATGATATTTGCGGCAAGCAGTATGCAACTTTCTTGGCAACGGGGACTTTGTGGATAGCGTTGTGCTAGCTGTTCGGCCCCCTGACGGGCATTCTCAAAGGTTTGTACTGCTTCGTCGTTGCGTCCCAATCGCATTTGACACATGCCAATTTCCATGATGAACTGGTTTGTATGGTCTTGTCCAATCAGGGTACTATCCTTACTGGCAGTCTCGTGTCCTTTTGTGGCAGTTCCCAAGGCAAGCTCTACATTGTTATCGTTATTCAGGTAGATAGTACTCAATCCCATGACGGCATCGTAGTATTGTGCATTGTCGATGTGTAATAATTTGTCGCCTTCGATGGCCTTGTTGTAGAAAATCAAAGCAGAACGGAACTGCTCCATTTCGTCGTATTTCGATGCCCTCAAATAATCGGCTTGGCAGGTGGCTATCTTGCCTGCCTGTTCCAAACTGTCGAGTACTTGGAACCAGCGGTTGCCCTCGTACGCGTCCAGCTGTTCTCTAATTTTGTCGCTGGCTTTTTCTTCGGGGCTGGGTTGGTCCGAGGCTTCTTGTTTGTTCGGCTGGTTGTTGTGGCACGAGGTGGCCGTTAGTACAAGCAAGGGTAGCAGCACGGCTGCAAAGTGGCGTCGGCGGAACAGCAAGCGCCATAGAGGCATGAACATGAGCATAATGGATAATAGAATTAGTGGCAATAGGAAATAAAGCAACAGGCGATAGTTGCTGAGAATAACCTCGTTGGGGCATACAAGGGCTATGCTCCAACCTGTTTGGCGGAACGGCATGTAGAATACATGACTATCTACGCCATCCAGTCGTAGTGACTTGTAACCTGTTTCGCCATCGGTCATAGCACGGCCCAATGAGGTAAGGGCTGTGTCGGGATGCTCGATGGTAGAGGTGAAAATGGTTTCGTACAGCAGACGGGTGCTGTCGGGATGAACAATGTAGGAGCCGCCACGACCTAACAGCATGCAATACGATTTGGGCATGGGCTGATAGTTTTCTATCTGATCGGCCAGCCAGCTCAGTGGCACATCGGCCGAGAGGATACCCACTGTTTTATCGGGGCCACCTTGTATGGGCTGGCAGTACGAGGTCATAATATCATTAACCACAATACCGCTGGTGCTCTTCTCGGCAAACGGCTCTATCCAGTACGAGTGGTACAGCATACGTGGGATAACGTACCAGTCCATATAAAAATACTGATAGTTGTCGTTACCCTCCTGTTCGGTTACGATGCGGTTACCTTTTTTATACGAGTAAGCCGAGAAATATTGACCTTTCTCTTTATAGAAATAGGGATCGAACGAGATGCTGCAGCCTTTCAGGGCGGGGTGCTGCTTCAGCAACTCTCTGCTATACGCAAACATCATGTCGGGCTGGTCGATATGCTGTTCAATCTTTGGAATCAGACTGTCGGCTGCGGCCTCTATCTGGTGCAGATGACGGTCGGTACGCTCCATGACCTGCTGTAGCGATTTTACGGCATCGTCCATCGCCTGCTGCTGTATAATCTGGCGACTATAGATGAGTACTGCTGCCAGCAACAGTGCGAGTGCTGCACCAAAGGCAGCTGTTATCCAAGGGTGCTTTTTCATAGGCCAATCAGTTCTTTATAGGTTACTTCGCGTTTCAGCATGCCGGCTTCGAACATCATCTTACTGGCCTTTCGTACCATATCGGCACGTACACGGAACTCGCGGCGTTTCGACTCGCGATCAATCTGCAGGCGTAACACCTCTTCGAGCATCATCTTCTGCATCACGCGGTTGGTGTGGATACCGTTCTTGCGTACATACTTCATAACAATCTCCAAGGCCTCGTCGGGGTGGGCGGCTACCCACTCCCAGCCACGGCGACTGGCGGCTGCAAACTTACCCACGGTGCTGCGGTGGGTGTTGTAATACTGGCGTTTTACGTAAACGCCGTTTTCCTGTATGTTATAATCGTGATCGCTAAAACGATACAAACTTCTCTCGGGGAGATTAAATCCGGCCTGCTTCAGCTGGCAGAACTCGTTGTAACTCACTACCATAGTGGCATCTACGGCACCCGACAGGAACACGTTGATGTCGCTGGTAAAACGCACCCACTCGTAATTCATGCCTTCCTTCTTACTCATTATAAAGGTTAGGTAGTTGGGGTCGGAATTGAAGATGCCCACACGCTGACCTTTCATCTTTGACGGATCAGCACCCCAGCGCGAAACTAAAATGTTACTGCTGTTCATGGAGTCCTGAAAGATGTTTACCAGTGGTGTGCCTTGGGCAATGAAGTCCATGGCCGACATCATCGAAAACATGGCGGCGTCGCACTGGTCGGTCTTCAAGCGGTTGGATGCCGAACTGGTGAGCGAAGGGTGCTGGATAACCACATCCAGGCCCATTTCGTCGTAAAATCCTTTCTCTTTGGCGGCATAATAGCCGGCAAACTGTGCCTGCGCCGTCCAGATGGTAGTAAACACAAATCTTTCACCCTTTGCCGCTACTGGTAAGGCCAGCATCACAGCAAAGACCAAGGTGATATGTTTAAGGCTATGTCTCATTCTATTTCTCTCTCGTCGGGCGCAAAGATACAAAAAAGTTTTAAACTATGTGCGTTTTTTTGTACAAAGATGTAACTTTTTGTACACTAAGTATCTAATTTCCATATATTTTTATTAATTTTGCACCCAAAATTCGAAAGATATGAATATTGAAGCATTAATCAGCAAGGCTGCAGGCGAGGCAGTAAAGGCCCTCTATGGCATGGATGCCACAGAGAAGATGCTGCAGTTGCAGAAGACAAGAAGTGAGTTTGAGGGTAACTTGACTCTGGTGGTATTCCCCTTTGTGAAGGCTGCCAAGAAGAGTCCGGAGCAGACAGCACAGGAGATTGGTGAATACCTGACTGCTAACTGTGCAGCTGTTGAGAAGTTTAATGTGGTAAAAGGTTTCTTGAACCTGAGCGTTGGCGATGGTGCCTGGTTGCAGTTGCTCGATGCTATCGATAAGGATGAGCGTTTCGGCATGAAGCAGGTTACCGACGAGTCGCCTCTGGTTATGATCGAATACTCTTCGCCTAACACCAACAAGCCTTTGCACCTGGGCCATGTACGTAACAACCTGCTGGGTTGGAGTTTGGCACAGATTATGGAGGCCAATGGTAATAAGGTGGTGAAGACCAATATCGTGAACGACCGCGGTATTCATATCTGTAAGTCGATGCTGGCTTGGCTGAAGTACGGCAACGGCGAGACTCCTGAGACATCGGGCAAGAAGGGCGACCACCTGATTGGTGACTACTACGTAGCTTTCGATAAGCACTACCGCGAGGAGGTGAAGGAACTCGTTGCCCAGGGTATGGACGAGGAGAAGGCTAAGCAGGAGGCTCCACTGATTAAGGAGGCTCACGAGATGCTGGTTAAGTGGGAGAACAACGATCCCGAGGTACGCGCTCTGTGGGAGAAGATGAACAACTGGGTATATGCCGGTTTCGACGAGACCTACAAGAAGATGGGCGTATCGTTCGATAAGATCTATTACGAGAGTCAGACCTACCTGAAGGGTAAGGCTAAGGTTGAAGAGGGCTTGGCTAAGGGCCTGTTTGAGCGCCACGAGGACAACTCGGTTTGGGCCGACCTGACTAACGAGGGTCTCGACCAGAAGCTGCTGCTGCGTAGCGATGGTACTTCGGTTTATATGACTCAGGATATCGGTACAGCCGAGATGCGTTTCAAGGATTATCCTATCGATAAGATGATATATGTGGTAGGTAACGAGCAGAACTACCACTTCCAGGTACTCTCTATCCTGTTGGATCGCTTAGGATTCAAGTGGGGTAAGGAGCTTACACACTTCTCATATGGTATGGTAGAACTGCCAAACGGTAAGATGAAGAGTCGTGAGGGAACGGTTGTTGATGCCGACGACCTGATGGCACTGATGGTAGAGGATGCCTACAAGACCTCGATGGAGCTGGGTAAGTTCGACGATATGACCGAAGAGGAGCGCCGTGAGATTGCTCGTGTGGTAGGTATGGGTGCCCTGAAGTACTTTATCCTGAAGGTTGATGCTCGTAAGAACATGCTGTTCAACCCCGAGGAAAGTATCGATTTCAACGGAAATACCGGTCCTTTCATCCAGTACACCTACGCTCGTATCCGTTCGATCCTGCGTAAGGCCGAGGCTGAGGGCTTGAAGCCTGCTAATGCTCAGGTTGATCTGGCTGAGAAGGAGGTAGAGTTGGTTCAGAAGATGAACGAGTTTGGTGCTGCTGTAGAGCAGGCTGGTAAGGATTACTCACCAAGTGGTATCGCTAACTACTGCTACGAGCTCACCAAGGTGTTCAATCAGTTCTATCACGATTACAGCATTCTGAACGAACCCGATGAGCAGAAGAAGGCCGTACGCTTGATGCTGGCTAAGAATGTGGCCAAGATTATCAAGAACGGTATGAGCCTGTTGGGCATCGAAGTTCCTGAGCGTATGTAATATGCAGAATCCCCCAGATTATAGACACGATACAGTTCTGCCCTTGCCAATGGAGGTAAGGGCAGACGCTTTTGCAGTAGATGCTGCTTGCAGCGGAAACCCTGGACCGATGGAGTATCAGGGTATTGATCTGACTACAGGCGCAAGGGTTTTTCATTTTGGTCCTGTAAAAGGCACAAATAATATCGGTGAATTCTTGGCTATTGTGCATGCCTTGGCACTTTGTTGGCAAAAGGGATGGCACGATAAAACCATATATTCGGATAGTTATAATGCCATTCTATGGGTGTCGAAAGGCAAATGTAAAACTACACTTGAACGCACCCCACAAACCGAACAGCTCTTCCAGATTATTGCAAGAGCCGAGAACTGGTTGCGTACCCACCAGTACCGTAATCCCATAATTAAATGGGAAACACAGAAGTGGGGTGAGGTACCTGCCGATTTTGGTAGAAAATAACTATCTGTATTTTCGCTGATAAACCACAATCACATTTTTACCGTAGATATGACTGCTTGCCACTTGGGCGCTAGCAGGCAGCTGTGGTGCACGCGTACCATCGCTAACGGTCAGCGATGTGTTGGTTTCAACACGTAGCTCGTCCCAAAGACCTTGCACGATAAAGGATTGTAACGTTTCGGTACCGCCTTCGACAATAATCGACTGGATATTCTGAGCATGCAAGCTCTCGAGGTTCAGCGGGTGAGCACGGTCTATCACCATACGTTTGGGATCAGGTCCGTACCATTCGCGTACATTCAGCTGCGGATGTTCGCGCTCATCGGTAACGCGCCCCACTAGAATAGCATCCTCCTCAGCACGCAGTTTGTGCGAAAGCATCTTGGTAAAGTCGCTTGAGATTTGTACGGGCTGGTGATGATCGTCGATGAAACCATTGGCGGTCTGTGCCCATTTCAAGATGATATAAGGACGTTTTTCGCGATGGAATGTGAAAAAACGACGGTTCAATGCCTTGCATTCATCCTCGAGTACACCTACCTCTACTTCGATGCCTGCATCGCGTAGTTTCTGGATGCCTCGACCTTGAACTTCGGCGAATTCATCGATACATCCTACAACCACACGGCGCACACCTTTCTCGATAATCAAGTCGGCGCAAGGGGGCGTCTTACCATAATGTGAGCAGGGCTCAAGCGATACGTAGATGGTTGATTCGGGCAATAAGGCCTCGTCTTCTGCTCGTACAGAGGCAAAAGCGTTTACCTCGGCATGAGCCAGACCACAGCGCACGTGGTAACCCTCGCCAATAATACGGCCGTTATGTACAATAACTGCGCCCACCATGGGGTTGGGCTTAGCGTTCAGCTGTCCGTTTTTTGCCAGCTGAATGCAGCGTTGCATGAATTTTTTGTCGTCTATCATATTATTTTTACTATTCACTATTCACTATTCACTACTTTTTTGTACTTTTGCACCATGAATTACGAAGAACTTTGCCAAAGACTCTGCAAGATTTACGATGCCGGCGAGGCGAAAGCCCTTGTCCGTTGGGTGCTTGATGTACGTTTCGGTCTGTCAACGGCCGATATTTATTGTGGCAAAGTTACACAATTATCGGCAAACGACCAAGCAGAACTCGAAAAAATCATGCAAAGACTCGAAAAAGCCGAGCCTGTGCAGTATGTTTTGGGTGTGGCCGACTTCTGTGGTCGCCAGTTCTATGTGGCTCCTGGTGTGCTGATTCCTCGTCCAGAAACAGCCGAATTATGCCATTTAATCGGAGAGGAATTTAAAGGGAAGTTAGCAGAAGATAAAGGGAAGTTAAAGGGATGTTCTGTGCTGGATATAGGTACCGGTAGTGGCTGTATTGCTATTACATTGGCATTGGATATTCCCGACTCTAAAGTTACTGCTTGGGATATCTCTGACGAGGCACTGGCCATTGCTCGGCATAATGCCCAGGCGCTTGGGGCTGATGTGAAGTTTGAGAAACATGATGCCTTGGCTTTAGAGACAGAGGCCGACAGGTGGGATGTAATCGTTAGTAATCCACCTTATATCTGTCGGAAGGAAGCCGATGAAATGGAGGAAAATGTGCTGAAATACGAACCAGATACAGCCCTGTTTGTGCCCGACGATGATCCGTTACTGTTTTATCGTCATATCATGCATTATGCCAAGTTGGCCTTAAAGCAGGGAGGACGATTATATTACGAAATTAATCCCATTTATGCCGATTCCATCGTAGAAAATCTGCAGGCTTTGGGCTTTGTAGATATTGCGAAGATTGACGACCAATACGGCAAAACAAGATTTATAAAAGCAACTAAAGCATGACGAAGGAGAAAACAGAACAAGAGGCTTACCTGCAGTTAGCGGCTGCCTGTGCACAGGCCGAACACTGCGAGCAGGAGATGCGTGATAAGATGAAGTGTTGGGGAATGGCCCCTGAGGCGCAGAACCGTGTGGTAGAGCGTCTTACCAAAGAGCGCTATATTGATAATGAACGTTATGCCCGTGCTTTTGTAAAGGATAAGGTGCGCTATAACAAATGGGGCCGCCGCAAGGTGCAGCAGGCACTCTGGATGAAGCGTATAGATGATGATATACAGCAGCGGGTGCTCGATGAAATCGACGATGAGGAGTACCTGAAGGTGCTGGTGCCGCTGTTGAAACAGAAACGCAAAAGCATTAAAGCCGCCAACGATTATGAGTTGAATCAGAAACTGGTTCGCTTCGCCTTGAGTCGTGGCTTCGACTATGGTATCATTCGTCAATGTCTGGATGTTGACGAAGAGATGGATATTGACGATGAAATGGATTAGTATCTGGCGACGATTACTGGATTTTATTTCGCCACGCACTTGTGCGATATGCGGTCGCCGACTGTCGGCTACCGAAGAGGTACTTTGCATGAAATGCCACTTTCATCTGCCACGTACCGGTTTTTGGCTTAATCCCTATGATAATGAGATGGCGAAAAGCTTCTGGCATCTGATTCCTATCGAGCGTGCTGCCGCCTATTTTTACTACGAAGCCCATTCTGATACCGCCAATATGATCTACCAGCTTAAATACAAGGATCACCCCGAGGTAGGTGTGATTCTTGGACGTATGTTGGCTAAAGAGATGCAAGGTGCGGGATTCTTCGATGGAATCGATGGTATAGTACCTGTGCCATTGGCTAAGAAACGTTTGCGCCAGCGTGGTTATAACCAGAGCGATGCTATTGCTCAAGGTATCAGCGAGATTACAGGTTTGCCTGTTTTGACCGATGTGGTGCGGCGTGTAGATTTTGTGGAGAGTCAGACCAAGAAAAGCAGATGGAGCCGTGCTGAGAATGTGGAACAGATGTTTGCGCTGAACCAGATTCCTGCAGGGGCAAAACACCTGCTGGTGATTGACGATGTGGTGACTACAGGCGCTACTGTAACCGCTTGTGCTAAGCAAATAGCCCTGAATGGTGGCATAAAGATAAGTGTTCTGGCACTTGGCTATACAAAAAGATAGGTAATAATTTGGTTATTCGCCTGATTTACACTATCTTTGCACCCAAAATACAGAATAACGTTATGGAAATCAAGAATCAATTTGCCCAGAAACTGATGGAGATTCAGGCCATCAAGTTGCAGCCAAACGACCCGTTTACATGGGCTTCGGGTTGGAAGTCACCTATTTATACTGATAATCGTAAGACGCTCTCGTTCCCACGTCTGCGTTCGTTTGTAAAGCTGGAGCTCTGTCATGCTATTCAGGAGAACTTCCCTGAGGCTGAGGCTGTTGCAGGTGTGGCCACTGGTGCTATTGCACAGGGTGCACTCGTAGCCGAGGAGCTGGGCTTGCCATACAGCTATGTTCGTCCAAAGCCAAAAGATCATGGTATGGGCAACCAGGTAGAAGGCGAGATTAAGAAAGGTGCCAAGGTGGTAGTAGTAGAGGATTTGATTTCTACTGGCGGTAGCAGTTTGAAGGCTGTTCAGGCACTGCGCGACTATGGTGTTGAGGTGATTGGTATGGTAGCATCGTTTACCTATGGATTCCCTGTAGCTGAGAAGGCTTTTGCCGAGGCTGGCGTGAAACTGATTACACTGAGCAACTATGAGGCAGTGATTGAAGAGGCTGCCAAGACTGGTTATATTAAGGAAGAGGACAAGGCCGTTCTGGCTGAGTGGCGTAAGAGTCCTGATACCTGGAAACAGGATTAATCTTAATGTTTAATCTTTTAATGTTTAATGTAAACCATGGGATTATTCGGAGGAGAAAGTAAGTTTGAGAGCAGCGTGAAGCTGGTTCCTTATTCGCAGCAGGCTGTTTACAACAATATCAGTGATCTGACCAATCTGGAGAAGGTACGCGACCGTGTGTCCGAGGATAAGGTACAGGGATTTAGTTTTGATGCCGACACCGTGAGCCTTAATGTGGCTCCTGTAGGCGAACTGAAACTGCGTATCTGCGATCGCGAAGAGCCTAAGTGCGTAAAGTTCGAAACGGTTCAGAGTCCCGTTCCCTTCAACGTATGGGTACAGGTGCTGCCTGTAGATGAGAACTCATCGAAAATGAAGGTAACGGTAAAGGCCGAATTGAACCCATTTATCAAAAGCATGGTAGAGAAACCTTTGCAGGAAGGCGTTGAGAAGATTGCCGAGGCCCTTGCAATGGTACACTACGAATAAATTGAAAATTGAGAATTAAGAGATGAAACTCTGGGAAAAGAATTTTGAAGTCAACAAGGAGATAGAGCGCTTTACCGTTGGTCGCGACCGCGAGATGGACCTCTATCTGGCTAAGTACGACGTGCTGGGCTCTATGGCCCACATCACCATGTTGGAAAGCATCGGACTGCTGGAGAAGGACGAACTGACCCAGCTGCTGGCCGAGCTGAAGAACATCTACCACCTGGCTGAGCGTGGTGAGTTTGTGATTGAAGACGATGTGGAGGATGTACACTCGCAGGTTGAGATGCTGCTGACACGTAAGTTGGGCGATATGGGTAAGAAGATTCACTCAGGTCGCTCGCGTAACGATCAGGTGCTGGTAGATCTGAAGTTGTTTACACGTCATGAGTTGATGGAGATTGCCGACGAGGTGAAAAGTCTTTTCGATGAGCTCATCCAGAAGAGTAATCAGTACAAGGATGTGCTGATGCCCGGCTATACCCATCTGCAGATTGCCATGCCATCAAGCTTTGGCTTGTGGTTTGGTGCTTATGCCGAGAGTTTGGCCGATGATATGCTGTTCCTGCAGGCTGCCTATAAGATGACCAACCGCAACCCCTTGGGTAGTGCTGCTGGCTATGGCAGTTCGTTCCCCTTGAACCGTACGATGACCACCAATCTGTTGGGCTTCGACTCGATGGATTATAATGTGGTATATGCCCAGATGGGACGCGGAAAGATGGAGCGTAACGTAGGTTTTGCCATCGCTACTATTGCAGGAACTATCGCTAAGATGGCGTTCGATGCCTGCTTGTTCAACTCGCAGAACTTCTCGTTCGTTAAGTTGCCCAAGGAGTGTACCACAGGTTCGAGCATCATGCCGCACAAGAAGAATCCTGATGTGTTTGAGCTGATTCGTGCCAAGTCGAACAAGCTGCAGTCGCTGCCCCAGCAGATTATGCTGATGATGAACAACCTGCCTGTAGGTTACTTCCGCGATCTGCAGATTATCAAGGAGGTGTTCCTGCCTGCCTTTGGCGAACTGAAGGACTGTCTGCAGATGTGCGCATACATTATTAATAAGATTGAGGTTAACGAGCATATTCTTGATAACCCTATGTACGATCCGATGTTCTCGGTTGAGGAGGTGAACCGCTTGGCTGCTAATGGCATGCCATTCCGCGATGCCTATAAAAAGGTCGGTCTTGATATCGAGGCAGGCCAGTTTAAGGCCAGTCATGATATCCACCACACCCACGAGGGTAGCATCGGCAATCTGTGCAACGACCAGATTCAGGCTTTGATGGAGCAGACGCTGAAGGGCTTTAACTTTGAGCGTATGACCGAGGCCGAAAAGAAACTGTTGGCATGAAACGCTGTCTGACACTCTTACTCTGCACCTTGCTGATGGCTTGTGTGGGCGATGAGAATATCTATCGCGAGTACGAGTGTAGGTTTGTGTTCGATCCTACGTTGCATCCCCTGCCTTGCCAGCTAACGGCTATGCTCTCAACCCCTGGGCAGTTTATGAAGATTGAGACGAGTGTGCAGCAAGGCGTGCGCCACCTGAAGACGACACGTAATTTTGATGGCGCCACCGAAGATATCCGTCTGAATACTGAGCGCGAATCGCGACAGACTTATGCGTTAGGCGCCAACAACTGCATTATTGTGGGTGTGAGCAGCTATGATAATATACTGGTGGCTTACGAGGGTCAGTGTTCCAACTGTTTGAAGGAGCTGGGCGGACGAAATTATCCGCTGACATGGCAGAATAGCGGTCTGTATCTGCATTGTAGCAAATGCAACCGAACATACAATGTGAACAACGGTGTATTGGCCGAAGGTAACGCTGGAATAGCACTTTACAGGTATAAAGTGAGCTTAGATGGCGGTATTCTGAGGGTTTGGAATTAAAAAAAGATAAAAAGTTTGGTGATTCCAATAATTAAACTTACCTTTGCACCGCAAAAAAGGCGCCGCGATGGTGAAATGGTAGACACGAGGGACTTAAAATCCCTTGGCCATTAAACGGCTGTGCGGGTTCGAGTCCCGCTCGCGGCACACAACAATACTGAGACTTTATTTTATGCAAAAAAAAGAAATTCTATTACTGTCAGCAGCTACGCTGATGATGTTTACATCGTGTTCAAAACTTGGCGAATTATCAGCAGATAACTTCACCGTAACACCAAATCCACTCGAGACTCAAAAAGGTGCCGTTCCTGCAACTATCAACGGCCATTTCCCCGAGAAGTATATGAAAAAGAAGGCTGTAGTTACAGTCGTGCCCGAACTGCGCTATTCAAATGGTGTGGTTGAGAAGGGTACCACCGCCACTTTCCAGGGCGAGAGCGTGCGTGGTAACGACCAGACCATCAACTACAAGATGGGTGGTAACTACACCATGAAGACCAGCTTTGCTTACGCTGGCGACAACAAGGCTGAGATGTTCCTTACATTCGATGCCCGCATTGGTAACAAGAAGATGGAGGTGCCTGCCGTTAAGGTGGCCGATGGCGTTATCGCTACCTCTGAGCTCTACAAGCAGACTATCCTGACCACTCAGGCTGCTGTAGCTCCCGATGCTTATCAGCGTATCACCAAGAAGAAGTTGGATGCTAACATTAAGTTCCTCATCCAGCAGGCTAAGCTGCGCAAGAGCGAGCTCAAGAATAACTCGGTTAAGGAGTTTGTTCGTATGCTCAAGCAGATTAACAACGATCGCGAGAAACTGAATCTCGACAACATCGAGGTATCGGCCTATGCTTCACCTGATGGTGGTTTCAGCATTAACGATAAGCTGGCTGGCGAGCGTCAGAAGGTTTCTGAGAAGTACGTAAACCAGGAGCTCAAGAAGATTAAGCTCGATGCTCCTGTTGATGCTAAGTACACCGCTCAGGACTGGGAGGGATTCCAGGAGTTGGTAAAGGCTAGCAACATTCAGGATAAGGAGGTTATCCTGCGCGTGCTCTCTATGTATAAGGATCCACAGGAGCGTGAGCAGCAGATCAAGAATATCTCAACTGCTTTCCGTGAGTTGGCTGATGGTGTTCTGCCTGAACTGCGTCGTGCCCGTCTCACTATCAACTACGAGACTATCGGACGTAGCGACGAGCAGATTCTTGAGCAGCTCCAGGACGATGCTACCAAGCTGAGCATCGAGGAGATTCTGTATGGTGCTACTCTGAAGACTAATGCCGATGAGAAGAAGCAGGTTTACATGACTGCCGCAAAGGTTTATCCTAACGACTATCGTGCTTACAACAACCTGGCTACCATCGAGTACCAGCAGGGTAACTACGAGGCTGCCAAGCAGTATCTGCAGAAGGCAACAAACGTTCCTGAGGCTAATGCAAACCTTGGACTTCTGGCCCTGAAGGATGGCGACGTAGCTACCGCTGAGCGTTATATCGCTGCTGCTACCGATGCTAACGGACTGGCAGAGATTATGGGTAACCTGAACCTGGCTAAAGGCAACTATGCTCAGGCTGAGGAGAACTTTGCAGAGGTTTACTCAAACAGCGCTGTGCTGGCTCAGATCCTGAACCACGATTACGTATCTGCTGCTGTTACTCTGAAGTACATCAAGAACCCTGATGCTGTGTCAGAGTATCTGAAGGCACTGATGAGTGCCCGTATGGGTAACAATGCCGATGCTGCCGAGGCACTGAAGGAAGCCATCAAGAAGGATCCTGCTTTTGCCAAGTATGCAGCTAACGATATCGAACTGAAGAATATTGAGAAATAAATAATGAAACAGACGTGTCTCCTTGCTCTTCTTGCAGCATTCTTACTGTGTTCTTGTGGCGATGGCCAGAAGAAGTTTAAGATAGAGGGCAGTTTTAAGGGCTTCAATCAAGGAGAACTCTACGTCTATGGGCTTAATGGCGCCCAAAAACTGGATACCATCGGAGTGAGTAGGGGTGAGTTTACCTACAAGGCCGACATCACCGAACCTACTACACTCATCGTGGTGTTCCCTAACTTCTCTGAGATTCCTGTGTTTGCTGAGCCTGGCGTTACCATCACTATGGAAGGCGACGCTGTGCACCTGAAGGAAACCGAAGTTAAGGGCACCAATATCAACAAAGAAATGACGGCATTCCGCCTGAAAACCAGCGCGATGATGCCACCAGGTGTAAAAGGCACGGCCACGCAGTACATTTACGAGCGTCCTGAGTCGCCTATCTGCACCTATCTGCTTACCAAATATTTTGTAATGGTACCTAACCCCGACTATGATAATATTCAGAAGTTGGGTAATATGATTATGAAGGCCCAGCCTGATAATAAGGAGGTGGCTGCCCTCTTGAAGAAGTTAGGTGCCTTACGCGCCGTGAAACAGGGCGCACATCTGCCTTCGTTCTCGGCCAAAGGATTGAAAGGCGAGACAGTATCGTCGGCCGACTTGAATGCCAAGGTAAATGTAATCAGTCTCTGGGCCTCGTGGAACTACGAGAGTATGAGCATTCAGGGACTGTTGGCACGCCTACAGCGCGAAAACCCAGGCAAGCTGAAGGTAGTGAGCATCAGCGTGGATGGCAGTGTAAAGGACTGTCAGCAAATTGTGAATCGCGACTCCGTTAGATGGAGCACCGTTTGCGATGGGCGCATGTGGGAATCGCCAATCCTGCAACAGTTGGGTATGACTTATCTGCCTGACAACATTGTGATAGACGGTCAAGGAAAGATAGTAGGCCGTACGTTGGATTATCAAAAACTTAACGATAAAATCAAGGAATTAATCGAATAGCAATGCTTGTTAAAACCTATAGTGCAGCCGTTACCGCACTCGAAGCAACCACCATAACCATCGAGGTTAATCTGGCAAGAGGCACTTCGTTCCACTTGTCTGGCTTGGCCGACACCGCAGTAAAAGAGAGTTACGACCGTATTCGCGCAGCTATCGAGAATATTGGTTATAAAGCCCCAACAGCCGATTTGACAATTAATATGAGTCCTGCCGATATCCGTAAAGAGGGTAGTGGCTACGATTTGCCATTGGCTATTGGTATATTGGCTGCCTACAGCAAGGTAGCAGAAGATGCACTGAAGGATTATATGATGGTTGGCGAGTTGGGCCTGGATGGCAAACTGAAACCCGTAAGCGGTGTGCTGTCGGTAGCCATCCGTGCACGCAAAGAGAAGTTTAAGGGCTTGATAGTTCCCAAGGAGAATGTGCGCGAAGCGGCTGTGGTAAACCAGCTTGAGGTGTACGGCATGGAGAATATCGCTGATGTGATTGCCTTTTTGAATGGTGCCGAGAATTGCGAACCTACCATTATTGATACACGTAAGGAGTTTTACGACCACCAGTACGCCTTTGATCTCGACTTTGCCGATGTGCGTGGTCAGGAAAGCGTAAAGCGTGCTTTGGAGGTGGCTGCTGCTGGTGGACATAATGTGATACTGATTGGGCCCCCAGGAAGCGGTAAGTCGATGATGGCCAAACGCTTGCCAAGTATCCTGCCCCCATTGTCGCTGGCCGAGAGTTTGGAAACTACTCAGATACACTCTGTAGCAGGCATCCTGCCCAGTGGAACCTCGTTGATTTCGCAGCGCCCTTTCCGCAGTCCGCACCACACTATTTCGCAGGTGGCCATGACGGGTGGTACGCAGAAAGCGCAGCCTGGTGAGGTGAGTCTGGCCCATAACGGGGTGCTCTTTTGTGATGAGCTTCCTGAATTCTCGCGTGCTACGCTCGAGGTGCTGCGCCAGCCATTGGAGGATAGAAAGATTACCATTAGTCGTGCTAAATATACCATCGAGTACCCCTGCTCGTTTATGTTTGTGGCCTCGATGAATCCCTGTCCTTGTGGCTATTATGGCGACCCAACGCACCATTGTGTATGTACGCCAGGACAGATACAACGCTACATGAACCGCATTTCCGGTCCGCTTCTCGACAGAATGGACTTGCATATCGAAGTGCCGGTAGTTCCCTTCAACCAGCTGTCGCAGATGCAGCAGGGCGAGCCCAGCGAGGTGATCCGTGCCCGTGTGATTGCCGCCCGTAAGCGTCAGGAAGAGCGATTTAAGGCGTTCAAGGGTGTATATTGCAATGCGCAGATGTCGGAGCGCATGATTCACCAGTTCTGTGAGCCTGATGAGGCCAGTCTGAATATGCTCCGCATGGCTATGGAGCGCCTGCATCTGAGTGCGCGTGCCTACAACCGCATTCTGAAGGTGGCACGTACCATTGCCGATATCGAAGGTACAGAGCGCGTGCAGAGTCATCATATTGCTGAGGCTATCGGCTATCGCAATCTGGATCGTGGCGATTGGAGTGAACGATGAAATCGATATTTTATCATACAAGTATAGCTTATGGATACTAAGAATTACGAACAACTGCTTTTAGAGCATGGCATCAAGCCCACCGCCAACCGTATTACGGTGGTAAAGGCGCTCGAAGCTTCTATGCTGCCACAATCCATGGCCGAGCTGCAGAACCGAATCGATACAATCGATAAATCGGGCATTTTCCGTACGCTGCAGCTTTTCCGTGAGCACCATCTGGTGCATGTGATTGATGGCGCTGTGGATGGTCAGCGTTTTGAGCTTTGCCATAGTCATCACGACGATCATGATGATGATGTGCACCCCCACTTCTACTGTGAGCAGTGCCAGCAGACCTACTGTTTGGATGGCGTTATGATGCCTAAGGTAGAACTGCCCGAGGGCTTTGAGGCCCATACATCTAATTATATTATTAAAGGAACTTGTCCACATTGTAAGAAATGAAGATAGACGTTAGAAATCTCCGTGTGATAGCTTTCGACGCCGATGATACCTTGTGGGATTGTCAGAGTCATTTCGAGGAAGTAGAGAAACATCTCTACGACCTGATTGCGCCTTATTGCGACGACCCTGCCCACGAGTTGTTTGTTACCGAATCGGGCAATATGGCCGATTTGGGCTATGGCTGCAAGGCTTTCACTATTTCGATTATAGAAACAGCGCTCCGTGTTGGTGGCGCACATTTATCACATACCCAACTGGCTGAGTTGCTGGCGCACAGCAAGCAGCTGTTGCATCTGCCTGCCACACCATTGCCTGAGGTAGAGGAAACATTGCAGCGTTTGCAGGCCTATCCCTATCGTCTTGTGGTGTTTACCAAAGGCGAGTTGCAGGATCAGGAGAATAAACTGTATCGCAGCCATCTGGATAAGTATTTCTCACATGTAGAAATCACTAGTAATAAAACCGAAACAGAGTTCTCGCAGCTCTGTGAGCGTCTGGAGGTTCAGCCCTCACAGTTCCTCATGGTGGGTAACTCGCTGAAGAGCGACATCGCTCCTGCACTTAATATCGGTGCCTGGGCCATTCATATCCCCTTCCACGTTACCTGGCAGTTGGAGCACTCTGAGGATATCGAGCATCCACGACTGACAAAGATTACCCATTTCAACGAAATATTGAAGCTATTATGAACTATATTTTCGAAACCCGCATGGAGGTGCGCGACTACGAGTGCGATATTGAGGGCATCGTTAACAATGCCAACTATCTGCACTACGCTGAGCACACCCGTCACCTGTTTCTTCGCAGTCTGGGCGTTAGCTTTGCTGCGTTGCACGAGCAGGGTATCGATGCCGTTGTTGCTCGTATGAACCTGCAGTATAAAACGCCACTTCGTTGCGACGATGAGTTTATCTCACGTCTCTCGCTCACCAAGGAGGGCATCAAATACGTGTTCCATCAGGCCATCTATCGTGCCAGCGATGAGAAGCTGTCGTGGAAAGGCGATATCGAGCTTGTATGCCTGGTAAACGGTCGCCTGGCCAATAGTCCTGAGTACGACGAGGCTTTCAAAGACTTTATTTAATGGTATGAGAAAGGTTTTACTGTCGTTGCTGCTTGGTATGCTTGCTGTGCCCCTTGTGGCACAGGAGTATCAGCTGGTTTTTGCCGATGAGTTTGATGGTAACGGGCGCCCTGATAGCACCATCTGGGGCTATGAGCAGGGATTTGTGCGTAACCACGAAGCTCAGTGGTATCAGGCAGATAATGCCTACCTGCACAATGGTATGCTGGTGATTGAAGCTCGCCAGGAAACTGGTCGTGAGGGTATTCCCTATACCTCGGCCAGTATGAATACCAAAGGCAAGTACAGCTTCCTGTATGGACGACTGGAGGTTTGCGCCCGCATCCCAACCGCTGGTGGTGCCTGGCCCGCTATCTGGACGTTAGGCAACGACATGCCTTGGCCCTCGTGTGGCGAGATTGATTTGATGGAGTATTACCGTATCAATGGAGTGCCTCATATCTTAGCCAATGCCTGTTGGGGTAACGACCAGCCCTACAAGGCTGTGTGGAATAGCAAGAAAACACCGTTTGCCCATTTTACTGAGAAAGACCCTGCATGGGCCCAGCATTTTCATATATGGCGTATGGACTGGGACGAAACGGCTATCCGATTGTATCTGGATGATGAGTTGCTGAACGAAATCCCTCTCAGTAGCACGCAGAACGGTAAGATTGGCCAATATACCAATCCCTTTAACCGTCCGCAGTATATCCTTCTGAACCTGGCCTTAGGTGGCGATAATGGTGGTACCATCGATAACGCTGCCTTCCCTATGCGTTACGAGATTGATTATGTACGTGTGTACCAGAAAAAATAATACGCACATGAGGATTGAAGATAAGATCACAGAGCAGGCTTCGCATTACGACCATCTGGAGCAGATGGAGGTAGGCGAGGTGCTGAGGAGCATCAACCAGGAGGATAGGTTGGTGGCCGAGGCTGTGGGGCGCGTGCTGCCACAGATAGAGGCACTGGTACTGGCCATCGAACCAAGAATGAAACGCGGTGGCCGACTGTTTTATGTGGGTGCGGGCACCAGCGGTCGTTTAGGCGTGCTTGATGCCAGCGAGCTGCCACCAACTTTTGGTGTACAGCCCGATTGGGTGATAGGCTTGATTGCTGGTGGCGACGAGGCCTTACGATGCGCTGTAGAGCGTGCCGAGGACGATAAGGAGCAGGGTTGGAACGACCTGATGCGCTATCAGCCTACCGCCGATGATACGGTGATAGGTATTGCAGCCTCTGGTACCACACCTTACGTGATTGGTGCCATCGAGGGAGCTCGCAAGCAGGGGTTGCTTACAGGTTGTATTACCAGCAATCCTCATACGCCATTGGCTGCTGCCGCTGAGTATGCCATAGAGACGATTGTCGGCCCAGAGTTTGTAACTGGTTCCAGTCGTATGAAGAGCGGTACTGCCCAGAAGATGGTTCTGAATATGATTTCTACTGCCTTGATGATTCGCATGGGGCGTGTAGAGGGTAATCGTATGGTAAAGATGCAGCTTACTAACGAGAAATTGATAGACCGAGGTACCCGCATGATTGCCGACGAACTCGGTATCAGTTACGACGAAGCCCGTCAGAGATTATTAGCTGCAGGGAGCGTTGATGTTGTACTAAAACAGAAACTATGAATATAAAGATGTTTAAACTTAAGGCCATTAACAAGATGCTGACGCTGCTGGGCTTCAGTTCTGTGGCATTTGTGTTTACTGCTTGTTATGGTACAAAACCTTGCGACTATCGTGAGGAGATGGCAGATAGTCTAAGTGTAGCTTTCAGAAATGCTGCGAGCGATTCTATAGGAGTTAATCAGCAGCCTGCTGTAAGCGCTTCAGATGGCACAGCAGAAGTTCGCCGTTAGCATCGCGTAGGTGCATGCCGTTGCCCTGGCAATAGCGGAAGTATTTGCAGTCCTTGCACTCGCCATTGCGCATCCATTCGCGATTGCGATAGGGGGCATAGCGGTTCTCCCAAACCTCCATAAAGTCATCCTCGTAGATGTTGCCCTGATGGTAGTCGGCACGTATGCTGGCACAAGCAGCTATCGAGCCGTCGGCCATCACTGAGCCTACGGTAATGCCGGCCTGACAGCTAAAGAACCTGCTGCGGGCCTCGCCTTCGTAGTTGCCCAGAAATCCTTCGCAACCATAATCGGCACGGATGCGTCCTTCTTTTCTTGTTTCACGAATAAAATCAAACACCCCGCGAAACTGCTCGTTGGTTAGGCGCATATCAGGATCGAGAGCCGCACGACCTACTGGAAAAACAGTAAACAATCGCCAGCGCTGTACACCTTTTGAAATCAGGAATTCCTTAATGGCGTTCAGCTGCGTATAGTTACGACGGTTTACGCAGGTCACGATATCGAACACAAACCCTTTGGTGGCTACCAGCATATCGATGGCATTGCTCACCATCTGAAAGCTGTGTGTGTTGCCGCGCATCCAGTTGTGGTTATCCTCTAAGCCATCCAGACTGATGGCCATCGAATGGATACCGGCACGTTGCAGATTCTGCCAGCGCTGGGGTGTAAGATGCAGCGCATTGGTAACCATTCCCCAGGGGAATCCCTTGTCGTATATCGCACGGCCGCACTCCTCAATATCCTGACGCATCAGCGGTTCGCCACCCGATATGATGACAAACACCTGATGTGGATCGGTTTTCTGTGCGATGCTATCGAGTACACGCAAAAAGTCGTCCTTGGGCATATCCTTGCTTTCCGACTTCATCTTGCAGTCGCTGCCACAGTGGCGGCACTTCAAGTCGCAACGCAGCGTACACTCCCAGAACAGTTGTTTCAGGGGATGTTCCTTGCGTACCATTTCTTCCTTCTGTCGCCAGAGTTCTAAAGCTAACTTTTTGCGAAGGGTAAGGGGAGTTGGCTTCATTATTTCTTCTTCAGTTTAATATCCTGTTTAATCGTAAAAGTGCCGTTGTTCCAAGTGCCTTCGCCATCATTTACCTTCTGGGCATTGTTGTAGTTAATGTCGATGGTATCGTTCTGGTAGGCACCATTGGTATCGCCATCCACATCCTCAACAATCAACTTGATTTCCGGACTTTGGGGGAAGTGGGTTGATGTCATATCGTAGTGGCCGTTGGCATCAGTCAGTACAGAGTCGATGGCAAACGTTATGGGCTTGCCCTCATAGTTTGTTACTTGTTTCACAGATGTCTTGATGCCTTCTACGGCCTTGCCGCCCTCGTCGGTAACAGTGCCCGATATCTTATACTCGGCCGAGGGAACGCCATACATGAGTATAGGCGAACCGTACATCTCCATCGAATTCTCTGATGAGCAACCATAGCCCAACAGCGACAGCAGGGCTGTGAGGATGGTGTTGTACCAGCGATTGAATCTTACTTTCATTGTTCGATTTTGTTTAAAGTGGATACAAAAGTATGAGTTTTTTCTTAAATAACTTGAACAAACGGCAAATCTTGCATCCAGAAGCGTAGAATTAACGATTTTTTGTATAATTTTGCAACCTGAAGTTTTAACGTATTTATACTAAGCAATGACTTATATAGGTGAATTGATATCGATTGGCGTAGCCTTTTCATGGACAGCTACGGCGCTTCTGAGTGAATTTGGTAGTAAACGATTGGGTAACCTTACGCTGAATGTGCTGCGTATGGGTTTGGCTTTGGTGTTTTCGTTGGTGCTGTTTCTTGTTGTAACAGGTAGCATGATGCCTCCAGGCGCATCGGTCGAGGCTGCTGGTTGGATGCTGCTATCGGGTGTGGTTGGTTACGTGATAGGCGATTTCTGCCTGTTTCAGTGCTATATCATCATTGGTTCGCGCTACGGACAGTTGTTTATGACCTTAGCACCGCTCTCAGCCGCCCTGATGGCATGGATAACCCTGGGGCAGCAGATGAATGCTATGAGCATTCTGGCCATGCTGATTACACTGGGTGGTATCAGCATCTCGGTATTAGGTCGTGGCGAGCACCACAAGGTAGGACTGAAACTTCCTCTTAACGGTGTGCTGTTTGCCATTGGTGCAGCTATGTGCCAGGGTATTGGTTTGGTGCTGAGCAAGATTGGTATGGACCACTACGAGGCTTCGCTCACAGGCACACCCGAATGGCTGGTGCCCTTCAGCGCTAATTTCTATCGCTGTGTAGCGGGTATCATAGGCTTCTCGCTGTTATTGTACTTCCGCAAGGGTTTAGAGCCTCTACGCGAAGCTATGCACGATCGTAAGGGATTGGCTGTTGCTACAGCTACCACCGTGTTCGGTCCGTTTGTAGGTGTAGGCTTTTCGCTGATGGCTGTACAATACACAGCAGCAGGCATCGCCAGCACACTGATGGCGATGACACCTATTATTATATTGCTGCCGTCGTATTGGTTGTTTAAGCAGAAGATAACCTGGCGCGCCGTAGTGGGTGCGGTTATCTCGGTGGTAGGTGTTAGCCTGTTCTTCTTAGGCTAACCCTATTTAATGCGCCACACGTTGAGCACAATGCCCTTGAAATCGCTTGAGAACGAAGGTGCGCAAACAAACAGCGAATTGTTCAGCCAGCCGTATTTGCTGTCGGCAGGCGCCTCGAATTGGGGTGCTGCGCGGAAATAGAAGCTGGGCTTGCCATCGGCATCCTTGCCGTTGGCAATGATACCACGGTTACGAACGTGGATGTAGATACCATCATCGGTCTTGATACAGTAGATAGCCTCCAGCTCTGTACGTCCTTCGGTATTCAGCTGGTAGTCGGCACCACCGTTCACAATGGTTCCCTTCAGACCCTTACCCTCAAAGGTACCACCTGTGATGGGGATAACGGTGCGGCGTCCGTGCTGTGTGTTGTCGATACCATAAGCTTCGCCAAGGGTTACCTTCAGCTGCAAAGCAAACTCTAACTGTGGAGCCTCGGGCTCCTGAATCTGTGCGCTGGCACTGATAGAAATGGCGGCCAGCAAAGCCATAAACAGTTTTCTCATTGTAGTATTTTTATAGTTGATTTGTTCTGTATTTGGTGGTGAGCGTTAGAACTCACCAAAGTCGATGCTCAGCTGTCCATCGCCCAGCAGGTTGTAGCTTTTGCGATGATAGGGCGTAATGCCGTGCTGCTTGATGGCCTCGCGATGCTTCTTGGTGGGGTAGCCCTTGTTCGAGCGCCAGTCGTACTGAGGGTATTCCTCGGCCAACTGGTTCATATAGTCGTCACGATAGGTCTTGGCCAGGATAGATGCAGCGGCAATAGCTAAGTACTTACCATCGCCCTTTACGATGGTGGTATGAGGCAGCTGCTTGCCATCGGCAGGATCCTTATATGGCTTGAACTTATTACCATCCACAATCACTGCCTCAGGGCGCACTTTCAGTTGGTCTAAGGCACGATGCATAGCTAAGATCGAGGCATTCAGAATATTGATTTTATCTATCTCTTCAGGTGTAACAATGCCTACAGCCCAAGCCACGGCGTCGCGCTCAATCATCTCGCGCAACTGATAGCGTTTCTTTTCCGACAGCTGTTTCGAGTCGTTCAGCAACTCGTTCTGGTAGCCTTCGGGCAGGATAACGGCGGCTGCATACACGCTGCCGGCCAAACAACCACGGCCAGCCTCGTCGCAACCTGCCTCTATCTTACCTTCGTAATATTTGTTGAGTAGCATAGCTTAAAACATTTGCGATACACGACGGATACCGGTCACGAGAGCGTCGATCTCTTCCTTGGTGTTGTAGAGTGCGAACGAGGCGCGAACGGTGCCTGAGATGCCCAAACGGTCCATCAGTGGCTGTGCACAATGGTGACCAGTACGCACAGCAATACCCAGACGGTCGAGTAGGGTACCCATATCCAGGTGGTGGATATCGCCAACGTTGAACGATACCACAGCATCCTTCTTCGATGCATCCATCGGACCGTAGATCTTCATGCCGTCGATGGTCATCAGCTGCTCCATGCAGTAGTGGGTAAGAGCTTGCTCATGCTGCTGGATGGCATCAAAACCGATGGCTTCGATATATTCGATGGCTTTTGCCAGTCCGTGGGTAGCCACATAGTCGGGTGTGCCAGCCTCGAACTTGAATGGCAGGCGCTCAAAAGTGGTCTTCTCCCAAGTCACCTTGTCAATCATCTCGCCGCCACCCTGATAGGGAGGCAACTTCTCCAGCCACTCTTCCTTTCCATACAGCACACCGATGCCGGTTGGTCCGTACATCTTATGTCCGCTGAAAGCAAAGAAGTCGCAATCCATTGCCTGTACATCTACCTTGAAGTGGGGCGCACTCTGGGCACCATCTACCAGCACGGGGATGTTGTGGGCGTGGGCTATCTTGATTATCTGTTCAACAGGGTTAATGGTGCCCAGCACGTTGCTTACGTGGGCCACGCTAACTATCTTGGTTTTGGGGGTGATGAGCTGTTCCAGCTGGTCGATACACAAGATACCATCGTCGGTAATGGGGATGTGCTTTACCACAATGCCACGCTTCATGGCCTGTAACTGCCACGATACGATGTTTGAGTGGTGCTCCATCTCGGTTACAATCACCTCGTCGCCGGCCTGCATCTGACTTTCGCAGAACGAGCTGGCCACCAGGTTAATGGCCTCGGTAGTACCACGCGTAAAAATAATCTCCTCTATCTTGCGGGCGTTGATGAATCCACGAACTGCCTCGCGAGCCGCCTCGTGCAGGTCGGTAGCCTGCTGCGACAGGTAGTGTACACCACGATGCACGTTGGCATTCACGTTGAGATACTCGTCGCGCATAGCGTCGAGCACCATCAGTGGCTTCTGTGTGGTAGCCGCGTTGTCCAGATAAACCAGCGGCTTTTTATATACCTCGCGACCCAGGATAGGGAAATCTTCGCGTACCTTATTTAGATTAAACATGAAACATGAAAGATTAAACATTAATACCCTTTACTTGCAGAGTTTGCAGCCTGAGCATTTGTTCAGCTCGCCACGGAATCGCTTCTCTACCAGGTAGTGCAGGCGATCGCGCAGTGGCTCTAACTGCATGTGGTCGATAACCTCGTTGATAAAGGCGTTCTGCAGCAGTACCTTAGCCTCCTGCAATGAAATGCCTCGCTGGCGCATGTAGAACAGGGCGGCATCGTTCAGCTGTCCAACGGTCGAACCGTGGGCACACTTCACGTCGTCGGCATAGATTTCCAGCATGGGCTGGGTGTACATGCGTGCCTCTTTGGTGGCAGTGAGGTTCTGATTGGTCATCTGCGAGGTGGTTTTCTGAGCACCATGCTCAACCAGCACACGACCGGCAAAAGCACCTGTAGCCTTCTCGTCGAGTACATATTTGTACAGCTCCTGCGAGTTGCAGTGAGGCACCTTGTGAACTATCAGCGTGTTGTTATCTACGTGCTGCTGCTTGTCGGCAATCACACATCCGTAGCATTGGCACTCGGCACCCTCGCCACTGAAGGTCAGGTCGAGCTTGTTACGGGTAATACCGTTGTGCAGGGTGATGACGTTGTGGTTTACACGACTGTTGGCCTGCTGGTCGATATACACGTTGCTTACGCGTACATTCTTATGATGCGTCTCCTCCATGCAATAGAGGTCTAGCGATGCATTCTCGCCTACGTAAGCCTCGATAACCTGTGTGGCCAGGAAGTTACGGTCGTCGGCAGCATGATCGCAGAACAGCATTTTAATTTCGGCACTCTCTTCGAGTACAATCAGCACGCGACGGTTCACCATCAGGTCGGTCACTACATGCTGCGCGTTCTGTGGGGTGGCCTTCAGGATGTTAATCACCTGAATGGCGCGATCCACCTTCACGTTCTTGGGCACGTAAACCAGCAGTCCGTCCTGTGCCAGCATGGTGTTGAGTGCTGTAACGGCATCCTCACCAGTCTTAGCTAGCTTGGTGTAGTACTTGCTCACCAGCTCAGGGTAATCGCGCATAGAGCCGATCACAACGCCTTCAGGTAAGTGACCCTTCTGCTTGTCGTCGTGGTAGAACATATCGTTAACCACAAAGTACAGGCTTGTGCTCAGGTTGGGCACGTCGCAATGGAAAGCCTCGTAGGGATCCACAGGTATCTGCAGGCGGTTCAGGTTCACACCGTAGTCGGGCTCAAACAGCTTCTGCATATCGGTGTACTTGTATCGCTCTACCTTCTTTGTTGGGAAGCCCTGTTTGCGGAAGTCCTCAAAGGCCTGATCGCGCACCACGTTCATCGACTCTGGGGCATGCTTGATAATCATCTCGCGTGCCTGCTGATAGAGGTCAATATATTGTTGTTCGCTATTCATTATTCCTCGCCTATTTCTTCCTTAATCCAATCGTAGCCGTGCTCCTGAATCTGTACAGCCAGCTCTGGGCCGCCAGTCTTCACGATTCTACCCTTGTACAGCACGTGTACAAACTGGGGCTTAATCATTTCGAGCAGACGGTCGTAGTGGGTGATGACGATGCACGATGTCTCAGGTGTCTGCAGTTTGTTAACACCCTCGGCTACAATACGCATAGCATCTACGTCAAGACCAGAGTCGGTCTCGTCGAGGATACTCAGTTTGGGCTCCAGCATAGCCATCTGGAAAATCTCGTTGCGCTTCTTCTCACCACCGCTGAAACCCTCGTTAACCGAGCGGTTAGCCAGCTTCGAGTCGAGCTCAACGATCTTACGCTTCTCGCGCTGCAGCTTCAGGAATTCGGCGGCGTTCATGGGCTCCAGTCCCTGATACTTGCGCTTCTCGTTGATGGCAGCCTTCATAAAGTTGGTCATCGATACACCTGGAATCTCAACGGGATACTGGAACGAGAGGAACAAACCCTCGTGGGCACGGTCCTCAGGCTTCATCTCCAGCAGGTTCTTACCGTTGAAGAAAGCCTCGCCCTCGGTCACCTCGTAAAGTGGGTTACCCACCAGTACGGCGCTCAGGGTAGATTTTCCTGAACCGTTAGGGCCCATGATGGCATGTGTCTCGCCATCGTTAATCACGAGGTCGATGCCTTTTAATATCTCTTTATCGCCAATCTTGGCGTGTAAGTTCTTAACCTCTAACATTAATGTATTTGACTATTTGACAATTTTCTATTTTACAATTAAAGGAAGGCGTAGCGACAGATAAACAGTGCGGCCAGCAGGATAGTGGCCCAGTTAATGTTGTTACGCTCGTCCTTATCTTTGAGTGTGCCCGACAGCAGATGGATGAGTACATACGAGATAACACCCATCAGGATACCATCAGAGATACTGTAAGTAAGTGGCATCATCACGATACATACAAAGCAAGGGATGGCTGTAACATAATCGCTGAAGTCAACCTTGCGGATGTCGTGCATCATCATCACACCAACCAGAATCAGTGCGGCGGCTGTGGCCTGTGCTGGGATGGCCAGGAACAGGGGCGCAAAGAGCAATGCTACTGCAAAGCAGATGGCGGTAGTAAAGCTGGTAAGACCAGAGCGGCCGCCTACGTTTACACCCGAAGCACTCTCTACATAAGTAGTTACTGTTGAAGTACCCAGCATAGCACCAACGGTGGTACCGATGGCATCAGCCATAAAGGCCTGGTTCAGGTTCTTCACGTTACCGTTATCATCAACCATGCCGGCACGGTTTGATACACCAATCAGGGTACCGATGGTGTCGAACATATCGATAAACAGGAAGGTGAGTACCACTACCACCATATCTACGGTCAGGATGTTGTGCCACTCAAACTGCCAGAAGATGGGGCTGATTGATGGTGGAACCGACATCACACCTGTGTAGTTGGTAACACCCAGAGGGATACCTACGATGGTGGTTATCAGAATACCAATCAGCAGCGAGCCTGTTACCTTGCGTACCAGCAGGGCGGCAGTAAGCAGAATGCCGAAGATAGCCAGCAGCACAGCAGGATCGTGCAGGTTTCCTAAGGTGATGAATGTAGATTCTGATGAGGCTACGATACCAGCGCCCTTCAGACCTACAAAAGCGATAAACAATCCGATACCTGGACTGATGGCTCGGCGCAATACCAGTGGTATAGCGTTAACAATATGTTTGCGCAGGCCTGTAACCGTGAGCAGGATGAAAATCAATCCCTCGATCAACACAGCCGTAAGTGCAAACTGCCAGGTGTAGCCCATAGTAAGCACTACGGTGAACGCAAAGAATGCATTCAGACCCATACCAGGTGCCAAGGCAAATGGCAATTTGGCATAGATGGCCATAACCAACGTACCTACAACAGCTGCGATACATGTGGTGGTAAACACTGCCCCAGCATCCATACCAGTTGCCGAGAGGATGCTTGGGTTTACGGCTAAGATGTAAGCCATTGTTAAGAAGGTGGTAATACCACCAATAACCTCCTTGCGCAAAGTCATTGTGGAGGCATCAAATCCAAATAATTTCTGAAGCATATCGTTTTTATTTATCCAACAGTTCCTTCTAATGATACTGATAATAGTTTCTGTGCCTCAACGGCAAACTCCATAGGCAACTTCTGCAGCACCTCCTTGGCATAACCATTCACAATCAGTCCAACGGCCTGCTCGGTGGGGATACCGCGCTGGTTGCAATAGAAGAGCTGGTCTTCCGAAATCTTCGAGGTGGTAGCCTCGTGCTCAAACACAGCTGTGTCGTTGTGTACATCCATATAGGGGAAGGTATGTGCGCCACAATCCGAACCTAACAGCAGCGAGTCGCAGCTTGAGTAGTTACGGGCATTGTCGGCAGTTGATGCTGCACGCACCAGTCCGCGATACGAGTTCTGTGAGTGACCAGCCGAGATACCCTTCGAGATGATGGTACTCTTGGTGTTCTTACCAATGTGTATCATCTTGGTACCTGTATCGGCCTCCTGATAGTTGTTGGTAACAGCTACCGAGTAGAACTCGGCCTGCGAGTTATCGCCGCGCAGAATGCACGATGGGTACTTCCAGGTGATGGCACTACCCGTTTCAACCTGCGTCCACGACAACTTCGAGTCAACACCACGCAGATCGCCACGCTTGGTCACAAGGTTCAGCACACCGCCCTTACCGTTCTCGTCGCCAGGATACCAGTTCTGAACGGTAGAGTATTTCACCTCGGCACGGTTCATCACGATAATCTCAACGATGGCGGCATGCAACTGGTTCTCGTCGCGCATAGGGGCTGTACATCCCTCCAGATACGATACGTAGGCATCGTCGTCGGCAATAATCAGTGTACGCTCAAACTGACCTGTGTTACGGGCATTGATGCGGAAGTAAGAGCTGAGCTCCATGGGGCATCTTACACCCTTGGGGATATAAACAAACGAACCATCGCTGAACACAGCCGAGTTGAGTGCTGCAAAGAAGTTATCTTTGTAAGGCACTACTGTTCCCAGGTACTGACGCACCAGGTCGCCGTGCTCCTTGATGGCCTCGCCAATCGAGCAGAAGATAACACCCTTTTCGCGCAGCTTCTCCTTAAAGGTGGTCTTTACCGATACGCTATCCATGATAGCATCAACGGCTGTGTTACCACTCAGGGCCAGGCGCTCTTCAAGGGGGATACCTAACTTATCAAAGGTTTTCTCCAGCTCTGGGTCGATCTTACCATCGCCTTCGGGCTTCTTAGCCAGTGGGTCGGCATAGTAGCTAATGGCCTGATAGTCAATCTCCGGCACATGCACATGGCCCCACTTAGGTTCCTGCTGCTCCTTCCAGTAGCGGAACGCCTTCAGGCGGAACTCAAGCATCCACTCGGGCTCCCCTTTCTTAGCAGAGATGAGCCGAACGATATCCTCGTTCAGCCCTTTCTCGATTATTTCAGTATGTACGTCGGTAGTGAAACCAAACTCGTATTTTTGTTCAGCTACCTGACGTACAAATTCATTCTTATTATCTGACATTATTACAGTTTCTGTTCTACCTCAATCTCTGTGAAGGTCTCGATGATATCACCTACCTGGATATCGTTGAAGTTAACCAGTGAGATACCACACTCCAGTCCGCTTGCAACCTCCTTGGCATCGTCCTTGTAACGCTTCAGGGCGTCGATAGGAGCGGTGTGGATCACGATACCATCGCGGATAACGCGGGCCTTGTCCTTGTTGTGTACCTTACCGCTGGTAACCAAACCACCGGCAACAGTACCAACCTTCGAGATCTTGAATACCTGCTTAACCTCAATCTCACCAGCCAGAATCTCCTTCTTAACCTTATCAAGCATACCCTGCATGGTCTGCTTCACATCGTCGATAGCGTCGTAGATGATAGAGTAGGTATTGATTTCTACACCCTCGCGGTCGGCAGCCTTACGGGCATCGGCCGAAGGACGTACCTGGAATCCGATGATGATAGCCTCTGAAGCAGATGCCAGCATGACATCGTTCTCCGAAATCTGACCCACAGCCTTGTTGATCACGTTCACCTGAACCTTCTCGGTAGAGAGCTTGATGAACGAATCAGAGAGGGCCTCGATACTACCGTCGGTGTCACCCTTAACGATGATGTTCAACTCGTGGAACTCACCCAGAGCGATACGGTGCGACAGCTCGTCCAGTCCAAGCTTGGTGGTGGTACGCAGGCTCTGCTCGCGCTGCAGCTGGATACGCTTGTTGGCAATCTCGCGGGCCTCCTGCTCACTCTCCATCACGTGGAACGAGTCACCAGCAGTAGGAGCACCGTTCAAACCAAGAATGATAGCTGGCTCGGCAGGACCGGCCTTTTCAATGCGCTGGTTACGCTCATTGAACATAGCCTTTACCTTACCCCAGGCAGTACCTGCAATCACTACGTCGCCTACCTTCAGTGTACCGTTTGATACCAGTACGGTTGAAACGTAACCACGACCCTTGTCGAGCGAACTCTCGATAATGCTACCGGTAGCCTTACGGTTAGGATTAGCCTTCAGGTCGAGCATCTCGGCCTCGAGCAGTACCTTCTCCAGCAGCTCGTCAACGCCGATACCCTTCTTGGCGCTGATCTCCTGGCACTGATACTTACCGCCCCATTCCTCAACCAGCAGGTTCATGTTGGCCAGGTCCTCACGAATCTTATCGGGGTTAGCACCTGGTTTATCAATCTTGTTGATAGCGAATACCATTGGTACGTTGGCAGCCTGTGCGTGGGCGATGGCCTCCTTGGTGGTAGGCATCACCGAGTCGTCGGCTGCTACGATGATGATGGCGATATCGGTTACCTGGGCACCACGTGCACGCATAGCGGTAAATGCCTCGTGTCCTGGGGTATCCAGGAAGGTAATCTGTCGGCCATCCTTCAGCTTCACGTTGTAAGCACCGATGTGCTGTGTAATACCACCGGCCTCACCGGCAATCACGTTGGTGTTGCGGATGTGGTCGAGCAGCGATGTCTTACCGTGGTCAACGTGTCCCATCACAGTTACGATAGGAGCGCGGCTGATCAGATCGTTCTCGTCGTCCTCCTCCTCAGTAATGGCGTTCTGTACTTCGGCTGATACATACTCGGTGGTGAATCCGAACTCCTCGGCTACGATGTTGATGGTCTCAGCATCCAGACGCTGGTTGATAGATACCATGATACCGATGCTCATACAGGTACCGATAACCTGGTTCACACCTACGTTCATCATGGTGGCCAGCTCTGATACGGTAACAAACTCGGTAAGCTTCAGAATCTTGCTCTGTGCTGCCTCGGCTGCCATCTCCTCGTTCATGCGCTCTGCTACGGCATCACGCTTCTCACGACGGTACTTGGCACCCTTCTTATTCTGGTTCTTCGAGGTAAGGCGGGCCAGTGTTTCCTTAACCTGGCGTGCTACTGCCTCGTCGTCAACCTCCAGTGGCTTCTGGATGGGGCGGTTCTTCTTGTTCTTCTTGCCGCCACCGTTGTTTCCATCCTGGAAGTTCTGGTTGCCACCCTTGTTCTTCTTATTGTTGTTCTGGTTGCCGCCATTACGGTTGTCCTGACTGGCTGCAGCCTCGATGTCAACACGCTCCTTGCCGCCGTGAATGCGCTCGCGCTTCTTCTTCTCGCCGTGCATCTGGGCCTGCTTCTCCTCGCGCTCCTTGCGGCGCTCCTCCTTCGACTTCTTCTTCGGACGAGTGCTCTGGTTCAGCGAGTCGAGGTCGATCTTACCTACCACGTTAAAGTTAGGAGCCATCTTCTTCTCGCTCTTCAGCGTAAAGATGCTCTTCTGCTCGGTAGCGGCAGGCTTCTCCTCCTGCTTGGGCTCAGCTTTTACCTCGGGCTCTGGCTTAACCTCGGCTTTGGGCTCTGGTTTTGGCTCAGGCTTCACCTCAGGCTTTGGCTCGGGCTTGGGTTCGGGTTTTACTTCGGCTTTCACCTCGGGCTTTGGCTCAGGCTTAACCTCAGGTTTTGGCTCTGGCTTTGGCTCGGGTTTGGGCTCAGCCTTAGGCTCAGCGGGTGCTGCTGCCTGTGGCTTCTCCTCCTGATGCTTGGCGGGCTTGCCCACGCTGCTCAGGTCAATCTTTCCTAATGGAGTGAAAGTCTGCTTGATTTCATCCTTTACCTCAACGGTTTCAGATTTAAAGTCGGGTTTAGCTTTCTTCTCCTTTTTGGGGAATATCATAGCGGCCTGGTTTTTCACATCCTTGTCGCCCTTAAACTCCTTAACCAGCGCGTTGTACTGCTCGTCGCTAATCTTGGTGTTCATAGTGGCGTCGTTGATCTCGCCCAGGTTCTTCTTCTTCAGATAGTCAACGGCCGTCTGAAGTCCGATATTCAATTCTGTTAATACTTTATTTAATCTTACACCCATCTAATTCGAAAATTATAAAATTTAATAATTTAAAAATGTAACAATTAAAATGCTCAATGTAATTAATGCAATATCAGCGTTGCCAATTTTTACATTTTTACATTTTATCATTTTTAAATTGTTATTCAAACTCCGCGCGGAGTACATCCAGCAGCTGGTCGACGGTCTCTTCCTCCAGGTCGGCCTTCTCAATCAACATTTCACGTGGAGCATTGAGCACAGCCTTAGCTGTATCCAGTCCGATAGCCTTGATGGCATCGATAACCCACTGGTCGATCTCGTCTGAGAACTCATCCAGGTAGATATCCTCATCGGCCTCGCCTTCGTTAAGCACACGGAATACGTCGATGGTATATTCGGTAAGCATAGAGGCCAGCTTGATGTTCATACCGCCACGACCGATGGCCAGCGATACCTCCTCGGGCTGCAGATAAACCTCGGCCTTGTGGTTCTCCTGATCCAGGTTGATGCTCGAAATCTTAGCTGGGCTAAGTGCGCGCTGGATAAACAGCTGGGTGTTAGCCGAGTAGTTGATCACGTCGATATTCTCGTTGCACAGCTCGCGAACGATACCGTGCACACGGCTACCCTTAACACCTACGCAGGCTCCTACTGGATCGATACGGTCGTCGTAGCTCTCAACAGCCACCTTGGCACGGTCGCCAGGGATACGGGCCACACGCTTGATGGTAATCAGTCCGTCCTGAATCTCAGGTACCTCAGCCTCGAGCAAACGCTCCAGGAATACTGGGCTTGTACGAGAGAGGATGATACGAGGGTTGTTGTTCTCGTTCTGTACCTCCTTTACTACGGCACGTACGGTCTCGCCCTTGTGGTAGTTGTCGCCAGGAATCTGCTCCTGCTTTGGCAAGTGCAGCTCGTTACCCTCATCGTCAATCAGCAGTACCTCGCGCTTCCAAATCTGGTAAACTTCACCGCTAACTACCTGGTGAACCTTATCCTTGTACTTCTGGTAGAGTGAGTCGTGTTCCAGCTCCAGAATCTTCGAAGCCAGAGTCTGACGCAGGTTCAGAATGGCACGGCGACCAAACTTAGCGAACTGTACCTCCTCTGATACTTCCTCGCCAACCTCGTAGTCGGGCTCTATCTTCTGAGCCTCGCTCAGCTCAATCTCCTTGTTCTCATCCATCACCTCGCCGTCGGGTACTACCACGCGGTTGCGGTGAATCTCAAAGTCGCCCTTGTCGGGGTTTACGATCACGTCAAAATTCTCGTCCGAACCAAAAATCTTAGCGATAACGTTACGGAAGCTTTCCTCCAGTACGCTCACCAGTGTGGTACGATCGATGTTCTTGGTTTCCTTGAATTCCTGGAAGGTCTCAATCATTGAGGGGCCCTTCTCTTCTTTTTTTACTGCCATTCTTATATTGTTTTTTAATTTTTACCAAACTACAATCCTTGAATTATTACATTCTTGAATTTTTTAATTTTTACATTTTATTTAAAGGCCAGCACGTACTTGGCGTACTTCACCTCGTCCATCTGGTAGGTCTTATCTACATCTACCAGCACGGGGCGCTTCTTGCCTTCAATCTTCTGCTTTTCCTGTACGGTAATGGTAAAGCTTGGGGCATCTACTGCCTTCAGCGTGCCCTGCACCTTCTTACCATCGGCCTGCAGCACCTCAAGGGTGTCGCCAATGTGGTTCATGTATTGCTGGGCTACCTTAAATGGCTGACCTAAGCCGGCGCTGCCCACTTCCAGTTCGTATTCTCCGAGTTCCTCGCCCAGGCGCTCCTGCAGGAATCGGCTCAATGCTGCACAATCCTCGATCCATACACCATCGGCATGGTCAATCTCAATCACGATGCGGTCATCAGCCGCAAAGTTCACGTCTACTAGGAAGTACTCGTTGCCCTGCAACCACTCTTCCGTCAATGTCTGAATAATCTCTTTATTTATCATCTATCAGTTATTAAAATGTGAAATGAGAGACTCTTTCGAGCCTCTCATTCCGCTGAACGGGTGCAAAATTACGAATAATTCTGCAATCCTCCAAATTTTTCCACACTTTTTTATGCTAAATCACTAAAAATCATTCGTTTAGGGGCGTTTTTGGTGATATTTACGGGCGATTTCTTCTGCAGCTGTATCAGCTGGGCAGTCTGCTTGGGCTTCTTGGGCTGCAGTATTTTCTTGTACTCCTCCTGATTCTTCAGCAGGCGTATAGCCTCTTTCACCTGTTTGTCGTAGGCCAGGGCAGCCTCGATGGTGCCGCGCTGGTAGTAGTAGGCGGCAATGATATCAGTCTCAAGCACCTGTCGCAGCACCTTCTCGTGCTTGTCCAGGTCGGTAGCCACGTTGTGGTTCAGCTGCTTCTCCAGCTCGTCAAAAGTCTGCTTGGCATCATCGTAGTAGCCCTCAAACTTAGCTGTCTTTACCAGTTCGGCCAACTGCTTCTTGCTCACTGGGTCGTAAGTAAAACCGCTCTTGATGACGCGGGCCTTAAACTCCTGCCAGTCGGCATCGCTGATGTGGAACTCGGTAGCTGGTGCTATCTGCGGGTGCTTGGCAATGTAATCCACCACGTAGTCGAACATCACCTCGGTTGAGTCCTGTCCGCTGGCGCTCAGGTAGAAGGCAATGTTAGGTATGGTGTCGCCCTTCAGCTCTACATCGGGCATAATACCACCGCCATCGCGCACCTCGCGACCGTTGCGGGTGTAGAACACCTTGGTGAGCGAGTCGGGTATATGCTCCTGATAGCCCATGCCGCGCTTGTAGTTATAAGCCTGGATGCAGCGCCCGCTGGGGATGTAGTATTTCGAGGTGGTTACCTTCATGTTGGTATTGTAAGGCAGGTCGATAGGTATCTGTACCAATCCCTTGCCATACGTACGCGTACCTAATATAATGGCGCGATCCAAATCCTGCAGCGCGCCGCTGGTAATCTCGCTGGCCGATGCCGTCTCGCTGTTCACCAGCACCACCATGGGCATCACGGTGTCAACGGGCTCTACGCGGGTTTCGTATCCCTTGCTGGCCTGGCGCAGTTTGCCTCGGTTCTCAACTACCTTTACGCCTTTTGCCAACCAGATGTTCAAGATATCCACAGCCTCCTGCTCCGATCCGCCGCCATTGCCGCGCAGGTCGAATATCAGCGATGTGGCGCCCTGTTTCTTCAAATCCACAAATGCACGACGCACCTCCTTGGCGCATCCTTCGGTAAACTGGTTCAGCACGATGTAGCCCACGCCATCCTTTACACCGTAGTAGGGCAGTTCGGGAAGTTTGATGTTGCGACGTGTAATCTTAAAGTTCATCAGCTTACCCGTGCTGGGGCGCATGGCCTTCAGTACAAAGGTAGTGCCAGGCTCGCCACGCAGATGACTGCTCACGTAGCCCACCTCTTTCGATATCATCATCGAGTCGTCGATACTCAGTATGATGTCGCCCTTCTTCAGTCCGGCCTCGGCGGCAGGCATGTTCTCGTATGGCTCGTCAATCACCACACGGTCCAGTTTCTGGTGTTTGCGCACCACGGCGCCTATGCCTGCATACTTTCCTGTAAGCATCTGTCGCAGGTTCTTGGTCTCGTCCTGTGCGTAGTATTCGGTATAGGGGTCAAGACTGCGCAACATGGCGTTAATGGCTGTGCCCACCGTTTCCTTGGGGTTCAGCGTATCCACATACAGCAGGTCCAGATTCTTATATACGTGGTTCAGTATATCCAGCTGCTTAGCCACCTCAAAGTTATGGTCGCTGGTTTTCTGGGCCATTGTGGCGGTGGTGGATAGGGCCATCGCGCAAAGAGCTATCATTAATCGTTTCTTCATCATCCTATATAATTAATGTTTATGGCTGCAAAATTACAAGATTTACGGCGAAAAACGTGCATTTTTGTCTGAAAAATGAAAAAAATTAAGGTTTATAGTCATTTTTTTCCAAAAAAGTTTGGTAGTTTCAAAAAATCCTCGTACTTTTGCACCCGCTTAACAGCAATACCTGCTTCAGTAGCTCAGTTGGTTAGAGCACCTGACTGTTAATCAGGGGGTCGTTGGTTCAAGCCCATCCTGAAGCGCTTAAGTCCCAATCGCAAGGTTGGGACTTTTTTTTGTGATTTAACAAAAAAATAACGTTCGGTTAACCCTTTTTGCCATCGAAAGTAGTTATCTTTGCACCGTCAATCAATAAATAAGAGATATAAAATGATGAAAGCAACGGATAAACAATCGATTATTATTGCATGCGTATTCCTTAGTGTGCCATTCCTCAATATGCTTGGTAACCTCCAGTTTATGGGGTGGGGCTATATGGTAGGCAGCGCATTCTATGTAGCATTGTTGTTCACTATGGCAGTTGTCTTAATTAAGTATGCCACATCCAACGAGCAGATGCATTTTTCGACCGCATTGCTAAAGTGCGCCAGTAAATATTGGGCTTTCGCCTTTTCCTTCATGATGCTGATACTGGTGTTTATCAAATATGTTATTATGAGTTAGAAGCGAGAGGTCCGGCATTCGTTGTGAATGTCGGTCCTCTTGTGGTTGGGGCTAAACCATCCTTAGAATGGTCCGTGGCCCATGCAGCTGCCTGCGTGACCAAAAGCACAATAGGTGAGATAAAGCACGCAGCACAGCGTTACAAGGATGCCGCCGATGATGCCTATGGCGCCAATGGCGAAACCAATCACAGGGGTGACCACACCGCCGCCTGCAACGGCAGTTATCATCAGTCCTGAAATCTGATTGGCTTTGTCGGGTTGAGCCTGGATGGCCTTCGAATAGATGATAGAGAATACCGACGAGGCAAAAAAGCCCACGGCCCCGATGCATGCCAGGTTAACCATATCGTGCTCTACTGTCAGCATCACCAGCAGCGCAGCGATGCAACACAGGATATTGACTCTGAAATACTTGATGCTTGCCACGCGCGACAGCGCAAACACACCTATCAAGGCGCCTATGGTTCGACAGAAGAAATAAACCTGAGGTGCAAACTTTACTGCGTCCTCATCCCATCCGAACCGCATGGCCATCAGTTTGGAACTGATGTAATTGGTGCCCACATCAACACCCACGATAAAGAAAATGCCCAGAAACAGCTGAAGTATCGTTTGATTCTTCAGTAATGCGAACGAAGAAGAAAGGGATACCTGGCTCTCGGCAACAGCTGGTTCGCGCTTGATAGGGGTGAGCATCAGCCAAACCGCCGACAGTAGGGTGGTGAAACCCAATAGCGGGAAACAGTAGTACCACTTATCCTCGCCGCCATAGTTTACTGCCAGCAGTACGATTTCCGGACCTACCAGTGAGGATATTGCCTTGATAACCTGACCGGCAGTAAGACTGCTGGTCAGGAGTTTATCATCGGTTATCACATTATTCAACAGCGGATTCAGCGATACTTGCAGAATGGCGTTGCCAATGCCCAGCAGGGCATAGGCAAGCATGCAGGTTGTGCTGTTATAGGTCACCAGCGGCAGGAGCATGCCCACCACGGTGATACCCATACTCAGCAGAACGGTGTTTTTGCGGCCCCATCTGTTCATCTGATTGCCCACAGGGATGCTGAGGAACAGGAACCAGATAAATACCAGCGAAGGCACGAAGCCTGTCATCACTGGCGACCATCCGAAACTGCGCTGTACATAGTCGGACGAGATGCCTACGATATCGCAGAAGCCCATGATAAAGAACCCGAACAGTATCGGGAGGGCAGAAAAAATCGGTTTTTGTTTCATGATGATAGTTGTTGGAAGTTGGTGTACTGTTGATTACTGCGGACAATGAACGGGTGCTTCCAGTCCCCAGTTGTTATTGGGCTGAGTGCCCATTTTGAGCTTGAGTACACCACCCTTGAAGAGCTCATCGCGGAACAGCCAGCACTTGTTCCAGGTTTTGCCGTTCAGTTCGGCCGACTGGATATAGCTGGCACCAGCGCCATTACCTTCTGTTTCGATAACGAACGTCTTGCCCGATGCGTATTTGTCGCTCAACTGAATCTCGATTCTGTCGAACAGCGGACTGCCCAGCTGATAGGTAGGATGCTCGCAGGCACCGCCCTGCACATCAAACAAGCCCATCGCTGCCATCACAAACCAGGCACCCAGCTGGCCCTGGTCTTCGTCCTGACCGTAGCCATAACCATGCTCGCCAGTTGTGCCATAGAACTCCTCGCAAATCAGGCGGGTCCACTTCTGGGTGAGATAAGGCTTGCCTGAGAAGTTGAACAGCCAGGGGATGTGCAGACTTGGCTGGTTGCCATGATTATACGGACTGGCCACACCCGAGAAGGCATTCACCACCTTGCCGCCACCAAAGATGGTTTTTCGGGCTTCGGTGAAGACCGAGTCGAGGCGGTGATTAAACTCTTCCTGACCCATGCGGGCCACCAATGCCTCAGGATTCTGTGGCACAAAGAAAGTGTATTGGAAGGCGTTACCCTCCTGGAAACCGCGCCACGACTCCAGTGGGTTGAAATGATCGATAAAATCGCCGTTGGCCACGCGCGGACGAATCATCTTCAGATCGTCGTCGAACAGCTTGGCCCAACCGTTCGAGAGGGCCATCAGCTGCTTGTAGTCGGCCTCCTTGCCCAAGGCTTTGGCCAGCTGTGCTACCGCATAGGCGCTGAAACTATACTCTACGGTATGAGAAACCGAGAATTGAGATCCGCCACGATGTGTGCCATAGAAGATGCTGTCGTCGAAGGGTACATAACCCTTCTCTACAAACTGGCCCACATCCATCTTTCCTGCACCCTCGATACGGTTGTCAGAGCAGAGCTCGTTCTTCAGCGCAGCCTCGTAGGCAGTGGCTATATCAAAATCGCGAATGCCGCTGTTATAGGCGCCTGCAATAGCGATGCTCACCATATTGGTGCCTACACCCGACACGTACTTGCTGTTGGCAATGCCATCACCCAGCCAGCCGGCATCCTTGTAAACCAGCAGCTGACTGTTCACCCACTCGTTATAATACTCAGGATAAGCCATGGCCCATAGCGGTGTCAGGTTCCAGTAGGCGCCCCAGATGGCGTCGGTATTGTAATGATTGTGGAGAGGTTTCCCGTCTTTACCCGCAGGGATTACTCCCACGGTGCCGTCGTTCTTGGGATAGGCGCCATTCACATCGCTGGCAATTCCTCTGCCCAGCAGCACGTGATAAAGACCTGTGTAGAACTTGATCTTGTTGTCGTTCGTGCCGCCTGATACCTTGATGCGGTTCAGGGCCTTGTGCCACTTCTGGGTTGTAGCAGCCAGTGCCTCGTCGAATGTCAGGTTCTTGGCCTCTGTCTCCAGATTCAGCTTGGCATTGGCAATCGAGGTGTACGACAAACCGATTTTTACGTTTACCTGATCGTTCTGACGGGTGGTATAGTTCAGACTCATGATGGCACCAGGACCTTTAATCTCTGTACCGGCTTTCAGGCTGTCGCCCTGATAAAACACATCTACCGATGCAGGTGCCTTGTCGAGCACAGCATAGAAATACATCGATACGGTGGCGCCTGCCTGATATTTCTTCACATATTCAGGCTCTGTAACCACATAGCCCTCGATGGTGTTGCCGTCGATCTGATGGATATAGGCATCCTTCACAGCGCCACTCTCACCCTGGCGGTTACCGATGTTGAGCAGAATGTGCGACGACCTGGATGCTGGGAACGTGTAGCGTTGGAAACCCACGCGTGTTGTGGCTGTGAGTTCGGTTTTTACCTGATAGTCTTTCAGCAGTACCGAATAGTAGCCGGGATGAGCTGTTTCGCTATCCTTGTCGAAGCGCGAGCGGAAACCTTCGTCGGGTTTCTCCAGCTTGCCAGGCACCGTTTTCACCTCGTCTGTAACAGGCATGAGCGAGATGCCGCCAACCTGAAACTCGTGCAGACAGGGGAATCCGTCGATAGAGGTGTGACCATCCTCGTAGCCAATGGCTTCCCATCCCTGATTGTTGCCATAGGTGCCATTGGTCGAGGCGCCCAGTTTGGCCATGCCGAAAGGTTCGGCAGCGGGCGTGTAGAAGAACCAACGACTGTGAACGGTGCCCAGATTGGGCTTCACATAGTCAATCAGCGTTTCGTCGAGTGGGGTACTTGTTGTTGTGGAACAGGCTGCCAATCCAAGCAAGGACAGTATTCCTAAGATAAATCTAGATTTTTTCATTTTCTGTGTTATGTTTAAAGTTATCTGTTGTTGTCGAGTTGTGCTAAAGCAAATGTGTAGGCACCCAGTGCGATGGCGCGGCTGGCGCCCAGTTCAGATACCATCACACCAATCTTCGTGTCGCGTGAATATCTGGCACGCTTGTCCGACAGGGGCACCATTACCAGCGTGTCCTTCTCTTCCAGGAATCGGGCCATCTCGTGGGCATCGCTCAGGTTGTAAACATCCATCTGCAGACAATGGAATGTGTTGCCGGCAAAGGTTCCAACCTGCGATCTCAGTTCGCTCATCACGCCCGGCAGGATATACTTGGCTGCACCTGCCAAACCGCCGCCTATCACCACCATGCCATCAACGATGTTGAGGGCGTTGGCAATAGCGGCACCCGCCATCACACCTAACTCTCTGAAAGCGGCGATGGCAGCTGAAGGGTTGCCTGGTGTGGTGCCTTCGGCGATATCAAAGATATCCTTCGGTGTCAGGTTGGCGTCGTCGGTCTTCGACAATTCGGCATAAACCCTGCGCACGGCCCTGATGCTCACACTCTCTTCGGCTATCAGCTCAGGATATTTCTTGTTGCGCATAATCCACACATCACCGCCACAGCCGTTATCGCCTGTCAGCAGTCGGCCATCGATGACGACACCTGCGCCGAATCCTGTTCCCAAGGTGATGCCAATCAGGTTGCGATAGCGCTTGTTGCAACCATGCGATGCCAGCAGATTGTTGATGGCAGGCAGCGAACCAGCCAGTGCTTCGCCATAGGCAAACAGGTTGCCGTCGTTGTTGATGAAAACGGGGATGCCAAACTTCTCTTCCAAGAAAGGACCTAAGGCCACACCGCCCCTGAACGAGGGGAAGTTGGGCAGGTCGCCAATGATGCCATGTTCGTAGTCGGCAGGCCCTGGGAAAGCAAAACTAATGGCCACAGGCTTTGATGGCAGCTGCTGCATCACCTGCGAAAATCCTTCAACCAGAACGTGCAGACAAGCCTCGGTATCATCCGTCACAGCAGCCAGTCGGATGGGCACTACCAGTTCCTTACACCCCTGGATGGCCGAGAATACGAAGTTGGTACCTCCTGCATCCAGTGTTAATACAATTCGTTTGTCGTGTTGGTACATAATATAATAGTGGTTTTAAAAATTAGCAACGTACGTATGCTTTGATGGTGACGCATGTCTTACCCTCCGAGGCGCCATAAGGACGGATGGTATATTCGCCTACGCAGGCAGGGATGATAAATGTTTCGGCATAGTGCACCACGAATGGCTCGAAGGCTTGGGTGGGACTCTCGATGATGGCCTCATCGCCTTCCAGCAGGTTGAATACATTCACACTGCCGTTGGTGGTATGATGCACGGACTTGCTGAAGGTGTGGCGACGGGTTTCGATAAACTCATTGCGATGCAGTCCCGTGCGCTCCTCCTGCCATCCGTCGCCCTCGGCAAGGGTTTCAAACTGATTGCGCAGATGTTGATATACATACTGCGTGTCGCGGCCCCAGTCGATCACATCCTTTCCACGTTCCACGTTGATGGGGCGCGGTTTGCCGTCCAGCCCCAGTCGTTGCCAGTCCCACAGCTTAAAGGTGAAAATGTTTGGCGTCGAACTGATTTCCAGCACCATGCTCTCAGCACCCGAGCAATGCACCGTTCCGCCAGGAATCAGAAAGTGGTCGTGCTTCTTGGCCTTAATCTTATTCACATATTTCTCGGTGTCGAACACAAAACCGCCTTTCTGAGCCTTACGCAGGTCGTCGATCATCGCATCCTTGTCGATACCTTCTTTCAGTCCCAGATACACCACAGCATCCTCTCCGGCATCCAGCAGATAGTAGCTCTCGTCCTGTGTATAGTACATGCCGAAATTCTCGCGGATAAACTGGGTGGTGGGATGCACCTGCAAACTCAGATTGCCACCGCCCATGGTGTCGAGAAAGTCGAAACGAATCGGAAAATCCTTGCCAAAACGGGCCTCTACAGGCTCACCGAGCAATGGTCGGCTCTTCAGCAGCACCAGATCGACCGAGGGCAGCTCGAAACGCACGCCGTTCACCTCGAACAGCAGACTGTTCTCCTCGGGCACACAGTCGAAACACCAGCCGAAGTTGGTTTTCGAGCGGTCCAGGTCGCACACCTCTTTCATCCACTGGCCGCCCCATGGAGCTGGGTCGAAGAAAGGTACCACGCGGAAGGGCGTTTTCGAGGTTTTCTCGATGCCCTGAAAAAAGGTACTGCTGTCAATCATCTTGGGTTCGCCTGCGATATGGGTGTCCAACCACCAGTCGATGCTTGTAAAGAGCTTGTCTTTGTACTTGTCGAGTACGCGCCAGTCGATAAACAATCCGCGTTTGTATTGGATCGACACGGCATCCTCGCGGTTGTCAACGCCCAGCGCCATCACCTCGTGCCTACGGAATCGCTGCTGTATCTCCCAGCGGGCCATGTCCACATACACCTTCAATGCGTTGGCAGGGGCCACCAGGCAGGCGCCAATACCAATCACTACTGTAGGCACTGTGGCTGTTGCCAGTTCGTTGCTGGCGGCGCGCAGTTTCTCTTCGCTGAAGAAATCGACCATTTTCAGGTTGGTGATGTAGCCAAACAGCACATCGTCGGTCATAAACGGTTCGGTCATCTTCCTGATTTCCTCTTCGGGCTTCATCAGGTCGCGGGTATTGATAATCTTTCCCCATCCCGAAAAAGCCTCGATGATCTCGTTTTCATACACGCCCGTATATAGGTCGATACACATTGCGTTGCCCTTTATAGCCCCTTTCAGCTGGGCCATGATGGCATCCCATCCCTGTAAGATATTCCCCTCAAACTTGGTCGAAGGAAACTTGTCATAATTTGATTTTCTCATTATTTATTTTAAGTCCAGTATGTTCAGCACATGTTGTTTCGGTTTGCAAAAGTATATCCCTATAAAGAATAAACAAAATTAATTTGCATTTTTTAAAAGATACTTCCTCAATTTGCATTTTTTTCAGATGAATAGCCCCATCTGCAGGGCATATTTAGTTCATACTTCGGGTTAATTTTGGCACGGATGACGCGGCTCTCTTTTAGAGAAACACAGCTTTTGTGTATTGGCTATAACCGTGTCCTTTTTTAAAAAAGGCCGTGTAATCCGTGCCTAAAACTTAGTCTCCGTTGGGGCCGTCGTCGATGCCACCGCTGTCGCAATACTTGCCGATGTTCTGCAACTGTTCCTTTGCTTTTACTTTCAATGCCATAATCTTTAATTTTTAGTTTGTAAAAATAATTTTTAATGTTTAATCTTTAATGTTTAATGTCTCAACTCCGATGTAGATTTGCGCCCTCGTGAGGGAGATTTTCCTAGTGCACGTGGGAGAATATTTTTCCTTGCGCGGGGGCATTATTCTTATTTTTTGTTTTGACGATGCAAATGTATGGTATTTTGATTGCGGTTCATGAACGATTCGGCCCATTATTTTTCGTTTTCTCGGATTTTTCCTGCCGCGGTCGCGATGGTCAAAGTCATTTTGGTCAAAATCGAAAACCAACTGTCAAATTCCGCCACTATAATATAAATATTCTATTTATATATAGTGAGCAATGACCGCGTTTCCGAAATCGAAAATGACCACTTTGACCTTGACCACTATGACCACCGCCCCGATTCAGGGCACCCTCGCGATTCGCGACGGTGCCTACGAAACCCGAGACTTTTTTTTATTGTTAATCCGTACCCCCTACGCGTACCCCCTGCGTAGGGGGGATGGCAACACCCGCAAGGCAGTGCTTGCCATGTAGATAAAGAGGACCGAGAGGATGGGGTAACGATTCGTGACGCCATCGGAAGTTGGGAAAATAATCAAGATTGCTTTGTGCAGCTCTGGCGTAGGCTGGAGATGCTGCGAAGTGAGTGGAACCGACGATATGGAGAGGGTAACGACCCCATTATCATCAACAGTGGATTCCGTTCGGAGGCGGTTAATAATGTGATTGGAGGTGTGGCTACCAGTAACCATCTTACTGGCTGTGCAGCCGATATCCGCGTGGCTGGCATGGAGCAACTTATCCGATATGCCACCATCCTGCTCGATGTCAGCGATCAGTCGAGAGAAGACTTTGACGAGCTGCTGTTAGAGTATTCGCCCAGGGGCGGCTATTGGCTCCACTTTGCCGTAAAAGCAAAAGGGAATCGACGAAAAGTAAGGCTTATACAGGCGTAAAATAGTAACCGCCGATGTATCTCGAAAAAGATGCGTCGGCGGCTTTTTTATTTCTTCTTCTTGGGCTTTGGCTCAGGGAGATGTTTGCAGGTTTCTTTGACCAGGGCGGATAGGTAGCCGTGATCGTCTACATCGGCGATGTAGAAGTAGGGCTTGGCACCGGGGTAGGGTGGGCGCATATCGATGGTGCGCAGCATCTCACGTACGGCATCGGTGGGCTTGAGATAAAAGTGGTCGTCGCAAATCAAACCGAATATCTTGCCATCGCAATAGATGCCGTAGTCGCCAAACATCTTCTTGGCTACAATCTCGCCCGCACCGCTACACTGGTCGGCGATGTACTGTACAAGGTCTGCATTGCTTGCCATGATGATAGGGATTACTTAAACAGATACCATATATACAAAAAGAAAAATTGTTAACTTGATGTTGCAAAGATAATTGTTTTTTGCGAACCGAACGTATTGATATACAGAGTTTTTTGTTTTTTTATCAATAAACATGGATGCGTAATGCGGCTATGATAGTTTTTTTTCGTAACTTTGCACGCGATTTTAAGAACGTACGTTTAAATTAGTAATAAGATTATGGCAAAGAAAGCACTTTTGATGATTCTCGATGGATGGGGAATCGGTAAGCATGGTAAGGGTGATGTGATTTTCAACACTCCAACTCCTTACCTCGATCTGTTAACAGCTACTTCGGCTCACTCTCAGCTCCAGGCATCTGGTGAGGATGTAGGTTTGCCCGACGGACAGATGGGTAACTCAGAGGTGGGTCACCTGAATATCGGTGCTGGACGCATCGTTTATCAGGACCTGGTAAAGATTAACCGCGCCTGCAAGGACGGCTCTATCATGGAGAATCCACAGGTTAAGGCTGCTTACACCTATGCCAAGGAGAACAACAAGAAGCTGCACCTGATGGGACTGACATCTAACGGAGGTGTACACTCTTCGCTCGACCACCTGTTCAAGCTCATCGAGATTGGTAAGGCTTACGGTCTGAAGAACCAGACTTTCGTACACTGCTTCATGGATGGTCGTGATACCGACCCCAAGAGCGGTAAGGGCTTTATCGAGCAGATTAGCAAGGTTTGTGCCGATAACGACGCTGCCATCGCATCAATCGTAGGTCGTTTCTACGCTATGGACCGCGATAAGCGCTGGGAGCGTGTAAAAGAGGGTTACGACCTGATTGTGAAGGGTACTGGTAAGCAGAGCACCGATATGGTTGCTGCTATGCAGGAGAGCTACGACGAGGGTGTTACCGACGAGTTCATCAAGCCAATCCACAATGCCGCTGTTAACGGTTGCATCGAAGAGGGTGATGTAGTTATCTTCATCAATTTCCGTAACGATCGTGCTAAGGAGATGACTATCGCGCTGACTCAGGAGGATATGCCAGAGCAGGGCATGAAGACCATCCCTGGTCTGCAGTACTACTGCATGACTCCATACGACGCTAACTTCAAGGGTGTGAACATCCTCTTCCCCAAGGAGAACGTTGAGAATACACTGGGCGAGTATCTGAGCAAGCAGGGCAAGAAGCAGCTGCACACTGCCGAGACCGAGAAGTATGCTCACGTAACATTCTTCTTCAACGGTGGTCGCGAGCAGCCATACGAGGGCGAGGATCGTATCCTGGTTCCAAGTCCAAAGGTTGCTACCTACGACCTGAAGCCTGAGATGAGTGCCTTTGAGGTGAAGGATAAGCTGGTGGCTGCTATCAACGAGGCTAAGTACGACTTTATCGTAGTTAACTTTGCTAACGGCGACATGGTAGGTCACACAGGTATCTACAATGCTATTGCCAAGGCTGTTTGGGCTGTTGACAACTGCGTGAAGGATGTAATTGAGGCTGCTAAGGCCAACGACTACGAGGCTATCATCATTGCCGACCACGGTAATGCCGACAACGCTATCAATCCCGATGGTACACCAAATACCGCTCACTCGCTGAACCCCGTGCCTTTCATCTATGTAACCAACAACAACTCGGCTACAGTTAAGGACGGACGTCTGGCCGACGTGGCTCCTTCAATCCTGCACATCATGGGTCTGGAGCAGCCTGCCGACATGACTGGTGAGAACCTGATTTGCGATTAATGTTTTAGGCACGGATTACACGGATTTCACGGATTTTTGATAACGAAAAAATAATCTGTGTTAATCTGCGTAATCCGTGCCAAATTTTAAAAGAATATGGCAGTACAGATAGAGGAATCTTGGAAGGGACACCTTAGTGGCGAGTTTGAAAAGCCTTACTTTACGCAGCTTGCTGAGGCTGTGCGAAAGGAGTATCAAACTACTACCTGCTATCCCCCAGGCAAACTGATATTTAATGCCTTTAACCTGTGTCCGTTCGACCAGGTAAAGGTAGTGATTATCGGTCAGGACCCCTATCACGAGCCAGGACAGGCACACGGACTGAGTTTCTCGGTTCAGGACGGTATCCAGTTTCCGCCCTCGCTGCAGAATATCTTCAAGGAGATTCAGGCCGACCTTGGTACGCCTATCCCCACATCGGGCAATCTTACCCGTTGGGCCGAGCAGGGCGTGCTGCTGCTTAATGCATCGCTTACCGTTCGCGCTCATCAGGCCAACAGTCATTCGCAGCTGGGGTGGCAGAAGTTTACCGATGCCGCTATTCAGGCGTTGGCGCAGCATCGCCAGCACCTGGTGTATATGCTGTGGGGCGGCTATGCCCGCTCGAAGGCGTATATGATTGACAAACAGAACAACCTGGTGCTTGAGAGCGTACACCCATCGCCACTGAGTGCCAATCGTGGCGGCTGGTTCGGTCAGCACCAATTCTCGCGCTGTAATGCCTATCTCGAACAAAACGGCCAGGCTCCCATACAATGGTAAAATTAAAGGCAAACAGATGAATCAATTACCCCCAATTATACAAGTTGGTGATGTGTTGCTCTCGTCGGAGATACTGACGGAGAAGTTTTGTTGCGACCTGAGCGTTTGCAAGGGTGAGTGCTGTGTTGAAGGCGATGCAGGCGCCCCTGTAACGATGGACGAAATAGCTGCCATCGAAGCATGCGTGGATGACGTGTGGGACGACCTCTCGGCATCGGCACAGGCTGTTATCGACAAGCAGGGCGTGGCCTATACCGATCAGGAGGGCGACCTGGTAACCAGTATTGTAGGGGGAAAGGATTGTGTGTTTACCTATTACGGCGACATTGAGGATTGGAATACCCACCTGCCCATTAAGAACTGTTGCCTGTGTGCATTAGAAAAGGCTTACAGAGCCGGGCGTACCCACTTCTGCAAGCCTATTAGCTGTGCCCTTTATCCCATCCGCGAAAAACAGCTTGGCGGCGGCTTGACTGGCTTGAACTACAACCGCTGGAGCGTTTGTAAGATGGCCATTGCCAAGGGCATTCAGGAGAATCTGTATCTGTATCAGTTCCTGCGCGATCCGTTGATCCGTCGCTTTGGCGAGGCTTGGTATCAGGAGTTGCTTGATACCGTCGGCGAGCTGAAGGAGCAGGGCTACCTATGATTTGCGATAGGCCGAGGGCGTCATGCCTACGTGTTCCTTAAAGTACTTACCCAGGAAACTCTGATTGGGGAAGTTCAACTCTTCGGTTATCTCCTTGATGGATTTGGTGCTGTTTTTCAGTAGCACGCGCAATTCCATGGTCACGTAGTTCTCAATCCACTCTACTGCCGTGCGACCGCTGATGCGCTTAACGGCTGTAGAAAGGTATTTGGGCGTGATGTTGAGCTGCTGGGCATACCAACTGACGCGGCGTTCGCGCTTGCAGTTCTCCTCAACCATCTTCAGGAATCGTGTAAACACCTTCTCGGAACGTAGCAGCGACTCGTCGAAATTCTTCACCCTGTAAATCACATTACCCACATCGTAGAACATGGCCAGCATGAGCGTGCGAATCAGGTCCTTACGGAAATGGTTGTGGTTGTCGCTGATTTTTTGTTTGATAAACTGGAAGTATTCTGTGAACGTTGCGATCTCGTCGGCCTCGAGCTTCATCACAGGCTGCATGCGGGCAAACACAAACAGCGAGCTTACATCGTGTACGCTCTTGATGATCTCGTGGAAGAAATCCACACTCATCATGATGCACAAGCCCTCCATATCATCAGAGCACTTGTAACCATCGATAACGTGGCGTTCGCTTACCACCAGCAGCTCGCCAGCATGCACCACCAGTTCTTCGGTGTCCATGCGGTAGCTAATCTTTCCTTTGGTGCAAAGACCAATCAGAATGAAGTTCATCTTTCTGGGCTCGCTGGGCATAGGGGCCTTGTTAATCTGGTCGGACAACAACAGGTCGTCGTCGAGACAAACCGATCCTTCCCAGTTTTTTGCCTTTTTAAACTCAGTGTCCTGTATCAGTATTTGCTTTTTAGCTTTTACCATGTTTTAATGTTTTGTGTCTCGCCAGCCTTCAGTTTTACCTTCTTCTGCTGACCGTTATATTTAAGCGTAAGTGTTCCTGCTTTCTTGGCTTTGATGCTGCAAGCGCGCACCTTGCCATCCTTCCACTCGAAGCTTACCTCGTAGCCACCACGAGCGCACAATCCGCTAATGGCGCCATCCTGCCACTGCTCTGGGCATGCTGGCAGTAACTCGATTGAACATTGACCATTAACTATTGAACTTTGCATCAGCATCTCGCACACACCGGCTGTGCCGCCAAAGTTACCATCAATCTGGAAAGGTGGATGCGCATCAAACAGGTTGGGGTAGGTACCGCCGCCCTTGTGCCAGGCCTTCCAATCCTCCTTACGCACACCGCGTGGGGCAATAGGTGTAAGCAGCTTCTGATAGATGTGATAAGCCTGCTTGGCGTTGTGCAGACGGGCCCACAGGTTAATACGCCAGCCTGTGCTCCAACCGGTGGTCTTGTCGCCCTTAATCTCCAGCGAACGCTCGGCTGCCTTCTGCAGGGTGGCATCAGTGAGATGATTGCCTGGGTAGAGACCGATGAGGTGGCTCTGATGGCGATGCTGGAAATCCCAGTCGTCCCAGTCGTAGTACCACTCGTTCAGGTCGCCCATGTGGCCGATAGTGTAGGGGTGCAGCTTAGCCAGGGCCTGCTCCATCTCCTTATTCTTCAGTCCAAGCACCTTGCCTGCAGCAATGGTGTTGATAAACAGTTCGCGGATAATGGCCAGATCGGCTGTACCACCGTAGCAGGTAGTGCCGTGATAGCCCTTATCTGTCTTATACTCGTTTTCGGGCGATGTGCTGGGGGCAGTAATCAGCTCGCCTGACTGCTTGGGGTTGTCGATGAGCCAACGCAAGCAGAACTGGGCAGCACCCTTCATCAGCGGATAGGCAATGTTCTTCAGGTAAGCCTTGTCCTGTGTAAACTGGTAGCGCTCCCACAGGGTGTTTACCAGCCAGGCACCACCTAGGTTCCAGTTACTCCACTCAGGACTCTCGTTCTTCTCGCCTACAGGGTTGGTCATCGCCCAGATGTCGCTGTTGTGACTCGAGCACCAGCCCTCGTGGATGTTATAGTAGTTCTTGGCGGTGAACTTACCGTTGGCTGCCAAGCCGGCAATAAAACCGTCAAGTGGCTCAGCCATCTCGGCCATGTTAGCCACAAAGGCAGGCCAGTAGTTCTCCTCCAAATTGATGTTTACCGTATAGTTGCCACGCCAGGGCGACCACAGCTGGGGTGCCCACAAGCCCTGCAGGTTGGCAGGTACGTTCTTGGTGCGCGAGGCTGAGATAAGCAGATAGCGGCCGAACTGGAAGTAAAGCTCCTCCAGATAAGGTGTCTGGTCGTTGCCATTGGTATAATCCAGCAGCATCTCGTCGGTCATACGGCGATCCTTGGCACCTGGCAGGTCCTTAGGATTGCGACCGCCCTTATTCAGACAGATTTTTACGCGGTCGTAGATAGTCTTATAATCGGCCAGGTGGCGGGCATAGAACTCGTCGAACGTCATGTTCTGTGTGTGCCACAGGTCGTTGGTTACAGCCTCCAGGTAGTTGGCGCCCTCGCGTACAGGGTGCTTATCGAACCCGTTAAAGCTGGTTTCGTTTACAATGTAGATGATAGCCTCCTTGGCTTTGGTGATGGTGAGCGACGAGTCGCTGGCAGCCATCTCGCCATCGGTCTTTACGCTCAGGATGGTGCAGAAGTGTGTACTCTCCTGTGCATCGCCTGTGGCGTGGCCCGTCATAGTAAGCTGTCCTAAGCCGCTCTTTACCTGGTGGGGCACCTGGGCTGTAAGAGCTATCTGGCAGTTGATGTCGCCACGCAGACGGATAGCTATCAGCTTATCAGGATTTGAGGCAAAATACTCGCGGGTGATGCGGCGGCCGTCGCGTTCGTAACTGTCGCGAACAATCGCCGAGTCGATATCCAGCGTGCGGCGGTAGTGCTTAATCTCGCCCAGACCTAAGTCCTTGATATGCAGTGTGCCCAGTGGCTGGTAGTGCTGCGAGTTAGGACCCTGCACGTGCAGCTGCAGCGAGTCGGCCAGCGCATAGTTCTCGTTAAACAGCGCCTTGCGAATCTCAGGTATCCACTTGTGGGCATCGGCATCCAGGTTGCGATCCACAGGTTTACCTGTCCACAGCGTAATGTCGTTCAGATAAATCACGTTGTCGTCGGTGCCACCATAAATCAGGGCCCCCATCTTACCGTTACCAATAGGTAGCGATTCTTCGAAAAATGTAGCTGGTTTGTTATACTCCAATACCATTGGAGCCTGCTGCTGTGCCGTAGCAGTTAGGCACGTCATAGTTAGTAAAAGCAGGTAATTCTTCATCTTTTTTTTGTTTTTATCGGTTTCTGCTTGCAAAGATACAAAAATATTTGTATATTTGCGCCATTAAACCGATAAAAATAATAAACCTATGCAGTCGATACGAACTTTAAATGATATGATAGTCTTTCTGCAGCAGCGTGGCGACAAGAAGCGCGTGGCTGTGGTTTGTGCCAACGATGCCAGCACCCGATACGCTGTTGAGAAGGGTAAGGAGATGGGATTTATCGAGCCTATCTACGTGGATGGCGACGACAAGGAGGAGTGCGCGCGCCGTGCTGTGGCCCTGTGTAAGAATGGCGAGGCCGATATCCTGATGAAGGGCCTTGTGAATACCGATGTGCTGCTGAAGGCTATCCTGGATAAGGAGAATGGCATACTGCGCCCAGGCCATGTGTTAACCCATGTGGCGATGGCCGAGATACCTAAGTACGAGAAGCTGTTGTTTTTTACCGATGCAGCCGTGATACCTGTACCCACCGAGGCCCAGCGCCGCCAGCAGATACACTATGTAAACTATGTGTGCCACGCCTTGGGTATCGAGGAGCCGCGTATCTCGCTCATTCACTGTGCCGAGAAAGTGAGTGCCAAAACATTCCCATATACCGTGGATTACTTAGAGATTATAGCCGAGGCTCAGACGGGTAAGTTCGGTAGATGCATCATCGATGGTCCGCTCGACCTCAAGACATCGCTCGACTCCGTTAGTCTGCGCGAAAAGGGTATCCACAGCGTGATCGACGGACAGGCCGATGCCTTGATATTTCCCGATATCGTAGCAGGTAATGTGTTCTACAAAACCATCACCCTGTTTGGTTATGCCAAGACGGCTGGTGTGCTGCAGGGCACCCAGTGTTGCTGCGTGCTGCCATCGCGTGCCGACAGCCCCGATTCAAAGTACTACTCTTTGGCTTTAGCTGCAATTTAATGAAGATATTAGTTATAAACCCAGGTTCAACATCTACGAAGATTGCCGTTTTCGACGACGAATCGCCTCTGCTGGTCCGCACCATTGCCCATAGTGCTGACGAGCTGGCCCATTTCGACGATGTGATTGAACAGCAGGACTTTCGTAAGCAGCTGGTGCTCGACGAGTTGCGCCAGGCCGATATACCCGTGGAGTTTGATGCTGTGATAGGCCGAGGCGGACTGGTAAAACCCCTCGAAGGTGGTGTTTACGAGATTAACGACTTGATGATACAGGATACCCACAGCGGTATTGCCCTGCATAACCACGCCTGTAACTTAGGTTGCCTGATAGCCCACGAGATAGCTGCTACCATCCCTCATTGCCGCTCGTTTATAGCCGATCCTGGCGTGGTGGACGAGTTGAACGACTATGCCCGCATCTCAGGTTCGCCGTTGATGAACCGCATCTGCATCTGGCATGCCCTTAACCAGCGTGCCATAGCTCGCAGGTATGCATCGGAGATTGGTAAGGAGTACGAGGACTTGAATCTGATTATCTGCCACATGGGTGGCGGCATCTCAATAGCAGCCCACGAAAAGGGGCGTGCCGTTGATGCCAACAACGCCCTGGATGGCGAGGGCCCATTCTCGCCCGAACGTGCCGGTTCGCTGCCAGCATCGGATCTCATCCGACTCTGTTTTAGTGGAAAATATAACGAGAAGCAACTGTTGAAGCGCATTGCCGGCAAGGCCGGACTGAATGCCCATCTGGGCACCAACGATGTGCGCGAGGTGTTGCGCCGCATCGAGGATTATGGCGACCAGCACGCCAAGCTAATCCTGGATGCGATGATATATCATGTGGCCAAGAACATTGCCTCCGAGAGTGCTGTGCTCTGTGGTCAGATAGATGCCATCCTGCTAACGGGTGGCCTTGCCAGGAGTGAATATATCGTGAGTCGTATCCGCGAGCGTGTAGGCTTTCTGGCACCCATCCGCTGTTTCCCTGGCGAAGACGAGATGGAAGCCCTGGCCCTGAACGCCCTGGCGGTGCTGCAAGGCAAACGGAAGGCTAAGGAGTACAAGTAAACAAAAACGTAGGTAAGTATGACTAAACTAACTAACTTTATCAAAGGCCGCCTATCAGTCAAAATCAGTCTGATGGCTGTCTCGGCTATGGCCGTTCTGCTCATAGCCTCGTTGGTAGTCATGCTGCTTTACTCGCGTAAGAAAGTAAGGGAGGAAACTTTGGCACGCATAACCCTGACCCTCGATGCCACTGTGCAGAATATCGATAATATCCTGCTGAGTGTTGAGCAGGCTACGGGTAATGTGTATTACAGTCTGCCATCTCGTATCAATGATCCTGAGGCATTGGAACTCTATCGCCGCAAACTCATAGACAGTAACCCTTACGTGGCCGATTGCACCATCGCCCTTGGCGACACTACAATAAAAGAGTCGAAGTGGACCGTAAAACCTGTCCAGGAGGGTAAGGAGCCGCTTATCAGTTTCAGTGTGCCGTTGTATAATACTGCAGGGCAGCTTGCGGGTTACGTCAGTACCGATGTTTCGATAGGTTTGCTCTCGCGCATTGTGGCTCAGACCAAACCATCCGAGAACTCGTTCTGTGTGCTGCTCGACAGCGTGGGCAACTTTATTGTGCATCCCGATGCTGAGCAGCTCATGCAGCAGTCGGCCATCGAGATATCTAAGGCTAATGCCAACGCTGAACTTGGCGAGGCTGTGCAGGCCATGATTGCCGGCCAGACCGATTATCGCACATTCCGTTTGTGGGGCACCGATTTCTATGTGTACTTCAAGCCCTTCAGTCGTAGCAGTGTGCGTGGCCGCGCCATCGGCCATCTGGGTTGGAGCGCAGGTATTATCTATCCTGAGCGCGATATCTTTGGCGATTACAACAACTTGCAGTACTATGTGCTGGTTATCAGTATTATAGGCCTGCTGTTGACGTTCCTGTTGAGTCATGCGGTTATCAAGAGCCGCTTGAAGCCTCTGCTCATGCTTACATCCCAGGCGCAGCATATTGCCGCAGGTAACTTTAGCGAACCCATCCCTGATAGCAAGCATATTGATGAGGTGGGACGTTTGCAGGACAACTTCCAGCTGATGCAACGCTCGCTGGCCACCCAGATAGATGAGCTGGAGAGTCTGAAGAATACCCTGTATCAGCGCTGCGAGGGATTGCGAAAGGCTTACGATCAGGCTAAGAAGGCCGACCGTATGAAGACCTCGTTCCTACATAACATGACCAACCAGATGATGGAACCTGCCGTTGCCATCGAACAGGATGTGCAGCAGCTTTGCAGTCAGTCGGATCGTGATACAGCCCAGTTGGTGAGCGATGTACAGAAGAAGGGTAAGGCCATCACCGAGCTGCTGAAGAATCTGATATCGATGTCGGACGATGAAATGAGAAAGGAGGCCGATCATGATTAATATCCGTAAGTCGTTCTCAACCAAACTCAGCGTGGCACTCCTGATTCTGGCTGCCCCCATCTTTGTCATCTCGCTGGGCGTGCTGTTCACCCAGTCGCGAAAAATGATTCGTAACGAGGCCATCGGGCATGCCAGCAGCGTACTGAATGCCACCATGCAGCAGCTTAACCGGCATTTCCTGACTATCGAGACGGCTACCAATGCCAACCTGTGGCAGGTAGAGCAGGTGTTTACACCCGACTCGCTGTTGTATTTCGCCAACCGTATCGTGAGTCTCAATCCCCATATCGACGGCTGCTCTATCAGTGCCCAGCCTGATATGTTCCCCAAGTACGGACGTTATTTCTCGGCTTACTCGGTGCGTAAGGCCGACTCGGTAACCACGGTTATCGAAGAGCCCTACGACTATTTTAATAAGGTATGGTATAAAACGCCCCACCAGCTGCGCGATGCCTGCTGGGTGGCATATTACGATGAGGTTGACTCGTTGGAGCTCACCCTCGATGGCATGTTGGCATCGTATTGCAAACCGCTTTATAATGCCGATAGCGCGTTTGTGGGTGTGATTTCTACCGACCTCTCGCTGTTGCGACTCTCGCACGAAATGTCGGCTATGAAACCCTATCCCCATTCTTATTTCATGCTGATAGGCGAGAATGGCCGCTACTATGTGCATCCCGATTCTACGCTGCTGTTTAAGCAAACCATCTTTACGGGCGCCGATACCCGCAAACAGGCCGACCAGATAGTGCTGGGCCACGAGATGACCAGCGGCAAAAGGGGTAATATGATGGTAAACATGGATGGTGCCGATTGCATCGTGTGCTACCAGCCTGTGCCTGGCACCAAGTGGAGCCTGGCTATTGTGTGTCCTGATAGCGATGTGATGGAAGGTTACCATCGACTGATTTATATCGTGGTATCGCTGCTGGTACTCGGCTTGCTGGTGATTATTCTGTTGAGTCATCGCGCTATGGCTCATACCATCCGTCCGCTGCACGAGCTGCTGGATAAAACCCAGAGCATTACAGCTGGTAATATGGATGTTACTATCCCTCGCACCACACGTATCGATGTGATAGGCCGTTTGCAGAACAGCTTTGCACAGATGCTGGAATCGCTTAACTACCACATGAAGAGTGTGCGCTTTGTGAGCGACCAGACCCGCCAGCGCAACGAGGAACTGCTACAGGCCACCCGTATGGCTCAGGAGGCCGACCGCCAGAAGACCACTTTTATACAGAACGTTACCCACCAGATACGCACGCCGCTGAATATCATTATGGGCTTTGCTCAGGTGCTGAGCGATGCTGGTAGCGGTAACCTGTCGGACGACGATCTGAAGAATGTTACCGATACCATGAACCATAATGCCACCCAGCTTAACCGCATGGTGCAGATGCTGTTCGACAGCTCTGATTCTGGATTGAACGAGGAGATGAATTGCGATAAAACCGACACGCTGCTGTGTGTACAAGAGGCCCATCAGGCTGCAGATGTGGTGCGCCAGCGCTATCCTGGTGTTAGTATCAGCATCCAGTCGCAACTGGCCGACGATTTCAGTGTGCTTACCAACCGCACCTATTTTATGCATGCGTTGTTGGAGCTGATGTACAATGCCGCCAAGTATTCCGACGGAAAGCATGTTGAGTTGCAGGTATCGGCCGATGAGGCTATGGTTAGCTTTGCGGTTCAGGATCAGGGTAACGGCATCCCTGAGGCCGAAGTAGAACACCTCTTTAAGTTCTTTACCAAGGTCGATGACCTCTCCGAAGGTCTCGGCTTGGGCCTGCCGCTAGCCAAGCGCCATGCCCAGAACCTAGGCGGCGATGTAGTTCTCGACACCACCTACCACTCTGGCTGTCGCTTCATCCTCACCATCCCAAATACAAATTAAAGAACAGTGAAAAAGATATGTTTTCAAGGATTGATGGTAATGTTTGCCATCTGTGCTTCGGCCCAGAAGTGGGTGGGAGTGCCTGAGAATAGGTTTGCGATAACGGTGAAGATTGATTCGGCCATTGCCAGCGAACCACAAAAAATGTATATGTACTCGATGATTGAACGCGAGATGCAACTGCACGACTCTATCAGTTTCGACTCGTTGCATCGCGAGGGCACCATGCACGGCTATGTGCCTTATGAGTATAACGTAAACCTGATGCTTCAACGGCGCGGGCCGCAGTGTGTGCCCATCGTAGTAAAGGGTGGCGACAGCTTAACGATTCATATCGGCGATGAAGACGATGGCTTCCGTTTGCGCTATATCGATAAGGTGCAGGGCTCACCATCAACACTCGAAATGGTACATTATCAATGCAGGTACGATAGTCTTCGTCAGGTATATCTCAATCAGAATAACATGTCGCAGCTCTATAACCTTTCCGACGCCCAGTGTGATTCTATCCGCGCTATAGCGAAGCAGGAGAAAGATAAACTTGAATGCTATATCCTTGATTATGCCTGTACAGGTAAAAGTCCGTATAGTGTGATTGAGGCTGCAGGTGATGTATTCTACTCTTTCCGCAGGAATCCAACGCTTTATCCTTATACCGAGAAGGAGGTTGACGATATGATGAACTCGCTGTTAGTGCGATTCCCTGATTATCCACCTATGAAAGCCTTTGTAAACGATAGCACGATGGGGACATATATGTCGGCACAGAGTTTTGAGATATGGGCTGGTATGCAACTACGAACGTATAGTGAGCGATTCCAGAAAGAAGAAGATAAAGTAAAAGTAAGGCCTTTGAAGATTGGCGACTACATGAACTTGCGCCTTTATAACGGGCCGAAGCCTAACGTTAATGAATTTCGTGGGAAATACGTTTTGGTAGATTTCTGGGCATCGTGGTGCCAACCTTGTATGGCTCAGATGCCCAATATCCGCTATGCTGCACAGGAGTTTAGCGATGACTTGGCTGTGTGTCTGATAGGTATAGACGAGAATCGCAAACAGTGGTGGAGCACCGTAAAGGAGAAAGATCTGCGCAACAAAGATGCCACCCAAACCGATCGCCCCTACAAGATTTACAATTATTATGCCTACGATGATAAGAAGAGAGCAATGTATCCCGAGTATCAGGCTCTTGATATCCAAACCATTCCCCATAACTATCTGGTTGACCGTTCTGGTCGTATCATAGCTAAGAATATCAGCATCACACTGGCTATCGATAAACTTAAAATATTATTAGAAAAAGAGAAACAACAATGAAAAAGATATCACTAGTCATTCTTGCCGTCTTCATTGGCCTGTCTGCTTTTGCACAAACACCTGCAACTCTTCGAGCTGATGCCGTCCGTTTGGCGTCACGAGGCTATTTCAACAAGAGTCTGGACTGTCTGCGACAGATAGCAGTTGATAGTCTTAACGCAGAGGACATGCACCTTTACTACAGCAATTTTGCTCAGCTTGGCCAGAACGATTCCTTGGCCTATTGGGCTGATGAGATGCTGAAGAGCAATCCTTACGATGCACAGTTGATTGTAGATTATACGCCAAGACTGAACAATGGTTGGCAGGGCGATATGGGGCGCAAGACTTTCCCTTTGAAGGTTATCGACATCTGCAAGAAGTACGTTGAGCACGATTCTACTCATATTCTGGTTAACCGTCAATTGGCCGAGGCCTATTATAACATAGGTAATTACGACCTTGCCATACAGGAGCTGAAGAAACTCGAAGCTGTTGGCGATACCTGTTTTGGTACGCTCTATACCTTAGGCTTAACTTATCAGCGCATGGGCGATAACTCTACAGCTTATGATTATCTGTATCGCGCTTATGATAAGAACGACCATCATCCCTATTGCCTGTTTATGTTGGGTATTGTCAGCAACAGGGTTGGCCTTGGAGCCGAGGCTTTGTCGTACCTTGATGAGGCTAAAAAGCTTCTGATGCCCGATCGTCAGACCTTATTCCGTTTGCACAAGGAATTGGCCGAGGCTTTTAAACTAAAGTCAGAACCCGATTTCCGTTTGGAGGAGTTGCAGGAGTGTATGCGTTATGCCGAGGAGAAAGATGTAAACGAGCTCACCTACCTGATGGGACAGTGTTACTTCCAACTAAAGCAACGCGACAAGGCTAAAGATTATTTCAACCGATTCCTGGAAGCTACCGAAAACAAAGAGTACAACGACAAGATAAAGGATATGCGCTCCGCTGCCCAGCGCACCCTCCGCATGATGATGTGGTAGAATACGTAAAGTATCACTTTTGGGTATAATGTATTGAAATACAGAATGATAGATGTAGTGATGTTTTTAGTGGAAGTATCACTTCTAATATGATACATGTATAAAAACAAAACAACTTGTTTTGCTTTGTAAGAGATAGCTTCTTGAATAGTAAAAGACTATCTTTTACGCTACAAAACAAGTTGTTTTGCTATTGTGTCTGACGTATTTTTATGCGTCGATATTGGCGTATGTGGCGTTCTTCTCGATGAACTCGCGGCGTGGTTCTACGTCGTCGCCCATCAGCATTGAGAAGATCTCGTCGGCCTCGGCAGCGTTCTCGATGGTAACCTGCTTGAGCAAGCGGTTCTCTGGGTTCATGGTAGTCTCCCAAAGCTGCTCTGGGTTCATCTCACCAAGACCTTTGTAACGTTGGGTGTGCAAGCCCTTGTCGTCGCCGTTACCAGCTACATACTTATCGATGAATGCCTGGCGCTGCTGCTCGGTGTAGCAGTACTCAGAGGTCTTCTTATAAGTACACTTGTAGAGTGGTGGGGTAGCGATGTAAAGGTGACCGCCCTGGATAACCTGTGGCATGAAGCGATAGAAGAGTGTCATGATCAGTGTGTCGATGTGAGAACCATCGACGTCGGCGTCGGTCATGATGATAATCTTATCGTAACGCAGCTTATCGATATTTGCATCCTTAGAGTCCTCGCCGTCAACGCCGAAGCGTACACCGATACTCTGGATGATGTTCATAACCGATTCGGCCTCGAACACACGGTGCCACTGTACTTTTTCTACATTCAGAATCTTACCACGCAGAGGCAGGATGGCCTGGAAGTGACGGTCGCGACCCTGCTTAGCAGATCCACCGGCCGAGTCACCCTCGACGAGGAATATCTCACACTCCTTAGGATCCTTGTTTGAGCAGTCGGCCAGCTTACCAGGCAGACCGCCACCAGTCATAGGATTCTTACGCTGTACACTCTCGCGGGCCTTGCGGGCTGCAATACGTGCTGTAGCGGCCAGAATAACCTTCTCGCAGATGGTGTGAGCCTCTTTAGGGTTCTCTTCCAGGTAGTTGGTCATAGCCTCGCCTACAGCCTTCTGTACGGCACCGTTCACCTCGCTGTTACCAAGCTTGGTCTTGGTCTGACCCTCGAACTGAGGCTCGGCAACCTTAACAGAGATGATAGCGGTAAGACCTTCGCGGAAGTCGTCCTGGGCTACCTCGATCTTGGCCTTCTCAATCTGCTTGCGCAGCTGATCGTCCTCGTCGGCATACTTCTTAAGTGTACGGGCCAGGGCGATGCGGAAACCAGTAAGGTGGGTACCACCCTCGATGGTGTTGATATTGTTAACGTAAGAGTGGATATTCTCTGAATAATCGCTGTTGTACAGCAGGGCTACCTCGATGGGTACACCATCTTTCTCTGTCTTCAGGCAGATAGGATCGCCGATGATTGAGGTGCGGTGACGATCGACGTAGCGAACGAACTCCTTGAGTCCCTCCTTGGCATGGAATACCTCGGGCTGACGGAGGTTGCCCTCCTCATCAGGACGCAAGTCGGTAAGAGTGATGGTGATACCGGCATTAAGATAAGCCAGCTCGCGCATACGCTTAGCGATGATATCGTACTTGTATTCGGTAGTAGTGAAAATGCTGCCGTCGGGCCAGAACTGCTGGCGGGTACCGGTCTTGTCGGTGTCGCCAACAATCTTAACGTCGTAGAGGGGCTTACCCTTCTCGTACTCCTGCTGGTAGATGTGACCGTTACGGAATACCTGCGACATCATGTGGGTAGAGAGCGCGTTTACACAGCTTACACCTACACCATGCAGACCACCTGATACCTTGTATGAGCCCTTATCGAACTTACCACCAGCGTGGAGTACTGTCATAACCACCTCGAGGGCGCTCTTGTGCATCTTCTCGTGCTCATCTACTGGGATACCACGACCGTTGTCCTGAACGGTGATTGAGTTATCCTCGTTGATGGTTACCTCGATGTGGGTACAGTAGCCAGCCATGGCCTCGTCGATAGAGTTATCAACGGTTTCGTTTACCAGATGGTGGAGACCCTTCTCACTGATGTCGCCAATGTACATAGCAGGACGCTTACGTACAGCTTCCAAACCCTCGAGTACCTGAATGTTACTCGCGGAGTAGTTTTGTTCTTGGTTCAGTTGTTCTTCTGTCATTATTTTAATTCTTCAATTTTTCGATTCTCGAAATTTACCATTTTGGTTGCAAAGGTACAAAAAAAAGTTCAGATAAACGTAGTTTATCTGCTAAAAAACTGAAAAAAGAAAGCCGCAACCCTCTTGGGGCTACGGCTTGTACTTATTGTTGGGTAAATATTATCCCAGCTTGTTAACGTGCAGTGCAAGGCTTGACTTCAGGTTTGCGGCCTTGTTCTTGTGGATTACGTTGGTCTTAGCCAGCTTGTCCAGCATCTTCTGTACCTTTGGGAACAAAGCTACAGCCTCTTCCTTGTTTGTTGTAGCACGGAGCTTGCGAACTGCGTTACGCATTGTCTTTGCGTAGTAGTGATTGTGAAGTGCTCTTTTCTTCTCCTGACGGATTCTCTTCACTGATGACTTGTGATTTGCCATGTTTTTTGAATGAAATTTAAATTGTTAATATAAAGCTTATGGGTCTTACGTCGTTAAGGCTGCCCTGGGCGGGTTCTTACGAACCCTCCGCCACCTTATCCCATCCTTGAAGGCTGGTAGCACATGGCTGTGCAGATGACAGATTTAAATTTTGTAGTCCCTAGGAGAGTCGAACTCCTCTTTAGAGAATGAAAATCTCTCGTCCTAACCGATAGACGAAGGGACCATCGCGCAAAATGCGGGTGCAAAGGTACTACTATTTTTCGGTTCTACCAAATTTTTTTAGTAAAAAATAACATTTTACGAATAATTTTCGTACCTTTGCACCGTATGTTGACGAAAACTCAGGCTATTGTGCTGCATGCTATCAAATACGGCGAAACTCGACTGATAGTAGATATGTTTACCAAAGTGTTTGGTAGGCAGGCGTTTATTGTGAGCATACCCAAAACACCCAAGGGTAAGGTAAAGAAGCAGTTTTTCCAGCCATTGACTATTTTGGAAATAGAAACCGATATACGTCCAAGACAGCAGCTGCAGAAACTGCATGATGTACGGTTGGCTGCCCCCTTTGCATCGATACCGTTCGAGCCCGACAAGTTGGCCATCTCGCTATTCGTAGCCGAATTCCTGTATTATGCGTTGCGATCGGAACAGCGTAACGAGTTGCTGTACGAGTATCTGGAGAATAGTATTGTATGGCTGGACGGTCAGCAGTCGAGTTTTGCTAACTTCCACTTGGTGTTTTTGTTGAGGCTGACACGCTTTTTAGGCTTCTATCCGAATCTTGACGATTACAAGGATGGCGATTATTTTGACTTGCGCGAGAGTGTGTTTATGCCTATGCCGCCTGTGCATCGCGACTTTCTGCATCCCGAAGAGGCACAGAAAGTACAGCTGATGATGCGTATGGACTTTCCCACCATGCATCTGTTCCGCATGTCACACCAGGAGCGCAACCGCTTGCTGGAGGTATCACTAAAATATTATCGACTCCATCTGCCGGATTTCCCAGAGATGAAGTCGATAGAGGTATTGCAAGCCTTATATCAGTAAGGCAGATGATTTACATAAACTTAATAGTGCCCTGAATAGGTTCCTGTGGCTCCTGGTTGGGCTCGTCGATGTTCACAATCTCATCTACGTTGCTGGCCTGCGAGTTGATGCTATCCAGAATCTCGCGGGTACGCTTGTATGTAGGTGTCTGCTCAACAGCAGAGATCACATCGTCGTTATCCAGATCCTCAGGACGGAACAGGTAGATGTTAGGACGGCGCTTGTAGCGCTTGGTGGCACCCTCACCGCCATAGTAGCGGTTACGACGGTCCTGACGCTCGGCAGCTTTCTCCTGCTCGGCAGCAATACGGTTGATATCCTCCTGAGAGTGCTTCTTCAGGTGGCCGTTCATACCATCTACATTCTCGATGCCGAAACCGGTGGCCAGGATAGTTACCTTAACCTTCTTACCCAGCTCAAGGTCGGTTGCCAATCCCCACTTAATCTCAAAGTCGTTGCCGAACTTAGCCATGAAGTCGTTAACATCGTTCATCTCCTCCATCATGAGTGATGACTGACCATCCTTTGAACCTGCAAACGAGATAGAGAGCAGAATCTTCTTAGAGTTGAAGATGTCGTTATCGTTAAGCAGCGGTGAGTTGAGGGCATCCTCGATAGCCTTCTTTACACGACCTTCGCCCTCGCCATAACCAGTACTCATGATAGCTACACCACCATCCTTCAGTACGGTCTTTACATCGTTGAAGTCGAGGTTGATGAGTCCGTGAACAGTGATAATCTCGGCGATTGACTTGGCGGCAACGCTCAGTGTGTCGTCGGCCTTACCAAAGGCATCGAGAACCGACAGCTCTGGATAAATCTCACGCAGGCGCTCGTTGTTGATAACCAGCAGGGCGTCGACATGCTTCGACATCTCCTCGACACCGTCGAGAGCCTGGTCGATCTTGCGGTCGCCCTCAAAGCGGAAGGGGATAGTAACGATACCTACGGTAAGGATACCTAACTCCTTAGAAACGCGGGCGATAACAGGGGCTGCACCAGTACCGGTACCACCACCCATACCTGCGGTGATGAATGCCATGCGGGTGCCGTCGTTCAGCATGGTGCGGATGTCGTCGATACTCTCTTCGGCAGCCTGACGAGCCTTCTCAGGCTTGTTTCCTGCACCAAGACCCTCCTTACCCAACTGGAGATGTACGGGTACGGGCGAATCGTTAAGTGCCTGGTTATCGGTGTTGCAAAGCACGAATGTAACATCGTGAATGCCTTCGCGATACATGTGGTTAACAGCATTGCCACCACCACCGCCAACACCAATCACTTTGATAATGCTGTGCTCCTTCTCCGGTGCTCCGAAGTCCAGGATGTCTATATTCATATTATTCTCCATAATTCTTCTTCTTTTTTAATCTTCTTCTTCAACAATCTTCTTTCCAAAGTTCAGGAGTCCTTTCTTGAACTTGTTCCAGGTGCTGTTCTCCTTGCGGATGCGGGCCTCTTCCTCTTGCTGGCGGCGCTCCTCTTCAAGGCGTGCGCGCTCTTCCTCCTCCTGCTGGCGGCGGCGCTCCTCTTCGGCCTTCTGCTTCTCGGCCTCGGTACGGATAACACCTGCTGGCAGATCGGTAGTCTGACGGGCTGGGCGCTGGTCGTTAGTGAGATGTGGTGTCTGAGGTCTCAGACTGGCAAACAGGTCGCCGTTAGGATCGAAAGCATCGCCAGCGCAGTTGATGTCGCCCTTGGCCAGCAGACCTAATACGGTGTTCATCGTGCCGTTGTGGGCCTTGATGTCCTCGTTGTTGGTCTGCACAGTTTGCGATACAAACTTGGCGATGCGGATTTTGTCTACGTGAGTGTGGTTGAAGAAGGCTTTCTCGATGTTCTTCATGTTCGAACCACCACCTGTCAGGATGATACCGCCTAACAGTTTGTCGTAATATTCAGATGGTATCTGGTACCATACGTTTTCGATAATCTCCTCTAAGCGACCCTCTACAATCTCGATGAACTTACGGCTCTCAACCTGACGGTCGGGATCGATAGAGTACTTGAGCTCGTTGTCGATCTCGTTATTGTCGGTATAGGCCGAACCGTACTTCAGTTTCATCTTCTCGGCATCGCTCTCTTCCATCTGGAGTGTGGCGATATCCTTGGTGATATTATTGCTGCCCAGAGGGATGACAGCCAGATGGCGCAGGATATTCTTTGAATAAACAGATACGGTAGTGGTATCCGATCCGAGGTCGACAAGGGCGCAGCCAGAGCGTTTCTCAACCTCGGTAAGCACGCTATCGGCCAGTGCCAAAGGTGCGAGGTACATCTCAGCTACGTTGATGCCGGCTGTCTCGAAGCACTTGTTCAGATTGCGGTAGAAGGCCTTGCGCTCCAGAATGTTCAGGAAGTGACCTTCGAGATGGGTGGCCTGGATGCCTACGGGGTCCAGCTGGAACTGGGTGCCCACCTTGTATTCCTGTACGGCAGCATCGAGAATTTCCTGGTCTTGGTAGGTCATGTTACGGTTAGCATCCATCAGTTCGATTACCATATCCTGTGTGATGATGGTTTCGCCTGGAAGATCCTTGGTTACTACGTTCTTGACGCTGCGGATTGACTGACCGCCAACGCCGACATACACCTGTGTGATCTGAGTCTTGAGCTGATTCTCCAGTTTCTTGATAATACTGGTAAGGCATTGTGCGGTCTTGTCGATGTTATAAACCACACCTTTGCGGATAAACGACGAAGAGTTCTCCTTGACAACAGCCAGTACGTTGATGCTGCCGTCGAGATTCTTCTGTCCCGCGATTCCGGTTACTTTGGATGAACCGAGTTCAATTGCTACAATAAAATCCTTTGCTGCCATATTATTAATCACTATTCACTTTTTTACATATAATTTGGTTGCTGAACTCTACATTGATATAGTTGTACTTGTTCCAACCGGCCTTGTTAAGACCGTAGATGTAGAACTTACGCAGACGTTCGAGCTTGCTGTCGATGTTTGTGGGCGATCCCAGGTACACTACGTGCTCGCCTACACGGGGTACCATCTCGATGGTGCCGTTGGGCAGGATGTTGAGCTGTACAGCCTGGTTGCGCCAGAAACTATCGCCTACAATCTGGTTGGCCACCTTCGACAGGGCTTTCTGGGCGTACTTCTTGCTGATGCGGCCTGTGGCTACCAGAATATCGGTGGCATAACCTGCCTCGGGCATGATGTTGCCATGATGGTCGAGATAGTAGTTCTCGCCATTCTCGGCCATGATGCGGATAACAGGTATGCGCTGTTTGATGCTGATGCACACATGTCCGTTCAGTGTTTTATAGCACTCTGCCTTCTCAACAAACGGACTCTTAAGCAGGGTCTCCTCCATCTTGCGTGGCGAGATGGTGTTCATGGGCTGCGAGAGCGGGTATAACTGATGCTGTGTGAGCAGCTTCTTGACTTCGGCTGGATTCAGGAAACCCTCCATCGACTCCTGTTCGATGTCGATGTTAACCTCGGTGCAGGCCTTGGCCATGGCTTCGTCGGGGCTGTTGAAAGCGGTGACGGCCAGTATCAAGTAGATGCCAACGGCTGCGTTGCAGGCTACCAAGAGGATATGTTTCCAGTTGAAAGTCATTTGTATTTTACAATTATACTATTTACTATTTAAAACCTTGACCATCTGGGGAACCTGGTTATCCAGGTCGCCAGCGCCCAGCACGATGAGTACCTCGAAATCGTGGTCCTTGATGTAGTCGAGTACATCGGCCTTCTGTATCATCTTCTTCTGCACACCTGGCTTCAGGTTGTCGTAGATGAGCTGCGAGGTAACGCCTTCGATAGGTAATTCGCGGGCGGGGTATATCTCAGTGAGTATCACCTCGTCGAGCTGACTCAGAGCATCGGCGAAATCCTTGTAGAAATCGCGGGTGCGGGTGTATAGGTGGGGCTGGAAAATAGCTGTGATATGCTTGTTCTTATACAGCTCGCGGATGCTCTTGGCACTCTGATAGATCTCTTTTGGATGATGGGCGTAATCGCTTAGGAACACAAACTTATCGGTCTTGATCTTGAAGTCGAAACGACGATCCACACCACCATAGGTCTGCATGCCGTACTTCAGTTCGTCGGCTGTACAACCATTCAGCTGTGCCATAGCCATAGCGGCAATGCCGTTCTCGATGTTGATGGGCACGGGCTGACCTAACTGTACGTTCTTAACGCTCTCGATGGGCGAAATGAAATCGAATGTAATCTCGCCGTTATCAATGCGGATATTCTCAGCGTGGAAGTCGCCCTCGTTCAGACTATAGTCGTAGATACGAACACCTTCCTGTACGTTCTGCTTCATCTCCAGATCGCGATGGATAATCAGGGCACCGCCTGGCTGGATGAGCTCGGTGTAATGACGGAAACTCTCAAGGTAGGCCTCTTTGGTACCATAGATGTCCAGATGGTCGGGATCGGTAGAGGTGATAACGCTCATCCAAGGGCGCAGCCAGTGGAAAGAGCGGTCGAACTCATCGGCCTCGATAACTACGTAGTCTGAATCCGACAGGATATAGTTGGTGCCGTAGTTCTTGGAGATACCACCCAAGAAGGCATTACAGTCGAGCTGACTCTGGTGCATGATGTGTGCACACATGGTAGATGTGGTGGTCTTGCCATGGGTACCTGCTACGCAGAGACCTTTGTGACTCTTGGTAAGGGTGCCCAGTACCTGAGCACGCTTCTGAATCTCGAAACCGTTCTCGCGAAAGTACTTGAGCTCCTGATGATCGGCAGGGATGGCTGGGGTATAGATAACCAGGCACGACTCTTTCTTCTTGCACACGTGAGGAATCTCGTCGACACTTTCATGGTAATGGATAAGCATACCCTCGTTCTCGAGGTGCTTGGTCAGGTCGGATGGGGTCTTGTCGTAACCAGCTACCACCAGGCCTTTCTTAATAAAGTAACGGGCGATGGCACTCATTCCAATGCCACCGGCGCCTACAAAATATACTGCTTTTATATCGTTTAATTCCATAATCTCTTTTTCACTCTTCGCTTTTCACTTCTTACTTTCCTGCCAACTTGATAACCTCCTTGGCAATGATGTCGGCAGAGTCGGGCAGGGCGAGCTTCAGAACATTCTCGCTCAGCGACTGCAGCTTCTGGGCATCGGCAACCGTCTTGATGGCCAGCTCCAACAGGGTGGCTGGTGCGTCGGCATCCTTCACGTAGATGGCTGCATCGCGGTTGGCTAGAGCCAGAGCGTTCTTGGTCTGGTGATCCTCGGCCACATTAGGACTTGGTACCAGGATAACGGGCTTGCCAATAAGACAGAACTCAGAGATACTGCTGGCGCCGGCACGACTGATAACCAGGTCGGCGGCCTTGTAGGCAGCGCCCATATCAGTGATAAAGTCGGTTACCACCAGGTTGGGGATATCCTGTCCCTTCAAACGCTCAGCAATCTCGGCGCTGTAGTACTTACCGGTTTGCCATATAAACTGGGCATCGGCAGCCTTTACCAGGTCGAGGTGCTGCAGCACGCTCTCGTTGACGGTGCGGGCACCAAGGCTACCACCTACCAGCAGAATGGTTTTCTTGGCAGGATCGAGACCAAAGGTCTTGATGGCATCCTCACGCGAAATCTTTGTGTCGAGCAGAGCCTGACGTACGGGATTTCCTGTAAGGATAATCTTGTCGGCAGGGAAGAAACGCTCCATTCCCTCGTAAGCCACACAAATCTTGGCGGCTTTCTTTGCCAACAGTTTGTTGGTAACACCTGCGTATGAGTTCTGCTCCTGAATCAAGCAGGGGATACCCATGGAGGCTGCCTTGTTAAGGGTAGGACCGCTGGCATAACCGCCAACACCTACAGCTACCTGAGGCTTAAAATCCTTGATAATCTGCTTGGCCATACGCTGGCTCTTCCATATCTTGTACAGAACCTTAAAGTTCTTGAGTAAATTCTTTCTGTCGAAACCGCAGATAGGCAAACCTTTGATTTCGTAACCTGCAGCTGGCACGCGTTGCATCTCCATTCGTCCAAGGGCGCCAACAAACAGAATTTTGGCGTCGGGGCGCAGTGCCTTCACGGCATTTGCTATTGAGACGGCTGGGAAAATATGTCCTCCAGTGCCTCCTCCGCTAATGATGACTCTCAGTTCTTCCATATCATATTTGATTATTGCGTGCAAAATTACAAATTTAATTTCTTATTCTGCTATTTTTAACTCCCTTTTTTTCGCAGAACGGCTAACACTTAATATAACACCGATGTAGGCACAGTTAATGATGGTAGATGTACCACCTTTACTGATGAGTGGGAGCGGCTGTCCGGTAACAGGGGCGATACCTACGGCTACCAGCATATTGAACGAGGCCTGGATGACTAACAGCAAGGCCAGACCCATGGCCAGGAAGGCGGGGAAATTGTTCTCGCAGCGACTGGCAATACGGGCGGTGCGGTATAGCAGCACAATGTAAAGGAATACTACTGCTGTGGCGCCTACAATACCTAACTCCTCGATGACAATAGCGAAGATAAAGTCGGAGAAGGCCTGCGACAGGAAGTCGCGCTCTACCGACTGACCAGGACCTTTACCGATGATGTTGCTCGATACGATGGCAATGTTAGCGTGTGCCACCTGTGCATCCTTGTCGAGGTCGTACTGGTCGGGAGTAATCTCCTCTTTGTTCGAGAATTTCTTGATACGTGATTTCCAGGTATCGGCACGGTGCAGCAGCTTCTCGATTTTGCTCTTCTCCTTGGGGGCAGTAACCACTTGTTCGGTCTGGGCTTTATCTACGGCCACATTGGTATCGTTACCTACGGCCATAATGAGCAGTAAGCCTACCAAAGCCAAACCAATCACTACACCTGCCAGTTTTATCAGTTGCAGGGCGGGTACACGGCCGATGATCATCATGAGATATACTACCGAGCACAGCAGGGCTGCCGTCGATAGGTTCTCGACCATAATCAGGAAGGCGATGGGAACCACGATGCACAGGATGTACTTGAAGGCCTTTTTATCGGCTCCGTTCTCGCGTTGCATGGCACTCAGAATCTGGGCTGTGGCCAGCACAATGGTGCCTTTGGCAATCTCGGACGGCTGGAATGTTAAGCCGAAGATATTAATCCATCGGCTGGCATCGCCGGTTCGTTCTCCTGCAGCCAGTACCCATAGTAGCAGTACTACGGTGATGATGAGTAAGAAAGGCGTCATCAGCTTGAAGTAACGGCACGGAATGTTAAGGGTAACTACCGCTACCACTGCACCCAATATGATGGTGACGGTGTGGAACACGATAGGACCCATATAGTTCTGGCTCTTATACGTCAGGTTACTCGAGGCAGAGAATACCTCGACAATACTGATCATACAGAGGAAGAAAAATACCATCCAGATGACCTTGTCTCCTTTAAAGATGTTGCCTATTTTCTTGTTCATTCTTTACAGACTTCTTGCTATTGTCTTAAACTGCTCGCCGCGATCCTCCATGTTCTTGAAGAGGTCGAACGAAGCACAGCAGGGGCTTAACAGTACGGTTTCGCCTGGCTTGGCCATCTCGTAGCAGGCCTCCATACACTCCTTCATAGAGTGGGTGTCGCGTACGGGAATGCCTAAGTTGTCGAAGTTGTCGTGCAGCTTCTGGTTGTCGGCACCCAGGTACACAATACCAGAGCACTTCTCCTTAACGAGTGGCTTGATGGGCTCGTAATCGTTGCCCTTATCCTTACCACCGATAATGAGGATAACCTTGGTCTTCATAGCCTCGAGGGCATACCAGCAGGCATCTACGTTGGTGGCCTTTGAGTCGTTGATATACTGCACGCCACGAACGGTGCAAACCTTTTCCAAACGGTGCTCAACACCAGGGAAGTCGCTCAGACTCTTGCGAATCTCTTCCTTCTTGATACCAGCAATGTCGGCAGCAATACCTGCAGCCAGCGAGTTGTAGATGTTGTGCTTACCCGTTAGACTCAGACTCTCCTGCTCCATATTGAATGGCTCGGGCTTCTCAATCTTATACTTGCCCTCCTCGATGTAACCAATCACGCCCTTCTCCTTCAGCTCAGAGAATGGGTACTGGATAGAGTGGATATCGTACTTCTCTAATTCGCGCTTGATGATGGGATCGTCGGCCCAGTAGATGAAGGCATCCTTATCTGTCTGGTTCTGGATGATACGCATCTTGGCATCTACATAGTTCTGCATCTCGAAGTTGTAACGATCCAGATGGTCGGGTGTGATATTCAGCAGAATAGCGATGTCGGCACGGAAATCGTACATATTGTCGAGCTGGAATGAGCTGAGCTCGATGATGTAGTATTCGTGTGGATCCTCGGCCACCTGCAGAGCCAGCGAGTTACCTATATTACCAGCCAAACCGGCATCGTAACCAGCCTCCTTAAAGATATGATAGATGAGCGAGGTAGTGGTGGTTTTACCGTTAGAACCTGTGATACAGATCATCTTTGAATCGGTATAGCGACCAGCAAACTCAATCTCGCTGATGATATGGATACCTTTGGCAATGATCTTCTGAATCATGGGAGCGGTATCGGGGATGCCTGGACTCTTGATGATTTCGTCGGCATTCAGAATCTTCTCTTCTGTGTGCTGACCCTCTTCCCACTCAATCTGGTGGTCGTCCAACTGTTTCTTGTACTTGTCGGCAATCTTCGACATGTCTGATACAAACACATCGAAACCTTCTTTCTTTGCGAGAACAGCAGCTCCTGCGCCACTTTCTCCTGCTCCTAATATAACAATCCTTTTCATATACTTGTTTAACGCATCTTTAATGTGATGATGGTGAGTGCGGCCAGAATAACTGATGTAATCCAGAATCGGATAGTGATCTTCGACTCGTGGAACGGACGATGAGGCCAACTCTTCAGAATATATTTACTTGTAGCATCGAGCTGTGTGTCGAGCTTACGGAAATTGTCGTGGATAGGTGTGGCACGGAACACGCGCACACGCTGCCCCTTACGCTTCATGAACTTGAACCACTGGGTCTGGATAATCACACTCAGACTCTCGACGAAGAAGATGCCGCACAGGATAGGCAGCAGCAACTCCTTGTGGATAATGATGGCGGCTACACCGATGATACCACCGATGGTAAGCGAACCGGTATCGCCCATGAATACCTGAGCGGGATAGGCATTGTACCACAGGAAACCAATCATGGCTCCGATGAATGCGCAGAGGAATACAACCAACTCCTCAGAGTGAGGGATATACATGATGTCGAAGTATGAGGCATAGCCGATGTGCGATGACACATAGGCCAGTATGCCTAACGCCACTCCGACGATAGCTGAGTTGCCTGCACACATACCATCCATACCATCGTTGAGGTTGGCACCGTTTGATACGGCTGTTACGGCAAAGATGGTGATGAATACGAAGATAATCCAACCGGCAGCTACCTTGTACTTGCCGCAGAACGACATGATGTTAGAGTAGTTCAGGTTGTGATTCTTTATGAATGGGATGGTGGTCTGTAACGATTTTACAGCCTCCTTCTTATGCTTTACCACAATCTCCTGGTTCTGTTGACGGACATTCACATTCTCACGAACCACTACATCGGGACTGAGCCAGAGTGTAAGACCAACGATGAAGCCGATACTTACCTGACCAACAATCTTATACTTACCCTTCAAGCCATCCTTGTTGCGCTTGAAAATCTTGATATAGTCGTCGAGGAATCCCAGGAAACCTAACCATACGGTGGTAATAACCATCAGGATAAGATAGGTGTTGCGGATACGGCCGAAGAGCAACACAGGGATGAGGATGCTCACGATGATGATGATGCCACCCATGGTAGGCACACCCTTCTTCTCGACTCCGAATGGGTCGATACTTGGATCGCGCTCGGTCTCAAAAATGCTACGGCGCTTCATCCATTTAATAAACTTCTCACCAAACCATGCTGAGATTATCAGCGAGAGGATGAGCGTGAGCAGTGAGCGGAACGAAATGTACGCCCACATGTGTGATCCAGGTATATCGTACTGGTCGAGGAATCTGAACAGATAGTATAACATTGTTGATAATATTAAGAGTTAAATATTTCCTTTACTACTTCCTTATCGTCGAAGTGGTGCTTTACACCTTTAATTTCCTGATAGTCTTCATGGCCCTTACCGGCAATCAGAATAACGTCGCCCTTTGCGGCCAGCATGCAGGCGGTGCGGATAGCCTCGCGGCGATCAACAATGCTCACAACCTTCTTCATCTGCTTCTGGTCGAGACCTGCCAGCATATCGTTGATGATATCCTGTGGCTCCTCAAAGCGTGGGTTATCAGAGGTGATAATCACCTTATCGCTCTGTTTAACGGCCTCCTGTGCCATGATGGGGCGCTTACCTTTATCGCGATTACCGCCAGCACCGCATACGGTGATGACCTTACCCTTGCCGTTCAGTACCTCGTGGATGGCATTGAGCACATTCTCCAGGGCATCAGGGGTGTGGGCATAGTCAACAATGGCTGTATAGCCTTCGGGTGAGTGGATAGGCTCCAATCTTCCGTTCACACTCTTCAACGTACTCATAATGAGCAGGATATCCTCGGGCTTCTTGCCTAACATAACAGCTGCGCCATAAACGGCCAGCAGGTTGCTGACGTTAAACTTACCGATAAACTGCACGCCTACCTCCTTGCCGTTGATGTCGAGATACATACCCTCGAAGTGGCACTCGATGATCTTTGCCTTGAAATCGGCCATGGTGCGGGTAGAGTAGGTCTTTACGTTGGCCTTGCAGTTCTGCACCATCACCATGCCATTCTTGTCGTCGGCATTGGTAATGGCAAAGGCATCTTTCTCCAAACCGTCGAAGAAAGCCTTCTTGGCATCACGGTAGTTCTCAAAGGTCTTGTGATAGTCCAGGTGGTCGCGTGTCAGGTTGGTGAACAAACCACCTGCAAACTTCAGTCCGCCGATACGCTTCTGAGCGATGGCGTGACTCGAGCACTCCATGAAGGCATACTCACAACCGGCATCAACCATCTGAGCCAGCAAGCGGTTCAGCTCGATGGGGTCGGGAGTAGTATGATCGGCTGGGATAGCCTCGTCCTCGATGTAGTTGCATACAGTTGACAGCAGACCGCACTTATGTCCGAACTTGCGGAACATATTATATAATAAGGTGGCGATGGTGGTCTTACCGTTGGTACCTGTTACACCTACCAGTTTGAGTTTACGCGATGGGTCGCCATAGAACTGGGTGGCAACCTCGCCTACACAGCTCTCGGTAGATGCTACCTGAACAAATGTTACTTTAGGATCCTGCTCCTCTGGCAATTTCTCACACAATACAGCAGTTGCTCCTAACTCAATGGCTTTTGGAATGAACTTGTGTCCATCGGTTACGGTGCCTGGGATGGCGACGAACAGATGACCAGCTTCAATGCGACGTGAATCGATGTTCACACCCGTAATCTCTACATCAACATCGCCCTGCGTGTTGAGTACTTCTACATTCTTGAGCAGTTCATTTAACTTCATATGCTTATACCTTATTATATATATTAATCTAAAATGAGTTCGCACACCATTCCTTGCTTAACTGCGGTTCCGGCGTGGATACTTTGTGATTTAACTTTTCCTCTTCCTTTGATGCGTGCCTTAACGCGACGGCTCTCTAACAGATAAACGGCATCTTTGGCACCCATGCCTGTTACATCGGGTACGGTATGCTTGCTGCCTTCGCGATAGTTGGCGCTGCTGGGAGCCGAAGCCTTGGTCTTAAGACTGGCCAATACGTAGTTGGCAGCCTGGCTATCGCCCTTCTTAACTGCAGGTGTAAACGATGAGCGAGAATCGCGGGCATCATCTACGCTACGCTTCAGACTCTGTGCCATTACACCTTCGGCAATATGGTGGAATACCACACCACTCATACCACCACCAGATGCGGGCAGGCCCGACTTCTTGAGGCAGACGATACAGGTGTAACGTGGGTTGTCGGCAGGGAAGAAACCTGCGAAACTCAACCAGTAACGGGTAACGCCTGAGTGGTAACTACCAAACTGGTCGGCCACCTGGGCTGTACCTGTCTTACCTGCCACCTTGAATGATTTAGAGCCGGCCTTCTTACCCAGACCCTGACTAACCACGTGTTCCAGAATGGTCTGCATGGTTTTGATGGTCTGTGGTTTGGCAATGCGCTCTTTCAGCACGACTGGTTCGAACTCGCGAATCACCTCGCCGTTCTTCATCAGCTGCTTAACAAAGCGTGGCTGCATCATCTTGCCGTTGTTGGCTATCGCATTATAGAAAGCCACGGTGTTGATTGGTGCTATCTGAGTTTCGTAACCAATACTCATCCAGGGTAGGGTGGTCTTACTCCAGTACTTGGATCTGTCGGTAGTCTTGGTATCCGGCATACGGATCATAGGGGTATGATAACCCACCAATGGCAACTTCAGGTCCTCGTGTATACCTATTCTATATAGACCCTCTACGTATTTCTTGGGGTTATGACCGTAGTACTTGTCGATCAGGTAGCTTACGCCGATGTTCGAGCTTACCTCGAGGGCGCGTGCTACATTGATGGTGCCATAGCCGCCACGACGCCAGTTGTGATCCTTCATGGGACGACCGTGCATCTCCATCACACCACAGCCTGTTGGGATAGTCATTGTGGTGTCGATCACACCATCGTCGAGGGCAACAAGGAACGAGGCTACCTTGAATACTGAACCTGGTTCACAACGGTAGCTGATGGCATTGTTCACCATCTCGTAATAGTTGCCGTCCAATCCACGGGTCATATTTACAATGGCTTTTACGTCGCCGGTCTTTACCTCCATCAGGATGGCTACGCCCATTTCGCCGTTAATCTCTTTCAGTTCATCTACCAAGGCACGCTCGGCCAAATCCTGCATACCTACATCGATGGTGGTTACTACATCTACACCATCCTCGGGCGACAGTACAGGGATGTCGAGGTACTTGCTCAGAATCTTACGACGATGCATCAAACCATTCTTACCACGGAGTAAGGTGTCTAACGAGAGCTCCAGACCATTCTTGGCGCTATCCTTAGCACCATACATCTCACCGATGGTACGCTGGGCCAAGGTGCCGAATGGCTTACGGCGTGAGTTGAAGGTTTCCCAGTGGAAACCGCCTTTATACAGTTTCTCTCTGAAGATGGGCAGTTCGTGTACCTCGCAGAAAGTATTGTAATCAATACGGCGAGGCCAGATAGCCCAGTGACGGGCACCTACGGTACCGTTCTTCATCACTTTACGCTTACCTTCCAACAGATGTGCCTTGAATTCGGCAGCCGACTTCTGTGGGAAAATCTGGTTCAGTCCATAGCAGATGGTGTCAATCTCGGCTGCCCAGATCGAGTCGCGCTTGTGTACACCAGTAGAATCCTCGGCACCAGCCTGGAAATCCATATATACCTTATACTCTGGGATACTGCTGGCCATCAGCTGACCGTCGCAACTCAGAATATTTCCACGATTAGGCTTTACGGTGACGCTATCACGCTTCAGTCGCGAGGCCACCTGAGTCCAATAATCCTTTTTGGCAGTCATGATATACATGGCTTTGCCCACTACGGCAAAACCAATCAGCGTGAGTACTACTGCTATGACGAAGTAGCGCGGCATGACTTTATCGCTATTGAACTTACTCATCTCGTTTCTTTATTCTGGTACATTAATAATATAAGGTGGCTGGTCGGAAATGTGCAGCAGCGTATCTCTGTTCTGCTTCAATGCCTCCAGCACATGACTCTCACGGCATTTCTCTGTCAGGGTACTTGAACTCGACAAGGCCTTGTATTTGGCATGCAGCAGTTCTTTCTCCAGTTTATCAATGGCAATCAGATCCTGCTGGCACTGGTATCTGGAAGCCACATAGATGATGGTGAACAATACCATGAGCACAATCAGCCAAATCTGGCGGCGCACCATGTCGGCTGTCAGAAAGTCGCCACCAAGAATAGTCCTCAGATTCAGGGATGGGGTGAGTTTGGGGTCTTCCTCCTTCACCTTTTCCTTAATCTTCTGGATGGTTTTCTTGGCATGCTCTTTTACATCGGCAGCTTCAACCAGCAGTTCAATTTCTTCTTTGTTCTCCATCTTCTCTCTTATATTTTCTCTGCTATTCTCAATTTGGCGCTACGGCTACGAGGGTTCTGTTGCTGCTCCTCGTCGCTGGGCACAATCACCTTGTTGTTTATCAGGCGGAAAGGCGCCTCGATACGACCGAAGAAGTCTTGCTTAATCTTACCTTCTACGTTGCCGGCTTTCATCATATTCTTCACGATGCGGTCCTCGAGCGAGTGGTAGGTGATGACCGACAGGCGTCCACCTTCGCCAAGCAGATCCTTGGCGCCGTTCAGCATCTCCTTCAGGGCATCCATCTCGTGATTCACCTCTATACGTAGGGCCTGGAACATCTTGGCCATCTCTTTCTTCTCGCGTTCGCGCTGGAAGAGTTTCTCGGTGGCGCTCATCAGGTCGCCAGTAGTCTCAATCTTCTTCTCATTGCGTGTCTTGGCAATGATAGATGCTATCTTGCGGGCATTCTTCAGTTCGCCGTAGATATAGAAGATGTCGGCCAACTGCTCCTCATCGTAGGTGTTGAGAATCTCGGCAGCGGTAGTTCCGGCTCGTTTGTTCATACGCATATCCAATGGGGCATCGAATCGGAAAGAGAAACCACGTGTTTCATCATCAAAGTGATGGCTCGATACACCTAAGTCGGCCAGCAAACCGTCGATATGGTCCACACCGTAATAGCGCATCCAGTTCTTCAGATATCTGAAGTTACTGCGTACAAATGTAAAGCGATCGTCGTTTACAATGTTCTTCTCGGCATCTGGATCCTGATCAAAACTATATAAATGCGCCTTTTCATCGAGTCGGCGCAGTATCTCTTTACTGTGGCCGCCACCGCCAAAGGTAACGTCTACGTAAATGCCGCCAGACTTGATAGCAAGTCCGTCGATGCTCTCATGGAGAAGCACGGGTACATGGTATGTCTCAGCTGTGGTTATCATAAAGCCTCACAGTTATTCATAATGTTCTCAAATTCAATTCCAAATTCTTCTTCGGTCTTCAGCGTCTGCTTCAGTCGCTCTGGTGCCCACATCTCGATGGTGTTGTCCATGCCGATGAACTGGATGTCCTGATCAATCTCGGCAACCTTCAGCAGGCGCTTTGAGATGAGGAATCGGCCATTGCCATCAAGCGTTACAACTTCTGCCTCCGATACAAACTGTCGGAACATCTGCTGGTGGGTGTGCTTCCATGGGTGAAGTTGCGACTTCAAAAGGTCGAGGCGCTCGTTCCATACGCTTTCTGGATAGAGCACCAAGCAATTCTGGAAGACGTCCTTTCTGAGTACCAGGTTTTCCTCGCCAGATGCCTGTAGCACCTTGCGGAAAACAGCTGGCAGGAAAGCTCTTCCCTTAGCGTCGATCTTAGCCTCTATATTACCTATAAAACGCATGCGTACATATTTAATAATAAATTTGCCGCAAAGTTACTCATTTTTCCCCACTCTACACCACAATTCCCCACTTTTTTTCAAATTTAACCTTTTTTTGATGATTTTGCCCCCTCTCGTGTCCTAAATACATTTAAAAACTAAGTTTTTTCTGCATTTTTTGCTCATTATTCAAAGAAATGTGCTATTTTTGCAACTTGTTAGTGCATGAGAGAAATGACAACCGTAACAGAGCGTACGATAGACATTGAAAAAATCCTGAAAGGGAAGATGGGCGCAAAGGCTAAGTTTGTGCCCGGTTTCTTGGTTAGTTGGCTAAAGAAGATAGCCCACCAGGACCAGGTAAACGCTTTTCTTTGGGAGAGTCGAGATAAAGTTGGCGTTGAATGGTTGGAGGAATGTGTGAAATACCTCGACATGACGCTGAACATCGTTGGTAAGGAGAATCTGCCTGATCCTAACGATGGCAAATTATACACTTTTGTAAGTAATCACCCGTTGGGTGGTGAGGATGGTGTGGCACTGGGTGCTATCATCGGCCGTTTCTATGAGGGACGATTCCGTTATTTGGTTAACGACCTGCTGATGAACCTGCCTGGTTTGGCGCCGTTGTGCATCCCCATCAATAAAACAGGTAACCAGAGTCGTAACTTCCCAGCGATGGTCGAGGCTGGTTTCCAGAGTGATCACCATATGCTGATGTTCCCTGCTGGCATCTGTTCGCGAAAAAAGAACGGTGTGATTCAGGATCTTCCCTGGAAAAAGACCTTTATCTCGAAGAGTGTGGAATATCAGCGTGATGTGGTGCCCATCCATTTCAGCGGCGAGAACAGTAAGTTCTTCTATCGCTTAGCAAACTTCAGCGACAAGCACCTGCCCTTTAACTTGGCTATGCTGTTTTTGGTCGATGAAATGTACAAAAACGTGCACAAATCTTTCGAAGTAAAGATTGGTAAGCCAATTCCCTGGCAGACTTTCGATAAGTCAAAATCACCGATGGAATGGGCAGAATTTGTAAAAGATCAAGTCTATAAACTATAAACTTTTTTAAGTAGAGAGAATGGAACAGGAAATTATCCAACCAATTGCTAAAGAGGTTCTCAAGAGTGAACTCACTCCCGACCGTCAGCTGCGTATGACGAACAAGAGCCACAATGAGATTTATATCATTACGGCTCACAATGCCCCCAACGTGATGAAAGAAATCGGACGTTTACGTGAGATTGCTTTCCGCGAAGCTGGTGGCGGTACAGGCAAGTCGATGGATATCGATGAATTCGATACTTGTGACAACTGTTACAAGCAGCTGATTGTTTGGAACCCTGAGGCAGAGGAGATTATCGGTGGCTACCGTTATCTGCTTGGTACCGATTGGGAATACGATGAAAAGGGGCAGCCCATTCTGGCTACCAGTCATATGTTCCACTTCTCCGATCGCTTTATTAAGGATTACGCCCCTTGGACCATCGAACTCGGTCGTTCATTCGTCTCTCTTCCTTACCAGAGTTCACGCATGGGTGCCAAGAGCTTGTTTGCACTCGATAACCTGTGGGATGGACTTGGTGCCCTGACGGTGATTAAGCCTAACGTGAAATATTTCTTTGGAAAAATGACCATGTATCCATCATATATCCGCAAAGGCCGCGATATGATTCTCTACTTCCTGAAGAAGCATTTCGACGATAAGGATAAGCTGATTATTCCGATGAAACCGCTGGAATTGGAAACCGATCCCAAGGAATTGGAGTCGTTGTTTGGTGGTACATCGTTCAAGGACGACTATCGCGTGCTGAATGGCGAAATCCGTAAGTTGGGCTATAACATCCCACCATTGGTTAATGCGTATATGAGTCTGTCGCCAACCATGAAGTTGTTTGGTACTGCTATCAACTATGGCTTTGGTGATGTGGAGGAAACTGGTATCCTGATTGCTGTTGATGAAATTCTTGAAGAGAAGCGTGTGCGTCATATCGACTCGTTTATCAAGGAACATCCTGAGGCTCTGAAGATTACCAGCGGTGCCAATCAGGTAATTTATAAGGAAAAGTAAGTTAAAAAAGATTTAACCTAAAGATAACGTACTGTTTTATCTTACTTTAAGAAATTCATCGTACCTTTGCACTCGGAAAGAAAATAAGCAAAGACGATGAAAAAGGCAATGATGTATCTACTGTTGGCATTGGGCATCACATTATTTGTGATGTTCATTGGTGGTGCTGTCGGTGGTTTTTTGCTTTGGTTCATTGATGGATTTAATGGAGGTAAGGTTGGAGTTTCTTCTTCTATATCTTATCTGGCAGGATTAGGTTCAGGCTTGGCGCTGATTCTTTGCTTAATTCTTAATTTCGTGTTCCTTAAGAATAATTTTGCCAGCTATACTATCGGTCGCATTCCTAAGCCCATCCGTTGGAAGGTTTTTTTAGGTATGATTATTGCGATGGCTGGTATGGCAGTACTTTTTGCTGCGATGAATGATGTGGCAATCGAAAGGGGCTGGCGCGATGATTTCTTGATTGAGTCGTATGCTTGGATGCAGCATCATCCTGTATTCTCGATATTCGTAATTGCTATTGTCGAGGCTACTGCCGATCTGATTATCTATGGTGCCGTGATTCGCGAAATCTTAGAGTGGAAACACCGCCCTCAAATCGTAATTTTGGTTTATGGCGTGATTATGGCTCTTGTAAGTATGCTTGAAGGCAACTTCATGTTGATGATTGTCTCCATGATGATGGCCCAACTCCAGGCGTTGGTTTATGAATATACCCGTAGTGTGATACCTATTATTATAGGCGATGTGGCTTTTTGGGTGGTTACATTATGCCTGATAGGTATTCCTTCAAGCGGATGGTGGCTCTTGATTGGTATAATCTTGGTTCTACCAGGTTTGTATCTGGCTGTTAATCCGATGGAACCTTACAAACCTATTGATTAAGCCTTTGCTTGCGCTTATGCGTTAACTAATAGTTGGAGTCCGATGCCTCTGACTGTTTTCAATGTAATCTTTGGCTCGTCGGCCAATACTTTTCTGAGTTTATTGACGAAGACATCGAGCGAACGACTGGCGAAGTAATCGTCCTCTGTGTTCCAGAATCTACTCAGGATTGCTTCTCTACGAACCACATTATTCTTGTTCTCGGCCAACAGCTGCAGTATCTGAGCCTCTCGCTGGGTGATGGTCTGTGCCTCGCCTGTTTCGTCGTTGCGAAGAGTGGCGTGATTGGCATCCAACGTGAATTTGCCCAGTTTGTAGTGGCTTGTTTCGTTCTGAGTCTTGGCGCCAGCACGCATCTTCATAAGCGCTTGGATATGAGCGTCTAACTCCTCTGGTACGAAGGGCTTCTTTACATAGTTATTAATGCCTAAGCGATAACCGGCCTTTACATCGTTGGGCGAAGTGAGGGCCGAAGTGAAGATAATTATCACGTCGCCGTCTGTTTCGCGGATACGTTCCACCATTTCGAAACCATTCATTACAGGCATGTCGATATCCGATATAATCACGTCGGGATGCGTTTCCTCCCAAACTTTCACACCTTCCTTGCCATTCTTGGCGGTAATTACTTCGTAGCCACCAATAATGTCTTCCAGACCTGTCTTCTCGATGTAAGCGAGTGATTCGTCGTCTTCAACTAACAATAACTTGATCATACGTTCTTTGGGATATAAAGTGTAAACTCTGAAAATTTGTCTTTCTCACTCGATACCGTCACCTTGCCGCCATGGGCCTGCATAACCTGATCGACATAGTTCAGACCTAAGCCGAATCCGGATACGCCGCCTTTGCGGTTCTTTTCGTGGATGGCAGCACGACCGAACTTGTCGAAGATAATCTGCTGCTCTTCCTTGGTGATACCTATACCGTTATCGCGTACCTTTAAGAGTACATTCTTGTCGGTATCTATCGATGAAATCTTGATTTTTATCTCGTCCTTCGAGTATTTAATGGCGTTATCCAGCAGGTTGGCAATAGCCTCTGTAAGGTATTGCTCATCGGCCAGCACATTCCTTATTTTCAGGTCGGTAATAATCTCGAGAGGCTTGTCGGCTTTGGCCTTTACTTTCTCGATTAAATCGGCAATTATTGGTTCTATGTCTATATCCCACTTGTTCAGAATCAGCTTTTTGTTCTCGAGTTTTGAGATGGTGAGCAGTTTGTTGACGAGTGCCAACAGGTGTTCGGCTTCTTCTTCAATGATGGTATAGTACTTTTCTTTAATCTGTGGCTTGTCGTCAACCTTACCGCTATGCAGGAAGTGTGCACCCATAATTATCGATGAAAGCGGCGATTTCATATCGTGAACCATCGCATACGAGAAGTCGTTACGCAACTCGGCCATCTGCTCCTGCTCGGTAATAAACTTCAACAGCTGCACAATAATGATTGCAAAGAAACCAAGAATAAATGCACTCAACAGAAAGAGTGGACTCAGTTTTTGAGCCAATTCGGGATAGGGGTTGTTAAGTGCTAGCTGGATGGCTCGCGATTGGTCTCTACGAATGCTGACGGGGCGTGTGAGTAGCGACCACGAGGTGTTAAGCTCGTTGTTACGCCTGAGCACATTCTTGTTCGAATCTACCTCCAATATGGTTACGTTGCGGTTAATATCAGCTACACTCAGCAGCGAGTCGACATAGAGCGCAACAGTATCGAGTGAGATCTCTGATTGATAATCTTTGCTCAGAGCATCGTTCATACCCTCAACCGACGAGGCTAACGATATATTACCTCGCGCTTCTGACAGACTGAGTGTATCGTCGGCTGTTACCAGGTCGGCACGTGTGTAGCTCTCATAGAACATGGCCCACGTGAGCTGGTTACCAGCGCGTTCCGTCATATCCTTGGTGACAGAACGATAGGTCATCCACATATAAAGAGCCAGCAGTAGCAGAACTGCCACTGCACTCACAATCGACACGTATTTATACCTGTTTTTATGCATAACCGCCTGCAAAGATAGTGCAAAATACGTGAACTTCCAAATTTATTGTGGAAATTCGTACACTAAATACTGCGTGTTAGGCTCTGTGGGGTAGTTGGTGAGTCGACCAGAACGTGTGATGAACGACAGTATACCGTTGTTTACCCCGTTGCCAAAGGTGTACATGTCGCCATAGATGTTGATATAATGGATGCGGCGGGCATCATACTTCAGTAGGCGATCAATGTCGATAACAGGCATGCCGTCTATCAGTACCGTAGCTGGCCAATAATTGTTGTATTGGTCGTCTTCTTTACGTACAAACAGCTGTGTTACGCCATTACTCTTCTTGCTTCGTACGCATTGAACGTACTCAATCAGCACCTCTTTAATAGTGAGAAACTGACGGTATTCGTCGAGATCGTATGTCATGTCGGGCAGATTGCCAAATACCGTTGGGTCGTAATCCATTGGCACACCATCTTCGGCAGTTTCATCTGAATAGTCGCCCAGTTGCAGTTCGCGTTTGGCGGGGGCAATAGCTATCTGATGGCGCTGCATGGCCAGTGAACGTTCCTCTACTTCGCTGCGTTTGTAATGGAATACAAGATGTGGAAGTTCCTTGGGCAGTAAAGTGGCAAACGGACTGATCATCTCAATGGGCAGACTCATACCTGTGAGTGATGCGGCAGAGAGAACCAATGGTTGCTTGCCGTGAATGCCGTATGTGTAGAACACGGCTGTAGAGTCGTTCTCCATCTTTCCTTCAAAATAATGAATCTGTTTGCCTACGATGCTTAACGACGGACGAATCTGTTCACCATTAAAGGTACGCCCGTTATAGGTATTGTTGATGCGTGCCCTGATGATATGTCCTTCGGTTTCGCGGGTATCTGTACCTTTTTTGTTTATCATCTTTGCTGTACCATTGGCATCTACCCAGCTGCTGTCGCTTGATAGCCACTCGATATCGTCATCTTTGCTCTTGTGGAGCGGGTTGATGATGGCAACAAGTTGGTTTGATACCTGAGCGCTGTGGCGGGTATATACCGATAGTGCATAGTAACCGCTATGCAAGTTGGCTGGCAGTTCAATGGTGCCTGTACCTTTATGGTTATGGATGCTGATAGTGGTGCCTGCGGCCAAACCCTGCGTATCGCACAGTTCGGCATAGGCTATCAGGGCATCTTGGTCTGTTACACTTACTGTCATCTGCTCGCCTGCCAGATACCAGGTGCGATCAGTTCTGAATTCTGCGGCAAAAGTGTTGTGTGTCAGCAGAATAGTTGCTATGAGTGATATGATTCTGTTCATCTTTGTTATCTTTGTGATTATTCAAAAGGTGGCATGTAGTCGGGCTTGGTAGTTGTTGCACCACTCAAGCGTACGTCAAAGTCGGCAGGATAAGCCCACCATGTGGTTAGCGGCTGCTGAATCATTCGCTTATCATCCCATATATAGAGAATCAAGCCCTGATATACCATTTTCTCGCAATCAATTTCTGTGCAGTCTTCTAATTTTATGTATGGACCAGGCTTGGGAACCTCTCTGTAGATATCATGCCCATCAATGTACACACGTTTGCTGACCGTATTCAGCGAGCAGCCCACAAAGCCTAACGCTCTTTTCGACGAGGTGGTGCAGCGAATGTTGCTGGGTAGGGCTGATGGCTGGGGGGTAAACAATCCGCCCATCTCCCATCCGGCTTCAACACATGCCTTATTGTATTCGTATTCAGCCTTGCTGATGGCACGTTGGGTTACTTCATTACAATAGTTCCAAGCTATGCGTTCATTTTTGTATGAAATATCCAGTAACTGGTATTTTGTGAATTTTCCGCCAACATAATGAGCTGTTGATTCCGTTAGAATGGCTTTACTATCCGCAGTCTTCCACCCCTTTTCTGGATAAAGTTCGTCTTGGGGTATGTCCATCGCTTTTTGGGCTTCCACGTCGTAATATATAGCTGTATGGCGCTTTGGCCTAACTTCCCAGGTTTCGGTATATTCCCATGTGTAGTAGGCTGTCTGTGTTGGATCATCAGGCTCACCTGTGGTCAGCAGAATCTGGATGTCCTCCAAATCGCCTTTCTGATAGTACTCCAGCTTCTCGATGTCGGGTGTGTGGAGTGGCTTTTCGGGATCCGACTGATAGATGTCGCCATCGCATTCTATCCTTACATAGTACGATACGTTTGGATCCAGCGCAGGGGTGTTACAGGTGTAATAACCGTTATCCTGTATTGGGCATTCGTATTCAGAACCATCGGTACCACAGATGGTAACTCTTGCATAGTAAACAGTCTGCGCATCCCAAGTGTAACTGTTGTTTACATAATAATAGTCGGAACTATGATCGTTGAGTGGAATAGACCTTGTGATATAGAACTCGCTTTTTTCGTTCGAACGGATGGTACCGTTAACCACTAGCAGGTTCGTTTCGCTCTCAGGCAGATCGGCTTCGTATTCCTCCACGCATCCTGTCAGCATGCAGGCACAAATCACGATGAAATGGGCGATTTTTAAAAGTGATGATATCCTTTTCATATTAGTTGAATCGTACGTTAAGTGAGATATAGGGGATGGCTGTACCAAATACCGATAGCTTGTAGCCCTTGATGCTTGAGCCTTCGGTAACATAATAGATGTTATAGGCATTTTTGCGGGCAAGGGCATTATACACACCGATTGAGAACGAGGTGTGGAAAAATGCTGTCAGCCTATGGGTTGGCTCGATGTTGAACGCAAGATCCAGACGAGTATAGTCGGGAATGCGATAGTTGTTACGCTCGGTATAGTAGGGCAGGTAGTAACCTAACTTGTTGTTGTAGAACTGGCCTGCAGGTACTGTGGTTGGGCGACCAGTGGCATAGTTAAAGTTGCTCGAGAAACTGTATCGCTCTGTAATCTTATAGTTCAGCACAGCTTTTACCTCATGTGGTCTGTCGTATTCCGATGGGTACCACTCGCCGTTGTTCAGGGGCGTTGCCACGCGTTTGTCGTCCTGGCGTAACAGTGAGCGCGAGTAGGTATAGCTTACCCAACCATTCAACTTGCCATAAGGCTTTTTGGCTTGCAGTTCCACGCCGTAGGCCTTTCCTTTGGTAGGAATCACATCTGTTTCGAGATGGGGATTCATCAGCAATACAGCCGAACTGCGATAGTTCAGATAGTCGCTGATGTGCTTGTAGTACGTCTCTGCCGAGAACTCGTAGTTCTTGTTGGGTGTCTCGTAATAGATACCTGCGGCTATCTGCCAACCGTTCTGGGGCTTGATGTTCATATCCGACAGCTTCCACATATCGGTGGGCGACATGATAGAGGTGTTAGAAACCTTGTGGATATACTGGTGCATGGTGTTGAAACCAGCCTTAATCGAGAAATTATCCTGTATGGCATAACGTGCCGAGAAACGGAACTCGGGAGCCTGATAGCTTTTGATGATACCTGTCTCATGACGTGTCTCTAACAAGGTTTCCTGCGATGGCAGTTCCTGGTCGGCATAGATATTCACGTCGCGCGGACCAATGGCATTGAACATTGAATAGCGCAAACCTGCCGAAACCGATAGTTTTTCTGTCAGCGAATGTTCGTAGTCGATATAGGCGCCGCTCTCCAAGGCTTTCTCTTTCTGTAGCTGGTCTGGATTGACATACGATTCCTCGCTTAAAGGTTCGTACTTACCGCCCTGTACATCGTAATGCTGAACAGACAGACCATAAGACAGACTTTGCTTCTCATTCAGACGCTGGCGGATATGTAGCTTGGCCCACAGCTGATCGATGCCGAAACTCAGTCGGGCAGCCATCGTGGGTTTGGCCTTTTCGTCGTTATAATAGTCGTAATGATCCAATCCTGCTGAGAGCGTGGCAGTTATCTTTTCGTTTAGGATCGATCGCCATTCGGCTGAGATGTTGCGGTTCTGATAGCCGTAGCTGTCGTCGGAACTGAACGAGAACTTGTCATTACTCAGATATCCGAATATCTTGAGTCGATGCATGTTGTTAAGTTTCCAGGTAAACACGCCGCCAAAGTCATAGAAGTTGGCCTTACCGTTTTTGTAGCCGCTTTCCTCTGGCAACTGCTTCAGAATCCAGTCGCTATAGGTGGTACGGGCATTCAGCAAGAGCGACACATGATCTTTTACGATAGGTATCTCAAGATTGGCCTTGCTGGTAAGTGCGCCGATACTGGCCGAACCAGTAAACTTACGCATGTTTGCCTCTTTCGAGTTCACTTTCAGCACACTACTTATTCTGCCGCCATATTCTGCGGGGATGCTTGATTTAAACAGCTCCACATCCTCGACCGCATCTGAATTGAACGATGTGAACAAGCCGAACAGATGTGTTGGGTTATATACCGTGCCGCCATTAAACAGTATCAGGTTCTGATCGGTGGCACCACCTCGTACGTTATATCCGCTTGAGGCCTCGCCAACGGTTGTTACACCAGGCAGCGTAAGCACTATCTTCATAATGTCTGATTCACCAAAGGCCGATGGGATATTCTTCAGTAGTTGGGGCTTGAACTTCTCGGCGCCCATCGTGGTACTTTGTACTACCGACTGGCGACCTGCTACAACTACAATCTCGGCCAGTTCCTGATCGTCGGCAAGGCTTGCCCTTGCTTTCTTGGCGCCAGGAACAATATAAGTTCGTGTATTTGCCGAACCTGCTGATATCGACAAAGTATCGCTATCAAGTACGGGAATACCGGCGATGAGCGAATCAACAGGGATGTTTTCTATCGAAACAGGAAGTGCATTGTTTTTCTCTCCTTCTGGTGCCGTTTCTGGTCGCAAATGACTCGTGGCGATTTCCTTCTTTTCGCCGATAACACTTGCTACCACTTTTGCAAGGCTTTGCTCACGCCTCTGCTTGTTAAAGGTAAGATGTTGCTGTTTGGCAAACTGCTTAATTTGCTTTTTCTGTTCAGGAAACAGCGCTGCCACATCCTTGGCACGTTTTACGTGATATGTTTCCCCATTAGATGTAATGAGTGTATAATGCTCGTAATCGCTCAGGTTCTTCAGTAATTTTCTTTCGCCAAAGGTTTTCTCGCCATTATAGACTTTCCACATACTATGATAAAGCTGTACGCCATTGGCGCTACCATCACAGAGTAGGGCTGCATAGCGGGTGCTGTCTTCTGGGTCGTGCACAAATCTGTAGCCGTCCATCTCAAACCAGTCGATGTGCTTTTGATCAGGCAGACAGCAGATTCCTGCTTTGGGCGACAGAACGGCTACATGCTGTTTCATCAGGTCGAAGCGCAACTCAACATCGTTGTAAACTACCCCATAATAGCTTATTCGCCCTTTATACATATTTGTATTACCTTTATAATAAGGAATGTCGTACCATCTTGATAGCTGATACTGAGGTTCGACAGGCCCAATATACAGGCGAGCATAGTCGGAAGCCGCAGAGAAGTAGTCCTGAGCTTCAGTGTGCTGTACAACAAGCGTCATACAGGCCAATAGTAATAATTCTTTTTTCACGTCTTTATAGATACACAATAATCTTTAGGTTGATGCATTTTAGAACTAAGTTCTAAATATTAAATGCAAAAACAAGCAAAACGTTGTATTGAGACCTTAAACTTTAACATAATTTTGTAACTAGGCCGAGTGAATAATGAAAGTTTGTTAAATAAATACCTCGCTATGCAAGATTCTGGCTACTGTTGCATTCTAAGAATAAAATAACATTCAATCATATAACAACCAAACGGTATGAAACGAACGATAGAAATGATTACAATGACGCTGATAATCATAGTTGTTGCAGCGTTTGTTGGCTCAACATTAATGGGCTGTGGAGGTGACGATGATAGCATAATAGCTATCAGTAACGATGATGGTGTGCGTGGCGGCGAGGTTTACAATCAATGGGGTAAACCAGAAACAGACCCTAATGACCCTTTGGCCTCGTTCTTCCAGGAAGAACTGCACGCTCCTTATTGGGACGGCCAAGGTAACGAATATAAAACCTTTTTTGACCATGGCGATTATGACAAAGAAATATGTTTGATGATCAATAGCCGTCAGGAGTTTCAGCAAGCCTATATGGGTAGTAAGCCGCTCCCCGATGTAGATTTTAGTAAATATACGCTACTTATCGGTCGAACCTGGGGCAATGACGGATCGTTCTCGCTTGGCGAGATCACTCTCAAAGACAAAAAATCTTATTATGAGCTGCAAACCAAGTTGCTTCACCACGTTGGTGGTTTTGCAACTCAAGCTATCATCGACATCTACTTTTGGCGTCTTTATCCCAAGCTTGAAAAGAAGAATATTGTGATGAAACGTACTGTAGAGAATGTTATGGACTAACCCCCAAAAACAGAAATATGAAACAGGCAGTTTTTTCATTAGCCATCTTGTTATTGGCTTTATGCGGATGTAGCAATGATGAATCAACCAAAGGTGCATCGAATGGTCCATTTAGCGTAAGAGATGTAGCCAATAGCGGCTGTAAAAGTACAAGCCACACTAGGAGCGAATATCCAGAGTACTTTGAGTTTAAGGCCTGCGATGGCGGTTATCTATCTGTCAATCATGTGAACGCAATGTTCAATTGTGCTCCAGGGGAATTAAAAATAGAGGCTACTATCGATGGTAATGTGATCAAGATTCTGGAAACAGAAGAGACTGCTCTGGCAAATTGTATTTGCCCTTATGATCTTTACTGCGAGGTTGGTCCTCTCAGTAACGGCGATTACGAAGTGGTTATCTACCATGGTTCGTTCGAGATACCTACTCGTCAATTCTCTATCACCTATAATAAAAGGCTGAATGCAAAATATGAGGTTACTTATGATGATTAAACAGTAAAAGTTGCATAATAGCCTACATACCTACATAAAATCGCTCAAAATCCGTATGTGTAAAGGGTTTTGGACGATTTGAAGCCTACATAAAGCCCCACAAAAGCCTACATAAAGCCTACATCATTTCTACGTGATACCTACATGTTTTAACATTTATACACGGGGTGGAAGATGAGTTTTGCCTGAATAACAACTTTTATCCTTAATACTTGTTGTAAAATTCTCTAGAGAATTTTGCGGTTTCCTAGGCAGTTAGCAATCTTTAGTACGGCACTTAGCCAAAAATTCTCTAGAGAATTTCGCAATTACCCTTACTACAAATTATTGCAAGTACGTTGAAAAGTAACTTTTTGCTCGGCAGGAAGCCACTTCTTGTGCCTCAAGAAGCTACTTCTGGCCTATCAAAAAGCTATTTTTTGTGGATTTTATGTAGGAATCATGTAGGCTTAATGTAGGCTTTTGTGGGGCTTTATGTAGGCTTGAACAACACGAAAACGCCCATAAACACAGTTGTTTTGAGCAATTTTATGTAGGCATGTAGGCTAATTATAGCTTTTTTATGTTTGTTACTGACAAGATAATGAGAGAAAGTAGGAATCCTTGTATGGTGAAGTGTATTTTTTACAATTTGTTAACGCTGGGGGACTTCCTGCGTTGGTAGATAATTCGTATCTTTGCAACCAAAATATCAATATTTTCTAACGAACTATGATCAGAAATGTTTTTTTGGTAGCCGCTTTGTTGGCTACAAGTCTCTGCGGGGCAGAGGAGGTAAAGGTGAAATCACCAAGTGGAAATCTGGAAGTTACAGTGAACGATGAGGGTGGCAAGGCTACCTATCAGGTATCGCTCGATGGTAAGCAGATGGTTACCAAGTCGAACTTAGGCTTGAACACCAGCATTGGCGATTTAACCCAGGGCTTGAAGATTGTGGATAGCAAGACCGAGGCTGTGGCAAAGCAGTATGATATCCGCACCGTTAAGGCTTCGCACATTGATTACAAGGCCAACAAACTTACATTAACACTCGAGAACGAACAGAAGTTGCAGATGACCGTTACCTTTATGGTAGCTGATAACGATGTGGCTTTTAAGTATGGTATTGCCAAAGCTCCACGTGGCATGCAGCGCACGCTGGTGTTTGGCGAGGCTACCAGCTTTAACTTCCCTGATGGCACCACTACATTTATCACACCGCAGATTGGTCCTAAGACAGGTTGGGCAAATACTAAACCCAGTTACGAAGAGGGTTATAGCGTTGATGGCCAGCTGAACGAGAAGTCACACTACGGTCGTGGCTATACCTTCCCTTGTCTGTTCCACCTGCAGGATGGTTGGGCACTGGTTAGCGAGACAGGTACCACTGGCGCATATTGTGGCACACATGTTTCTGATTATCAGCCTGGTACAGGCTATACCATCGCTTTCCCCGACAAGGGCGAGAATGGTGGCTTTGGTTCGGAGTTCGTAGCGCTGTCGTTACCTGCCGAAACACCTTGGCGTACCATCACCGTAGGCTCAACCCTGAAGCCTATCGTTGAGACTACCGTGAGCTACGATGTGGTTGATCCACTCTACGAGGCTTCTGAACAGTACAAGGAGGGTCGATATACCTGGAGCTGGCTTATCTGGCAGGATGGTGCTACCGTTTATAAGGATCAGGTACAGTTTATCGACCTGGCTGCAGCTATGGGCTACGAGTACTGCTTGGTTGATGCCCTTTGGGATACGCAGATAGGTCGTGACAAGATGGTTGAACTCTCACGTTATGCACAGAGCAAGGGTGTAAGCCTGATGCTTTGGTACAACTCTAACGGCTATTGGAACGATGCGCCTCAGGGCCCACGTAACTGTTTGAATACCTCGCTGGCTCGTAACCGCGAATTCAAGTGGTTGCAGCAGATTGGCGTGAAGGGCATCAAGGTTGATTTCTTTGGTGGCGACAAGCAGGAAACCCTGCAGCTTTACGAGGATATCATGGTTGATGCCAACCGTTACGGCATTCAGGTTATCTTCCATGGATGCACCCTGCCTCGCGGTTGGGAGCGTATGTTCCCCAATTACGTAGCCTCTGAGGCTGTGCTGGCCAGCGAGAACGTGTTCTTTGGAGAGGGCGCTGCCATCCACGAGCCATTCGACCTTACCTTGCATCCATTCTGCCGCAATGCTGTGGCATCGATGGACTGGGGTGGTGTGATTATGAACAAGTATCTGAGTCGCGACAACAAGAGTCGTCACTCTCGCAAAACTACCGATATCTTCGAGATTGCTTCAGGCATCACTAACCAGACATCAATCCAGTGTGTGGCCATGTGTCCTAACAACCTGCAGGAACTGCCTCAGTTCGAGCTCGACTTCCTGAAGACTCTGCCTGCTACATGGGATGAGACACGCTATATTGATGGCTATCCTGGCAAGTACGTGGTTCTGGCCCGTCGCCATGGTGCTGATTGGTACATTGCAGGCTTGAATGCCCAGAAGGAGCCACTCAAGCTTACACTCGATCTTTCGATGTTGGCTGGCAAAACACCAACTATCTATGTAGATAACCAGAAGGGCGAGCCTACCATGGGTACCTTGAAGGTGGATAAGAAAGGTAAGGCAAAGGTTACTATCCAGCCCAATGGTGGATTAATCATCAAATAACAAATGATATGAAGAAATTACTAACTACTCTGTTGCTGGCTGCGAGCGGTGTGTTCACAGCTGTCGCTGCAGAGTTGGCATTGCCATTAATCCAGAATGTGAATGCCTACGAGACCTGTTCGCTGAATGGCGATTGGAACTACATTGTTGATGTACAGGAAGAGGGCTATTACGACTATCGTATGAACCCTATGCGTAATGGTTTCTTTATCAATGCCAAGCCCCAGAAGCCTGAGGATTTGATTGAGTACGACTTCGATAAGTCGCCAACCATGAAGATCCCTTCTGACTGGAACACGCAGGACGAGCGCCTGTTCTTCTACGAGGGAACCGTATGGTTTAAGAAAAGCTTCCAGGCTGTGCCTATGACCGAATGCCGCACCTTGCTGTATTTCGGTGCTGTAAACTACGATTGCCATGTATGGGTGAATGGTAAGAAGGCTGGTCACCACGTAGGTGGTTTTACCCCATTCAACTATGATATCAGCGATTTGCTGAAAAAAGGCGAGAACACTGTGATTGTTAAGGTGGATAACAAACGTCATGCCGAGGATGTGCCTACACAGATTTTCGACTGGTGGAACTATGGTGGTATTACCCGCGACGTGAAGCTGGTAAAGGTACCTTTGGTTTATATGCAGGATTACAACCTGCAGCTCTCAAAGGCAGCTGATAAGGCCAAGGTAAGAGAGATCACTTTCTCTGCCCAGGTGAGTGCCAAGGAGGCAGGTCATAAGGTGGTAGTTAATATCCCTGAGCTGAAGTTGGAAAAGCAGTTTACAACTGATGCCGAGGGACAGGTAAGTGGCACTTTGAAGGTGGCTGCCAAGAAACTGCAGCTGTGGAGCCCTGAGAATCCAAAACTCTATCGTGTTGATCTTACGATGGATAATTCAACCACCTCAGATGAGATCGGTTTCCGTACCATCGAGACACGTGGCAAGCAGATTCTGCTTAACGGTAAGCCTATCTTCCTGAAGGGTATCTCTATCCACAACGAGAAACCCAATGGTGGCGGACGTGCTAACAGCGTTGAGGATGCCCACACCCTGCTTTCATGGGCCAAGGAATTGGGTTGTAACTTTGTGCGTCTGGCCCACTATCCTCACCACGAGGAGATGGTGCGCGAGGCTGAGCGTATGGGTATCCTGGTATGGAGCGAGATTCCTGTTTACTGGACCATCGCCTGGACTAATCCAAACACCTTCGCTAATGCCAAGCAGCAGCTTACCGATATGATTGCCCGCGACCATAACCGTGCTAATGTGATTATCTGGAGTATCGCCAACGAAACCCCACACTCTGCTGAGCGTGATAAGTTCTTAGGTGGTCTGGCCAAGTATGCCCGCACACTCGATAACACCCGCCTGATTTCGATGGCTATGGAGGTTACAGGTGCCTCGAACTACGTGAACCGTTTGAACGACAACATGAACGAGTATGTGGATGTAGTAAGCTTCAACCAGTATATTGGTTGGTATCGCGATGTAAACGATGCACCAAAGATGAAGTGGGTGATTCCTTACGACAAACCCGTGATTATCAGCGAGTTTGGTGGCGGTGCCCGTTACGGCTATCATGGTGCCAAGAACCAGCGTTGGACTGAGGAGTTCCAGGAGAATCTCTATAAGGAGAACACTGCTATGCTCGATAAGATTGAGGGCTTGGCAGGTACCACACCTTGGATTCTGAAGGACTTCCGTTCGCCTCGTCGTGTACTGCCTGGTGTGCAGGACTACTACAACCGTAAGGGTTTGGTAAGCGATAAGGGCGAGAAGAAGCTGGCCTTCTACGTGCTGAAGAAATGGTACGAGACTAAATAATAATAAATAAGGTATTATCCAATGAAAAAGGAACTTAAGACTATTGGCAGTTGGGCTATGATGGCGCTTGCTGCATTAATTACAAGTTGTAACACAGCAACAGACATGGAACAGCAAATTGATGAACTCTACCAGAAGATGCCTCAGGAGGAGCGCATCGCACAGCTGAAGAGTATGTATATGGACGAACTCTTTGATGCTGACGGCAAGTTAGATACAGCCAAGTGTAAGGAACTGATACCTTATGGTATTGGTCATTTCTCACAGTTCTGCATGCAGCAGCCTCGCGATCCGAACGAACTGCGCGATCGTGCTGTGGCTATTCAGGACTGGCTGAAGCACCATACACCCAATGGTATCCCAGCACTTTTGCACGAAGAGGTGCTCTCGGGTATCAATACCTTAGGTTCCACCATCTATCCCCAGCAGATTGGTCAGGCTGGTTCGTTCAACCCTGAGTTGGCTGAACTGAAAACACGTCAGACCAGTACACAGCTGCGTAAGATGGGTGGTATCTTTGCCCTGTCGCCAATGGTGGATGTATGTCGCACCCCCAGCTTTAATCGCTTGGAGGAGTCGTATGGCGAGGATGGCTACCTGTCGGCTGTGATGGGTACCGCTTTTGTAAACGGCTTGCAGCAGGGCGACTTGAAGAAAGGTGTTGGCGCCTGCTCTAAGCACTACTTAGGTTATGGTGGTGGCGGCGATGCCGACGAGAAGGAGATGATGGAAGAGATTCTGTTGCCTCACGAGACTATGATTCGTTTGGCTGGTAGCGTAGCTGTAATGCCTGGTTATCATGATGTGCATGGCATCAGATGTGTGGCTAACAGCGAGATTCTGCAGGATATTCTGCGTGGTTACGTAGGTTTCGATGGTATGGTGGTGAGCGATTATACCGCTATCGACCAGATTCCAAATATCGACAGCGCAGTAGAAAAGGCTGCTGCTGCCATCAATGGTGGTAACGATGTCGACTTCCCCTTTGGTGCCAACTACCAGCTTTTGCAGGAGGCTATCGATAAAGGTCTGGTTAAGCCCGAGGTGCTGGAGCGTGCCGTGAAGAATGTGCTGCGTATCAAGTTCCGTATGGGATTGTTCGATAAGGATGCTTATCTCTACTCGAAGGAGGATATCAAACTCGATACTCCCGAGGAGCGAAAGACGGCTTACGATATCGCTACCCAGAGTGTGGTGCTGTTGGAGAACAATGGGGTGCTGCCACTCAAGGAGGTGAAGAACGTGCTCCTTACTGGTCCTAATGCCAACTCTATCTGGGCTATGTGTGGCGACTATACCTATCCTGCCATGTCGTACTTCTGGAAGAAGGTCGACTATAAGTCGGAGAATCCTCACATCGTGAAACTGCTCGAAGGTATGCAGAACCACAAGCCCGAGGGCGTGAACGTGATGTATTCGCGTGGTTGCGATTGGACCGAGGAGATTGAGACTAAATACGGTGAGCTGGGCGATGCACGTGCTTGGGAGTACGAGTTGCTGCACCGCAAGGTGGATGCAGGCGAAAAGGCCGACAAAGCCGAAGCCCTGCAGATGGCTAAGGATGCCGATGTGATTATTGCTGCCGTGGGCGAGAACGTGATGCTTTGTGGTGAGAACCGCGATCGTCAGGGACTGCGCTTGCCAGGTAAGCAGGAGCAGTATGTTGAGGAACTCATCCAGACAGGCAAACCTGTAGTGCTGGTGATGTTTGGCGGTAGAGCTCAGGTTATCTCTGGCTTAGCCGAGAAGTGCGCTGCCATCATTCAGGCCTGGTATCCAGGCGAGGAGGGTGGTAATGCTGTGGCCGACATCCTGTATGGTAAGGTGTCGCCATCAGCTAAGCTCTCTGTCAGCTATCCTAATGTGGAGATCAACGAGCCTATCTGCTACAACTATGCTGCCGAGAAGGATGCACGTGTTGCATGGCCTTTCGGTTATGGCTTGAGCTATACCACCTTCGAGTATGCTAACTTAGAGGCGACAACCGAGGTTACTACCAAGGACGAGAGCTTTAACCTCACCTTTGATGTGAAGAATACTGGTAAGGTGGCAGCCGATGAGGTGGCACAGATCTATCTCTCGCCTGTCGATAAGAGTCAGCAGATTCGTCCTATCCAGCTGCAAGGCTTTGCCCGTGTATCGCTGAAGCCAGGTGAGAGCAAGAAGATTAGCGTGAAGATGTACACCGAGCAGTTAGGTTATTATACTCATGATGGTCAGCGCCAGTGGAACATCCAGCCAGGCAAGTATATCATTAAGGTAGGCGCATCATCGCAGGATATCAAGCTGCAGCAGGAGATAAATCTGAGTGGCGAAGCTGTTAAAATGCCTTTGAGAAAGTACTATTTCTCAGAGGCAAAACAGATTTAACCTAAAGATAACATTACGATAACTCATTGTTAATGCAACTTTCCGTACCTTTGCAACGTCAAACAGATAAAAATAACAATTTAAAACGATAAAGGTATGAAAGCAATCATCACAGCAGCAATGGTTATCGCCATGTGTCTTAGCACTGTTAGTTCGTATGCAGCTAACAATCAGAGTGAGGCTCAGAAGGTTGAGTATCGTTATGAATACGATGAGCAGGGTCGCCTTGCCTTCAAGGAGATGCTGAGCTGGGATGAAGCCACACAGCAGTGGCAGAAGAGCAGCCGCCTGACTTATAAGTACTTTAAGAATGGCTACAACGAAGAGGTTAGTCAGTGGAATGCCGATAAGCAGACCTATGATATTCCTTCACAGGTAACACTTTACCGTTCGCAGGCTCCTAATCTTACAACGGTTAAGACCTATAAGATGAACGAGACCCACGACAACATGTACCTTACCAGTCGTACGGTAGTCATGGAACCACTGAACACTTATCTGTTGGCTAGTAAGTAAATTCTCTCTCTTTAAATTATAAAAACCCTTAAAGGGTAAAAGAATCCGTGGTCGGTTTACGCTGATTACGGATTTTTCTTAGTAACTTTGCACCCGAATTTTAATAATACAAAAACAATGGAACTAATTAGAGGTAAGGAGTTTGGAGGCGAGAGGCCTCTGTTTGCCACTCATGATTTGAGATTAGAAGAGATTACAATTGTAGATGGAGAGTCTGGTATCAAGCAGTGCCAGAACATGGAATGTTACGATAGCAAGTTCTATGGAAAATACCCTTGGTGGCACGTGGATGGTGCTAAAATCGAACGCTGCTATTTTGCACCTGGTTCGCGTTCGGCCATCTGGTACACCAACGATCTGGTGATGAAGGATTGTACGATTGATGGCCCTAAGTTCTTCCGTGAGATGAAGAACGTAGAGCTGGAGAACGTGGTGATTAACGATGCCGACGAAACTTTCTGGAAGGTAGATGGCTTGAAACTGAAGAATGTGAAGCTGCATGAGGGAACCTATCCCTTCATGTTCTCTAAGAATATCTATGTAGATGGATTGGAGAGTGATGCCAAATATGTATTCCAGTATTGTGAGAATGTAGAGATTCACAATGCTAAAATTATCACGAAGGATTCGTTCTGGGAGTGTGAGAATGTGACTATCTACGATTCTACGCTGGATGGTGAGTACCTGGCTTGGCACTCTAAGAATGTGCGCTTGGTTAACTGTCATTTGGCAGGCGAGCAGCTGTTGTGCTATGCACAGAACCTGGTACTCGAGAACTGTACCTTTGATGCTGCTTGCGACCGTGTGTTTGAATATTCAACCGTTGAGGCCGACATCAAAGGCCACATCGAGAACATTAAGAACCCCACCAGCGGCCACATCGTTGCCGACAGTATAGGTTCGATTACTATCGATGAGAACGTGCGTGAACCAAATAATTGTATTATAGAAACAAGAAAATGAAATACGATTTTGACGAGTTGGTAGAACGTCGTGGAACGGGATGCGTAAAGTGGGATGCGGAAGCCCCACGTTCAACGGGGGGCTGGCTTCCGCCAGGGGGCAATTCCGAGTTTAAGGAAATAATCCCACTTTGGGTGGCCGATATGGACTTTAAGGCTGCCCCAGCTATTCTGGAGGCCGTTCGTAAGCGTGCCGAGCACGGTGTGTTTGGTTATGCTGTAGTTGAGGATGATTACTACGAGGCTGTTATCTCATGGTTCCAGCGCCGTCACGATTGGACAATCCATCGCGAAGAAATTCTCTATACCACAGGTGTTGTTCCTGCCATGAGTGTGGCCATAAAGGCACTCACCATGCCAGGCGAGAAGGTGCTGATTCTTTCGCCCGATTACAATTGTTTCTTCTCGTCAGTCCGTAACAACGGCTGCGAGGTGCTTGAAACAGCCTTGAAGCGTGTTGGTGATACCTTCGAGGTTGACTGGCAGGATTTTGAAACCAAGTGTGCTGATGAGAAAACGACTGTCTTCCTGCTGTGCAACCCTCATAACCCCACAGGACGTGTGTGGACTAAGGCGGAGCTGATGCAGATGAACGATATCTGCTTGAAGTATGGTGTAAAAGTGGTTAGTGATGAGATTCACTGCGAACTGATGATGCCAGGCTATCAATTCCAGCCGTTTGCAGCTGTGAACGAGGCTTGTCGTCAGAATAGTGTTATCCTTAATTCGCCTTCAAAGTCGTTTAATATTGCCGGTTTGCAGGCAGCAAACATCATTTGTTCGCAGCCTGCATGGCGCCGCCGATTGGATCGTGCTATCAATATTAACGAGGTGTGCGACTTGAATCCCTTCGGTCCTGTAGCCCTGAAAGCGGCCTATAACGAGAGCGAGGAGTGGATTGATGAGCTGAACCAGTATCTCTGGGGTAACTATCAGCTGCTTTGCGAGTTCGTGGCAGAAAACATCCCCCAGTGGAAGGTTTGCAAATTGGAGGGCACCTATCTGCCTTGGGTTGATATCTCGGCCATGAATATCACATCGCAGGCCCTATGCGATAAACTGCTTGATGAGGCTAAGGTATGGCTTAATCCTGGCACGATGTACGGACCTCAGACGGGCGAGGGCTATGTGCGCTTTAACATCGCCACCCAGCGTTCACGCCTGAAAGAAGCCTTGGAAAGAATAAAGGATGCACTTGGTTGAGTGCATCCTTTATTTATGTTAGTTAATCAGGAATATCTTAGTCAAACCATTGTAGGTTGCCTTAATAGTGGCGCGGCCTTCTACGATTTTACTAATCTCGAACTTTACTTCAGGTACATCTGATGTGGCAACAATGTTTGAGTTGTCGCTCATTTTACCATATACCTGATAGCGAGTCTGGTCGGTATAGCCGTTCAGATTAGTAAAGCGGATAGGTGTTGTGGGCATGACTAACTTTTGTCCGTCAACCTTAATGTTTACCTGAGGTACAACAGGAGCTTCGAACTTATCGCCAGCCTTTGAGAAACCGATACCGTGCAGGTCGAACAGTCCCTGAGGGCGCTGAGGTCTGCGTGGGTCCCACTGTGGGCGTATAGGCGCTTCGATTTCTGCACCATCAGCCACCAGATAGATAGCGTGCTTACCTGTCAGTCCTTCGACTGCAGGTGTGTTTACCTGGTAAATCTTAGCGGTGCGTGGTGCATCGGCTGGAATATCCAGTACGGCAATCTCTTCGCCCTTCCATGGGTTATCCAGACGTACGTGAATCTTAAAGGCACCATGTCCGCCTGGAGTTAGGTTCAGATTCAATGTGGCGCCATCGCCTTTACTGATGCCTTTAAAGGCCTTGATGCCCTTGGTGTCGGCTTTCAGTCCGCCAAAGCCAAAGTACTTAAAGCCTACAATACCAGTATTGGTAATGCCAGCCAGGTCCATCGAGTTGTTCCAGATGTCGTGGTTATCCTGCATCCAGTCGTTGCTGTTGGTGCCGCCAGTCATAAAGCAGGCGATACCAGCCGAATAGTACTGATATGGGGGCAGACCGAAAATCTGGAATCCCTCTGAAGTTACTTCGGCACCAGTATATTCTGTGCCATCGGTAGCCTTGGCTGTCCAACTGTTATCAGCAGCATATGGATCGTAACCGGTAATCTTTACGGTACCGCCTTTAGCCACAGGTTTCTTGTCCCAAGTAATCTTAACAGGGGCTACCATTGCCTGACGGGCATAGCCGAAACCACGTGGTGGACGATGATAGAATACGTACCACTGACCGTTAATCTCCTGCAGCGAGCCATGGGTGTTGTGGGCGGCATTGGTGGTAATCAGCTTCGAACCGTCTTCGCCAGTTACTACACCACGCGAGTCAACCAATACACCACCAGAGCGCCAAGGACCTAATGGTGAATCACCAAAGGCATAACGCAAGGCTGAGTTGGTAGAGCCCTGTCCGTAGTCAGGACCGCTATAACCAGAGAATACCATCACGTATTTGTTGCCTACCTGACGGATGCTCGAAGCCTCGAAGAAGTTAAACTCGCCAGGATTCTGTCCTTTATAGAGGGCTGGATACTGCGTGCCCTCTGGGTCGCGAACCTTACCGTAACTGGCCGAAGCGGGGATAAAGAAATCGTGCAGCTCAGTGCCTGGGCGCATAGAGTACATGGTGTTCTGATCCAGCTCACAAGCGGTTGAATGTTGGAAACCATAGAATACGTAGGCACGGAAGCCTTTAGCGTAATCCGGATCCTTTTTGTTGGTAACTGGCTCGATGAATACTGATGGGTCGAAATCAATCAGTGAGCCAGGCAGGCACTTGCGACCATCCTCGGTGAGATTGATAGGGGTGAAGGGACCGTTGGGGCGGTCGCCCTTACAAACCATGGGCACGCGCTGCCAGCCACGAGAGTGGGGATACAGATAGTAGGTCTTCTTACCTGTGGCCTTATCCTTTACCTCAACCAGATCTGGGGCAAACATGGTGTCCCACTGACCGTCAACATAATGGGTAAAGATAGGACCTTCGTCGCGCCATTGGCTTAAGTCCTCTACAGCTGCCGACCACATGCGGATATCGCTACCGCAGTAGGCTGTGTAGTTGGTGTCGTGCGAACCGATAATGTATGCACGGAACTTTCCTGGCTGATCGGGATCCTCAAATACACGAGGTTCACCGTCAGGCAGATGCTCCCAAAGCGGGAGGTACGGATTCTGTGCCTGAGCCGATAAAACAGCCAGCAACAGAAGGGGTAACATAAAAAGTCTTTTCATATAAATATGGGTTGGGTTTTGTGAAAATTGCTTGCAAATTTAGTAAATTATCTACATTTATGCTGTTATTTTTAAAGGAAATGTTTAACTTTGCAACATATATGAAAGTAATTGTAACTATTCTGGCGTCTTTGTGTATTGCATCGATGCACGCAGCCGACTTTAACATTAAAAGTTATGGTGCCAAAAACGACACCACGGTACTCTCTACGCATGCTTTACAACAGGCCATCGACGCTTGCTCTGCTGCAGGTGGTGGTCGTGTGGTGGTGCCTGCTGGTATTTATAAGATTGGTACCATACAACTAAAGAGTCATGTACACTTGTATTTGGAACAAGGAACCACGCTCTATGGTAGTACCCGATTGGCGGATTATATACCGATGAAATCGGACTATTTGTCGCTTAGAACACAAACTACCACCATCCAATTGATTTATGCCGATGGTGTGCAGGATGTGTCGATCGATGGCTTGGGTACCATAGATGGTCGTGGACGGGCCTTTAAGAAACTTTCGTGGAACGATGAGGGTATCACCCGTCCGCATTTGATTCGCTTTATCCAGAGTCAGGACATCCTGGTGCGTGGTATCACCTTGCGTAATTCGGGCTGCTGGATGCAACACTACTTGGCTTGCGACCGCTTGAATATCGATGGAATCAAGGTTTTTAATCGTAATAACTATAATAACGATGCGCTGGATATCGACGGCTGCCATGAGGTGATTGTGCGTGGTATGATAGCTGATAGCGACGACGATGGTATTACACTGAAGAGCACCTCGCCCCGTCTTTGCGAAAACGTGCGTATCAGCGATTGTGTGGTATCGAGTCATTGTAATGCCGTTAAACTCGGTACTGAGACCAATGGCGGTTTCCGTAATATCAATATCAGTGGTATCGTGGTAAAGCCCAGTTACAATCAGCAGAAAAAGTTCTTCGGACAGTGGATTGGCTCGTCGGCCATCTCGCTTGAGATAGTGGATGGCGGTGTGCTCGAGAATGTGAATATAGCCGATTTCACCGTCGAAGGTACCGAGTCGCCTATCTTTGTGCGTTTGGGCAATCGTGGACGTGGCTACAAAACTGGACAGCATATCGATCATGTAGGTTCGATTGATGGTGTACGCATCAATAATATCCAAATCCGAAATGCCGGTTCTATGGGCTGTTCGATTACAGGTCTGCCAGGCTATCCTGTTCGTAATGTATGGATATCTAATGTGTCTATACATCATAAGGGAGGGGTGAAGAAGGATCAGTTGACAGAAATTGCCGATTCCATCGCTAATGAGAAGGCTGCTGATTATCCTGAGGCCACCATGTGGGGTAATCTACCGGCAAAGGGTTTCTTTGTGCGCCATGCCCGTAACGTACAGTTCTCTAATATCCATGTTTCTACTGTTGATGAGGATGTGCGCCCTGATTTTGTGGAAGTAGATACCGAGGGATGGGGCGATCAGGGTGACGGAACGTATCGTAATCCTGTGCTGAATGCTGATTTTTCCGATCCTGATGTGATTCGTGTGGGCAACAAGTTCTATATGGTGGCTTCTGATTTCCACTTTATGGGTATGCAGGTGCTGGAGAGCGACGATATGGTGAACTGGCGTTATATCTCCCAGATTTATCGCCGTTTTAACGAGCCTGGCTGGGATGCCAACCTGCATTATGCTGGTGGCTCGTGGGCACCTAGTATCCGTTATCACAGCGGCTTGTTCTATGTATATTTCTGTACACCCGATGAAGGTCTATATATGTCAACCGCCAGCAATCCTGCGGGCCCATGGGCGCCGCTGCATCTTGTAAAGCGTGTGGCTAAGTGGGAAGACCCTTGTCCGTTCTGGGATGAAGACGGACAGGCTTATATAGGGCGTAGTCAGCATGGTGCAGGTCCAATCATTGTGCATCGTATGTCGGCCGATGGCAAAACACTGCTCGATGAGGGTAAAACGGTGTATGAAGGACCTATTGCCGAGGGAACTAAGTTTATGAAACGTAATGGCTGGTATTACCTTATTATTCCCGAGGGTGGTGTCGGCACAGGTTGGCAGACTGTTTTGCGTGCTCGCAATATCTATGGCCCTTACGAGCGCCGTATCGTGTTAGAACAGGGTTCAACTGGCGTTAACGGCCCTCACCAAGGTGCGTTGGTAGATGCACCAGATGGCTCCTGGTGGTTCTATCATTTCCAGGAGACACCAGTACTAGGGCGCGTGGTTCATCTGCAGCCTGCCCGTTGGGAATCTGATTGGCCTGTGATAGGTGTCGATTATGATAAGAACGGTATAGGCGAACCTGTGGCTGCTTGGAAAAAGCCTGTTTCTTCGGTAGGAATTTCTGGTTTCCAGACCTGTGACGACTTTAATGATGCATTAGGACTGCATTGGCAATGGAATCATAATCCGGTTGATACACATTGGAATCTCACTGATCGTAAAGGCTGGCTCACACTCAAAGCCATGCCTGCCGATAGCTTTAAAATGGTCCGTAATATGCTTACTCAGAAGGTGGTTGGCTATCAGAGTGAGAGCACAACCAAAGTAAGCATTAAAGGCGACAGTTATGCAGGACTTTTCTGCTCAGGTAAGTTGTTCTGTGGGGTAGGATTGTGTAAAGATGGTGTGTTTATCGAGTTTGGTGGACGGCGTAAGCTTATCGCCAAGGGTAGCTATCAGGAAGTATGGTTCAAGGTAACTAATGATTGCGAGCAGAATCGCCACCTATTTTATTATAGTATAGATGGAGAGCATTATCAGCCTGCGGGCTCGGCATTCGCCATGAGTGGTGGTTATTGGAAAGGTATCCGGGTGGGACTGTTTAACTACATTCCTACAGGCGAAACGTCTGCTAAGAGCCAGACATCTTCGTATGCTCAATTCGACTATTTCAATCAAAAATTCGCCCAATAGTTTGGCTGATTGCTAAAAATCTCGTACCTTTGCACACGAAAGAACACGCGCCCTGATAGTTAAATGGATATAACAAGGTCCTCCTAAGACTTAGTTCCGCGTTCGATTCGCGGTCGGGGTACGAAAAAAGAGCTGCATTCCATCAGGAACGCAGCTCTTTTTTATATGCGATTGTATGATTACTTGTTCTCAGCAACCTCAACGTCGTCCTCCTTGATAGTACGGCCCATCCAAAGGAAGGCTGTAGGAGCGGCGATGAAGAGCGAACTCAGAGTACCGAATACAACACCCAGGATCATAGCCAGAGAGAACGAGCGGATGCTATCACCACCAAGGATGAAGATAGCCAACAGCACGATCAGTGTGGTTACAGAGGTGTTGATGGTACGAGCCAGTGTCTGGTTCAGTGAGTCGTTGAACAACTGCTGACGGTCGCGCTTGCCATACAGACCGAGGTTCTCACGGATACGGTCGAATACTACCACCTTATCGTTGATAGAGTAACCGATAACGGTCAGGATAGCACCGATGAATACCTGGTCGATCTCGAGCGACATTGGAACCCAACCCCAGCACAGTGAGTAAACACCAATTACGAGCAGAGCGTCGAGAGCCAGAGCCACAACAGCACCTACAGAGAAGGCGAGGTTGCGGAAACGCAGCAGGATGTAGAGGAAGATAGCAATCAGAGCGATACATACGCTGATGATAGCACCATGTGTGATATCCTTAGCAACTGAAGGACCTACCTTAGCAGAGCTGATGATTGAACCACCCTCGCGAACATCAGGATTCTTGAATGCCTCAACGTTCTCCTGACTTACGAGACCAGCCTTCTTCAGGGCACCGAACAGGATGTTCTCAGCCTTGTCGTCAACCTCAGGATTATTTGACTCGATATCCCAGTTGGTAGAGATACGAACAGTCTTACCATCAGTACCCAGAGCGATAACAGAGGTGTTAGCCTCCTGGTTAGCCTTCTCGCCGATAGTGTTGATGAATGCACCTGCCATAGCTTTACGAACCTCCTCAACTGGAGTCTGCTTGTCGAGTGTTACAACGTAGTTACGACCACCAGTGAAGTCGATGCTCTGGCTTAAACCACGAACAAAGAACGAACCAATGCAAACTACTGCTACAGCAGCCCAGAGAGCATAGGTCTTCTTGTAAGCGCCCATGAAGTTGTACTTAGCGTTCTGCATCAGGTTCTTAGAGTAACCTGTTACGAAGGTGAGGTTAGTCCACTTATCCTTTGACAGCATAGCATCGTAAACTACACGAGTGAGGTAAACGGCTGTGAAGAATGAGATAACGATACCAATGATCCATGTGGTAGCGAAGCCCTTAACAGGACCTGTACCGAAGTAGAGCAGGATGATACCGGTAATCAATGAAGTGAAGTTAGAGTCGAAGATAGCGCTGAAAGCGTTAGAGTAACCCTTGTTCAGAGCCTCCTTTACACCAAGACCCTTCTTCAGCTCCTCCTTGATACGCTCGTAGATAAGCACGTTAGCATCTACAGCGGTACCCAGAGTCAGTACGATACCGGCGATACCAGGCATTGTAAGAGCGGCCTGGAACGAGGTAAGGATACCCAGTGTGAAGAACAGGTTGAACAGCAGAGCGATATCCGAGAGGAGACCTGGTACAAAGCCGTAAAGCATGATCATGTAGATCATCAGCAGTACGAAAGCTACTACGAATGAGATAATACCCTGCTGGATTGACTGAGCACCCAGTGAAGGACCTACAACCTCCTCCTGTACGATACGGGTAGGAGCAGGCATCTTACCTGAGTTCAGTGTGTTAGCCAAGTCCTTAGTAGCCTCGATGGTGAAGTTACCAGTAATCTGAGAGTTACCACCGTCAATCTGAGTAAGGATACGTGGAGCAGAGTAAACGGCATCGTCGAGCACGATAGCTACAGCCTTACCGATGTTCTGCTTGGTAATCTGGCTCCAACGACGAGCACCGTCAGAGTTCATCTGCATTGATACAGAGGGGTGACCCATCTGGTCGAAGTCGTCCTTGGCACCGGTGATAACATCACCCTCCAGTGGAGCACGACCTGAAGGCTCAGTAACCTTCAGAGCATAGAGCTCGAAGATGTCGCCCTTAGTATTCTGGCCTCCGAAGTCCTCAGGTGTAGCACCCCAACGGAGCTTCAGCTCAGCAGGGAAGATACGACCAGCGAGGTCAGAGTAGATCATCTTGTTAATCTCGGCAGTATCGCGAGCGTTAGCATAACCAACTACAGCGAGGGTGTTACCCTGTGTAGGCTGGAAGATAGAGAACAGAGGATTCTGTTTCTTAGCCATCTCAACAGCCTTGTTGTCCTTGCTGTCCTTCTTAGCCAGTTTAGCAGCCAGGTCGCCTGTAGCAGTCTTAGCGCTATCGGCAACAGCAGCAGTAGCGGCGCTGTCAACAGCAGTTGTGTCGGCTACGTCAACACCACCCTGAGCAGCCCAACGCTGGTTAAGCTGAGCCAGCAGAGGAGTAACCTCCTGTGAGTTGTAGGTCTCCCAGAACTCAAGGTTAGCTGAACCCTGGAGCAACTTACGTACACGCTCTGGCTCCTTGATACCAGGCATTTCTACCATGATACGACCGCTCTGGCCTTCGAGCTTCTGGATGTTTGGCTGAACAACGCCGAACTTATCGATACGGTTACGAACTACATTGAATGAGTTATCAACGGCACTCTGTACCTCGGTACGCAGCGCAGCCTCTACCTGTGAGTCGGTAGATGATGTGCTAACCTTGCCCTTCATCTGCTGGGTAGCAAAGATAGCAGCAAGTGGACGACCGTTGCCCTCCTGTTTCCAATACTTCACGAACAGAGAGATGAAGTCGTTCTGACTGGTCTCCTCTTCCTTCTTAGCCAGCTCCATGGCCTTCTTGTAGGCAGCGTCAGTCTTGTGGTCGGCCAATACGTCAACCACATCAGGTACTGATACCTCAAGAATAACGTTCATACCGCCTTTCAGGTCAAGACCCAGGCCAATCTCCATCTCACGGCACTGCTTCAGAGAATAGATACCCATGTACACCTTCTCGTTGTTGATTGAATCGAGGTACTCCGCACCTGCCTCTTCGCCCATAGCAGCAGCCTTACTTTCGTAGTGGCGTGTTACGAACGAGAAGGAAAGGTAGAAGCAGCACACGAGAATCAGAAGCACTGCGATAAATTTTACAATTCCTTTGTTTTGCATTTTGTTTTTAATTATTATTTATTTATATTATTTTCTGTTCGCGTATAAAATAGCGTGCAAATATAGGCATTTTTTTACACAAGGAAAAATTTATTGGCAAAAATTCACTCATTTTTATTGATTACTTTTCATTTTTAGGGTGCAGATGATAGGATTATGGTCACTTGCGTCCATTTTACTATCAATATGACAGTTATAGGGTTCAAAGTGGTCGGATACTAAAATATGGTCGATACGTACAAAGAAACCTTTCTGATTATATGACAAACCGATGCCTTTTCCGGTCTCCTGGTAGCAGTCTGTCAACCCCTGTGCGATGGTACGGCGCGAGTACGAAATGGGGTTGTCGTTAAAGTCGCCACACACGATAATCGGGTAATGTCGGTGTGCCTCGATATAGTCGTGGACAGCTTCGGCTTCAGGTGCTCGTTTGGCGGCGTATTTGCCTAATTTCTCGATAAGGAACAGCGTTTCGGCCTTAGCGGTGTCTTTCTTCATTTTACCGCTAATCATCTGTTTGTATTTATCACGGTCTTCGTTCGAAAGATGTGTACCTTCTAAGTGGTTGTTAATCACCAGTACGGTGTCGTTACCCACTTGGAGGAAGTAGGCTACAGAACCATTGCCTGACGACTCGTAGGGGATACGTTCCTTCCTGATAATCGGGTACTTAGTATGGATACCAACACCATTGATGCAGGCATCCTGAGGGTTAAAGATGGTGGTATCGTTATAAGGGTAGATTTTCTCGTACCATTGTTTCACATATCTGCGCCAGGTATCGACATCTTCCTGTAAGCAAACAATATCGGCATCCTGCTCTGTCAGGTATTCGTGTACCTTCTCAAAGCCTTGCTCATATTTGTAGTTGCCGCCATACTGACATACGTTGTAGGATATCAGCTTGATGGTGCCTTCTGGGGGCGTTTGCGAGATGTGTAGCGGCATATAGAGCGTGATAGGGCCATATACTATCACATAGCCTACGACAGGGATCCAGGCCTTCTTCCATTTAAATGTCAACCAAAAGAACAGAAATAGCAGGTTGGCAATCAGGAAGCCAGGGAAAGCCATACCCATACACGAAAGCATGGGGTGCTCTACAGGATTGATACGGTCGGCATAGCCCGCCAGTATCATCAGCAGTACAGTAGCCACATTGGCGCCTGCGATAAGGTTTACCGTTATGGTCTTAAGTTGCTTGATCATGATTGGTTGCTTGCATCGAAGAGCTTTTTCTTCTCTTCTTTAGTCAGACTGTCGTAGCCACTCTTGCGGATTTTATCAAGAATGGCATCTATCTCTTCCTGGTTCTGGCGCTTACGGGCATTATACTCCATATCATCTTCTTTCGAACCGCCACCTCTGTTTACGTGCATGTTGGGATTGCTGTACCCGCTGCCCTGATGGTGTTGGCGCTGTTCAAAGTTGCGCTTCAGGTTGTCGAAGAACTGCATACCGCGACCACGGTCGAAGCCGGAGTTGGGATGACGGTTCCAATAACGAATCATCAGGAATCCGAACAGCATACCACCTAAGTGGGCTGTGTGTGCTACGCCATCGCCACTGGTTCCTAATGCCGAGAAGAACTCGATAGCTACATAACCCAATACAAACCATTTGGCTTTGATGGGGAATGGGAATGGGATGATAAAGAGACGCTCGTTGGGGAATGTCATACCGAACGCTAAGATCACGGCATAAACGGCACCAGAGGCGCCAATGGTGGTCCAGGCATTGAGCTGACCGCTCAGTTGCTGACCGATGGCAAATATCTCGCCAAAAGTTACTGTCGGATCTTGTGCGTTAATGGTCATATAGAACTGGCCCAGCTGCGCGATTTCCTGCAGGAATCCGGCACCTATACCACAAGTAATGTAATAAAAAAGGAATTTCTTGGGACCCCATACATTTTCTATCACACAACCAAACATCCATAAGCCGAACATATTACTGAGAATATGCATGAAGTTGGCATGCAGGAACAGGTAGGTGACAAACTGATACAGGTGGAAATCGTTGGCCATGAAGAAATGCAGGCCACCGATGTCGGCCAGATCGATACCACGCAGTTGTAGTACTACCGTGGCTAAGAATGCTATCAGGTTAATGATAAGCAGATTCTTTGTGATGGTTGGTATGCGGAACATCATATCGTTTACTATTTATCTATTATTACTTTTTATAATGAGTGCCTTTTGGCATCTTTCGGGTGCAAAATTACTAAAATAATCTCTTTTTTAGGCCAAAATGCCCTCGATAACAACTATTTTTTATTAAAAAGTGAAATTTTTCTGTTTTTTTGTTGTTTCTTTAAATACTTTCCCTTATATTTGCCAAAGTTTTCGACTATACAACAGTTATTACTATTAAATATTTCATTAAATTTTTTAAGATTATGAACAAAACAGAATTGGTAGAGAAGATCGCAGCAAGTGCTGGCATCTCAAAGGTTGACGCTAAGAAAGCTCTCGACGCAACAGTAGTAGCTATTAAGGACGCTCTCGTTAAGGGCGACAAGGTTGCTCTCGTAGGTTTCGGTACATTCAGCGTAAACGAGCGTCCTGCTCGTGAGGGTATCAATCCTCTGACAAAGCAGAAGATTACAATTGCTGCTAAGAAGGTTGCTAAGTTCAAGGCTGGTGCTGAGCTTGCTGACGCTATCAAGTAAGTCGATTGTAAATAAAAATTTAATGGGGATCCTTTTCAGGGTCCCCATTATTGTTATATATGTATAATGTGCTTATTTAGGCTGCTTGCCGATATAAGCCAAGATACCACCATCTACATAAAGCACGTGACCATTTACGGCATCCGAGGCGTGTGAAGCCAGGAATACAGCAGGACCACCTAACTCTGAAGGATCGAGCCAGCGACCGGCAGGTGTCTTAGCGCAGATGAATGAATCGAATGGATGACGGCTTCCGTCTGGCTGACGCTCACGCAATGGGGCTGTCTGTGGGGTAGCGATATAGCCAGGGCCAATACCATTACACTGGATGTTATACTCACCATACTCCGAGCAGATGTTACGAGTAAGCATCTTCAAACCACCCTTAGCAGCAGCGTAGGCAGATACAGTCTCACGGCCCAGCTCACTCATCATAGAGCAGATGTTGATGATCTTACCCTCGCGACGCTCCATCATCTCAGGGATAACAGCTGAAGAGCAGATGAATGGACCAACGAGGTCGATATCGATAACCTGCTGGAACTCGGCGCGCTTCATCTCGTGCATAGGGATACGCTTAATGATACCGGCGTTGTTCACCAGGATGTCTATCTGTCCAACCTCAGCGTGAATCTTCTCAACGAGTGCCTTTACAGCGTTCTCGTCGGTCACGTCGCACACATAACCCTTAACGTTGTCGATACCAGCCTCCTTGTAGTTGTCGAGACCACGCTGCAGAGCAGCTTCGTTAATGTCGTTGAAGATGATGGTTTTGATGCCAGCAGCAACAAATGCCTTAGCAATGTTGAAACCAATACCGTAAGATGCACCAGTAATCCAGGCGTTCTTACCCTCTAATGAAAATAGATTTGCCATAATTTGTTTGTTTTAGAAAAATGTTCTTAGTAGTTGGACGACTCGGATTCGAACCGGGAATGACAGAACCAAAACCTGTAGTGTTACCATTACACCATCGTCCAAGAATATTTGGCTGCAAAGGTACGAAGTTTTTTTCTAAGTACCAAATTTTGCAGCCAAATATTATTTAACGATCAGCAAGTAGTAGTTCTTTTTGCCTTTCTGGGCCAAAAGATACTTGCCATCAATCAGATCCTCGGCTGTGATAGCGCGGTTCTGATCTGTAATCTTTTCTTTGTTCAGCGATACACCACCGCCCTGAACCATCTTACGCATTTCGCCCTTAGATGGGAATACAGGTGCAACGGTTGTCAGCAGCTCGATAGCGGGCTGACCAAGCTGATCCTTAGAAATCTCGAACTGGGGAACGCCGTCGAATACATCGAGCAGTGTCTGCTCGTCCAGCTTCTCAAGGCCTTCCTTGGTTGATTTGCCAAACAGGATGTTTGATGCCTCGATTGCAGTGTCGAGAGCCTCCTTTGAGTGTACCAGTACGGTAACCTCCTCAGCCAGACGCTTCTGCAGAACACGACGACCAGGATCCTGCTTGTGCTCCTCAATCAGGGCGTCGATAACGTCCTTCTCAAGTGATGTGAAAATCTTGATGTAACGCTCGGCATCGTCGTCGCTTACATTCAGCCAGAACTGGTAGAACTTATATGGTGTGGTACGAACAGGATCGAGCCAGATGTTTCCACTCTCGGTCTTACCAAACTTCTTACCATCGCTCTTGGTAATCAGTGGACAGGTGAGTGCGAAGGTCTCAACCTCATTGCCTAGAGTACGACGGATAAGCTCAGTGCCGGTAGTCATGTTACCCCACTGGTCGTTACCACCCAACTGCAATTTTACGCCGTAGTGCTGGTAGAGATACAGGAAATCGTAACCCTGCAGCAGCTGATAGGTGAACTCTGTGAACGACAGACCGTCGCGGGCAGTACCGTTCAAACGCTGCTGTACGCTCTCCTTAGCCATCATATAGTTAACGGTGATGTGCTTACCAACCTCGCGTGCAAAATCAAGGAAGGTAAAGTCCTTCATCCAATCGTAGTTGTTAACCATCAGTGCAGCGTTAGGCTCTTTCGACTCGAAGTCGAGGAACTTGGCAACCTGCTTCTTGATGCACTCCTGATTGTGATATAGTGTTTCGTTGTTAAGCAGATTACGCTCCTGGCTCTTACCCGATGGGTCGCCAATCATACCTGTGGCACCACCTACCAGAATAACAGGACGGTGACCGCAACGCTGAAGGTGGCGGAGCATCATGATACCGCAAAGGTGTCCGATATGCAGCGAATCGGCTGTAGGATCGGTACCCAGATAGGCTGTAACCATCTCTTTCTGGAGCAGTTCTTCTGTACCTGGCATCATCTGTGCCAGCATACCACGCCATTTCAGTTCTTCTACAAAGTTCTTCATCTTTATCTAAAATATTATTTCTTTATTCTTTCTTTACTAAGGAACGGGGTCGTAACCTGAACCGCCCCATGGGTTGCATCTTAATATGCGCCAGATGGCCAATCCTAAGCCCTTGATGGGGCCGTGCTTCATGATGGCCTGCTTGGCATACTCGCTACATGTGGGAGTGAATCGGCACGAAGGTCCTAAAAGCGGAGAGATGGCCATTTGGTAAAAGCGGATAGGTAATACCAACAGCCACGAAATGAGATGTATCAGTCTCTTCATGCTTTGTCTTTAGCAATCTGCTTCATGAGGCTTATCATCTTCTTCTCAACATCAAGTGTTGGGAAGTGTTTGTCGGTCAGCCAGATGATGGCTATCAAGAGCATCTCGTCTTCGTTTACCTTACCTTCGAGCAGTGATTTGTTCTTGCGGTAGGCCTCACGAACCTGGCGTTTCACCCTGTTTCTGTCAACTGCGTGCTTAAAGCGTTTCTTAGGCACGCTGATGAGCAGTTGCACAGGGGCACACCCCTCATGGTGTTCTGTTTTAAGAAAAACAGCCCTTAGAGGATAAGCAGTCAGCGAATGACTATTGCCTTTCTCAAAGAGCGTTTCTATCAGCAGGTTGCTGACGATGCGCTCCTCTTTACTGAAGGTAGGCGCTGTCGTCATCAATTCTTAGTCTTGTATTTCAAACAGGTAGTGCTGCAGAGCACCTGTCATTGATGGATACTTCTCGTTAGGAGCCTCGATATCCAAGCGCAGACCGGCTTCCTTGGCAGCCTTTGCTGTTGCTGGACCGAAAGTGGCGATAGCAATCTTGTCCTGCTTGAAGTTGGGGAAGTTCTTGGTCAGCGACTCGATTCCGGCAGGGCTGAAGAAAATCAGCATGTCGTAGTCGAAGTTCTTAACCTCTTCCTCAGTGAAATCGTTGCTCACAGTCTTGTACATCACACACTCGGTGTGCTGCAGCTTCTTAGAGTCGAGCAGGTTGGCCAGACTGTCGGTATGTACATCGCTCAGTGGAACAAGATACTTCTCGGTCTTATGCTTAACCATGGTAGGAATCAGATCGTCGATACGACCAGTCTCACCAAAGAAGATCTTGCGCTTTCTGTACTGCACATATTTCTGGATGTACAAAGCAATAGTCTCGGTAACACAGAAATACTTCATGTCCTCAGGAATGTTGATTCTGAGCTCCTTGGCCATGTTGAAGAAATGGTCAATGGCATGACGCGAGGTAAATACGATGGCAGTGTGATCCAGGATGTTCACCTTCTGTGCACGGAAATCTTTAGAGCTGATTGCCTCGACCTTGATGAAAGGACGGAAAACCAGTTCAACACCAAACTTGTTCGCAATATCGAAATATGGCGACTTCTCACTTGTTGGCTTAGGTTGTGAAACCAAAATCTTTTTGAGCATATGTGTCCTAAATATTTATTTTCAAATTCTCAGTTATTACCAGCAATCCGCTCCAGAGCGAAATTAAAGGTATCATTTCGAGGGCACAAAAGTACAAAATATTTTGCAGAAAACCTCCTTTTTGATTAAAAAAGATAACATAAGACTTATAAAATGTGAGAATTTTAGCAAAAATAACGATAGTTGCGGTATAATAGATGGCATTTTGGAGTGAAAACTGGAAATATGCCAAAAGTAATACCAATGGGAATAATGCTACCCCTTCGAGTGATGTTATGAGTAGTAATGACCCTTGGAATTGTAAATTTTTTCTCTTTGAAAAGAATACACTGTTCACTATCGAATACAATATCATTCTGCCTAACATATAAATCAGTATGCTCAATCCGTATATGAATAGCAGCGTGTATTCGGATGAGAATACAAAGGTGTTAGCCACAAAATGGTTGGTGTAGAAATAGTATAGCAGTGCATAAAGCAGACAGGTGATAAACAGGAACAGAAACTGGAATTTGATTTCGCTGCCTGTCTCGTCGAGCATTTGGACCGACTTGGATGGCGAGAAGAAATGCTTGGTCTGCTTGATGATAAATCCTGATATGCGCGATAAGGTGAATGTTATCAGCAGGAAACAGAAAATCAGAATGCCAGTAACAAAGCTGTCGTTCTGAATGGTGTAGGGGATAGGGGCGCCCGAAACGCCAATACGCTCTACATTCAGTTCCGGATGATACATCGTGTTGTTCGAGAAAAAGTTCTCGCGGTAATAGTTCGGCAAACTCACTTCCTTCAGGTCGCGAGGTATCTCTTGTCCTGGTAGGTGCAGTGTGTCAGGTCTGCTGCTGTAATGAATCTCTTTGGGTTCAAACCACTCTTGTATAGCCGAGTCCTGTTGGGCAGGCGTAGCATCTTTAGGCAACAACCGCAGCACCTCGTAGGGTGTCTGCGGTTTCGCCGTATGAACTGCCACCGTATCTCCGGGGGCAGATGTTATAGTAGTTAGGATGCTATCGTTTTGCAGCATATCTGATTACAGTCCGAACTCTTTGCGGATATCGTCTACACGGTCCAGCTTCTCCCATGTAAACAGTTCTACATTCATCGTTTTTGTTTCGTGATAATGACTGGTGAAAGTCTTCTGTACTACCTCGCACTTACGTCCCATATGTCCGTAGGCTGCTGTCTCGCTGTACATAGGCTGACGGAGCTTCAGGGTACGCTCAATGGCCTTTGGACGCAGGTCGAAGAGCTTCTCGATCTTCTTGGCAATCTCGCCATCGCTCATCTGCACGTTGCTGCGACCGTAGGTGTTTACATAGATGTTCATAGGTTTAGCCACACCGATGGCGTAGCTTATCTGTACCAGCATCTCATCGGCAACACCTGCTGCAACCATGTTCTTGGCAATGTGACGGGCTGCATATGCGGCACTGCGGTCAACCTTCGATGAGTCTTTACCCGAGAAGGCACCACCTCCGTGTGCACCCTTACCACCATAGGTGTCGACAATGATCTTACGACCAGTCAGACCTGTATCACCGTGAGGACCACCAATCACGAACTTACCTGTTGGGTTAACGTAGTACTTGATGTCGAGTCCGAACAGGTCGAGTACCTTCTGTGAGTGAATCTGCTTCTTTACACGTGGAATCAGGATGTTGATGACATCGTCCTTGATCTTGGCCAGCATCTTCTCGTCCTCGTCGAACTCGTCGTGCTGGGTTGATACTACGATGGTGTCGATACGCTCGGGGATACCCTCGTCTGAATATTGTACAGTTACCTGACTCTTAGAGTCGGGGCGCAGGTAGGTCATTTCCTTACCCTCCTTGCGGATATCTGCCAGGGTACGCATAATGAGGTGTGCCAGATCGAGGCTTACGGGCATGTAGCTCTCAGTCTCATTGGTGGCGTAACCGAACATCATGCCCTGGTCGCCAGCGCCCTGTTCGTCTTCGTTGCCGTTGTCAACACCGCGGTTGATGTCGGCACTCTGCTCGTGGATGGCACTCAGGATTCCGCATGAATCGCCGTCGAATTGATACTCTGCTTTGGTATAGCCAATGCGCTTAATTGTTTTGCGGGCCATAGTCTGCAGGTCGATGTACACATCACTGCGAACCTCACCCATGATTACAACCTGACCTGTAGTGACAAACGACTCGATGGCACAGCGTGCCTTCGGGTCGTAAGCCAGAAATTGGTCAAGTATTGCATCAGAAATCTGATCGGCCACCTTATCGGGATGGCCTTCAGATACTGATTCTGACGAAAATAGATAACTCATTCTCTCTTAATTCTAAATACTTAATTCTAAATTCTACTCTGCGGGCAGCATGATCACCTCGGCACGGTTGCCCGACTTCAGAACCTCTTTTACAAGGGCACTGATGCTTTCAGGTGTCTGTGCGTTCACCAGCTTCTCAAAGTTGCTGTGGAAGTCGATGCCATACTTGCGCCAGCCATTAATGATGCTCAGCCAGTAGCTGTTCTGCTTTACCTGGTCGCCATGACTCTTCAGCATGTACTCCTTTACCTTCTGCAGTTTTTCTGCATCACAGGTCTTGGCCATAGCTGTCACCTCATCGCGCAGAATCATGATGGCAGTATCTGCCTTCTCTGGCTTCATGGGGCAAACGGCAAGGATCTGAGCGATAGTCTCAAAGTCGTTGCGCTCAACGCCGGCCATTGCCTGTACGGTATAGGCGGCACTGGCATCTTCACGAATCTTCTTCAGATATTCCATGCTGAGAATCTGTCCAGCCATGTCAATTTTGATATCGTTCTCTGCTGTCATAGGAATATCTTCTGAGTACCACTGCATAACGGCAAAGGCCTTTGGTGTTTCAGCCTTCTGCTTGAAGTTGTTGATGGCAACACCCTTGAAGAGGGTAGATACCTTTGGACTCTTTACCACTTTTTTCTTAGCAGGAAGTGATGCCAGATAGGTTTCGATAAGTGGACGGATAGTGCTCTCGTCGTAGTTACCAATGATGGTGAAGGTAAAGGCAGCAGCGTTGGCTGTCTGTTCCTTGGCCATCTCGAGGATACGATCGTAGTTAACCTTAGTCAAATCGGCTGTTGTCAGCACCTTGTTACGTGGGTTGTTGCAGGTCAGGGTGGCAGTCAGTGAATCCTGAAGTACAGCCTCGGGCTGCAGCAGACGGTTCTTCATACTAACCTCTGTGGTCTGCATCAGGTTGTCGTACGACTTCTGGTCCTTTGCAATGTTGGTGAAATAAAGGTAAACCAACTGCAACATGGTCTCAATATCCTTTGGTGTAGAGCTACCGCTTACATTCTGGCGGTTAGTTCCGAGTGAGATAGATGCACTGGCAATCTTACCGGCAAGAGCTTTCTCGAGCTCAGTGTGTGAGAAGTTGCCCAGACCGCTGGCTTCGATCACATCGTCGAACATCTTGATGTTGGCAAAGTCTTTCTCGCCATAGAGGGCTGAACCTCCAAATCCTTCACCACGCAGCAGTACCTGATCCTTCTTGAAGTCGGTCTGCTTCAGGATAACCTTTGCACCGTTAGAGAGAGTCAGCTCGGTGTAGCCGAACTGGTCGTTCTTGGTCTCTTTCTTGATGCTACCCTTCTTAGGCATGGTGGTCATCAGTGGCTCGTCCTTTACATTGTCAACGTAGGCCTCGATCTGGGCCGAACGTGCATCGGCAATAGCCTTCTTCATGCTCTCCTCTGTAGGATATGCTGAACCCTCCTTCTCTGTGTTCATACTGAATACCACCAGGTTACTGTCGTTGGTCAGGATCAACTCCTTCATCAGGGCGTTGATGGCCTCCAGAGGCAGCACTGGAATAATCTGCTTCATGGTGGTATAGGTGTAGTCAATGCTTGGCATTGGAGTATTGTTCAGGAAGTTCTGAACACACTGATTTACAAACTGCGAATTGTAACGCTTGTCTTTGTTTGAGTACTGTTTCTCAAGCTGACTGGTGTAGTTCTGCTTGAAGCGGTTGTACTCTGTAGCTGTAAAGCCGAACTCTGCAGCACGGCGTGCTTCGGTGAGGGCAGCAGTAACAGCTGCTTCAATCTGGCCGTCCTTAGGACTTAAGTCTATTTCAAAGGCATCCTTTGTGCTTGAGAGTATGTATCTGCCGTCAGCAGCTCTTGCGCTCAGGAATGGGCTCTCGGGCTTCTCGGCATACTCCTTCAAACGGTCGTTAAGCATCAAAATACATGCATCTTTCAGATAGTCGGTCAGCATGTAGGTAAGAGTTCCCTTCAGTGTGTCGGGGAAAACCTCATGCTTCATCATAATCATCACCTCGTTGGTGCGCTGCTCTTTATCCTTGTCGATAACGTAAATAGCCTCGGCATTGTCGGGCACCGACTCTTTGGTAACGAGTGTGCGGTTCTCTGGCAGTACGATAGATGAGAACAGATCCTTGATCTTCTTCTCAATCTGATCTACATCTACATCACCTACTACAATGATACCCTGATTGTCGGGACGGTACCACTTCTCGTAGTATGACTGCAGGAATGGACGCTCAAAGTTGTCGATGATCTCCATCAGGCCGATAGGCATACGATGACCGTACTTTGAACCTGGATAAAGCTTGGGCAGATCGCGCTCCAGCATGCGCATGAAAGCACTGGTGCGCAGGCGCCACTCCTCATGAATCACACCACGCTCCTTTTCAATCTCTTCCTGCTCCAGCAGCAAGCCGTCGGCCCAGTCGTAAAGAATCAGCAGACAAGAGTCTACGATACCCTCACGTGTGGTGGGGACATTACTGATGTTATATACGGTTTCATCGATTGATGTGTAGGCGTTCAGGTCACCACCAAAGTTGATACCTACGCTCTCGCACCAGCGAATCAGCTCGTTGCCTTTAAAGTGTTTTGATCCGTTGAAGGCCATGTGCTCAAGGAAGTGAGCCAGACCACGCTGATCGTCGTTCTCCTGAATAGAACCTACCTTCTGAGCAATGTAGAACTCAGCACGGTTCTCTGGCCAGTTGTTGTGACGGATGTAATAGGTTAATCCATTGTCAAGTTTGCCGATGCGTACATCGGGATCTACGGGAATTGATGGCATCTGCATCTGTGCCATCATCGCTACTGTGCCGATCAGTGTCAGCAAAATGGTCGATAGAATTTTCTTCATGTCATTTAAGTTTGGTTGTTGCATAATTGTTATCGGGTGCAAAGTTACACCTTTTTTACTTATTTGTTGCAAATTCTACGTTAAACCTACGTTAAAACTAAATTACCTACACTAATAGTCGCTTAGCAAAGTAGCGAACGGGATACCATACAGAGAGGAAACCTACAATCAATACCGTGCAGAATACCAGGATAATATCCTCGGGATGCACGCTTACGGGGTAGGCGTTAATTACAAATGTGCCGCTCGATGAGCCTAAGGCCACAATGCCGTATTGCTGCTGAAGCCAGCACAGGGTCAGACCAATGACGATACCTAAGATGGCACCGATGGCTGAGATCATACGACCCTCGAACAGGAAGATGCGAACAATCTGCTTGTCGCTCGCACCAAGGTTACGCAGTGTAACTACATCGTCTTTCTTATCGATAATCAGCATCGACAGCGAGCCGATGATGTTAAAGCAGGCCACCATCAGAATGAACGTCAGGAAGATATAGGCTATCAACTTTTCAATCTTCATAATCTTGAAAGTGTCGTCCTGTTGCTCAAAACGGTCTTTTACAATGAACTTGGTGCCACACAGCTGCTTAATCTGATCTTTCGTCTTGTCGAAGTTGCTGCCTGGCTTCAGGCGTAGTTCGAGCGACGAGAGCATGCCCTGCTGTCCGAAGATGCGACGGGCGAATGCGATGCTGGTCAGGATGTAGTTCTTGTCATAGCGCGACTGCTTTACGTTGAACAGAACACCGGGTGAGTAGAGCTCATCTTCCTCGAATGCCTCGTCGGGGTTGGTCATGTCTAACTGGCCTTCGCGTCGTGGGGCATAAATATGGATAGGCTCTTCATAGGTGTAGCCTGTGCCTAACGTCTCGGCCAGTCGGATACCTAAGGTGCCGTAGTCCATATCGGCAGCATGCAGACTGAAATCGCCATCGCCCACCAGAATCTCGTTGATGTGGGTAAGCTGGGCAAAGTTGTCGTCAACACCTTTGATTACCACCATCGCCTGTCTGCCACGATAGATGGCCAGTGCCATGTCCTCTACGCTCTCGGTAGCTACCTCAATCTCGGGCAATTGTCTGATTTCTGTCAGAATCGGGTCGTCGGCAGCTACGGTCTTTCCTTCGGCAGGCACCACTTTCAGCTGCGGGTCGAAACTGGTAAAGAATGTTGCTACCAGATCGTGGAACCCATTAAACACTGATAGTGTGACCACCAGCGCCATTGTAGCTACGGCCACACCAATCACAGAAATACCACTTATGACGTTGATGGCATGAGTGGATTTCTTTGAGAACAGGTACCTGCGGGCAATAAAGAAAGGAAAGTTCACCTTTTTACTTTTTCAAAAGTTCGTCGATGTGCTCAATATAGTCGAGCGAGTCGTCGATAAAGAATCGCAGCTCTGGAATGATACGCATCTGGTTTCTTACACGAGTGCCTAACTCGTAGCGTATCTGTTTGGTATTGGCATTGATGTTGGTCAATATCTCTTCGCCCTTCTCGCTGGGGAATACGCTCAGATAAGCGGTGCAGATACTCAGATCGGGTGAAATCTTGGTACGTGTAACCGATATCATCACGCCGTGAGTAGCACGCGTCTGCTGCTGGAATATCAGCGAGAGCTCCTTCTGCAGCAATCTCGCAATCTTGTTTTGTCTTGTCTCTTGCATCTCTAAAATCTTAATTCTAAATATCTTTTTTTCTTATCAGTGTCAACCCGTCTCTCAGTGGCAGTATCACCTGCTCTACGCGAGCGTCGCGGGCTATATAGTCGTTAAATGTCTCAATGCCTTGGGTTTGTCGGTCCTTATCGTAGGCATGGTCTATCACATGTCCGTCCCAAAGTGTGTTGTCGGCCAGTATAAAACCGCCGGGCTTCAGTACGCTCATCACCATCTCGTAACAGTCTCGATAGGTGCGCTTATCACCATCCATAAAAGCCATATCAAAGGCTATGCCTAACTTTGGGGCCTCTTGTAACGCATCGCCAATGATGAACTCTATCTTATCACCCACACTAGAACCTTCTATCCACGGACGGGTAAAGTCCTCCATCTCGTCGTTAATCTCGAAGGTATATAGGCGTCCGTCTTCGTCCAACCCCTCTGCCATCGATATAGCGCTGTAGCCGCTAAAGGTGCCTATCTCTAAGATGTTCTGGGGGCGAATCATCTTCACCAGCATCTTGAGCAGTCGGCCTTGCAAGTGGCCGCTCGCCATACGTCCATGAATGGTATGTATGTGGGTGGCGCGCCATAGTCGGTACAGGTAGTCGGGCTCTGGCTCCGTATGCTGCAGGATATACTCGTCGAGCGTCATCCCTTCAGAGCTTCTATGGCCAAACGGTACGAGTCGAGACCGAAGCCGAGAATTACACCTTTGCAGGCGCATGAAATCATCGACTTATGACGGAACTCCTCGCGCTGGTGCACATTCGAGATGTGAACCTCGATCACAGGTGCCTTGAGCGAACGGATACAGTCCTGCAGAGCTATAGAGGTGTGGGTGTAGGCGCCAGCATTCAGAACAATGCCGTCGTAGCTAAAGCCAACCTCTTGCATCTTGTTAATCAGCTCGCCCTCTACGTTGCTCTGATAGTACTCGATGTCGATGTCGGCAAAGCGCTTACGCAACTCAGGCAGGTATGCGTCGAACGACGACGAACCATAGATGCCTGGCTCTCTCTGGCCCAACAAGTTCAGGTTCGGACCATTGATAATCAGAATCTTCATTTTTGTAACTTTGTATTAATACGGCTGCAAAGTTACAAATATTTTTCTATATATTAGAAAAAAATACTAACTTTGCACCAAATTTGTGCAAATGATTGACCAAAAGGGCATTGTAAAGGCTTATGTACGCTATTTGAAGCTGCAACGTAATATGTCGGGTAATACGCTCGATGCCTATCAGCGCGACTTGCGTAAATTGCTTGACTATCTCGAACATGAGCAGCTTGCTATAAGCGATGTGACGTTAGCTGATTTGGAACATTTCTCGGCCAGTTTGCATGATATCGGCATTCATCCTCGTTCGCAATGTCGCATTCTGAGTGGTATCCGTAGCTTCTTTAAGTTTGTACAGTTGGATGGCTATCGTGATGATGATCCTACCGAACTGTTGGAGTCGCCACAGATTGGCGACCATCTGCCCGAGGTACTCACTACGCAGGAGGTAGATCGTCTCGAAGAAAGCATCGACCTTTCCAAATGGGAGGGCCATCGCAATCGTGCAATCATTGAGGTGCTCTTTTCGTGTGGCTTACGTGTCAGCGAGTTGGTTAACCTCAAACTTTCCGATCTTTATCTCGACGAAGAGTATGTGCGTGTGCTGGGTAAAGGCTCCAAGGAACGTTTGGTGCCTATCTCGCCCAAAGCCATTCAGGAGTTGGGGTACTGGTTTGATGATCGCAACCTGATGAAGATAAAGCCTGGCGAGGAAGACTATGTGTTCTTGAATCGTCGAGGCTCCCACCTCACTCGTACCATGATTCTCATCATGATCAAAGCCCAGGCCAAGGAAGCCGGCATCCAAAAGACCATTTCTCCCCACACCCTGCGCCACTCTTTTGCCACCGCATTGCTCGAAGGCGGCGCCGACCTTCGCTTTATCCAAGCCCTTTTAGGACACGAAGATATCGGTACCACCGAAATCTACACCCACATAGATACTTCAACCCTAAGACAAGAAATCTTAGAGCATCATCCACGAAATAAGAAAACTAACCTAAAGTGATGTTATCTACCTCTACGGGTTCGTGGAGGAAGATTTGGGCTTGTTCCTTGAACTTGTTGGGGTTCTCGGTGGTGAGGTAGTGTACACCTGCACCTTTAGAGCATTTGGCTTCGATATTTGGATGGCGCTCCAAATATTGTTTCAAACTCTCGGCTACGTATTCGCCTTGGGGTACAACGCGTACTCCTGCGGGGAGATACTTCAGAATCTTAGGCATCAATAAGGGATAATGGGTGCAGCCTAAGATGATGGTATCGATGTCGGGATCCTTACGCATGATTTCGTCGATGCGTTTCTTTACGAAGTAATCGGCACCTGGCGAGTCGGCCTCGTTGTATTCTACCAGTGGCACCCAGAAGGGACAGGCCACGCCTGATACCTTGATATCAGGAAAAAGCTTGTGGATCTCAAGGTCGTAGCTCTCACTCTTGATGGTTCCTTCGGTGGCTAATACGCCAACATGCTTGGAAGTGGTAAGATCGCCAATTACCTCGGCTGTAGGACGGATGATACCCAACACGCGACGTTCGGGATCAATCTTTGGAAGATCGTTCTGCTGGATGGTGCGTAGTGCCTTGGCCGAGGCTGTGTTACAACCTAAGATAACCAGGTGGCAACCCATCTCAAACAGTTTTACTACGGCTTGGCGCGTAAACTCATAAACCACGTCGAATGAACGTGGTCCATAAGGCGCACGGGCATTGTCGCCCAAATAAAGATAATCGTATTCGGGAAGCAGTTGACGGATGCCATGCAGGATGGTGAGTCCGCCGTAACCACTATCAAAAATACCAATTGGTCCTGGATTACTTGAGAGCATCCTTAACTATTTCGTTGATATCTTCGCCCAGAGCGGGATTGATGAATGGGCAGGCATCGCTGTCGGTATTGACAATGAGTGCCAGACCACGTTGCTGGGCAATGGCGCTAAGCGTCTCGTTAAGACGAGTCTTGAGGGCATTCATTGCCTCTTTTTCAGCGTCTTCAAGCTCCTTTGTGCTCTTGTTCTTAAACAAGATGTTCTGCTGCATCAGCTCCTGAAGTTCTGATTGGCGCTTCTGCAGAATGCTTTTAGGGAAGTCGCGCTGACCATCAAGAAATTCCTCGTACTTCCTGTTGAATTCGTCTTCTACACGCTTGGCCTCTGCCTGATACTTGGCTTTGAGGTCGGCCATCTGCTGCTGAACCAGCGCGTAGTCGGTCATCGACTGGATGGCAGCCTGATAGCTCAGGTAGCCAAACTTGATGGATGATGTGGCGTCGCCCTGTGCAAATGCGTTGAGCGATACGAATGCCACAAGAAGTACGAGGAATCGTTTCATGATGTTATAATTTGGTAGTTATACTTTCGAATTACTTCAAACCTAACTTTGTCTTAACCTGAGCAGTTACATCGGTAGAGAGGGTAGTGCTGATGTAAGGCAGCGAGTTGTTCTCCATGATGTAAACATACTGACCAGCCTGACCTACGGCCTTGATAGCATCAAGAATCTTGGTCTGGATAGCCTGCATCTTCTCAGCCGAAGCCTTCTGCAAAGCCTGCTGGTTGTCCTGGTAGCTCTGCTGAATCTTGGTGTACATATCCTGCAGTTCCTGCTGACGGCGCTGCTTGATGTTCTCGGGCAGTGAAGCCTGCTCCTTCTCGAAAGCCTCACCCTTCTTCTGCAGTTCGTCCTGCATGCTCTTCAGGTCAGCCTCATACTGGTCCTGCAGTGCCTTAATCTCGTTCTGAGCCTTAGTAAACTCAGGCATGGCCTGCATAATCTCCTGGGTGTTCACATGGCCGAACTTACCCTGTGCATTGGCGGTAGTGAAACCGCAGATAGCGCAAAGTGCGCAGATAATCAATTTTTTCATATTACTTATTGTTTTTAATTATTATTTTTTCAAATATCAATTATCAATTAGTTAGCGTATCCCAACTTACGAAGCACCTCTGACGAGATGTCAATCTTGGGCGAACTGAAGATGATACCGGCATCGCTGGCACGATCGAGTACCAACTGATAGCCTCGCAGTTCTGCTATATCTTTAATCACGTTGTAAACCTCTTCCTGTATGGGGTTCATCAAGGCGGTACGCTTCTTAAACAGCTCGCCCTCTGGACCGAAGTAGTGCTTCTTCAGCTCGGCAGCCTGCTTCTCCTTGTCAACGATAGCGTCCTGCTTGGCTTTCTTCTGCTCCTTCGAGAGGAACACCACCTCGTTCTGGTAGTTCTTATAAAGTGTCTGGGCTTCGGCATTCAGAGCGTCAACCTCAGCCTGCCACTGCTTTGATACCTGACCTAACTGCTCGTTGGCACGCTCGTAGGCTGGGATGTTCTTCAGGATGTACTCCATGTCGATCACTGCCACCTTCTGGGCGTTGATACTTGTGAAACCACAGATTGCGCAGATTGCGCAGATAATCAATTTCTTCATAACTGTATAATTTAGAATTCCTGACCGAGAATGAAGTGGAAGTTGCTTCCGCCCTTCTTCTGTGCACCATACTGGCTGGTGTAAACATTGTCGAAACCGTATGCCCAGTCGATACCCATCAAACCAACCATAGGCAGGAAGATACGAACACCGAGACCTGCCGAACGCTTCATCTTGAATGGGTTGAAGTCCTTGGCGTTGGCCCAAGCGTTACCACCCTCCAGGAAGCCCAGTCCGTAGATAGTGGTGTTACCCAGCATGAATGGGTAGCGCAACTCGAGTGTGAATCGGTCGTAAGCGTAAGAGTTGTAAGATGAGATGGTACCACCCTTCATCATGGTCTCGTAGGCCGAAGAGTAAGAGAGTGATCCATTCTCGTATCCGCGCAGTCCAATGGTCTCTTCCGAGTAGCCGTATGAGTATCCGCTCATACCGTCACCACCCACGTAGAAGGTCTCGAATGGTGAGCGCTTATTGCTGTTGTAGCTGCCTAATAGTCCCATCTCTACACGGGTCATCAGCACAAAGCACTTCTGACCGCCTGTGAGGGCTGTAAAGGTGCGACTCTTAAACTTCCACTTGTGGTACTCAATCCAGCGATAAACGTCCTGCAACTCGTCCTCATAGGTAGCCGAGTTAGAGTTCTTGGCCAGATTAGCATAGTCCTTATTGTCGAAGAGCGACCAAGGTGGTGTAACGGTTACAGATGCCATGAACTCTGAACCACGACGTGGGAACAGCTGGTTGTCGGTAGATGTACGACTCAATGTCAAACCAAGGTTGATATTGTTACAGTTACCGTTGTGGATGTAGAAGTAGCTCCAGTCGCGCAGCATGTAGCGTGAGAAACCGAGCTGTGCCGACAGTTGGAAGTAGTCGTCGGGCCAGCGCAGACGCTTACCCCATCCTAACGATGCACCGAATACGGTCATGGTCTTATCATCGTCGAGCATCGACTCATAGTTGTAATAGTAATTATTGTATGAGCCGTAGCCACCGCTGTACATGTAGTAGTTGTTGTAGAATGAATTGTTACGGTAGTAACTTGAGATGTCGCTCTGCTTAGAGTAGAACACACCCACATTCAAACTGTTAGGACGCTTGCCGCCAAACCAGTTGGTACCGTAGTTGGCACTCAGTGAACTATAGTAGCTACCGTTGGTCTGGAAGCTGAAACCCAGCTGCTCACCATCGCCATAAGGCAGAATACCGCGGTGCAGTTTATTCTTACCAAACAGGTTACGGATAGAGAAGTTGTTGAACTTGATACCAATCTTACCGATGATACCGGTCTGTCCCCAACCTAATGAGAACTCCAGCTGGTCGTTACTCTTCTGCTCCAGGCGCCAGTTCACGTCAACCGAACCATCCTCAACGTTTGGCTTGATATCTGGAACAACCTTTTCAGGATCAAAGAATCCCATTGATGCGATATCACGTACCGAACGTGTCAGTGCCTCCTTGTTGAACAGGTCGCCTGGCTTGGTGCGCAACTCACGACGTACCACCTCTTCGTACAAACGGTCGTTACCATAGATACGGACATGGTTCAGGTGAGCCTGAGGACCTTCGGTTACACGCATCTCGATATCGATAGAGTCTCCGTCGATGTTTACCTCAACAGGGTCGATATTCGAGAAAACATAACCGTTGTTATAGTAATAGTTACCAGCGGCATCCTCGTCTTCACGCAGGCGCTTGTCGATGTGCTTCTGGTTATATACATCACCCTTCTTCATGCCTAATACGGCATTCAGGTAGTCGGTTGTAACCACAGTGTTACCTACCCATGTGATATCGCGTACAAAGTATTTCTCACCTTCGTCGATCTTTACTAAGATGTTTACGTGCTTGTCGTCGCAAGGATAAACCGAATCCTCGACGATGGTTGCATCGCGGAAACCTAACTCGTTATATTTGTCAATCAGAGCCTGCTTTGCCTCCTTATAGCGCTCGTCGGTAAACTTCTTGGCCTTGAAGAAGTTGGTAAACTTACCTGCTTCGTGAATCTTTCCGAAAGCACCCTTGCCAAACAGCGAGCCTTTAATCTTGCCAGTCTTCAGCTTGTCGTTACCCTGGAACACCAGCTGGCGTACCTTCATCTTGTCTTTCTTGTCGATGTTTACGTCAAGTGTTACCTGTCCAGAGGCGTCCTCATGCTGTATGATGTCGATCTCGGCATTCTTGTAACCCTTGTCGTCGAAGTATTTCTTAGCCAAGATCTTGGCACGGTCGATGATGTTACGAGTCAAACTCATACCCTTAACCATACCCAGCTTAGCCTCCATATCCTCGCGCTCGGCCTTTTTGATACCGTTGTAGTTGATGGTCTTGATACGTGGACGCATACCTAAGTGAATGCACAGGTAAATCTTGTTGCCAACAATCGAGTCGGCAGTAATCTGAACCTTCGAGAACAGTCCGTTACGCCAGTAGCGCTTTACGGCTTCGGTAATCTGCGAACCTGGTACCTCAATCTCCTGACCTACTGTCAGTCCCGAGAGACCAGCTAATACATAATCCTCGTATCCCTCAACACCCTCAACTGCGATACCACCGATTTCGCAGGTACGAGGTGTACCGGCGTACGAGATATCAGGGTTTACAATCTTATCCTGTGCAGAAGCAGTGAAAGGTAAAAAGGTTAAAAGGCAAACAGGTAAGATACCTTTCACCAGTCCTTTCACCTTATTTATAATATATATATAAGTCACTTTCTTTTTTACTTTATTACTTTCTTACCTTTTTACTTTTTCTCTTCGGCCTCTACCTGTGCCTCTGTCTTGCCGAATCTGCGCTGGCGGCTCTGGTAACTATAGATGGCCTTATGCAGGTCCTCTTCCATAAAATCGGGCCAGTATGTATCGCAGAAGTAAAGCTCTGAGTAGGCAATCTGCCACAACAGATAGTTTGATATACGAATCTCACCACCAGTACGGATCAGCAACTCTGGATCGGGCATGAAATTAGTCCACAAACGTTCGTTGATGGTCTCCTCGGTAATGCTGTTTACATCCAGTTTTCCTTCCTTTACCTCCTGAGCAATCTGCTTGGTAGCTGTGGTCAGCTCCAGCTTCGATGAGTAGCTCAGTGCTACTACCATGGTCATGGCGTCGTTCTTGGCAGTATGCTCCTCGGTCTCGGCCAACTTCTTGTTTACGGCATCGGGGATACGTGAACGGTCGCCCACCACGCGGAAGCGTACGTTATTCTTCATGAAGATCTCGTCCTCAAGCGATGTGAGTACCAGTCCCATCAGGGCTGCAACCTCGTCGGCTGGACGATTCCAGTTCTCCGTAGAGAAGGTGTATAGCGTTAAGAACTTGACTCCCAGTCGGGTACACTCAGAAGTGATGCGGCGCACTGCGTCTACACCTGCCTGGTGGCCAAAACTACGGTCTTTACCACGCTCCATGGCCCAACGTCCATTACCGTCCATAATGATGGCAATGTGCTGGGGAATCCTGTTCATGTCTAAAAGTTCCTTCATATATCTTAATATCTATCGTTGTTACACGTTTTGCATTTCTCCCAAAGGTCGTAGGTTAGTGCTATTTGTAGCACGCTGTAGCCATCGGTGTTCTTAAACAGGCCGCTGCTCTTAATGCCTAAGGGATCCTTACTGCCGTCCAGCTTGTCGCTCAGCGTAAAACGCATGGCCCACTCAGCTGTCAGGTTCAGTCTGTTGCCTATTTTATATTTTATGCCTGCGCCTATTGGCAGGTTCATCGTTGCTCCTTTCTCTGGTCCGCCATAAAAGCTTGCGCCTGCACCTATGGTGATAAATGGTGTAAAGCGCCTTGCGCCTCGGTATTCATAACCTGTTCCATACGGCCAGAAGTTGTATTCCAATCGTACGTCAGCCTCGGTTACATTGTGACTGAACTCGTAGCCATTGGTTATTGTTTCGGCTTTGCCTTTCAGTTTGCCTGTGCCTAAATCAAAGGCTATGGCCACACGTGGATCCAGTCGGTATTTGGCTACTAATGCCAGCCAAGGCTGCATTCCTTTCAGTGGATTGCTGTTGTAGTCGCCTACATAGCTTACCAAGCCTACACCGGCACCTATCTCCATCTTGTACTCAGGCTCGTCCTGAGCAGAGGCGGCCATCGTTATGGCCAGTGCGAAGATTACTGCCAGCAGCTTTTTCACTGTTATTCAATAATAAGGCCTCGCCATACTTCACCGGTATCCTTGCCTACCAGCCAGAGATAGCCGTTGTCGTCGGTGATGGCGGTGAGATTATTGGTGCCCAAAGCATCGGGTAATGTATATTTCGTTGTCGTTTTCCAGGTGATGCCCTGATCGCGACTTACGTAAATGTTCTTGTCGTTGCCGATAGCCAGAACCACGTTGTTAAAGCGTACCAGGTTCAGGTTCTCCATCTTAGGCAGATAGTAACCGCTGTATTCCTCGATAGGAATGAGCACCCATCTTGAAGGCAGACTGTTATGGGCATATTCTGCTATCTTGCGCCATACCATACAAGCTTTATCGCTCTTGTCGTTGGTGCCTATCAGCATCTGGTAATCGGTAGAATCGTTGGCAGCAAAGGCCCACGATGCAAAGGCGATATTATCTGTTGGCAGCCAGGCTGCATCATCGTCGAGCATATCTGCAGCCCATGTGTCGCCGTTGTCCTTACTTACCATCAGCATACCGTCGGTGCCAAATGCATATCCCTCGGCTGTGCCATAGCCTAACAACTGTTTCATACCTGCTGCAGCAGCTTTCTGTTCCCAAAGGGCTTTCTTAGCATCGGTAGGCAGGTCGGCAGCAGTCTTCTGCTCCCAAATCATCTTATTTGTCTCGGCCTGGTGTACGTTGATTGATACTGCATAAGTGCGATAGCTGTTACCGCTCTGTGCGTATACACGCAGGTCTTTCAGCTTGGTAAAGTCGATCGAGTCGGTACTGCTGTAGTAGAGCAGTGAGTCTTCGCCGTTCTTATCTGGGTAGTTTACTACCACCGTACCAGAGTTAAGGCTGCTGATTGTGGCCAGAACGTGGTTCAAGTCAACATCCGATGGCAGCGAGTCGGTATTATATATCTTGCGCTGTGCCTGATCGATGGTGAATACAACAGGGTCGCTCAACGTTTTCTTGTAAACAGAATCCGCACCTGCCGAAGTTGTGGTATGTACATAACGATTTACACACGACAGCTTGAACTGTGTAATAGCCGTGTTGTTGTAATACTGGGTGGTGTCGTCGTTCTCGTCCTTCAGGCACGAAGTCATCAGCAGGGCACCCGCCAGCATCATGCAAAGCGTAGAAATATATCTTTTCATTGAGTCAATAATCTCTATTTTGTTCAATTTGGCTGCAAATTTACGCACATTTCTGCAAAAATGAGCACATTTCTACTTATAATTAATGAAAATATGCCATAATTTGACCGATTTTAAGTTAGTTTAGGGTTTTAATACCAAAAAGAGCGCGGTATGAATCACTCACCCCGCACTCAATTCAACGTATGTTAGTATGCATGAGCGTATAAATGCTCAGGCCGGCAGATAATCCAACCGTTACTAACATAACAGTTGTTTGAAAATCTAATAACATAATCTTTTACCTTAAAATCTAACTAATAAAAAACCTAATGAAATACATGTAATCTCCCGATTACAAGTGCAAAGGTACAAAGAAAAAGTGAGAAACTAAAAGTGAATAGTGAATAGTTGAGGGTCTCAAGAGTTGATTTTGATATATATCAATAAAAATTGGCCACGCCTTTCGGCGCAGCCAATTCTGATATTTAAAGTGATAAATCTCTTATTAGAGCTTTGGACCAGCAGCTACCAGAGCCTTACCAGCCTCGTTGCCCTCGTACTTCTTGAAGTTCTTGATGAAACGGCCAGCCAGATCCTTAGCCTTCTCCTCCCACTCAGCAGCGTTAGCGTAAGTGTCGCGAGGATCAAGGATGTTGGTGTCAACGCCCTCAAGCTGTGTTGGAACCTCGAAGTCGAAGTAAGGGATCTTCTTGGTAGGAGCGTTCAGGATAGCACCACCCAGGATAGCGTCGATGATACCACGAGTATCGCGGATAGAGATACGCTTACCAGTACCGTTCCAACCAGTGTTTACGAGGTATGCCTTAGCACCGCTCTTCTCCATCTTCTTAACCAGCTCCTCAGCATACTTTGTTGGGTGCAGCTCGAGGAATGCCTGACCGAAGCAAGCAGAGAATGTTGGAGTAGGCTCAGTGATACCGCGCTCTGTACCAGCCAGCTTAGCTGTGAAACCTGAGAGGAAGTAGTACTTAGTCTGCTCAGGAGTCAGGATAGATACTGGGGGCAGTACACCGAATGCGTCAGCGCTCAGGAAGATAACGTTCTTAGCGTCAGGACCAGCACTCTTACCATTTACCTTCTGGGCAATCTTCTCGATGTGGTCGATAGGATATGATACACGAGTATTCTCAGTTACGCTCTTATCAGCGAAGTCGATCTTACCATCCTCAGCAACAGTTACGTTCTCGAGCAGAGCGTTACGACGGATAGCATTGTAGATATCGGGCTCGCTCTCCTTGTCAAGGTTGATAACCTTAGCGTAGCAACCACCCTCGAGGTTGAATACGCCCTCGTCGTCCCATCCGTGCTCGTCGTCACCAATCAGCAGACGCTTTGGATCGGTTGACAGAGTGGTCTTACCTGTACCAGACAGACCGAAGAAGATAGCTGTGTTCTTACCCTCCATGTCGGTGTTAGCAGAGCAGTGCATTGAAGCGATACCCTGCAGAGGCAGATAGTAGTTCTGCATAGAGAACATACCCTTCTTCATCTCACCACCGTACCATGTGTTGATGATGCACTGCTCGCGGCTTGTTGTGTTGAAGGCAACACAAGTCTCTGAGTTCAGACCCAGCTCCTTGTAGTTCTCAACCTTAGCCTTAGAGGCGTTGTAGATTACGAAGTTAGGCTCGAACTTCTCCAGCTCCTCAGCAGTAGGCTGAATGAACATGTTTGTTACGAAGTGTGCCTGCCATGCTACCTCAACGATGAAGCGAACAGCCAGACGTGTAGCCTCGTTAGCACCGCAGAAAGCATCTACTACATAGAGGTTCTTGTTAGAGAGCTCCTTGATAGCGATGTCCTTAACCTGCTTCCAAACCTCCTCGCTCATGGGGTGGTTGTCGTTCTTATATTCCTCAGAAGTCCACCATACCTTGTCCTCGCTCTGTGCATCCTTTACGATGTACTTATCCTTAGGTGAACGGCCGGTGTAGATACCAGTCATTACGTTTACAGCGTTGAGCTCGGTGTTTACGCCCTTGTCGAAACCCTCGAGGCCAGCCTTTGTCTCCTCTGCGAACAGAGTCTCATACGATGGATTGTGTGCAATTACGGTAGAACCTGTAATGCCATACTGAGTCAAATCTAACTTTGCCATATTACTAATCTTTATTTTAAGTTGTGAATATTATCCTTTTGTTATATATAACTTTCTAAAAAGCGCTGCAAAGTTACAAATTATTCTCGAATTGACAAGTGGCATTTAGCAATATTTTGTGCGCACACAATTCTTTTTAGGTTAAAGAAATTAAAAAATAATGCCGGAGTAGCGCTTTTGCCACTCCGACATATCATTTTATGATTTTGGATATTTACTTTTTCAGCTCTTCTGGAATCACGGGCATGGCACCGTTCTGGGTGCATACAAAGGCACTTACTCTGACGGCGATTTTATGGGCTTCCTGTACGGGTTTCCCGTTGATGATTGATGCACAGAACGAACCAGTAAACGAGTCGCCAGCGCCTACTGTATCGGCCACTTCTACCTTTGGCGTATCCTGGAACGATGTCAGACCGTCGTCGGTAAATACATACGATCCGTTAGTGCCGCAGGTTAGTACCAGCATCTTCAGTTGATAGTCCTGAACTATCTTCTCGCAGGTACCGCGCATATCCAGTCCGTCGTAGCCGAACATGCGGTTAACCACTACCAACTCTTCGTCGTTGATTTTTAGGATGTTGCAGATGCAGAACGAGTCCTCAAGAATCTCCTTCGTGTAGAACTGTTGGCGCAGGTTGATGTCGCAGATTTTTATACAGTCTTCAGGGGTGGCATCCAGGAACTTACGTATATTCTCACGACTTACTACGTTGCGCTGTGCCAGCGATCCGAAACAAACTGCACGTGCATTCTTGGCTATCTCCTCCATCTCGTCGGTAAAGGGGATATTGTCCCATGCTACGTTTTCCTTAATGTCATAGGTGGGTATGCCGTCGCCCGTTAGCGTCACTTGTACCGTACCGGTAGGATAGGGTACCTGGGGCATCAGGTAGTTGAGGTTGTGCTCTTTCAGCGCCTCAATGGTCTCCTCGGCCAACGCGTCGTCGCCAAGTGCGCTGATGGCGATGGTATCCAAACCAAACTGTGCTGTATGATAAGCGAAGTTGGCTGGTGCGCCACCAAGTTTCTTTCCTTCGGGAAGTACGTCCCACAATGCCTCTCCGAGGCCTACTATATATCTCTTCATAATACTTAGTTGTTTTTTACGTTCTTAATATAGGTAAACAGATAAATCACTCCAACAGCCATTACTGCTACTGCGCCGGCCTGGCCCATGGCGTCGCTGGCAATTCCCATCAGCAGTGGAAAAATCGTGCCTCCAAACAAGCCCATAATCATCAAACCCGACACCTCGTTCTGCTTCTGTGGCATGGCTGTGAGTGCCTGTGCAAAACAGATAGAGAAGATATTTGAGTTGCCGTAGCCCACCAGTGCGATTGCTGCGTAGAGAATCCATTTTTCTGTGCCGATAAAGAGTCCGCACATCGATAGCGCCATCATCACTACGCTGATTACGAAGAATGTGCGATTAGGCAATACTCGCAGGAAGAACGATCCGGTAAGGCAGCCGATAGTACGGAATATGAAGTACAGACTGGTAGCAAATGCTGCGTCGTTAAGTGTCAGTCCCAGTCGTTCCATCAGAATCTTTGGTGCTGTGGTGTTGGTGCCCACATCGATGCCCACATGACACATGATACCAAAGAATGATAGCAGTACGATAGGTGTGCCTAGCAGCTTCAGGCATTCAGTAAATGTCGATGCATTGCCTGACGTCTGTTCTTCTTCGATAGGAGTAATTGCGAGTAGCGCTGCAGCCAGAATGCCCACCACGAAGTAGATCATAAACAGCACTCGCCAGTCGTAACCGAACGAAGGCAGAACCTGTGTGGCGCCCCACATGGCCAGATATGGTGCCAGAAACGAGGCGATGGCCTTGATAAACTGTCCGAAGGTGAGTGTCGATGCCAGATTGCCGCCGCCCATCACTGTTGATACCAGTGGGTTAAGCGATGTCTGCATCAGGGCGTTACCTATGCCAAGCAGCGAGAATGCGCATAGCATAATCGGGAAGTTCTCGCCAAACAGAGGCAATAGCAGCGATGCGATGGTCACGCCGAGCGACAGCAGTACAGTGTTCTTTCGTCCGATCTTGTTCATCAGCATCCCCGTAGGTACGCTGAAAATCAGGAACCAGAAGAATACGAGCGACGGGAAGATGTTGGCCACGCTGTCTGTCAGCTGCAGGTCTTCCTTCACATAGTTCGATGCAATGCCCACCAGGTCGACAAATCCCATGGCGAAAAAGCAGAACATCACGGGGATCAGAGCAAATTTCTTCATATTACTAAATATTCTCTAAATTCTAAATTCTTACTTCTTAATCTCATATATGGTCGCCTTTCCGCCCTTCACCTTTATGTTATTATAAGGTTCTGATGGGAATACCAGGTTTGTCATTGCCATCTTTCCTTCTGCATCGAAGGCCTCGATAGAACAGCGGTCGATAAACAATCGCAGCTGTTTGATATGTCCATAGGTGGGCGCGATAGTTGTGCATGCGAATGCTTCGCTGAAACTCACGTCGCCACTCTTTGTGCGGTCCATGCTGAAGCTCTGGCGCTGTCCGTCGTAAACCATCACAACCTCTTCGCCCTTTGAGTTCGAGAGCACAATCTCCGCCTGATTCTTCACGTCCACTACTATCTCGCAAGCCTCAGTAGGCTTCCTCACTTTGGCGCCACGCATAGCCAGCATCTCCTTCGATGGTACTACGCTTACGTATGTCTCCTCGCCAAAGTTAAACAGTCCCAGGTCGCGAGGAATGCTGTTGCCCGAGCGATACTGCTTGGTTGGCACCTGGTTGGCATACTGCCAGTTGCTCATCCATGCCAGTACTACATGGCGGTTCTCGGGTGCGTTATAGAATGATACGGTAGCATAGTGATCCTTGCCATAGTCCATCCATTTAGTTACCTTTGGCATCGACTCGCAGGTAAACTTATGTCCGTCAAACTGGCCCACAAAGTACTGTGTAGCACTACCGCCGAAGGGGCCGCCAGGGTTGATGTTGCAGATAAGCACCCACTTGTTGTCGATCTTCATCAGGTCTGGGCACTCCCACACACCACCGTGATTGCCATACTCCTGACCGAAAGCTGACTCGTATTTCCAGTCTTTCAGGTTCTCTGACGAGTAGAGCTGCATCTCCTGACCCACTGCCAGGATCATCACCCAGCGCTTGGTGCCCTCAAACCAGAACACATTGGGGTCGCGGAAGTCGGGCTTGTCGCTGGTCAGTATAGGGTTTCCTTCATATTTCTTGAATGTCATTCCACCGTCTTTTGATATGGCCATCGACTGTGTCTGGTGGTGACCGGCTGAGGTGTAGAAGGCTATTACATCATCTCCGTTGGTGATACATGAGCCACTGAAGATGCTACCCAACCAGTCGGGCTCGAATGTCTGTGGCTGTGCTTCCCAATGCACCAGGTCTTTCGACGTAGAGTGGCCCCAGTGCATGTTCTCCCATTGTGAACCATAAGGGTTGTACTGATAGAAGAGATGCCAAACACCATCTTTGTAGAACATACCATTCGGGTCATTCATCCAACCATAAGCTGGGGTGTGATGATATACGGGGCGGAAATGCTCACGGTTTGTGGTGTCATATGTATCGGAGTATTTGATTTCCTTCCAACAGGCGAACTCGCCTACGGCACCTTTCAGACGGCGGTCGCCATGAAACTCGATGTCGAGCAGCTGGGCATCTTTCAGTTCATAGGGCACATAATAGTCTACGCGGTCTACTGCCAACTTCACATTGATGCGCTGCACCATCTCGTTCTTCCCGTTTACCACAGCTATTGCTGCAATGTCCTCAGTTTCCTGTACGGGCAGCAGCAAGTATTTGCTTGGTTGTTCCACTCGTAGCATGGCATGCTTCTCGCCCAGCACCATAGGCGTTACCTGCGCCATTGCCGATGCAGAGGTAAGCACGGCTGTCACCATCATCATTACCGTTTTTCTCATTTTGCTATTCATTTTTTGTTGTACGATTTTAGATTTCTGCTGCAAAGGTAGTGTATTTCGCGTGTATATCCTATTAATAATGTTTCAAACAATAAGAAAAATCGTTCATTGCAACAAATTTTTATGCAATGAACGATAATTAAAAGTTTTATTTCTCCTCAATACTATACATTTGACATGTATTCGTCTTGTGGGGCTTGTAGCCTAGTTGACTCAGGGCGCGGCCTACTTCTATGTTGATGCTCTTGGTTAGATGGAAGTTGGGGAACGTCTTGTTGAGCGTCTGTACGATGTCATCTACACTCATGCGGTGTGACTTGTCGTCGTCGAGGGTGGGGCGGAACGTTTCTGAAATCATCTTCTCGATGCTACCTACGCGTTCGAAACGATGATTCTCGCTGATGATGCGCTGGTTGTCGGCCTCATCAAACCAGTACTGGCGACCTTGACTGATCTCAGCTACCAACTGGGCATAGAGCTGTGGATAATCTATTGGAGTAAGGTAGTCAATCTGTTGCTCGACTACGATGCAGACAAAACGTCGCGAACCAGTTTTGTCGTCAGGCAGCGGGCGTGAGTTGTTGGTTGTGGCGATGAACGATGCATAACGTTTTCGCTGTTCGTAGGCCTTGCCGTAGGGTGGGCGCATTTTTACGTCCGACTTAGAGATAAGATGTTTTAGCAATGGTTGCTGACTCCTTGAGAGCATATCAAACTCGTCGATGTTGATAAGTGCAAACGAGGTCAGGCCCAGATTGATGGCCGTCTCGTTCTTAAAGTCGATCTTATCGTTATAGTACTCGCGCAGTTCTTCTGGCAGGATGAGGCCGCAGAAGGCAGATTTACCACAACCCTGTTCGCCAATCAGCATCGGCACGATGGCATTACCATGATTGCGATCGATACCCTTCCAGTGGGCCACCATCGACAGCATCCAGGTGTGGAAGTCGCTCACCCAGTGCGGGTTAGACGTTTTTATGCGTTGTGCCAAAGGCGTCACACGGTCGATGCCATCCCACTGCGGCAACTGCTCCAACCATTCGTTCACTGGGTCGTATTGTGGTATCAACGTCGACTCCACATAGCGTTTGATGTCCTTGTCCCACGAGTCGAGACCAGCTTTCAGGGCACGTATCGACATGGTGTTCATCACCTCCTTAGTCAGATCACGGAATTTATAGTCGTACGAGTCCTTCGAAAGATACTGTGCCACACCAGTCATCACGTTCTTTCGCAGTTCGTAGCGCGAATTTAGGAACGACTCCGTCTTGTAAGTCAGAAGCTGCGATGGCTTTACGTGTTTCAGTGGCCAAGTGGCTTTCAGCGTCTTGCTGTATTGCGAGTCGAACACCGTCTGAACATACGTTGCGTCCTCGTTCAGTCGATTGTCGTAGAGCGTCATCCTTACGGCAAAGGCCTCATCGATGCCGCTTTCGTGACAGTTGAAGGCGAGCACTTCCAGGCAATGAGCCACAAACTCCTCCTTGCTATCTAGTCGGCATGTCTCAAGTGCATCGGCCTTGCATGCCTGATACTCATGGCGCATCGATGCCTCAGTAGACAAGCCTGGTATCACCTTATTATTAGATGCTTGTTCGTCTAGTTTTGCCGTCTTCGATAGTCGCTCAGTCGTGTTCTCAAAAGGCGAAACCAGGATGGCGACTGCATCTGGGTCGTAGAATATGCCTGGGTCGTGACTCAGCACACAACTAGAATGTAGCGATGGTGGGATGTTGTCTACACGTACGGCCAACTGGGTGGAGTAGATGTAGTGGAACTTGGCGTAGGCATTGCGATGAAACTGCTCCACCTCCTTCAGGTCGTAGCCATCTGGATTCTGCCACATGTCACGCTCTTCGGCCTGACATACTATCTTTACTGATCGTCCGTCGGCGCCTATGAAGGCCATCATGGTATATGGTATATAGCTGGCCTCATTGCGGATGTCTTCAGCCGTTTTTCGATCGGGCAGGTTGTTGATTTCCAACAGCACACAACCATTATACACATCTGTCCACTGTCGTCCAGCCTTTGTCATCAGCATCGACGAGAAACAGATGGCGGGTCGCTCTGTCAGTTCGTCTATCAGTTTGCCACTCTTCAGTTTTCCTGTGCGAATCATCTCTACAGCGTCGCTCATCAGGTGTCGTGTATAGCGCTCCTTGCCGTCGCGCTTGTTGATTAGGGTTACTTTAGTTGTACTCATTGTCTTGTTGTTTTTTAAATAACCCTGCAAAGATACACATAGATTTTTACATCACCAAACTTTTTTATAAATTTCTATTCCACTTCCACCAAACTAGCCTTATGTCTTTTATATATGAGGCTTTCAGCAAGTGGAAGAGCAATATTTCTATTCCACTTCACTTCCACATTTTAGCATCGATAGCCCTGGAGAAAGAAATTGGATAACCATCTAGAAAGATCTGAAACACTAGGTAGTAATGAAATTCTCTAGAGAATTTTCGAGTGATACGTTATGTTGTGGTTATAGATTGCCTAGCTCGTTGTATAATTCTCTAGAGAATTTTATATTTGGTGGAAGGCAAGTGGAATAGAAATAAGTCTCTTCCACTTGCTGTATACCCTGTGCTTATACGACTTTGAGCGGTGTTTAGTGGAAGTGGAAGATGAATCTATCTTTTTTTTATTTGTAAGCGACTGCTATTTTTTCTCTAACTACTTTTCAATTGCAAAGTACCTAACGTGCAATTGTTCTCTAGGTACTTTGCAAATACAACACTTCAAAAAAAAAGTGCGACTCTCACGAACCGCACGTTTTTTTGAAAAACCAATGCATTACCTTACTACTAACTTACTAATTAACTTTTAACCAATTAATCACTCGATGAACCTAAAACAATTTAACTAACTAATAACAATATGACCGTATCCTAAATCTTCTGCGGCAAAGTTACGGCGTTTTTCAATATCCATCGATAAATATTGTTTCAATCACTAACAAAAATCGTTCATTGTTACAATAATACATGCAATGAACGATTTTTTATTGTGACTGATAATATTACCAGATTCTGCTGAGCTGACGGACTTGAGCCTCGTAATCAGCACCAGACACTGTCAGAGTGTTATAAATGCTCTGGGGGAAGATGAGGTTGGTCATCGACATGGTGCCATTTTCTGTAAAGAGCTCTACTGACGACTGATCAACGTAGATGTCGAGCGTTACAGTAGTACCTGAAACATTCAGAGGGGCTCGCATTGAAGGAACTGAGAATGTTCCGTTGAAATTAGTCTTACCTGTAGCAGAGGTGCGATGAACAGTAAGCATGCTGGACGAAGCATTAATATCGATGACGTATTTCTCATCGAACGAATTACCCAGCGTGATGGTAGAGTTCTTATCAAGATTGAGCTTGATTCTAAGCTGATAGGCATCTTTTACATCAAGACTTGCGCCTGCCGACAGCCAACTACCGGCTATCTTATCGATTTCGCTAACCACAGTGTTGGCCAACAAAGGAGTGCCGTTGTAGTTGATAAGTTTCAACTCGCGAGGCAAAGTCATTGCCGAACGCCAAGGCGAACAAGGCACATCGCCAGCATAGCTCCAGTTGTTCATCCAACCAATCAGCAGTTTTCTATCGCCGGTATTGCTCCAGGTAACGCCAGCATAGTTGTCCATACCATAGTCGAGCCAGAGCGGATAGTCGAGTGCATCGGCCTTGAATTCCTTGCCATCGAACTGACCAACAAAGTACATGGTGCCAGAGCCCAATACGGGGCCGCCTGGGTTTACACTTACTATCAGCACCCACTTATCGCCAAACTGCAGCAAATCGGGGCACTCCCACTGCAAGTCGGGACGACCAGGTAGGTCGACCACAAACGTGCTTAGCTTGGTCCAGGTCTTCATATCGGTAGAGCCGAAGAACTCTATGCCCTTGCTCCAACCTTTGGCCAGCGACATAATCCATTGCTGGGAGTCGGCATGCCAGAACACCTTGGGGTCGCGCTGGCGGTCGTCATTATTCTTAATAATGGGGTTGGCGGTGTAGCGTGTAAAGTTCTTACCGCCATCTGTAGAATAAGCCATGCTTTGCTGCTGTCCGGCATCGCCAGCCGAAGTATAGAATGCCACCATGGCGCCTGCACCGAAACCTGCAGTATTGTTATGATCGATGACAGCCGAACCAGAGAAGATATCGCCCAATTCATCGCGTGTCAGGGCTACGGCCTGCTCTGTCCAGTGAATCAGATCGGTACTGGTGGCATGACCCCACGACATATTACCCCAGCTGTTGCCTTGGGGATTATATTGGTAGAACAGATGATAAACGCCATCAACGTACACCATACCGTTGGGATCATTCATCCAGTTCTTAGCCGGCGTGAAGTGTATCTGCGGGCGATACAATTCGGTGTAACTGCCAGGTGTTGGCGTAGGTGCAGGAGGATCGACAGGCTCCACTGGCGTGGGTGGCTCGGGAGCTGGTTGTTCCTTCTTGGGATCATCACTTGTACAACCAAGAATGGTAACCGCCATTGTAGCGGTTACCATCATTGCAGAAAAGAAATTACAGAATTTCTTCATATTTTTCTATCACTAACGCTATCTATTATCTTGTCTTCAGATATTCAAGAGAATTCTTGGCGAGAGTAAGGACATTGTCCTGATAGATATTGTTCTTTGGATGAGCGCTCTTGTCAGGAGTACCGTCGGCATTCTTCATAGAGAATTCGCAACCACCGTTACCGATGCAAAGCAGTGTGCCCTTAAACTCGGTATTACCCTGCTGAGCCTCCCAAACGTTCATCTGGCTAACCCACCATATCTGGCTGTCCCAGGTGCCGAGTGGATATACACCGTAGGTCTGTGTGCACTGAGTGTAGCAAGCCTCCTCCTGGTTACCGATGCCGGTCCACAGACTAGGCAGATTGAAGTACAGACAGTTGTGGTCCTCAGTCCAACCTGGTCCCTTGAAGGCAATGAGTTTGGTGTCGGGAGTGGTTTCTACTTCCAGACCCTTATAGATGGGGTGAGAAGAGTGATCTTTCTTGAACTTGTGGTCGGGATTCAACTCAACAGCCATCTTCCACACGTCGTTGTTGATGCCACCCTCACCGAATCCGAAGGCATGGTCGTTGCCCTTCATCTCATCGAGATTGATACGTCCCAGGTGTCCTGCATATACGGTGGCATGACTCCACAGCAGCATGCTTCCGCCGTTCTTATACCACTCCTTGATGATTGGTGTGGCAGCTTGTACGTCGGTAGGAATATTCCATACGTCACTTTCGCTGACACCCTCAAGGTCGCGCAGCCAGAACAGCACACGGAATGGCTCAATGACGTCGGCAGATGTGATGCTTGCGAATGGTACGAACTGTGCTGTAGGATAGGTCTCGTGCAGCCAGAGCCAAGCCGAAGCCTCGTCGTCGTCGCCCTTCTCTACTAGCTCATCTGGAGTGGCGTAGATGCTCAGGAAGCCGATGGCGGTCTTACCGATACGGAGCGATGATGTGGTTGACAGCGATGTGCCCTTTTCGTTCTGGGCTACCAGTTTCACCTCCCATGTGTCGCCTGTCTCAACATCCTTAATGAGATATTGGGTGTCGGTACCAGCCAGCGTTTCTGTAATGGTTCTTACACCGTTAGTGGCAGTCAGTATGATACTTGTGGCATCGGTTGCCTTGTTCCAAGTAACCAGGGCATCGTAACCGCCGTCTTTGTCAAGCTGACTCATCTGTAAGCCACTGATGCTGCTTGCACCTTCGCGGGTGTAGTTCTTGACAACGCCGGTAGATACGTTGCTGCCGTCGGTCAGTTTGAACACATATTCAAATGCCACGTTGGTGGGCACATTCTTATGTGTAAAGGTATTGCCGCTGACGGTCTCTGTGTTCGAGATGGTTCCATTGCGGTAGATAGCAACTCGCATCTGAGCGTTCTGGGCTGGCCACGACCAGATGTAGTCGTCGCCTGACAGTTGACCTGTGATCTGTGATGCATCGGGAGCACTGAGCTTCATGGCCTCACGGTCGATGTCCTTGTCCTGACAGGCGGTCAGGACTAAGGCAAACATCGCCATTATAATGAATGATATCTTTTTCATAATCCTTAATTATCAATTGTCAATTATCAATTATCCATTTATTAATTGTATCCCTTGTTCTGGGTGTAAAGACCAGGAACGTAGTAGAGCTGGATGTAAGGCAGTGGGAAGTACTCATTCTTGCCTGGCGTAAAGTGGGCATCCTTATAATATTGGGCGTAGGTCTGTTCGTTGTAAACAACATCTTTCTCGGTCTCAAAGAATGCATTCAGGGTCTTCGAAGCAATACCCCAGCGGCGCAGGTCGAAGAAGCGGTTGCTCTCCATGGCCATCTCCAAGCGGCGCTCCCATTGCAGACACTTACGGGCAGTCTCCTTATCTTGGAAATACGAGGTAGGATAGAGGGCAATCTCGCACTGGTCGGCAGCGTATGCAATGTGCTTGGCTACAGAATTCTTAGCACGCTGACGGATATTGTTAATGATGGTACGGGCCTCTTCCAGTGAGCCGGTTTCAATCAGTGCCTCTGCACGCATCAGCATCACGTCGGTATAGCGCAGTACATAGTCGTTCATGGCGAATGCCTGCCATGGGTTGTCGAATGTCTCGCCCTTAGAACGCTGTGGCACTTCCTTCAGAGAGGCATAGTAGCCATAGGTGTTTGGTGTACGAGAGTTGTCGGTAGTCATGGTGTACTGAGCCTCGTATTTGTATGGGAATGTAGGCATACCTACTGTGTGGAACAAACGTGGATCCCACTTCTGGGCTGTTGGCACACCGTTGATAGGATAGTCGATCTGATCGTTATAATTATCAAACATGGGCAGACCGTCCTTTGTCTTGAATGCGTTCACCAGGTTCTGTGTGGGCTTGTGGAAGTCCCAACCGCACGACCAGATACCCCAGCAGCCATTCAGCATGTTACTCCAGTTGGCGCGTCCATACAGGGTGTTGTCGTCCTGATAGTCAGAATGCTGGACAGCGAAGATGCTCTCTTTTGAATTCTTGTACTCAGGCAGGAAGATATCGCCGAAGTCCTCCAGATAGCCATACTGTGAGTTAGCAACCTCCTGTGTGTATTTCAGCACTTCCTGCATATACTGACTGTTGATATGGCTTACGCCGGTATTGGCCTCGTAGCCGTCGCCCCAAGCCATGGTCAGGTAGCACTTGGCCAGATAAGCTGCAGCTGCTATCTTGTTGGCACGTCCACCCTGCTGCTGTTGTACAGGCAGTACATCGTAGGCGGCCTTGAAGTCTGCTACAATCTTCTGCATCAGCTCTTCGTGTGAAAACTCATCGTTACGGGTCTGCTCCTCAGAGTGAACCTTGTAAACCTCTTCGTCGATCCAGGGCACCTGATTCCAAAGCTGCACCAGTTTGAAATAGAAGTGGGCACGGAGGAAACGAACCTCGCCTTCGCGGATGGCCTTTGTTTGTTCGTCCATAGTCGTACTGTTGGCCAATGATACTAATGCACGGTTACAACGGCTGATCGAACAATAGAAGTGATACCACAATTCGTCCATATGATCGGGGGTAGAAGCTGTCAGAGTTGACCATACCTCTACTGGGTGGTAGTTTGTGTCTGTAGTACCCGAACCACCTTTCATGGCATCGTCTGATGATACGTCGCCGTAAGGCCAGAGGTTAAACGGATAGGTGTACCAGTCGTCGCCCAATTTGGCGTAAGCAGCAGTCACCATCTCTTCGGGCTGACTCATGGCAATGTCTTCATTGATAACACCCTTTGGAGTTACGTCGATGAAATCGTTGCACGATGTGAGCGTACCGCAAACGATCAGACCTGCGCAGATTGCTTGATATATTGTCTTCATAATTGTATTGCTATTAAAAACTTTAATCCTTCAATTCTTTAATCCTTCAGTTCTTCAATCCTTAGAAGCTTGCCTGGAGTCCAAGTGAGATGCTGGTACTGTTAGGATACATCCAGCGTGGGTTCTCAGGATCCGAACAGGTGAGTGAGCTACTCTTGATGGTGAGCAGGTTATGACCTGAAACATATACACGAGCGCTCGACATGTTCAGCTTGTTGATAAAACTCTTTGGCAGATTGTAACCCAACTGTACCTGACGTAATTTGGCGTAAGAACCATTCTCTACAAAGTAGGTCGAGGTGCGGTTCTCATTACCAGTGTTGTTGGTTGTCAAGGCTGGGATGGTACTGCTGGTGTTGGCAGTGGTCCATGCACCCAGCATACGGTTACCCTTGTTCGAACCGGCATCGGTCAGACTGTAGAAGTCGGTCTGGAACTTCTGGTCGTTATATACATCCTGACCAGCTACGCCTTGCCAGAACATGTTGAAATCGAAGTTCTTATAACTCAGGTCCACATTCAAGCCCCATGAGTAATTGGGTACTGGATTGAAAATCCAAGTCTGGTCCTGCTCGTTGATGACACCATTACCATCCAGGTCGGCATACTTCAAACCGCCTACACGGGCATTGTCCTGACCGCTTGCGATAACCTCCTCACGGGTTTGGAATAATCCGTCAACCACATAACCAACGATAGAGCCATAGGGCTTCTTCGATTCTACCAGATTCTGCTTGGCTGTGTGAACGTAAGAACCCGTTGTGGTCTCAGGCAGATAGGTCACCTTTGAGCGGTAGAAGTCGATGTTTCCATTGATATTGTACTGCAAACCGTATTGTGTTGTATGGCGGTAGCCGAGTGCCAACTCCATACCCCAGTTCTGCAGACTTGGACCGTTCAGCCAGCTGGCACCACCTTCACCCATCGAACCCAGATAGGCAGGGTTGATCAGCATATCTTTCACCTTTTTAATATAGGTATCGAATGTACCATAGAGTGAGCTGCCGAAGAAACGGAAGTCGAGACCAGCGTTCCACTGCTCGGTAGTCTCCCATTTCAGGTTGTTGTTCTGGGCCTGTGTGGCACGGAATCCTGAAGGGAAGATGCCGCTGCCGGCCAGATTCAGGTCGTAGGCAGTCGATTCGTTACGTCCACCACCATAGGTAGCAGCATAAAGACCGTAGCGCGCATAGTTCGAGATAGCCTGGTTACCAGTCTGTCCCCATGATGCACGAATCTTCAGATCGTCAATCCAACTCTGTTTCAAGTGCTGTGAGATACGATAACCGAGTGTGGCTGCGGGGAAGGTACCGTAGCGGTTGTTCTCACCAAAGCGGCTAGAACCGTCGTGACGGATAGTGAACGAAGCCAGTACCAGATCCTTGAAGTTATAATCGAGCTTGCCGAAGAATGATACCAGATTGTAGCCCTCCTGCATACCTGTTGCACGCTGTGTACCGGTGGCTGCGTCGGGATACATATAGTCGTAGTTCTCAATGGCAAACATCTGTGCGTAGGCATTCGACCAGTCATTGATATCTCTGTGGAGCTCCATACCACCCAGTACGATGAACGAATGGTCGGTACCAAGTGTGAAGTTATAGTTGGCAGTGTTCGACCAGGTCCACTTAACCGATGTCTTAGCACCCATGTTGGCTGATGGGGTAGAGTTGTTTACCACGTCAGAGTGCCAGGTGTATGTTACGCTGTGGATATTCTCCGACCAGAGGTCGAGACCGAAGTTAGAACGTAACAGCAGTCCCTTGATAGGCTCCACGTTGACGTAGGCGTTGCCAAAGATACGCCACATCTTCAGGCGGTTGTCGCGGTTGTGATACAACTCACGAAGTGGGTTCTGACGGTCGCTCATACCACCTACCGGACCCGAGAATGTTACACCGTCCTCCTCATAAACAGGCAGTGTTGGCGACATCTTCAAGGCATTCTCCAGAGGCTGACAGTCAACCTGGTTAGAATATGTGATAGTGGCATTCTCACCGATGGTCACCAATTTGTTGAGCTTGAAGCTGGTGTTGATACGGGCTGAGAAACTCTCAAAATCAGTGTATTTCAAAATACCCATGTTTTTCTTGTATCCGAATGAGAACAGTGCCGACGACTTCTCGGTAGCGTTCGAGATAGAAAGGTCGTAGTTCTGTGAGAAACCGGTGCGCGAAATCTCCTTCAACCAGTCGGTATTGCTGAAACGCATGGTTCTCTTAGCGTTCATAAATCCGTCGTACAAACCGTTCACGGTGAAGTTCTCCATCTGTCCTGTGGCGGGGTTGTAAGCCGAGATGGGTGTGCCATTGGCTGCATGCAGTGTCAAACCATAGTTGTTGGCGTATGCCTCAGGATTCAGTCCGTCGTTCATGGCAGCCTGAGCCATAGCAGTCGCATATTCGGCAGTGTTCGACAGCTTCATCATGCTCTGCTTATTGTAGAACTGAGCTGTCAGGTTGGCCGAGAAGTCAACTTTCACTTTGTCGCCCTTCTTGCCGCTGCGGGTAGTGATGATAATCACACCATTGGCAGCACGGCTACCATAGATAGAGGCCGAAGCAGCATCCTTCAAAACCTGCATCGACTCGATATCGTTCATGTTCAGCGTGTTCAGATTGGTCGTTGTGGGCACGCCGTCGATAACGAACAGTGGGTCCTGTGATGAATTGAACGATCCGATACCACGGATACGAACAGTACCTGCTCCTACAGGTGAACCATTGCTCGTGATGGTCATACCTGGCACCTTACCCTGCAGTGCTCGCATGGGGTCGGTGTCCGACGAGGTCTTGAGGTCCTTGGTCTCTACTACTGATACCGAACCAGTCAGATCGGCCTTACGCTGGGTCTGGTAACCAGTTACTACCACCTCGGCCAGTTCCTTGGCGTTGTCTTTTAAGGTGATGTTCAAACCATTCTTTGCAGGATGCTCCTGTGTCTCAAAACCGATGTATGAGAACACGAGAATGGTGCCATCTTTTACCTTAATTCTAAAGTTACCATCAAAATCGGTAATCGTACCATTCGAAGTCCCTTTCTCCATCACTGTGGCACCAATGATTGGTTCGCCTGTAGCGTCAACCACCGTACCACGAATCTCACTTTGCGCGTACATAAGTGTACTTGTAAAGATGAAAACTAAACTCAGAAACATTTTCTTTAGTTGTTCCATTGTTGATCGTTTAAATTTGGTTAGTACTCTGTGAATTAAAATATTTGTCGCAAAAGTACTAACAAAAGCGGCTTGAACCTTTAAAAAAACGTTCAAACCGCCATAAAAAATGTTGCATGTATCAATATTGCGATGCTTTTTATAATATTTGTTATCGTTGCGTTTTCAAGTGTATTTTAGGCTATTCTCTTAATTCCATCGGCAATTTGCCGAACTGCTTCTTGAAACAATTCGAGAAGTAGCTCGACGAACTGAAACCTACCTCGTATGCTATTTCAGCTATTGTCTTGGTTGTGGTGTTCAGTAGTATCTTGCCTTTCTGTAGTCGCATCTGTCGTAGCAGTTCTACTGGTGAGAGGCCTGTCAGTGTCTTCACCTTGCGGTACAGCTGCACACGACTGATGCCCAACTGCTCGCCCAGCTCGTCCATCTTTAGGTTGGGATTGGCCATGCTCTGGTTGATGGCTTCCTTCAGTTGGTTCATAAACAGTTTGTCCTGTGTTGTCAGCTTTACATCTGCTGGTGCTTTCTCTAGTTTGTCGTCAAACAGGTTGCGCAGTTTTCTTCTCGATGACAGCAGATTGTAGATGCGGCTCACCAGCAACTCGGCGCTGAAGGGCTTGGTGAGGTAGGCATCAGCACCACTCTCATAGCCTTCCATCTGTTGGTGCTCTTCGCTGCGGGCCGTCAGCAGGATTACTGGTATGTGGCTGGTGATTAAATCTTCTTTCAGCTGTTTACAGAGTTGCAGACCGTCCATCACTGGCATCATCACGTCGCTTACTATTAGGTCGGGCACGCTCTCACGGGCCAGTTTGAGTCCGCTCTGTCCGTCGCTGGCCTCCAACACGTAGAATCTGTCGGCTAGCAGCGTGCGCAGATAGCGGCGCATGTCATCGTTGTCCTCCACAATCAGTATATTGGGCAGTTCTTCAGCATCTGTCTGATTCAGCATGTTGAGATGCGATTCGTGGACAATGTCTTTCGATCCCGCCAGGCTCTTTTCGTCGGGCACACTATTATCGCTGACGGTGTTTTGAACTTCACGTCGGAAGTTTAGTACATCCGACACCAGCGACTCCAGTTGCGAAACATTGCGGTCAACTATCTCCAGCAGTTCTTTATCTCTGTCTTTGAGCGTGTTTCGCTTCAACAACTGCTTCAGTGGCCCTGTGATGAGCGTCAATGGTGTCTTCAGCTGGTGGCTGGCATTGGTATAGAATTGTGTCTGTTCCTTGTTGAGCGCTTTCTGTTTGCGATGTGCCTTACGTATCTGCTTTACTGCAAGCCATGTAATCGCGATGGCCACCACCAGCAGCACGATGGCAAACACGCTGGCCCAGATAATCTTGCTCTGCACATGGTAGAGCCCGAAGTAGTTGTCTAGTTTCTCTTGTATCACCACCAGGTCTTCGTTCTGGTGCATCAACTCTGTGGCATAGCGGGATATCATGTCCACATTTTGGGGCGTGATTATCAGACTGTTCAGGTAGTTGATGCGTTCGTAAGGTTTCCTGTTCAGGATGTCGAGAGCTAGCCGCACGATTTCTTCACCGTGGGTGGGGTAGACGCAGGTGCCGGCCAGCCAGCCTTTCTGCACATATTTTATGCCTTCGATGGGCAGTCCGTCAACGCCTATCACCTTAATCTTGTTTTCAAGTCGTGCCTCAACGGTAGCGCGGTGGGCACCCAGAGCCATGAAATCGCTGTGGCAGAATACTACATCGGGTATACGTCCTGCTTCTATTTCTTTCTTCAGAATGTCATGAGTGTTGTTGTCGTCCCAGTTGCCTATGATGTAGTGATAGTTCGCGTCTTGGTGCTGCTTCATTACACGCTCAAAACCTTGGTGGCGCTCGCGTGCTGGCGATGTGTTTTGCAGGGCGGCAATCTCCAGTACGTTGTGTCCCTCCGATTCAGCCGCCAGCTGTACAGCATAGTTTGCTGCCATCTCGCCTATGGCCACATTGCTGCCGCCAATAAAGGCTGTGTAGTCGTTGCTCTCCACCATGCGATCGAAGAGCACTATGGGGATGCCCTTGTCCTTAGCACGCTTCAGGGCTGGGGCTATCTTATAGTCGTTGGGGGCTACTACCAGCAGGTCGATACCGCTGGCCACCAGACTATCTATCTGTCGTATCTGGTCGTCCGACTGGTCGTAGCAGTCTACGATTTCCACTTTCACGTCCTGGTCGAAGAGGTGCTGTGCAGCCAGCATCTCATTGTTCACCTTTGAGCGCCACAAGCCTATTGAACATTGCGATACACCTATTTTGTAGACATGGTCTGGCTTAGAGCATGCTGTCAGCAAGACCATGAGCATCAAAAAAGCCGTTATCTTTTTCATCTTTTACACATTTAATGCTGCAAATATAGCACTTTTTTTGTGAAAGATGAAAAAGATAACAGCTTTTTTTAGGATACTATTGATTATTGCTGTGTAACCTTTACATCACTGACGGTGATTGACCCGCCGTAGTTGTTGATACTCCAGCAGTTCTTTTGGATACCATAGATGCGCTGGGTATAGCATACTGTGTCGTTGATATACATGACAATCACGCTATTGTCGGTGTAGATATCAATATTGTAAGTGTTGTCGGCAGGACGATAGAATCCATAGCCGTCGGCAGCCTCGATGAATCCTTTACCTTCTTCGCCTTCCTGCTCAAAGTTCACTTTGCGGTCATTCTCTCCTTCAGGATTAATAACCATGGTGTAGTACTTCTTTGAGTCGATGCCGCGTACAAACGAGATGCCAAACTTGTCCCAATTGTTCGAAGTCTGCACAGTAAATGAGATGTGGTTGCACTCACCTAGGCGGTTGTAGAGTACGTATGCTCCATCGCCACTCAGTGTCCCATTGTTGTAACCATTTGATTCCATCACAGTTGTGTTAACTGTTTGATTGTATTTTGCTGCCATAGCTGGCACGGCACCCAGCGACAGTGTACCGTCGTTGTGCTGGATAATCTTGTGGCATACCAGTGCACCGCTCCAGTTTGGCTCGTTGCCATCACCGGCACCTACGTTGACGTTCTTTTCATGGATGTCGGCACCAGAACGGAAGGGACACCACCCCCAGATGTAGCGGTCGGTTCCGTTTGAGGCTGTCTTGGCAGCATAGAAAGCACGTGTGCTGAGTTTGCCCTCGCGCCACAGTGGACCGTCGGCAGGCCACTTTGGGCCATCGTTGAAACAGTTCTTCAACTCATCGTAGGTCTTGGCCATCATATATTTCACCACACGGCTCCATGAAGCACGGAAACTCTCACTGTAAACCAGATACCAGTAATCACCCATCTTAAAAATGTCGGGACACTCAAGCATACGGTCCCAGATCATCTTGAAGCGTCCTACATGCTCCCAGTTCTTCAGGTCGCTCGACTTGAACTCTGCAAAACAGGGGTCGCCACCACCATTGGGATAGGTAGAGATAACCATGTGGTAGAGGTTGTCGTCGGCTACGAAAATCTGTGGGTCGCGGAAGTCATTGCTTGAGTAACCGAAGTCAGGACCATTCAGTGCCCAAAGCTCATCCTTAGTCCATGTCTTGAAGTCGGTAGATGTAGCTCGCATAACAACTTCGCGGTTTTTGCAGTTGCCGTTATGACCAGTATAATAGATGTAATATGTGCCGTCCTTCTCATAGGCGCAACCTGTTCCTAAGGCAGCATCTTGCTGGTAGTCGTTGGCTCCGAATGGAATCAGCTCGCCCATCGACTCGTAGTTGGCACCATCCTTGGTAGAAACAGCCCAAATGGGGTGGAAGCGATAGGGCATGTTGTTAGTAAACTCCTGCAGGTAGAGTACCTTGAAGTCGCCAGCCTTCTGATCGTAGAATGGCATAGGGTCGCCTACGCGTCCCACTGAAGGTGTGTAATAGGTGCCAAAGCCGGCAGCATCAGTCGAAGCGAAGAATGTGGTTGTGCCGTTCCAGTCCTTAGCGGGGTCGCCGCTGAACTCGTCATCGCTGCACGCCGTCAGCGCAGAGGCTGACAGCATGAGTGCGAATACTGAATATATCATTGTCTTCATAACTTTCTGTTTTTATTTTGTTAGATAATCAAATGCGTTGAGCATAATCTTGCCCATGTTTTCGTGATAGATCGACTCGTATGGAGTAGGAGAGTTCCAGTCGTAGAGGCCTGAGCCCAGACAGATGATACCACCCTTGCCAAATTCGCCGTTAGCACTCTTCAACTCCCAGGCGTTCACGCTGTTGTCGCCAGTCAGTGCGCGTCCACCAGTCTTGGCCTCGAATGCATCCTTACCATCCTGATAGGTATCCCAGAATCCGTACTGTGATGTGGTGTTACAGATGGTGTAGCCATTGTCGAGTGTGTAGATGGCGTTTTCAGGTGCTCCTGGATAGGTGGTGAGTCCTTTCCATAGTGGGTGAGCAGCGTCGTAGGCCCATGTATGCCAAGGATCGTCGCCCATCAGGTCGGAGCCTTCGCCGCCTCCGCCGCCCCAAACATTGTTTGGATAAGCGTCCTCAGGCATAGCACCCAGTGCAATAGCATAGTTCACAGCGCTACGTCCCAGTACGAATGCGCCACCCTTCTGCCAGTATTCCTTCATCTTAGCCAGTGCTGTCATAGCGCCCTGCTCAGCCTCAGCAAATCCGTTGTAATTGCCATACGATGAGCAATGACGGTGGAAGAATATCAGCTTACACTTCTCGAGCGAGATGTTACCGCCAGCTACGTCGCTCCACGATGCGTAGGCAGCGCTTGCGATGTTACCAGTGAGCCACTTGGCAGCGGCCTTCTCCTCATCGTTCAGCAGTTCGATGTTCTCAGCATCGCCAACAAACAGTGCGATAGGATCCTCAATCAGTGTTACGTAAACCGTATAAACTGTGGTAGCAGTATTATCGTTGAGTGTAATCTGGAATGGCTCAGTGAAGTTGCCCTTAGTGCCGCTTGCTGGACTACATGTGGCATCCTCGCTGCATTCAACCTCGAATGTTGCATTGCTCAGGTCGATACCGCTGTTAGCCATCACGCTTACTGTGATAGTCTTGTCTTGCTGGTTGATGGCACCTTTCACACCCTCAAGGATAAAGAGCGACATCAGAGCCTCGTCATTTCTTACGCTTACCTGATAGTCCATCACCAAGTCGCCATTGCTGATGTGAAGATTGCGATCGGCATCAAAGTTGATGTGGTCACCTACCTTCATATTGGTCTGTGCACCAGCTGATACGGTCAGACTGGTTATCTCCATATCACCCTTCTGGGCGAAATCTACGGGCACTTTTACTTTTACCAGTCGCTTCTCTGTGTTGATGGTACCTTCGTATTGTCCGTTCAGGACAAACTTCTCAACCAAGCATGAACCGCTCACGTCGATGCTGCCTGTATGATCATCGTTACAAGCGGTGAGCCCGCATACGATGCATATTGCGCAGATAATGCTATATATTGTTTTCATAACTCTTAAATCTAATTTTTTTAATCTTAACTTGATTCTTACCACTGTCCACAGTTCTGGGTGTAGTGTCCGTTAGATGCAGCCATCTGTTCGAATGGTACGGGTAGGTACTCATTCTTGTTGGCAGTAAACTGCGATCCGCTCAGGAAGTTCATCTTCTCACTCTCTGTAGAGTAGTACTTGTTAAGTACTGTAGCCGCATCGCCCCAGCGTACCAGGTCGAAGAAACGCTCACTCTCCATAGCCAACTCCAGTCGGCGTTCCATCTTAATGATCTTCATGGCCTCGTCCTTGCTGTAACTGCCGCTGTACTTACCTACTGCATAGTGTACACCATACTTATTAGGATAGTTAGATACAACACTGCTTGTAATCATGCCTGCAGCACGCTCACGAACCTGATTAACCAGTGCAATAGCCTCAGATGTCTGCCCTAACTGTGCCTGAGCCTCAGCGCGCATCAATAGTACGTCGGCATAGCGAAGAACGATGCGGTTCATCGAACTTGCCCACTGCGAGTCGCACAGATATAGATAGCTGTCTGTCAGCGCAGGATCAACATTCTGCTTCAGCGATACAAAGTATCCGAATGTGCCACCTGAGCGGCTCCAAGCATTGCTCTCTGCAATCATAAAGCTTGTATTGAACATATAAGGGGTACCTGGTACGCCTACTGTTACAAACAATCTTGGATCTACAGTCTGTGCTGAACCTACGGTGTATTCAGTATCAGCAAAAGTATCGAGCATGGGCAGACCGTCGCTGTTGGTACGATAAGCACTTACCAGATTATGTGATGGCTTGTAGAAATCGCAACCAGAGTCGTGAACCTTAGGGATACATGGTACAATCAGACGGTATGAGAAGTTCAGGTTACCATATACGGTACCATCGTTTCTTGAGTACTGGATGGCCCAGATACTCTCCTTGCCGTTCTCATACTGCTCCTCAGGGCGGAAATTATTGTGCAGGTCGGGCTCCAGACCATAGCCGGCAGCAGTGTAGATGGATGGATTGGTGTATTCTACCACCTTCTGTAGGTCGGCATCGCTGATAGATGTCACCTGATTGCTGTTGGCATCATCCTGATGATAAGCCTTATAGAGATAAACCTTAGCCAGGAATGCGGCACATGCAGCCTTTGTGGGGCGTCCCTTGTCGGCCTGGGTAACAGGCAGTACGGCGTAAGCATCCTCCAGATCGTTGATAATCTGCTGCCAGCCCTCGTCGTTGGTGTATTCCGTGTTCGAAAGGTTGTTGTAGTCCTCTTCCGTCATGTTGGGCTTGTTCACGAATGGAATCTTCTTGAACAGGCGCTTCAGCTGGAAGTGTCCGTAAGCACGCAGGAACTTCATCTCGGCAGTACGCTGCTTGATGGTGGCGTTCTCCTGATCGGCGCTGGCCAGAATGTCGAGCGACAGACTTACGCGGCTCAGATAATTGTAGAAACGTGTCCAAATCGAGCTGAAAGGCCAGTCGGTAGTCATCACGCCAGTGCTCTTTTCCAAGCGGTGGAATGGTTCACCATCAGAGAAGTCTGAACCGCCAACGTATGCGTCGTCGCTTCGTGTGTCGTAGTTCCAGAGTGAGAAAGATGCGTTCATATCCTCAATCGAAACCAGTCCGGCGTATGCTGATATCAGCACATTGTCTATATATTCTGGGTTCTTCACCTCGTCCTGTGTCAGTGTGGCCTGTGGTACCTGCTCTTCCAGGAAGTTGGAGCAGCTCATGAAACCACAGATGACGCAGATTGCGCAGATTGATCTATATATTGTTTTCATAATCATCAATTTTCAATTATCAATTTTCATTTATCAATTCAATTAGAATCCTACGTTCACACCAAATGTAAGGTTGAGAGGTATAGGATAGTTGAATCCAGGGTTCTCAGGATCGGCACCAGTAAACTTGCCGCTCTTGATGGTAATGAGATTCTGAGCCGAGGCATATACACGGATGCGGTCCATGTGTAGTTTCTCTGTAACCTTCTTTGGCAGGTTGTAGCCCAGCTGTATGGTGCGCAGCTTGGCATACGAACCGTTCTCAATGTAGTAAGATGATACACGACCCTCGTTGTTGGTATCCGATGTGGTGAGGGCAGGGATATTGCTGCCAGGATTAGCTGGACTCCAAGCGTCGAGTGCACGCTTACCCTTGTTCAGATAAGGAACGTTGATGGCAGAGTTTGCCCAGAAGTCGGTCTGCGACTTGTAGCCGCGACAGTCTACATCAACACCCTGTACGCCCTGCCAGAACATGGTCATATCCCAGTCCTTGTACTGCAGGTAGATGTTCAGACCCCAAGTGAAGTCGGGTGTTGGGTCATATATCCAGTCCTGATCGGCCTCTGTGATGATGCCATCGCCGTTAAGATCCTTATAACGGATTCGGCCCAGTCCTGCACCTTCCTGTGTGGCATGATTGTCAATCTCCTCCTGACTCTTGAAGATGCCGTCGTAGATGTAGCCAACCTGTGAAAACATAGGATGACCTACAACACTCTTCACGCCGTTACCACCATACTTACCGTTGGCAGCTACTGTCTCAGGCAGTTTTGTAATCTCATTCACATACTTACTGATGTTTCCGTTGATATCCCACGAAAAACCGTTCTCCAACTGGTGGCGATAGCCAATGCTCAGTTCCCAACCGTTGTTCTTAACCTCGCCGGCATTGATCCACTGACCAGATCCTTCACCCATAGCAGCGATACCTTCCATGAAGAGCAGAATGTCGGTGGTCTTCTTGTTGAACCAGTCGAAACTACCGTAGATTTCGTTTCGCAGGATAGCGAAATCAATACCTATATTATGCTGTGTGGTGGTTTCCCACTTGATGTCGTCGTTACCGCGCTGATTGCGTACATAACCGTTAGCCAGGTCGTAACCACCGTTCTTACCGCTGATGTCGTATGAAGAACCAGCCTGACCGCTGCCCCAGAGTCCAGTAGATACTACCGACTTGTAGAGGGTGTATCGTGAAGTGTTTGAGATTTCTTGGTTACCAGTCTGTCCCCAAGAGTAGCGCAACTTCAGATTGTCGAGCCAGCTCTTTGTCTTAGCCATAAACTTCTCTTCTGAGATGCGCCAACCGGCTGATACTGATGGGAAAGTACCATACTGGTTGTTGCTACCGAATCGGCTCGAACCGTCGCGACGAATGGTGACAGATGCCAGATACTTGTCGTCGTAGGTGTAGTTCACTTTACCGAAGAATGACAGAAGACTGAATCCTTCGCCTGAACCTTCGGCTAACTGCTTGCCTGCACCAGCACTTGGCCACATATAGTCGGTGTTCAGAATAGCCAGTTCATAGCGCTTGGCACTATTCCACTTATAGTCCTGACGGTTCACCTCTGTACCAATCATGGCATCGCCGCGATGCTTGCCGATTTCAAGATTATAGGTAGCAATGGCGTTCCACATCCAGCGCATCCAGTGTTCCTGCTTGCTTTCAACAGCGCTATCGGTACGCTTAACCTTACCATTTTCGATAGGGTAGGTAAAGAAGCGCTGCTCCTTCTGTGTATAGTCCATACCCAGTGTGGTGCGAACCATAAAGTTCTTGAATGGGGTGATGCTCAGGTGCACATCGCCGAATGAGCGCCACTGTGTGTATTCGTTGTCCTTGTTATTATCAATCATGCTCAGAGGGTTCTCGCGCTCAGAGTAGGCACCCAGTGCCTGAGCATATTTACCGTTCTCTGCCCATATAGGGAAGTTAGGGTTAAACTCAAGTGCGTGCTCCAGCACTCCGCCAGGAGCGTCATTGCCCTTGGTACGGTTCATGGTGAAGTTCTCACCAATCACTACCTTGCCATCGAACAGCTTATAGTCTGCATTAGCACGAGCCGACAGACGGTTGAAGTTACTCTTCTTAATGGTACCCTGGTTGTCGTAGTAGCCAATGCTGAAGAATGAACTGCCCTTCTCCGAGCCGTTGCTTACCGAGAGGTTGTACTGCTGTACCACGCCTGTGCGCGTAATCTCATCGAACCAGTCTGTATCACCTGCACGTACACTGGCGTTCTCGTCCAGATACATGTTCATAGTCATATTATTCAGCACAGGATTACCTTTGGCGTCGTAGCTCCAGTCGTAGTTATAACCCAGATTATTGTTGCTTGGGTTCACACCATCGTTCACGCAAGCCTGCCAGTATGCGCGTCCCCACTCGCTGGCGTTCATGGTCTCAATCTTATTAGTATAGAACGAGGTGGCCACACTGCCGTCGAAGTTCACCTTTACCTTGCCGTCCTTACCCTTCTTGGTGGTGATGATGATCACACCGTTGGCGGCGCGGCTACCATAGATACTGGCAGAAGCTGCATCCTTAAGCACCTGGATGCTCTCGATATCGTTACCGTTCAACTCATGCATACCAGCCTTTGTGGGCACACCGTCGATGATGTAAAGTGGATCGTTGTCGTTCAGGGTTCCTACACCACGGATACGGACCGTTGCAGCACCCGAAGGATTACCATCGGCTGTGATATTCATGCCTGGTACACGACCCTGCAGTGCCTTCATTGGGTTGTTCTCGTTCTGCTTGGCAATCTCGTCTACGCTTACGGTCGAGATGGCACCCGTCAGATCGGCCTTGCGCTGGGTGGTATAACCTGTTACCACAACCTCCTTCAGAAGTTCGCTGTCGTCTTTCATAGTTACCTTCATACCTTGTTTCGCAGGTACCTCTTGTGTCTGGTAGCCGATGTACGAGATAACCAGAGTGGCATTCTCGTTCACTTTGATGGTGAAGGCTCCATCGAAATCGGTTACTGTACCGTTCGTGGTCCCCTTCTCCTTTACTGTAGCACCGATGACAGCTTCGCCTGTAGCATCTATCACCGTACCACTGATCTCTGTCTGTGCATACATCATTGTACTTACGAGCAAGAGAGCAAAACACAGAAAACGTTTCTTTAGTCTTTCCATTGTTGCTTGTTTTAATTGTTAGTACTCAAATCTGATTTTAAATCCTGCACAAAATTACTAATGTATTGTGCGTGCAGCGTCAAAATTTCGTTCATTGCGTCCTATTTTTGTTTCAATGTAACATTTTTGCTAATTTATGAACGATTATTCTTATTATCTCTTGCAAATATACAAAAAAATATCAATTTGTTTTCGTGTTTCGCGATTATTTCGTATATTTGCCTGCATAAAACAGAGATCAATGATGAGAAACTCTTTCATTTCTATTTTAATGTTTACGGCCATTCTGTTCATGGGATGCAAACAAGCCGAGCCTAAATATATAATAGGTGTATCGCAATGCTCTGAGGATATCTGGCGCGATTGGCAGAACGCCGAGATGAGAATGGAGGCCAACTTTCATGAGGGTGTAGAACTGCGCTTTACCGCTGCTCACGACGATTCTGAACTTCAGAGTAAACAGATAGACAGTCTGGTGGAAAGTGGTATCAATCTGCTGATTGTGGCTCCCAACCAGCTCTCGACGGTGTCGCCTGCTATCGACCGTGCCTACGATAAGGGCATCCCCGTTATCGTGTTCGAACGTAAAACCGACTCGCGAAAATATTCTGCCTTTGTGAGTGCTGATAACTACGAGATGGGACACCTGATGGGTGAATACATCGCTACCCAACTTGGTGGTAAGGGGCAGATAATGGAAGTGAAAGGACTGAAAGGTTCATCGCCTGCCGAGGAGCGTTATAATGGCTTCCATGTGGCTTTGGCAGCCTATCCTGATATTAAGGTGGTGGCTGAGTTACAAGGCGACTGGACTGAGCCAACGGCTTATCAGGCCGTTAAGAACTGGAAGGGCGATATGAACAGTATCGATCTGGTTTTCGGACATAACGATCGTTCTGCTATTGGGGCCCGTAAGGCCTTCGAAGAACGAGGCGCCAAACTGCCCATGTTCTGTGGTATCGATGCCTTGCCAGGACCTGATGGTGGTATCCAACAGGTGCGCGATTCGCTCCTCGATGCCTCGTATATCTATCCTACACATGGCGACCAACTGCTACAACTGGCCCTCGACATCCTCGATGGCAAAGAATATCCAAGAGAAACCTTGTTTACCTCGGCTTTGGTAACCCGCGATAATGCTACGGTGCTGTTACTCGAAAGCGACGAAGTGGTGCGCCAGGCGCATAATCTGATTAAACTTCAGAAAAAAGCCGCCAGCTATCTTGAACAACTGTCAACACAGCGCACCATCTCGTTGCTGGCACTCGTCTTGTTGGCATTGCTGGTACTTATATTAGTACTCTTTATTCTCTATCATCGTTCCAGAGAGTCGGCCCAGCGCGAGCGTATTGTCAATAACCTGTGGAACATGAAGGCACCAGCTGAGTCGGTAAGGCCTGCCGATCAACAGTCTGCGGCTGCACAGCCCGTCGTTCAACCCGAAGATGAGGCTGCTGAATCGGCCAAGGAGCCGCTATTCATTGTGCGCTTCAAGGATGTGGTCGAGGCCCGTCTCTCCGATAGTGATCTGACTATTGATGATTTGGCAGCTGCCATGAACCTGAGTCGTGTACAGCTGTACCGTAAAGTTAAGGCCATCTCTGGTTCGTCGCCTGTCGAGCTGTTGCGTTCTGCCCGATTGAATCGCGGCTATCAGTTACTGGTAAAAGGCGATAAGACCATCGCCGAGGTTGCCTACGATGTTGGTTTCACCGCCCCCAGCTATTTTACCAAGTGTTTCAAGGATGAATTTGGAATCAGTCCTTCCGATCTGTCCTAACTCAGCATGTTTTTCCCATTAAAACTTGTCACTGTCATTTTAAATTTGTACTTTTGCCGCAAAAATGTAAGTATATGATTGAAGTAGTAGATTTTAGCAAAACCAATTCGGTTATCAATTTGTACATGTCGGAGCTGAGAGACAAGAACTACCAGAAGAACCGTCTGTTGTTCCGTCATAATATCAAGCGTGTGGGCGAGATGATGGCCTACGAGTTGTCGAAAACTCTGGAGTATCGTCCCAAGACTATTACAACACCATTGGGCACTATCGATATCCAGCTGCCAAAGGAAGACCTGCTGATTGCCACTGTGCTGCGTGCAGGACTGCCTTTCCACGAGGGTTTTATCAATGTGTTCGATCATGCCGACAATGCTTTCGTATCGGCTTATCGTATGTACACCAACCGTGAGCATACCGAGGTGGGCGTGCATACCGAGTATCTGGCTGCACCAAGTGCAAAGGGTAAAACTCTGGTAATTGTAGATCCTATGCTGGCAACAGGCGGCTCGATGGCTGCCAGTATCGAGGCTTTGGTAAAGACAGGCAAACCCAAGAAGATTCACGTGGCTTGTGTGATTGCTGTACCCGAGGGACTTGAGGTTGTGAAAAGTGCGCTTCCCGATGGCTCTACCATCTGGTGTGCCGCCATCGACCCAGGCATGAACGAGCATAAGTATATCGTTCCTGGCTTCGGTGACTGTGGCGACCTGTGCTACGGCGAGAAACTGTAGTTTTTTTATAGGCACGGATTACACAGCTTTTTTTTATAAAAAGACACGGCTTTAGCATCGCAACTAAAGCCGTGTCTTAAATTTTATTTAAGCCGTGTAATCCGTGCCTAAAAATCTAGAATTAAATCAAGTGGAGTGTTCCCATCAGGTAAACCAGACCGAAGCCTAATACCATAGAGATGATACCCATTACAATACCCATCTTTGCCATATCATTCTGCTTCACATAGCCTGTAGCAAATGCCAGAGCATTTGGTGGGGTAGAGATAGGCAGAATCATGGCCGATGAGGCTGCGATGGCTACACCGATCAGTACGGTTGGTGTACCGCCGATAGGAGCCAGCTTGTCGCCCATGGCACCACAAACGATAGCCAGGATAGGCATCAACAGTGCTGCTGTGGCCGAGTTAGAGATGAAGTTACTGAGCAGGTAGCAGATAGCACCTCCCATCAACAGGATGAGCAGTGGTGAGAACTCGCCGAAGGGGATGCTCTCAACAGCGTTAGCTGCCAGTCCCGAAGCGTTCAGACCGTAACCCAGTGCGAAACCACCGGCCACCATCCAGATCACACTCCAGTTAATCTGCTCCAGGTCACGCTTGGTAATCACACCTGTCAGGGCGAACACCATAAAGGGAATCATAGCCACAGTATATGAGTTGATACCAGTAACACGGTCGAGCAACCAGAGAGCTACGGTAACAAAGAAGGTGATGATAACCACTTTAGAGTGGAAACCCTTCTTCATACCACCCTCGATGTTCAGCTCAATCGTCTTCTGTGTGAATGGGAATGCCTTGAGCAGGATGCGCCAGCTGATGAACAGCAGCAGGATAACAAGTGGGAACATGAACATCATCCACTGACCAAAGCCCAGACCCATATTCAAACCTTCAGGATCGTTCAGGTATTTCAGGGCGATGGTGTTTGGAGGTGTACCGATAGGGGTACCCATACCACCCAGGTTGGCAGCTACAGGGATACTCATGGCCAGGGCTACACGACCCTTACCCTCGGGAGGCAGCTGGTGGAACACAGGTGTGAGGAATGTCAGCATCATGGCAGCTGTAGCTGTGTTAGATACGAACATCGAGAACAAACCGGTGATGAGCAGGAATCCTAAGAGCACCATCTCGCTGCGTGTGCCGAAAGGCTTCAGCAGCACCTTGGCCAACTGGGCATCGAGACCGGTCTTGGTGGCAGCAATAGCCAGCACAAATCCACCGATAAACAGCATAATCACTGGGTCGGCGAAGGTGGCCATCACACCTTTGTAACTAAGCAACTTACCTACTTCTTCTTCGTTCACCATGGGTAGGATACCACTGTCTGTGCAGAATAGAAGCATCAACACAATGATGGCTACCGAAGTGGCCCACGAGCTGACAACCTCGAAAACCCACATGAGTGTAGCAAACGCGAAGATAGCGATGATGCGCTGCTGAATGACGGTAAGGTTCTGGATGCCATACCATTCGGCAGGCATATTCCAAAGTAACAGAGTAATGAGAGCTACAAGTGCAATCTTAATAGCTCGTTTGGTACCATCGGCAGGATAGTACTTACGATTGTGACGCATTTTGTGATACGCCTCAACAAGATGAAATCCTTCGTAAATGTGAAACATATGTTATAAGTTATTATTTAATATTTGGTTTTAAGTAAAAATCGAGCGCAAAGATAATCATTTATTGAGAAATTAGTTTTATAGTTGAGAGAAAAAACGATAAATGAGTGTATTTTTACACAAAAATCATCCCCACGACGATTTGCCATGGGGATGATTGATATGTGGAGTTTGCAAAACTCGCGGGTTATTCTACAGTCCAGATGTCGTTGGTCTCGAGCAGCTCTTCAAAGTTGTGATACTTCTTCTGAGCAGCCACCTCGGCCAGCTGTGCATGCACAGCATCATTATAGGTAGGAGCCTCAACATCACGAATCACACCAAGGGCGATGGGAAATCCATCCTCGGGTGTCATCATGGCGAGTTTCAGCTGCAGAGTGTTGTCCTCGCAGTGAGCGTCGTGTACCAGTACGTCGTCGATGGTGTAGCCATCCTTGCCTATCTCAACTACCTTCAGTCCGAAGCCCTGCTGTACCAGTCCGAACTCGTTGTTCTCGCCGAATACCAACTTCTCACCGTGCTTTACATAGATGGCGTTCTTCTTACGACCCTCGTTGTTGTAAACCACATCGTGGCAATGGTCGTTGAAGATTACGCAGTTCTGCAGAACCTCTGTTACGCTGGCACCCTTGTGCTCGTAAGCAGCCTTCAGAACCTCAACAGTACCCTTGGCATCGGTAGCCACGCAACGGGCAAAGAAGTGACCGCGGGCACCGAAGCAAAGCTCGGCAGGACGGAAAGGATCCTCTACGGTACCGTAAGGGCTCGACTTAGATACGAAGCCACGGGGTGAGGTAGGAGAGTACTGACCCTTGGTAAGACCGTAGATACGGTTGTTGAGCAGAATCATGTTCAGGTCGATGTTACGACGGTTGGCGTGAATAAAGTGGTTACCACCGATAGCCAGTCCGTCACCATCACCTGATACCTGCCATACAGTCAGGTTGGGGTTAGCTACCTTGGCACCGGTAGCGATGGCAGCGGCACGACCGTGGATGGTGTTCATGCCGTAGGTAGCCATATAGTGTGGCAGACGGCTTGAACAGCCGATACCAGAGATGACTGCTACGTTCTCGGGAGCTACGCCAATCTCGGCCATAGCCTTATGGAGTGAAGCCAGGAAGAAGTGGTCGCCGCAACCAGGGCACCAACGAGGCTGGCCTTTCTTAAAATCTTGTGCTGTATAACTCATAATAGTTTACTTCTTTAAAATGTCCTCGAATGCGTTCACTAACTCTTCTACTACGAAAGGCTGACCCTTAACCTGATTGAACTGGTAAGGTACGAAGCCGTCAACCTTCATGCGGAGGTAAGCAGCCAGCTGACCCATGTTCTGCTCGGCTACTACCACCTTCTTATATTTAGTAAGAACGGCAGCAGTGTTCTTTGGCAGTGGGTTCAGATACTTGAACTGAGCCTGAGCTACCTTGTAGCCCTTAGCCTTCAGCTCATCCATAGCTGAGTGCAGGTGACCGTAGGTGGAACCGAAGCCAACAATCAGCAGGTCGGCATCGGCGTCGCCGTCAACTTCAAGGTCGGGCACCTGGATATTGTCAATCTTCTGCTGGCGCAGACGAGTCATCAGATCGTGGTTCTCAGGGTTGGTAGAGATAGCGCCTGTGTTAGAGTCCTTCTCCAGTCCACCCAGGATATGAGCAAAGCCCTCGCGACCAGGAACAGCCCAGTAGCGGGTTCCGTTCTCGGCACGCATGTATGGTGTCCACTTACCCTTCAGCTCCTCAGGAACATAAGGAGGATTGATGGCATCGAGCTTAGCCATCTCGGGCAGCTTAAAGGCACCAGAACCATTAGCGATATAAGCATCGGTAAGCAGTACTACAGGTGTCATATGCTCCAAAGCTATCTTGGCAGCCTGGTAAGCGGCGTCGAAACAGTCGGCAGGACTGGTGGCTGCCATCACGGGCATGGGGCTCTCACCGTTACGTCCGAACAGAGCCTGCAGCAGGTCGGTCTGCTCACTCTTGGTTGGCAGACCAGTAGCAGGACCACCACGCTGTACGTCGAGTACTACGAGTGGCAACTCCATAATCACAGCCAGGTTCATGGCCTCGCTCTTCAAGCAAACACCAGGACCAGAGGTTGAGGTAACACCCAGTGCACCGGCGAACGAAGCACCGAGAGCCGAGGCACAGCCCGAAATCTCATCCTCGCACTGTACGGTGATGACACCGCACGACTTGTGCTTACTGAGCTCGTGCAGTACGTCGGTGGCAGGGGTGATAGGATAAGAACCTAAGTAAAGGCGCAGACCAGCCTTCTCGGCAGCAGCGATGAAGCCGTAAGCGGTAGCCTTGTTACCGGTGATATCCATATAGCGTCCAGGAGTCTTCTCCTTGGTTTCCACGCGATAAACATTGATAGCGCTTGAGTGTGTGTTGTGACCGTAGTCCCAACCGGCCTGAATCACCTTGATGTTAGCCTCGGCGATAGCAGGTTTCTTGGCAAACTTTTCACGCAGGAAGTTAGCTACGAGGTTCAGGTCGCGATCGAAGAGCCAGCAAACCAATCCGAGCGCGAACATGTTTCTACATTTCAGCATAGCCTTGTTGTCCATACCGCTGTCGGCCAGACAATCCTTAACCATGGTAGTGAGAGGGCACTGGATCACACGGTCGGGGTCGATACCCATCTCGCCGAGGTAATCCTCGGTAGCAAACTGGGCCTTCTCCAGATCCTTAGGACCGAATGAGTCTGTGTCGATGATAATCGTTGCACCGGGCTTGGCGTAACGATACTGTGTCTTTAGCGCGGCTGCATTCATGGCTACGAGCACGTCGCACTTGTCACCAGGGGTGTAAACTTTACCAGCACCGATGTGTACCTGGAAACCTGATACACCAGTGAGCGAACCTTGCGGGGCGCGGATGTCGGCTGGATAGTCGGGGAATGTTGAAATGCCGTTACCAACGGTGGCACTGACCGTAGAGAAGATGTTTCCAGCAAGCTGCATGCCGTCGCCGGAGTCACCAGAGAAGCGTACAACCACTTGGTCAAGCTCCTTCACTTCCAATGTTTCTGCCATAATATTCAGTTTTGTTTCTAACGTTTCTAACTTACGGGGTGCAAATTTATTCAATTTTAGCGGAATATCCAAGGAAAAACGCAAAAAAATGCATTTATGGACGAAAATTTATACATAAAGCCATAAAAAAGGTGGCCGTTTTACACAGTCACCTCTCTTGCTCTAGGTCGGGATGAGGCGACTCGAACGCCCGACCCCTACGTCCCGAACGTAGTGCGCTACCAACTGCGCTACATCCCGATTTTGCGGGTGATTCCGAAGAATCGCCTGCAAAGGTACATCTATTTTTTGAAATACGTGCACGAAAAGGGATAATTTTTACTAAATCCCTTATTTATGCTTACTGTAGTATTGACGGAACTGGTCGTACTCATCGCACTTGGTAATGTACGCTGGTTTGTTGGTCATATTCTCAACCATATTGTACAGATTCTGGAAGGCGCGGAACTGCCACGATTCGCGGTTATACTGCCTGATATAGTCGGCTGCCTGCTCGTTCCATTCATTGCTGGTCCACAGCTTGGCACCTGGTGTGGCGTTATAGAGTTCCTGCCATCCCAGGGCAAACATAGCTTTCATCTTCAGGTTCTTATCCTTTGTCATGGTTGTCTTCTGCAACAGCTCCGCAGCTTTAGCGCCAAAGTCAATCTCGTTTACACGTACCGAGTCGTAGATGTTCTTCGAGCTGCGGAGCAGCCACCAGCAGTCGCCCTTCAAACTGGCTTGGGCATAGCGTACGGCCAGGTCGTAATAACGCTGGTCGAGAGCTTTGTCTTGCAATAGGTTCAGCGAACTTTCCATGGTCTGCATCTCCTTACAGAATTCGAGTTTGATGTTTTTGTTCCACTTCTGCTCGCGCTTGTAGGCATTGCTGCTATCAAGCCACTGGCGTGTTAGCCAAGGTTCAACATCGTACTTGCGTGCTGTAGAATAATAAAGGTACTCTTGACTGTGGTGATAGTTATAGTATTTCAGGGGCAGTTTGCTGAGCCACTCGATGGCTTTGTCCCATTTGGCTAAGCGCATGTACTTGGTGCCGATGAGCTCGATGTACGATGAATCGTTGATCTGGAACTGGCGCTGCAGGAACTGGTCGAAGGGCTTGTCGCCTGGTGCCTTGGTGTAATAGAAAAACTTCTCCAGGTCGGCCACAGGCATGGTTTCCATACGCTCTATGTAATCGGTGTTGTTGGTGATAATCATCAGCGCCAACTGCTGCTCGGGTTTGTTCTGATAGTGGGGCACGATAGCCTGATACGAGATTCGTCGCAATGCACTGTCAAAGAATCCGTCGGCTGTTTGCTGTTTAGACTGCAGCCATGTCAGCTCTTCGGTAAAATACGTGTCAAAACTGTCGCTGGGTTTAGCTGTGGCGGTAGTCATGAAGAACTTCAACACGCGGGCATTATCCTTCATACGCTGGGTACCTTCCATTTGCATGGCGGTGTTGATATCTTTCAGGGCTTCCTGTTTCTTGCCTGCCAGGTATTCGAGCCAGGCCTTCGCACTCTGCCACATAATGGGTGTTTCGGTTTTACCTTCGCGTACCACTTTCTGACAGAACTGCTGCATCTGAGCCGACTCCTGCTGGTTAATGTCGCGGATAAAGAGCTTACCGCCCAAAGCTCCTTCGGTCTTGGCATCTTCAGCTTCCTGAGCATTGTTTACAAAGTCCTGCAACAGGAATGGCAGCACCTTGGCATTGGGGTTCTGCTGGTATTGCTGACTGATGGCCTGGAACGAGCGTTTCTTATAATAGATGGTCATCAAACTCTCGTAGTCGTCCATCTCGGCAAACATCTCGCCAGCTTCGGCTGTGCGACCGCTCTTATACAGGGCACCGGCATAGATGTTCTTCATCATATCCTTATATACGGTCTCGATGAACTTGCTGGCTGTTTGCTCCCAGAAGTTAATGTTGTCCTGATGGCGACCCAATAACATGTTGCAGCGCATATAGAGTAAGGCATGCTGCGAGCGCAGTTTGGTCTTGGTTTTGCCAATGGCATAGGTGCGTACCGTTTGCAGGTCGCGTTTCTGGGCGTTTATGTCCTGAGGAGTGGGGTAGTTCCACTCGTATTGCTTGCGCTGTTCAATATCTACGCAGTTCAGGTATTTCTTCAGGTTCTGTAGGTAGCTCACCATCAGGACATCGCCTTTCTTTCGGGCGGCCTTGATGGCATCGTCGGCATTAAACCAGAAGTACTCCTCGGTAGATCCGAGATAGGCTTTCCAGTTGTCGTTGCAGATACGCTCCACACGGTTCTTAAAGTTCTTCTGTTCGTACATGCTGAACAGATAGGAATTGGTGGTGTCCCACCACAAGCATGCCATCATGGGCATGGCGAGTACACATAAAAGGCTAATGATGATAAATCTCTTCATAGGTCTCGGTCTTATATCTGTTAATGTTATCTGTTTCCAAATGATAGGTAATGACAGCCTTGCTTAGGCTGGGGCGCTCTTTTTCTAAGGTTTTCTTTACTTTCAATATCTCGGCCGCCTCAACGGTATGCTCTATCCTTACGTTCTGTATGTTGCGTATCCATTGGTAAACTGGGTAGGCAGCAGCAAGGGGTAACTGATACTGGGCCAGCTTGTTAAGGTATGGATACACATCGCGATAGTCGAGAATGGGATTTCGTTCCTGCCACTTACGTGGATCGCCCGTGTTGTAAACCATCAGCACACCATAATCCACAGGCGGCACGGGCATTGATAGCTGGTGCAGTCGGATGGTAGTTGACAATTGATAGTGGATAGTTGACAGTTGTGATTTGATGGTTTCGAGGAACAGATAATAGGTGGCGCGACTTTTTGAGGTGTAATCGCAGTCAATCTGTATCTCGTGAACGTTGCCGATGTGGTTGGTCTCGTTCATCTGCATAATGCGTTTCACCAGTTTTTCGGCCAGGTCCTTGTGGGGCTTGTGCATACAGTCCTCGGTAATATAAACGGTGGGTATGAGCTCGATGCCGGCTGGAAATGTATCAGTAAAAGCGATGGTGGCATTGGGCTTGGGCTCAGTACCATCATCGCTCATCACTACATCAAAATATCTGCAATATACCTTATTAATATGGTGTTGCTTTAAGAAGGCACGCTCGGTAGAATCGAGATGCAAGTCGGTGCACCAGTAGTACACACCATTACTCTGCTCAAGGCTCTCGTCTTGATATCTCTGCTTTCCGCAACTAATCATTAGCAACCCTAGCAGGCAAGTCCACACAATGTAACCTTTGAAACTCAATGTTCAATGTTCCATGGTCAATGTTCAATGCTTTACAGTAGTTCGGGCAGTTGATAGAGCTTTGTGCTGTTTGAACCCTTGATAAGAATGTAATGGCCTGTTGGCTGTTCGGCAGCGATGGCGGCTTTTACCTCCTCTACATCCTTAAACTTACGGAAGTCGCACTGGGTGTCCTCGAACTCTTCGCCTACCAACCATACAGTCTTGATATCCGATGTTTTCAGGTAGTCAACCACATGCTGGTGCTCCTCGGCCGATACCTCGCCGAGTTCACGCATGGCACCAAGGATGGCCATCTTGTTGTCGGCCTGCATAATCTTGAAGTTCTCGAGGGCAGCCTGCATTGATGAGGGGTTGGCATTATAGGCATCTACTATCAGATGGTTCTTCTCGGTAACGGTCATCTGACTGCGGTTGTTGGATGGCTCGTAGGCTTCGAGGGCGGCTACAATCTTTTTGCGATCTACACCAAAGTTGATACCTACGGCGATGGCTGCCAGCAGGTTGTCGATGTTATACGATCCAATCAGCTTGGTCTGTACCTTGTGCCACTTGGTGCTGCGACCTTCTTCTTCGAGTACCATCAAAGGCTCGCGCCAACGGAACTTCAGGAATGGGTTGCACTCCAATACCTCGCCGCTGATGCACGAGTACTGGTTGTCGGGATCGGTAGAGTAGGGTGATAACCACATCTCCTCGTCGTCGCTAATCTGATCTATCAGGTGCTCGTTGTCGGCATTGATAAAGATAAGGCTGTCCTCGCGACTGCGCAGGAAATCGTAAAGTTCGCATTTGGTTTTAATCACACTTTCGAACGAGCCGAAGCCCTGCAAGTGGGCACGACCAACGTTGGTAATCAGTCCGCAAGTAGGTTCAGCGGTCTCAGCCAGCGTCTTGATGTCGCCAGGGTGACTGGCACCCATCTCAATCACGGCTATTTCGTGCTCCTTGTTCAAACGGAACAGCGTCTTGGGTACACCTACATCATTGTTAAAGTTACCCTGGGTGTAGAGCACATTGTATTTCTGTGAGAGCACAGCGGCAATAAGCTCCTTGGTGGTGGTCTTGCCGTTGGTGCCTGTGATACCGATTACGGGGATATCGAACTGGCGGCGATGCTCGCGGGCCAGGTCCTTGAAAGTCTGCAGACAGTTGTCAACCTTGATGATGCGGGGATCGTTGGCCACGTCTTCATCTACGATGGCATAAGCACAGCCTTTTTCGAGTGCCTGCAAGGCGAACTTATTACCATTAAACGACTCACCTTTCAGTGCCAGAAAGATGCTTCCTTCGGGGCAGTCACGACTATCGGTTGTGATGCACGGATGCTGCTCATACAGCTTGTATAGTTCCTTAATATCCATAAACTTCGTTATTTTTGGTGCAAAGATAGTGAAAATTCTTAATTCAGGATTCTTAATCCAAAAAAAATGTGTATCTTTGTGGGCGATATGAACGAAACGATTCAAATTCGAGGCAAATTAGTGGATCTCAGCACCCCGCAGGTGATGGGAATCCTGAACGTTACGCCCGACTCTTTTTATGCAGGGAGCCGAGTGCAGACTGAGGCTGAAATTGTGCAGCGTTGTCATCAGATTATCGAAGAAGGTGCCAGCATGATTGATGTGGGTGGCTATTCTACCCGTCCTGGTGGCACCGAGGTGTCGGAGGCCGAGGAGATGGAGCGCCTGCGTTTTGGTTTGAAGATTATCCGTCGTGAGTTGCCCGATGCCATTATTTCGGTAGATACGTTCCGTCCCGATGTGGCCCATATGACGGTTGAGGAGTTTGGTGCCGATATCATTAACGATGTGAGCGAAGGCAACGAGACCATGTACCGGTTAGTGTCGCGCTTACGCGTACCTTATATATTAATGTCGCAGCAGCCCACGCTGAAAAGCATGCTGATGTCGTTTGCCCGACAGGTACAGCAGTTGCGTGATTGTGGTGCTTGCGATATCATTCTTGATCCTGGTTTTGGTTTCGGTAAGACGCTGGAGCAGAATTACGAGATTATGAACCAGATGGAGCGTCTGCACGTGATGGAACTGCCCCTGTTGGTAGGCATCTCGCGTAAGTCGATGATTTTTAAACTCTTGGGTACTACGCCTATGGAGTCGCTCAATGGTACTACGGTGCTTAACACCATCTCGCTCATGAAGGGGGCTCACATCCTCCGAGTGCATGATGTACGTCAGGCCGTAGAATGCGTAAAAATGGTGCAATCGTTAAATAGTCAAATCGCAAAATAAACATGTTCTTCGAGTTTGGCATAAAGGACTTCATCGACATCCTGCTTGTAGCTATGATACTTTACTACATCTACAGGCTGATGCGCGAATCACGTTCGCTTAACGTGTTCATAGGCATTCTGATGTTTGTGATTACGTGGCTGTTCGTGTCGCAGGTGGTCGAGATGAAGTTGCTTGGCTCGATACTTGATAAGCTGGTGAGTGTGGGTGTTATCGCGCTCATCGTACTTTTCCAGGACGAAATCCGTAAGTTCCTTTATAACGTAGGTGCCCACCGTCGTATGCGGGCATTTGCCAAACTATTTACATCAAGGGATGTGGGCGAAGATGATAAGAAGGCACTTAAGGAGATTATCATGCCTATTGTGATGGCATCGATGAATATGAGTCGTGGCAAGGTAGGTGCGCTCATCGTGATAGAGCGTGCGATGCCACTCGACGAGATAGCTGTGACCGGCGATCAGATCGACTCCAATATCAATCAGCGACTCATCGAGAACATCTTCTTTAAGAACTCACCCTTGCACGATGGTGCCATGATCGTATCCAAGAAACGTATCAAGGCCGCAGGTTGTATCCTGCCGGTAAGTCACGATATGGATATCCCAAAGGAGTTGGGTTTGCGACACCGTGCTGCCATGGGCGTATCGCAAGAGAGCGATGCTGTGGCCATCGTTGTATCCGAGGAAACGGGTGGTATCTCTGTCGCTGTTAAAGGCGAGTTCCATCTGCGTCTCTCGGCCGAGGAACTGGAGAGTATCCTCACCAAAGAATTAGAACAATAAAGAATTCATATAAATAACATTTTAAAACAAATCAAAGTTATGGATCTATTAAGTTCAATTGTAGCGCGTGCTAAAAGTGATAAGCAGCGCATTGTGCTCCCTGAGGCAGAAGAGGAGCGTACACTCTGTGCAGCCGATAAGGCTCTGGCCGACGACCTCGCCGACATCATCCTGATTGGTAACCCTGCTAAGGTTGAGGCTCTGGCCAAGGAGAAGGGACTCACCAACATTGGTAAGGCAACCTTGATCGACCCTGAAAACTACGACAAGAGCGAAGAGCTTGCTGAGAAGCTGGCTGAGATTCGCAAGAGCAAGGGTATGACTATCGAGGAGGCTCGTAAGCTCATTAAGAATCCTCTGTACCTGGGTTGTATGATTATCAAGACCGAAGGTGCCGATGGTCAGATTTCTGGTGCACTCTCTACTACTGGCGATACACTGCGTCCTGCCCTGCAGATTATCAAGTGCCAGCCTGGTATCACCTGTGTAAGTGGTGGTTTGCTGCTCATCTCTAAGCAGAAGCAGTATGGCGAGGATGGCGTATTGGTAGTTGGCGACGTAGCTGTTACCCCAATGCCAGATGCTGCTCAGCTCTCACAGATTGCTGTATGCACCGCTCAGACTGCTAAGAGCGTGGCTGGTTTTGCTGAGCCACGTGTGGCTATGCTCAGCTTCTCAACAAAGGGCTCTGCTAAGCACGAGGTAGTAGATAAGGTAGTTGAGGCTACTCGCTTGGCTAAGGAACTCGATCCAGCACTCAAGATTGATGGTGAGTTGCAGGCCGATGCCGCTCTGGTTCCATCAGTAGGTGCTAAGAAGGCTCCTGGTTCTGATATCGCTGGTAAGGCTAACGTACTGGTATTCCCTAACCTCGAGGTAGGTAACATTGGTTATAAGATGGTTCAGCGCCTGGGCGATGCTATCGCTATCGGTCCTATCCTGCAGGGTATTGCACGTCCTGTAAACGACCTGTCGCGTGGTTGCTCTATCGACGACATCTATTACATGATTGCTATCACTGCTTGTCAGGCAATGGATGCAAAGAAGTAATACATTAAACATTCTTGCTTAGGCAAGCGTACTAAAGAAACGATTAAAAGATTAAACATTAAATATGAAGATTCTTGTATTGAATTGTGGCTCTTCATCTATCAAGTACGCCCTGTACAACATGGACGATAAGAGCGTGATGACCAGTGGTGGTGCTGAGCGTGTAGGCTTGGACAATGCCTTTGTAAAGGTAAAGCTGGCCAATGGCGAGAAGAAGCAGATTATGCACGATATCCCCGAGCATACCGAGGGTGTTAAGTTTATCTTCTCTCTGCTTACCGATCCCGAAATCGGTGTGATCAAAGATCTGAAGGAGATCGACGCTGTAGGTCACCGTATGGTGCATGGCGGCGAGAAGTTTAATAAGAGCGTGATTCTTACCGACGAGGTTCTGAAGGCTTTCGAGGAGTGCTCTGATCTGGCTCCCCTGCACAACCCTGCTAACCTGAAGGGTGTTAATGCTGTTAAGGAGCTGATGCCAGGTCTGCCTCAGGTAGGTGTGTTCGACACCGCCTTCCATCAGACCATGCCTGCTAAGGCTTATATGTACGCTATCCCTTACGATCTGTACGAGAAGTACGGTGTGCGTCGCTATGGTTTCCACGGCACCTCTCACCGTTACGTATCAGCTCGTGCTTGCGAGTTCCTGGGTATCAAGGCCGAGGGTACTAAGATGATTACCTGCCATATCGGTAATGGTGGTTCTATCGCTGCTGTTCTGGATGGCAAGTGTATTGATACCTCAATGGGTCTTACCCCACTCGAGGGTCTGGTCATGGGTACTCGTGCTGGTGATATCGACGGTGGTGCTGTCACCTTCTTGGAGAAGAAGCTGGGTCTCGACGCTGATGGTATGAGCGACCTGCTCAACAAGAAGAGTGGTGTAGCTGGTATCACTGGTGGCTCGAGCGATATGCGCGACGTAGAGAACGCTGCTAAGGCTGGTGAGCCAAAGGCTGTACTGGCTCAGCAGATGTATTTCTATCGTATTAAGAAGTATATCGGTGCTTATGCTGCTGCCATGGGTGGTGTTGATGTGATTGTGTTCACCGCCGGTGTTGGCGAGAACCAGATTTCTATGCGTTCTGAGGTTTGCAAGGGCCTGGAGTTCCTGGGTGTTAAGTTCGACGACGAGAAGAACAACGTTCGTGGCGAAGAGGCCATCATCTCTGCCGATGACTCAAAGGTGAAGGTTGTTGTCATCCCAACCGACGAGGAGCTGATGATTGCTACCGATACAATGAATCTGCTGAAGTAATTTAGCTTATAATAATATGACGATCCCCGCCCAACAGGCGGGGATTGTTGTTTAAAAGGCATAGCCTACGCTGACGTAAGGGTATGGAAATATGGCCCAGATGGGGGTAACTCCCAGTCGTAGTGTTAGGCCACGCTTAGGTTGTAATCTGATACCAGCATTCAGGAATGGAATAAAACCGATACGATTTTTTATTTCCTCTGGGTGATCAGGGGCTGTCGCAAAATTTCTTGTATGATAGTAGCCAACCGTGCTACCGCCTCCCAGCTCAAATTTCAACACTTTGCTACCGAAGAGGTAGTTTAGTTCTAAAGGGACGGCCACACCATGCGTTTCTTGGTCTTGTCCTGGAAAAAGATGGGAATAGCTTAATCCAACTCGATAGCCAGTACCTTCGTTACCTTTAAATCGCGAGTCGTAGTTGATGCCATATCCTAAGTGTGCACCAAGAAACTCTGCTGAGATACTTCTGGCGGGCTTTTCGCTGGTTTGTGCGCTTACCGTCAAAGAGAGGGTAAGTAGTGAGAGTAATAATAGTTTCTTCATTTTGGTGAGTTAAAGTCGAATCTGAGTCCCAACTGTAGATTGAAACTCGTAGGCTTATCTTTAAAATAATTATTGATAGTACTACCATTATCTATATAGTGCCGAATGCCAGGCTCGGCATACAGACTCAGCTGAGGGATGATATGGTAGGCCAATCCCAAACTGCCACCTATCGACCACTGCATGCGATCCTTGTCCATTACCTGATTCACTCCATCGGTATTCGATTCGGCTTTGATATTCCAGTCGGCTTGGGCGCCTGCAGTAAGATAAAGACTGATGCCATGCCATTGCAACAGGTGGGCCTGCAGGTTAAGGGGCACGCCTATGTAGTGGAGCTTCTGATGGCGCTGTATCTGATGGTTGGGCATCAGGGTGGTAAAGGTTGAATTCAGCTTGGTATAAACCAAACCCGAACTGAGCGACAACCAGCTATTGAGTGGATATCCAACAGAAAGACCGAACGATATGGGCTGGTTGTGACTCTCTTGCTCTTCGTAATCTGCTAGAAAAGCACGCGTTGCAGCCACGCGATGCATCAACTGCGGGTTCATCATCACCGCATTCTTGTTGTTCATATCGTTGGTGTTACCCTGAGCAAACAGGCCCATGGTAAGGCGCATCGGCTTTTGCTGCTGATGTTTCGCATGAGAATATGCTTTAGGCTTTGCTGACAGAGGGTGATGTACCTGTGGACTTGGTGTATCTTCCTTGGGCTTGTTAGCCGTTTCATCGGGCTGTGTGGCCTTCTCTGTAGTTCCAGGAACTTCGCTTTCTGTTTGCATAGCATTTTCTGCTATCTGTGTAACTGCTTTTGCTGCTGTTACTACCTGAGCAACTAGTTTCTCTGGAGCCTTTACTGCTGCATCTGGGGTGATATCTGCTTGGGTGGCTACGGGTGCTTCTTCCTTATCGGCATGATTGGTAGCCTTAACCTGTGCCACTTGTGACTGTACGGGCTTGTTATGCCACATCAGATAGGCACCACCAAACAGCACACCAATGATAGCAGCTGCCATCATCCAACGACGCAGAGCTATGTGGCGCGTCTGACCTTTAGCCTGCTTATCGAGCGAAGCCTCAATGCCCTCCCACAAGTCGCGCGATGGCTCCTGGTGGCAGTCTTTCAGGTGGTTGTTAAGCCTTTCGGCCCATTCTTCTTGCTTCATATCTCGTGTCGTTTGATGTAATCTGTTATCATTTGGGTGAGTATCTGTCGCGCTCTCGACAGCTGTGAGGAGGATGAACTCTCTTTGATACCTAACTTATTGGCTATTTCGCGATGCGAGCAATGCTCGAACACATACAGGTTTAGTACCATTCTGTAGCCTGTAGGTAGCTTGGCAATCATTGCCGTCAGCACATTGGGCGGTATCCGTTCTATCTCTGGCTCTTCGTCCTGTGTATCAGGGATGACATCGGTAAACGTCATGCGCTCATGATGTTTCACAAAATCAAAGGCCTTATTAGCAACAATCCTGCCTATCCAGCCTTTCAGCGAACCCTCACCTCGGTAATCGAACTTGCCGATAGAGGTAAGGATGGTCACAAAGCTGTCCTGCACCACGTCTTCCACGTTGCTCACTTCGGCTATATACCTTAGTCCGATTGACATGGCATAGCCCTTGTAGCGCTCGTAGAGTTGCCTCATGGCAGCACGATCGCCTTGGTTGATGGCTGATAGCAGTTGCTGTTCGTTCTCCACTTCTTTTTACTTAACTCTTTCGATACTGGTGAACTTGAGCTGCATCGTGGGATTGAGCTTTTGAATTTCCTTCTGCCCGTCGATGATGGTTTCTATCTGCGTTACTGTTAGTATGTTTGTGAACGATGCGCCACTACGATCAAGCAAAGCGGTAGATTCGGTAGGTGCTATCGTCAACACTACTGCCATCAGCGTGCCGTCATCCTTGGTTACAACAAATGGCAGGTATATGGTGCTATATGTTTCGCTGGGCATCATCTCCAGATAGAACGATAGATCTGATATGCCGATAATGCGATAAGGAACGGCGAGGGTCGACTCCAGGCAACTTCCGTTTCGATAGTCAATCAGGGTCTGCATCCAAAGCTCTTCTTCGGGTGTTGGTGTGTTGCCATAGGGTGCTTCAGCCGAAAGCTTGGCCACCTTTACCTCAGGCAGGAATTTCTCCATGATAGCTGCGTAAGGATAATCCGCACAAGCTACGTAGTTTTCGCCTTTAAAGCCTAATACAGTACGTATATAAGTCTCGTTGCCTTTCACGTTGTCAACCATCCATACACCTTTGAAAGTGTAATCGAGGGATGATTGGTCAGAAGGGTCGAGATGTGGGTCACCTGTTTCAAGCATATCGCTGCCAGGGCTGCATGATAGCAGCGTTACTAATACTATAAATAATGGAAATATTTGCTTCATATTTATATACGTTTTATTGCTTCTTTATCCATTAAACGATGAAGAAGGTCAAATACTGCATCAAGAAATGTTAAATTTTCACATCAAGAATCTCTTCCTCGGTTGAGAGGTTGAAATCGCCCGGGATGGTGTTCTTGAGGGCTGCGGCAGCTAACGAGTAATTCAACTGCTTCTGCATGTCGTTGGGGAACAGACTGATGGCATGCAGCCAACCACCCATAAAAGCATCGCCCACACCTACAGGCTCCACCACATCAGGGATATCCATGATAGGTGCCTGCAACAGTTTATTGTCGGTATAAAGCAGGGCTGTCAGGGTGTGATGGTTCGAATTTACGATATTACGCATACCCATCATCCAGTGTTTTACTCGGGGGTAGGCAGCATGCAACTCGTCGAACCACTCTCCATACTCTTTCATCTGCATCTCGAAGTTAGAGTCGGTAGCCGTGAATGGTGGCTGTGGATGCTGCGACAGCCAGTCGAACTCGATGGCATCGCCAAACATCATATCGCAACGCGACAGCATGCGGCTCAATGTCTTTCTAGGCTCAGCGCCCTCATACTTCCAAAGGTTCTTGCGGTAGTTGATATCGAAGCATACAGTAATCCCCAACTCATCGGCCACGTCGAGTGCCTCGAAGGTGGCATCAGCAGCCTGTTGCGAGATGGCTGCCGTGATACCCGACACATGGAAGTAGTTGCAATCCTTCAGTATCTCGCGCCAGGGAATCATGCCTGGTTTCAGATCGGAATAAGCCGAGCCATTACGGTCGTAAATCACCTTGGCAGCACGCATGCCGGCAGCAGGCTCAAAGTAATAGGTACCAATACGCTGTCCGCCATAAAGCACACGGCTGGTATCCACACCAAGCTCTGCTAAGCTCATGGCTCCTGCATGGCCTACTGGTGTATCAGGCAGTCGGGTAATATAGGTTACATCTTCGCCCTGGGTAGCCAACGATACGGCCACATTAGCCTCGCTACCACCATACTTACTGGTAAACAGGTCGCCCTGAGTCAGTCGCAGTTGTCCGGGCTTCGAAAACCTGAGCAACAGCTCGCCAAACGTTACTATCTTCTTTCTGTTCATGTTGGTCATTATCTGATAACTTCGCTGCAAAGATACATATTTTAATTCAAAAAGACTTAATGTTACATTAATTTTTATATCTGTAAGATAATATAATATTTCATTTTGAAAAGATATGCAGAAAAGTATTACATTTGCACCCGTATTGAAAAGACTAAATAATGAAACTGTATCTGATCATATGGTTATTGTTGTGGGGCTCTGAGGTGTTTGCTCAGCGCAAACTGGTGGTGGCCAGTTTAGAGTCGAAAGCGCCGCAGCGTGATATCAAGGTTCGTGTTGATAATGGCGATGAGATTGTTACCCCATGGAATGGCGAGATTGAGGTGCCCGATAGCTTTAAGCGCATCACCCTGAGTCATCCCAAGTTCCAGCACCGTTATGTGCTGCACGATGAACTGAAGAACGATACCATTTACTTGATACCAACCTTGCATGCCATCGACGAGGTAGTAGTGTATGGAACCGACCGTAGCAAACAGATGATGGCCAACATCATGCGTCCTGCAATCCCTAAGGAAGTGCCACTGCCACAAGTGGTACCAGCTGGTCCCAATGTGTTAGCCATGTTAGCCTGGCTATTCGAAAAGACCGTGGCCCCAAAGATTGAGGCTAAACAGCGTAGAAAGAGGGCCCTGAAAGTAGTACGCCAGAAAGAGCAGGAATACGAAGCCAAATGGGATGCCCTAAAGGCACCCCAGAAGTGACCACGATACTCTTTAACATATTTTGATGCAGTATTTTTACTTCTTAGTCGTTTAATGAGTAAAGAAGTTTTTTAAAAGCATTGAAATGAAACTAAAGACAATCTTGATAGCGATGGTATTCGTATCGGCTATCACAACAAAAGCTCAAGATGTTAACTGGCAGGCCCGGGTAGGTGGTGGTGTTACATGCCTGATGGGTGGTGTGTCTAATATCAACGAACGTACAGGTTTCCATGTTGGTGGTGGCGCTGATATTGTTTTGTCGAAAAACGGCGTATTTAGATTGCAACCAGAGCTACGATTTGAGCGTAATGGCTGGCAGTTTGATGGATATTATGGTAGCGAGCAGATTATGAAGGCACATTTTAGTACGCGACTCGACTATCTGAAACTTCCAGTGACGGTTGCTGCCCGTTTGCGATTAGCCAATCAATGTTTCATTACTTTCAAAACTGGTGCTTATGTGGCTTACGGTCTACAAGCTAAAACCCGTATGCACATCCTGAATACGGATTATGAGGAAACCTTCAGCGAAAACCACTTTAGTGCCCCCTGCGATTTCCATGGTGCAGCTTATGATAAAGATAATCGCCGTACGGGATATCCTAAATTCAACCATTGGGACGTTGGGTGTATCGGTGGTGTCGACTTAACTTTCCATCATTTCATCATCGGTGCTGAAGTGTCGTATGGATTAAAGCGCATCAGCGAACCCGGATTTATCGGAAGTTCGCTTGCCAATATCACTACATTACTCCTAACCGGTGGCGGTCCCAAAAACATTAGTGCAGGTATTTCTTTGGCGTATCAGTTCTAATCACTTTAATCTTCTGTGGCAAAGATACGAAGAAAAAATTGAGATATGGTGAAAAATGGGGTTAAATCACTAAAAATAAAGGGATTTTTATGATTTGGGCCTGATGCGGAGATGGACAGGTGAAGCCACAAAAAAGACAGGTTAGGACAGAGTTTCGTTACTATCGCGTTACCAGAAACAACTATGATTGCGTCATCATGTCGCACGACCAGTTCGGCAAACTGCCACAGTCGCCGGAGATGCAGCAGGAGATTCTTTCACAGGAACTGGATGCGGTGGACGAGAACCTGAACGCGCTGAAGATGCAGGGCAAGGAGGTGTCGCGCCGTATGCTGACGTGGGCGTGGACAGACCGGAGAAGAACGAGATACTGCATAACATTCCACCGACACCTGACCAGGAGGTTTTCATCAAGAAACTGATGCAGTTTGCCAAGACAGGTGACGCTACACTGTTGGGACGCCTGCCCCTCTCTGAGACGGAGGAAAAGGCAAAGATGCTCATTGCCACCGACTATGCCCGGAAGATGGCGCTCGACATGCGTATGATTGACCCGAGCTACGAGGATCATCCCGACAACAAGGCTTCGCATTGTGCCAAGATGATAGCCGACTACTACCACAAGTACGATGCCCAGAAGGGGACGCAGTTCGTCTTTTCCGACCTAGGTACCTACCAGCAGGGCAGCGAGTGGAACGTGTATTCTGAAATCAAGCGTAAGTTGATAGAGGATTATCACATTCCCGCCCATGAAATCCGTTTCATACAGGAGTTTCAGGCGGAACTGAGCAAGAACGAGCCGAAAGCGGTGGAGAAGCAGGATGAACACGCCCCCGACATCAGGCAAGAACCGCGACCCAAGGGCGATACCGTGCCGACGGTCAATGTTCCCATGATGGATAAGCGCCCGCAAACGGGACTGCACATCTGACGTATTACAACGAGAGCCGAGGCATAGCGCCCCGGCTCTCTTAAAAAATCGGAAAAGTATATAAAGAATGTAATATAACTGGAAAATTTTCCGTACCTTTACAGCGTTTTTATAACAATATTGATTCAGATACGCGAATGTTCGGACAGATTTCTCTAGATGTGATATTATTGTTCATGCTTTACGGCGTGGGAACGGCGACGGCGGCGGGGGCTTGCCTCTACCTGCTGCTGCGACGGGCCAACGCCTTTGCGCCTGAGGTGACATCGCCCGTGCGGCTCAGACGGTGGACGGCAGCGTTCTTCGCCGTCCTGGCCATTGGGCATCTGTGGTACCTGCCGGCTGCCGTACTCACGGATGAAGACTTCACAGTGTGCATGCTCGTGGGTGGACTGCTCGACTGCGTGACGGTTATTCCTCTGGTCACCGTGCTGTTGCTCTGCATGCTGCAGGACCGGCAGCGGCCGCTGTGGCCGGTCGGTGTGATGACTGCACCGCTCGTGGTGTTGATGGTAGCGGGCATCGTCAACCGCAGCGAGGCGTATATGCCGATGGTATCTGGCTATCTGTTGTTGCTGGGCATCGGTCTCATAGCCTATATGGTGCGTGCCGTGAGGCAGTACGGGCGGTGGCTGCGCAACAACTATGCCGACCTGGAGCATAAGGAGGTGTGGCAGACGTTCGTGGTGTTGGCCGTCATCGTGCTGATGTTCGGCTATTACGAGGGTGGCGACGGCAGTATCGCCTACGCATACATCGTCCAGGTGTGCGGCATCGTACTGATAGGCCATATGTTGTGGCGTGTGGAGACGCTGAGCGACCTGAGCATCACGCAGCCGCTGACCATCAAGATTCCGGAAGACGACGGTGAGCACCAGTCGTCCGACGGCGAATCCCCATTGCCCGATGGCGACAGCCAGCCGAACGATAACAGTCAGCCATCCGACGATGTATACCAGTCCGATGCCCTTTCCGATGCCACCTACGAGCAGATCGGCACCCTGCTGAAGCGGCACTGCGAAGAGACGCGACTCTACCTGCGCCACGGCCTGACGCTTGCCCAACTGGCGCAGGCTATTGGCACCAACCGCACCTACCTCGGCCTGTATTTCTCGCGCCAGAACACTACTTACAACAACTACATCAACGACCTGCGCATCCTGCATTTCGTCAGCCTCTACCGCGAGGCCGTCGCCGCCCAGCGCGACGTTACCGCCCAGCAGCTGGCCGAAAAGAGCGGCTACCGCGCCTACAAGACCTTCAGCCTCGCCTTCAAGCAGCGCATGGGCCAGTCGGTAAAGGACTGGATAAGCGTAGAGGAAAGGTAACTTTGTACACGAACATTACATTTAGATAATGGCAGACAATATCAAATACGGCGTTTTCCCAAACCCACTCCTCAACGATTACCTGAAGGAACACCATTCCATCACCCTCAATCAACTGGAATACGGGCTGACCATCACCGAATACCGCGCCCAGAAATGGCTCGACGAACTGACAGCTGAGGAATTCTCAAAATACTACAGCAGAAAGCGGGGCAACACCTACGTCTACTATCGTTACGGCTGGGAGAAATAAAAGTAAAAAGGTAGAATTCCTCCGCTACTGGCCCTAACTGTCTGAAAGACAGCATAATGATGGCGGAGCATTTCCCCTCCTGAGTAGGAGGGGCCAGGGTTGGTCTGATCACCTGCTTATGCCGCCATCACGAGGTAGCCATCTGTATCGTGCCTCGCTACAGCTTAGCTCCCGCCTCAGCACCATTAACTTCCCTGTTTTAATCCTGCGAAGCCCAGTATTACCAAAGAGCCCTCTCATAAAATTACCATATCCAAAATCCTCCGCCATTATCTCTCTGTAAATCAACGGTTTAACCAGATTGGCGGAGAATTCTGCACAGTGGCGTGATGGCGGCATGATTTTGCCGATGGAATGGAGGCAAAAAGTAAAAAGCGGAGTGAAAAATATACAATCGACTGGTAAAATTTTCAATCCGGTGGTAGAATTTACAAAAAAAAGTGGTAATATTTACAAAACTTTCGCGGGCGGGCGTTTCAGGCTTGCAGTAACGGAAAATTTCGAGTATCTTTGTAGCGTAATATTAAAATGAATTAAAATGATATGAAAACTATCAAATGGCTACTAACCGCTGCACTCATTTGTTGCTTAGTATTAATGATGTCGTGTACAAAGGATGGTGATACCATCTACCAGCCCGACCCCAAAGATCAGGCCGGTACCGCGCCGTTGGTGACGGTCATCTACGACCCCAATGCGCTTGGAGACAGAGGCTATAATGACCTGATATGTCAAGGTGTGGAGAAAGCTGCACACAAATACGGGTTGCGCACCATGCAACTTTCGCCGGCAACGGTGGACGAGGGCCTGGCATATCTCCAGATGATATTCCAGACCATGGCTGCTACCCAAGACACCATCCGCAGGCTGTTCATCGTGGCGGCAGCCAGCTACGACGACTTTCTGCGTAAGAACAACCGCCGCCTGGAATCCAGCCCCTACACTAACCTGCTCTATCTTGAGACGGAGACCCCGCTTGAGGGCAAAGGCTCTACCGTCTACATGCCGTACTACGGCGCTATGTATGAGGCTGGCGCCATCACGCCGGTAGAGGCGACCGATGTACTGCTAGTAGGTGCGAACCCCTTGGTGAAGACAGTCACCGATGCCATGCAGGGTTATACCGACGGTTTCCTGGCCAGTCCGATTGTGACCGAAGGCCAACCGGAAAAGAATCTGGTTACTGCCTGGCTGTCCGACAAGGTGTCGGGTGGCTTTACCATTGCCGATACCACCGCCATCCAACTGCTGGCCAACCAGCAATGGCAGGGCGACTGCCATCTCCTGGTGCCCATCTGTGGCGGTTCGGCTTCCAATTTCCGCCGTCTCATCGAGATGTTCAGTCTCTATGACTTTGTGGGTATCGACTGTGCTGTGGTGTCTGCCCATTGCAATTTCTCCGTTGTCAAGCATATTGACCGCGCTGTCCTCCGGTGCATTGAGCAGTGGCTTTCGCCCGAGGGCATGCCCAAACACCAGACGTTCGGTCTCGCCGACGGCTATACCGGCGTTGAGGTTCACCCTTATACCGACGACAGCAAGCGTCGCTTTGCCAGTTTCCTGAGTGACGATTTGCAGCAGCGTATTCACCAGGAAGCTATCAGAAAGGAGGCCGAATATGAGAAATAAGATATATGACGTAAGATGTAAGATGGCTGATGGCAGATGGCTGATGTGGCTCTGCGCAGCACTCTTCACTGTTCACTGTTCACTATTCACTTCTTGTAAACAGGAAGACGATACCGTTGAAATCGTGCCTGCCCGCCACTGGGTAGAGAAAAAAGTGGCTGTGGTAGCCCCCTTGGGCGACGCCGCCACGAAAACCCGTCTGGAGCGTACGGCAGACTGGTTCCTTGAGAACTTCCGCGAAGCGCAGATGCACGACACCCTCGCCATCGATCTGAAGATAGAATGGCACGATGAGCTCAGCGAAGATCTTGCCAAACTGAGTGAAACACTCGCCAGTCGTGATGACATTGTGGCCATCATCGGTCCCTTTGCCAACGAGAGCGTAGCCGCTTTTGCCCCTGCCTGCATGATGGCGCAGAAGCCACTCATTGCCCCGACGGCCACCAGTGAAGACATCATCCGCCGCTATGCCGTCACCACCAACGGACTTAATACCAACAGCAAGCCTTTCCTCTGGTCGCTTACCGCCAGCGACGTCGAGTTGACCAGTCTGCTGATGAGCGACTATGCCGCCATCTGTCAGTCGTACACCACCGAAAAGCCTAACGCCATCGTCTTTGCCATTGACAACATCTACGGCAAGACCTTTTCCGACTGGGCGCCTTTCTTTGCCCAGAACTATGGCATAGAGCTCTTAGAGAACCAGACCATCCAGAAGGCTGAGGACTTCTATAACCACATGATGGAGATGTCCGATGAGTCAGAAGTGGGCGCCGCTTTCGATTTCACCTCTGCCATGTTCATGGCTGTGGAGACTACGACGATGCTGTACGACATTGCCAGAATACGCCGCCAACTCTTGGTAGATTACTATGGCACAAAGGTATTCGCTTCGACTGATGCTTTCTCTAAGGAGAACGATGCCTACTGGCAACAGTTCGAAAGTATGTACCGCAGCTACTTCGCTTTCTCGGGACTGAGCGAGGAGAGCTTGGAGACCCTCGGCCCCGACGGCAAGGAGATGCTGCAAGGCTACCAGGGCTTCTCGCCATACGCTGACCCCTCCACAGGCTTCGAGTTGACCTACCAGACACGCTTCGGCGTGCTGCCCACCTTTTCCGAGTGTAAGTTCTACGATGCCCTGATGCTGGCTGCCTTCGCGGCCTGCTACGTCGAACATCACCCCAAGGAGGATGTCTTCAATACGCAATTCAACGACGCTGTCGTTACCATTACCAATACTGCCAACGCCTCCATGGGTGGTTCGGCATGGAGTGCCACACCGATGCAGGTCTATCTTTCCGCTATGGAGAGTGGCCAACTGTACCATTTCATCGGTGCTTCCGGTGAAATCAGTTTCGACCGCGAAACCTACACTGCCGCCACTACTACAACTTACGTCCACTGGCAGATTATGGACGGACAGATACTCCACCGCAGCTACTTCGGCAGCACTGGCGGACGAACCACCGATGCCAGTGCCGCCTGGCTCTACCTCTACAACGAGCAGCGCGCCAGCGACGACTTCATGCAGCAGGCCAGCGGAGGCACCGACCATCACTTCAGCTATCCTACGCTCACTGATCAGTATGCCGTTTTGGTGCAGGGCAGCAACGGCTATATTAACTACCGCCATCAGGCCGACGTGCTCAGTATCTACCAGTCGCTGCGCCGTGGCGGATACCCCGACGACCACATCATCCTCATCCTCGACAAGAAGTTGGCTAGCGACCCACAGAATCCTGAACCGGGTGTCATACGCACCAGTCCCAACGGTCCCGACTTGCTCAGCGGCACCTCGGCTGGCAGCGGCATCAGCGCGGCAGAGATCGACTACGACAGTGCTGACCTCACCGCCGCTGACGTTGCCGACATCCTGGCCGGCCGTCAGTCCGACCGTCTGCCCATCGTCGTGCCACAGGGCGATGGCAACAACGTGCTCTTCTATTGGAGCGGTCACGGACGCAGCACTTCTCGCGGCGGAGCCGACGAGTTCTGTTGGCGCGATGCCAGCTATGGCAATGGCTTCAGCGCTGACCTCCTCGGTCAGACAGCCCGGCAGATGCGGTTCCGCAAACTGCTCGTCGTGGCCGAACCGTGCTATGGCGAGTGCGTCATCCGCGCCATCGATGGCATTCCCGGCGTGCTGGCCATGTCGGGCGCCAACGCTCAGGAGCAGTCGTGGGCTGACTGCTGGAGCAACGACGCCAAGGTCTGGATGTGCGACCGCTTCTCGCAGAACCTCGTCAATTGTCTCTCTGCCAATCCCGACACCAGTTTCCGCGACCTCTTCCTCTACTGCGCGCAGCACACACTCGGCTCTCACGCCCGCATTGTCAACGCCGCCCACTTCGGCAACCTCTATACCACAGGCCCCGCCGAGTTCATCAGATATTATAAATAATGTAGAATGTATAACTAATATTAAACCAAAATGAGAAAGAAAAATTTAGGAATGGCAGTTGCTGCCCTAGCATTAGGCACTCTGTTATTGACATCGTGCAGCGACAGCAACGTTGAAAACAGCTCGAATGTCGTAAAGACATTCAACTACCAACAGTCACTCGCCGACGCTGTGGAGGATATTATTCTTCCCCTTGACAGTTTAGAGTCGCCGGTGCAAAGCATTAACAACCCCACCGATTGGATTACTGCCACGGCCACTACGACCTACGAAGGTTTGCCCGCAGTGCAGATTGTTACCAAGGCTATTAGCGACGGCTTGCAGAAACGCGAGGCTAAACTTACCGTAACAGCCGAAAACGGTAACACTGCCACAGTCAACTTCACGCAGTATGCGGCCAGCGACGGCGATGCCTATAATGGCGGCAATGATGAAGAGTGGTTCAACAACTGGGAGAAAATAGATCGTGTAAAACTCATCGGCATTACCGAGCCACAGTACACGCCGTGGTCTGGGGATGCTGAACTGACATGCGCCCCTGGCTACGTTGCCGGACTCACTAAAGCAAACGGCTGGGAGATGGCCTTCAGCACGCTGAACGACCCTGCCGCCACACACACACGCTATTTTGGACTATACAACAAATACCTGGGCATACTCAGAACGTTCTGCTACGTAGATGACACTGGCACCACACAGAACGAGGCTGCTTTCGAGGTGCGTATGGGAACCGACGGTGACAACCGTTACCCCTTCTACAATGCACTGGGATTCAGCATACCCACCAGCCACAGCGTGGACAAAGGGAACCTGAATCTGAGCGTGAATCTTATAGATGCGCAGGCATGCAGCAACACTTTCCACGATGTGATGTCGCCCTTCAGCGAGTCAATGACTAAGTCACTGAAGAGTGGATGGAACGTCTTCGACATCAACTGTTCCGGATACGTGCCCATGAACAGTTGGCGTACGGACAATACCAAGAGCAGGATGTTCATCAACTGTGTCACACAGACAAACATGGACATATCGCTCTCCGGTAAGATCAACGCCGGCATCAACGGTACATTCCGTGCACAGGAGGTTATCCAGCACGGCGGCGTGTCGGGCTGCGCAGGTGCCATCGGCATACTGAATACCATCAACGGCATTGCAGGCGGCATTGCAAGCGGCGGAGCAGGTGGCTATGCCAGGGAAATGATGGACAAACGCGCCTTCGAGGGTGGTGCCCAAGGCGGACCTGGAGGCTGGGATAAATTCATGATGGGACTCAAGGGCGTGGCCGGAGGCGTATCAACGGCTACCTCCATTCTTTCAGGAGTACTCTCAGCACTCGATACAAAGACTGCCGCATGGTATGACACCGTACCTGGAAAGATAAACCTCACCATGAACGGTACCATCGACCTCACCGGCACCATCAAGGGCTACAACTCCAACAATGCTGGCTTTATACAGGTAACCAAGAAGAACATTGATGCCGTCAACGGCGAAAACGGCCACTTCGGAAAAGGTATCATTAGTCTGGCCGAAGACCCCGTCATCTGCGTAGCCAAAGAAGACATCATGGCTTCGGTCGATAACTTCAACCTTTCCTACACGTCGGCCGGTAAATACCAGAGCAGCGATTTCGAATCCTACGGCGCACGCCTCATCGCGTTTCTCGACCCCACGAGCATCAAACTCAACCTCAACACCGACCTCTACAAAAATGTACACGGTGTATGTGTGAGCGCTACCTACTCGGTGTTCCCCTACGGTAACTTCGGCTACACTTTGCCCTACTGTCGCGCCCTGAATCTCAAACGCTCCACCATCGACATGTCGCAGGGCGTCAAGTCGGGACGCATCAAATTCGGACCCAACACCACGCCGATACGCGTACACAAGATCGAGCCTAAGGAAATCATGCTCACACAGGCCGATGACCCCGAAACCACTGCGAATTGCAAGGTCCACAAGCAGAAGGGTGCCGACTTCAGTTACTTCGGACGCCTGCAGGACATAGGCGGCAAGGACGTCATAGCACATCCGCAAGTGTACATGCCCTGGAAGACCGAGAAGTATGAGGAAGCCGGCAACGACCGAGGCACCATCACCTATGCCTGTGACGGCACGATTCCCGACTTCGTGGTGGGCATCACCGTGGTCTTCTTCACTGACGAAGCACCTGGTAAATATGTGTTTACAATGCAGTATGTTCCAAAGATTAAACTCTTGAGCCATAGCGAACTGCTGGCTTACCGCAATACACTGCAGGATTACCAGAACAAGTGCGACGCCGGCGATCCCGTGAGCACACTGGCCAACGACCCCGCAATCGAGGTGTACGACCCAGTGCCCTTGCTCGACAAGACTCTGCAGATGCTTGGAAAGATAAAATAAAACTATTAATAACTTAAAATATACATGATTATGAAAACTAAAAAATTCATTCATGCCCTCGCAGCACTGACCATCGCTGCCACAGCGTTCATTGCATGCAGCAGCGACGATGACGACAATAACAATAACGGCCAGAACGTACCCGAGTCGGAGGCAGTAACCTCCTACGACGATCTGAGTTTCTTCCAGAACGCCATCGTAAGCATTGATTCCTTGGGCAACTTCCTATGCCGACACTACGGACAGCCTCTCTACGACAACGACACCACACAACTCTACATAGGTGTTGAAACACTGGCACAGGCCGAGGAAATCTTCCGCGACTGGGTGGCTCCCACTGGCAATGTGACGAAGACGGGCAACGACCTCACCTACCTGCTTACCGATTACGATGGTAAGATGCAGGGCTCCATACTCTTCACGGCAACCACCTCGGGAGGCAAACTGGCTGAAGTAACACCCTCGTCACCCTCACTGCTTAAGCATTTTAGCAAGGTGATATTCCTCTCCAACAGTTCGTGGCCTTATAACTCCACGGAAGGTAAATACCGTCTGGGTGACATTCGCGAACTGACCGTCGACCACAATGTGAGCGGATACAAGAACGTTTCATACAACTCCGTGTGCATACGCGAGAAGGGGAACGGTGTCAACGCCATGTTCGTGGCCATCTCGCCCGACTTGTATGTTCCAAAGACCTGGACACCCAAAGACCTGCTCTACGACGTGGCAGCCGTGCCCGGTGAGGAGAAGGGACTTGAAATATCGAAAATACTGCGTAAGGACTGGAACTTCTTCGTAAGTTGTTTCGATGCGGCTGGCATGGGCAAACTGAACAGGGACGAAAAATACTGGTTGAATAAGAAGAAAACATACCTCTTCAAAACCAACCAGTGGTGCATAGACCTCTCAAAGGGCGACGTTGACCAAGTGGACTTCCAGTGGCACAACCCCGAGAAGCACTTCCTCGTGTGCGTCGACTGGCTTGACGACTAATCATATATGTACATAATAACCACTATAAAAAAGCAAATCAATATGAAAACAATAAAATTCATGAATGCCCTCGCAGCACTGGCCATTGCTGCCACAGGGTTCACTGCATGCAGCAGCGACGATGACGATAATAACGGCCAGAATGTGCCCGAGTCGCAGGTCGTAACCGACTACGACGATCTGAACTATTTCCAGAACGCTATCGTTAGCATTGACTCTGAGGGTAACTTCCTCAGTCGCAACTACGGCGAGGCCCTCTACGACAACGACACCACACACCTCTACATTGGTGTGGAAACGCTGGCCCAGGCCGAGGACATCTTCCGTGAATGGGTGGCTCCCAACGGCAATGTGACGAAGGCGGGCAACGACCTCACCTATCTGCTTACCGATTACGACGGCAAGATGCAGGGCTCCATACTCTTCACGGCAACTACCTCTGGAGGCGCAGTGGCTGAAGTAACGCCCTCGTCGCCTACGCTGCTGAAACACTTCAGCAAAGTGACATTCCTCACCAACAGCGCGTGGCCATACAACGGCGACAGCAGCGACGAGGTGTACAGACTCGGCGATACGCGCCGTCTCACCGTAGACCACCGTGTCTCTGGCCACAAGCAAGACGTCTATACCTTCGTCTGCATACGCGAGAAAAGTAACGGCGTGAAAGCCATGTACATCGCCATTTCGCCCGACTTGTATGTTCCAAAGACCTGGACGCCCAACGATATGCTCTACGACGTGGCAGCCGTGCCTGGCGAAGCAAAGGCCAAGACGGTGGCAACACTGTTGCAGCAAAAATGGGACTTCTATGCCAATATCTTGAACAACATCAGTGGCGGTGGCAAGTTGAACAGGGGTGAGTATTACTGGATTGACAAGAAGATTACCTATACCTTCGTTACCTATCAGTATGCTATCAACCTCACAAACGGCGATATAGATAGATGGGACTTCCAGTGGCATAACCCGAAGAAACACTACATCCTCGCCATCGATTACATGAACTACTAATCGTACGCTAAGGATGCAGACTAGATTCAAGAAGGCATCACCATCACCGACGCCCGCCGCGAGACGATGCTGATGAGCGACGGCTATCTGGCCAACGGCAAGACCATCCTCTGCCGTGCCGCCGAGGCCGACCGCTACCAGTCATTGGCAGACATCGACAAGCCGGAGGTGCGCGTGATGGTGAACCGCTAGGGCGAGGACTGCGCAGCCTGTGCCGACGTGAAGACCACGTACTTCGGCCACGGTCTGAGGTATCGCTGCGGAATGTAGTCGTATAGTGCATATTTCAGCATATCGTCGATGGTTTTGGAGTCTTTATTGACTGGAGCCAGAGGGGTAAACTTTTTCTTTTTTTGCCGCCTTTTGTCGGAATCGACTATGCCACTATGTTAAAAAAGCGTTTCGGAAGTGAAATGCAAAATTCTCAAATCTCTTCTTCGGAATTCTTAAATCAAGTTCCAAATTTCTTTTTTATAAAAATATCTACCACTCTACCATCAATCAGCTGAAAAGTCTTATTTTATGCGGGTTTCCGAGGTGGTAGATAGGTGGTGGATAGGTGGTAGATGGTGGTAGAGATACCACTATTTTCGCTTTGAGATACCGTCTTTTTTGTTGGAAGGTCGCAGTGCTTTTGCCCAGAGAAAACACTGTTTTCTCGGTGCGAAAACACCATTTTCTGCCGTAGAAAACAGCATTTTCGCATATTAAAAATACCTCGTCTATTTGCTACCACTCTACCACCTATCTACCACCACCCCGCAAACCCGTATAAACAGGGCGTTTTAGCCCCTTGGTGGTAGAGTGGTAGATAATTTTAGAAACTTTTATTTTAAGGGCGGCTTTCGCCTTCGATGTATTGCGAAAGGAGCAGGTGCTCGCCATCAAACATCACATAAGAGAACTGACTGATCCAGTCGCCTAAGATAATCATGCGGGCTTTCTTGGTGAGCTGCAGATCGACTTCGATGTGACGATGACCGTAGATGAAATAATCTACGTTAGAGTGGTACTGGATGTACTTTTTGGTAAACAGTACCAGATGCTCGCGGTTCTCGCCCATATAGGCAGGCTCTTCGCCGTTAGGACGCTTCATGCGGCTGTGCTTGGCCCAGTTCAATCCAAACCACATGCCCCAACGGGGATGTAATGACGAGAAGGCCCACTGGCAGACCTTGTTGTGGAAGATACTCTTGATAAGCTTGAACTTCTTATCAGGATCACCCAGTCCATCGCCATGTGCCAGGAAGAACATCTTTCCGTATATCTCAGTCGTCTCGGGCTTTTTATGCAGAATCACACCGCACTCCTTTTCCAGATACTCGTAGGCCCAGATGTCGTGGTTGCCGGTAAAGTAATGCACCTCGACACCCATGTCGGTGAGCTCCGAGATTTTTCCAAGGAAACGGGTATAGCCCTTGGGAACCACATATTTATATTCGTACCAGAAGTCGAACATGTCGCCCAGCAGGTAGATGGCAGCCGCCTTCTCCTTGATGCTATCGAGAAAGCGAACCAGTCGGCGTTCCTGCATGCGCTGGTGCGGAATGGCTAACGAGCCCAAGTGGGCATCGGAAAGGAAATATACGTTCTTCATATTAATCGAATCCTAGTTCAACTCTCGCTTCTTCGCTCATCATACTCTGATCCCAAGCGGGTTCGAACACGAGATTGACATTGGCACCTTTTACGCCATCCACACTTTCTACCTTGGTGCGCACATCCTCCAGAATAAAATCGGCAGCGGGACAGTTGGGGGCTGTAAAGGTCATGTCCAACTCAACAGAACTGTCGTCCTGTACATCTATCTTGTAAATCATTCCCAGGTCGTAGATATTGACGGGAATCTCGGGATCGTAAACGGTCTTCAGAACATCTACAATCCGCTCTTCTATCTGTGTCTTCTCTTCCTGTGTCATAACTGTATATGTATGTTTGTTAGCATTTTCCTTGTTCGTGGTAGCTGTAGTAGTGGCCATCGGTAACGATGACGTGATCGGCAAAGTGGATGTCCATCAGCTTACAGGCATTCATGATGCTGATGGTTAGCTGGTCGTCTTGTTTGCTGGGCATGATACCGCCCGATGGGTGGTTGTGGCATGCCACCAGCTGTGTGGCGTTGCAGAGTACTGCCTCGCGAATGATGAGGCGTATATCTACTGTTGTTGCAGTAATGCCGCCACGGGCAATACGCAGTTTTTTTATCAATCGGTATTGCTGGTTGAGCAGCAGTACCCAGAACTCCTCTACATCCAGATCCTGCATCACTGGGTGCATGTGGTTGTAGATACGAGTGGCTGTGCCTAAGTCGGGACGCTCCTCGGGTGTTTCCATCTGTCGGCGCTTGCCCAGTTCGCAGGCTGCCAGGATGGTGATGGCCTTGGCCTCGCCCACGCCATTATACTGGCACAGGTCGTGAATGGATTTCTTGCCTAAGGTGTTCAGACTGTTGTTGCAGTCGGCTAAGATGCGCTTCATTAAATCTACGGCGCTCTCTTTGGTTGAACCCGAACCAATCAGTATGGCCAATAGCTCTGCGCTGCTCAGTGCCTCGGCACCCAGCGTAGCCATCTTTTCGCGAGGACGATCCTCTTCGGCCCACTGATTAATGTTCAGTTTCTCGCTCATTTGTAGAAGTTCTTTTCGAAAGCGGTAAACTCATCCTGCTTCAGTACGCAGCGTTTCCACCACGACTCGATGAAGCCGAAACCATAGCCCATCAGCTGTACAAAGGCGGCGGGGATGCTGAGCAATCCTACCCACAAACTCTTGTTTCTAAGGCTTGAGTCGATACAGAGCAATAGACTATATAATATAATAGGAACGCACGCGAATGGCCAGAAAAGCGTAATGAGCAGCAAACCGATGACACCCAAGGTGAACACGGTTGGTAGCAGATGCACTAACTTCATAGTGCCGGGGTGACGCTTTTCGAGATTGATGCGGGCGATACCGCTGTTGTACACCTGACGGAAGAACTTGCGGAAATCGGTGCGGCGCTTGTGCCACACCCAGGCCTCAGGGAAGAGACGTGGCATATAACCTGCCTCGACGATACGATACGAGAAGTCGATATCCTCGCCAAAACGCATCTTGGTAAAGCCGCCCAACTGAAGATACACATCGCGACGGATGCCCATGTTGAACGAACGGGGATAGAACTTATCAAGCTTAGCCTTTCCACCGCGGATACCACCAGTGGTAAAAAAGGATGTCATCGAGTAGCTGATGGCCTTTTGTATCGGGGTGAACGATGGGTGCGTGGCGTCGGGACCTCCGAAAGCCTCGCATGGGTTCTGCTTGAGCTCGTCTTCTACTGCCTGTAGATAGCCTGCGGGCAGTACCACATCGCTGTCTAAGATGATAACATACACACCGTTAGCACGTTCGGCACCGTAGTTGCGACTCTGACCGGGGCCGCTGTTCTCCTTGGCGTAATAATGCAAATCAAGGATGCTTGCGTATTTATCGCAAACATCCTTGCATGGTTTTACTGATCCGTCCTCTATTATCAGAACCTCAAAATCCTTAACGGTTTGTTCACAGAGGCTCTGTAACAGTTCGTCTACCTCGTCGGGACGATTGTAGACGGGAACGATGATCGAGTATCTCATTATTCCTTTACACGCTGCAGGTAAGAACCGTCGCGAGTGTCAACCTGAATCAGGTCGCCCTCGTTGATGAACAGAGGAACACGAATCTCAACACCAGTCTCCAGAGTAGCAGGCTTCAGAGTGTTGGTAGCAGTGTCGCCCTTAACACCAGGCTCAGAGTGAGTAACGCGGAGAACGGTCTTAACAGGCATCTCAGCGTAAAGGATAGTACCATCGGTAGTGTCAGAAACAACCTCCACGATGTCGCTCTCCTTCATGTACTCATGACCGATTACGAGCTCGTTGTCGATGGGGATCTGCTCGAATGTCTCCTGATTCATGAAGATACGACCAGACTGGTCCTCATAGAGATACTGGTAAGGACGACGCTCGATGATTACATCCTCGAGCTTCTCACCGATGTTGAAGCGACGCTCCAGTACGCGACCGTCTGAAACGTTCTTAACTTTGATAATCATGATGGTGTTACCCTTACCTGGCTTGCGGTGCTGGAAATCGATGCACACCCAGATGCTACCGTCCATGCGAATGGCGGTGCCCTTTTTAATGTCCTGTGAATTAATCATAAACCTTTAAAATGTTACTTTTATATCGTTTTCGGGTGCAAAGGTACTGCTTTTTTGGAAAAAAACATAAAAAGTTTAGCTAAAAATCGTATAAAATTTGCGTAATTCAAAAGAAATGAGTACTTTTGCACCCCAAATCGGTAAATAAATAACAAAATTAAATAAGTATATCACAATGAAGAGAACATTTCAGCCACACAATCGCCGTCGCGTAAACAAGCACGGCTTCCGTGAGAGAATGGCCACCAAGAACGGTCGTCGAGTACTGGCTGCTCGTCGCGCTAAGGGCCGCAAGAAGTTGACAGTTTCTGACGAGAATCACGGAAAGTAATCCGAGAGGAACTTAGAAAATGAGTTAAAATAGAAAGAAGTAGAGTGAATTCTTTGCTTCTTTCTGTTTTTTTATGTACTTTTGTGCCGAAATAGAGAAGTAAAAGATGAAAACGAAAGAATTCTTCGGCAAGTTCTGTAGTAAGTTCCTGTTTTGGAACCTGATAGCGATGGCACTCGTGGTCATCCTGCTGGTGGTAGGTGTGAACTACGGGCTCGACTGGTACACCCATCATGGCGAGAGTATCAGGGTGCCGAATATCGAGGGGATGCGAATAGACAAGGCACGCGAAACGATGGAAGAGTGCGGACTGGAGATCGTGGTGACCGATTCGGGCTACAACAGACGACTGCCTGCCGATTGCGTATTGACGCAGAGCCCTGGTGCTGGACTGACCGTGAAGTCGGGACATACCATCTATGTCACCATCAACTCGTCTAACTCGCCATCGGTGGCTATTCCCGATGTGGTGGACAACAGCAGCTACCGTGAGGCCGAGGCTAAGCTGATATCATTGGGATTTAAAGTTCTTCCGCCACAGTATGTAACAGGCGAGAAGGATTGGGTTTACGGTGTGTCGTGCAATGGGCGTAAGGTTTCTACTGGCGAACGCGTTTCTATCGAACAGCCCCTGACGCTGCTGGTAGGTAGCGGACAGTATGGTGCCGATGAGGAGCTGAACGTGATTGGCGGCGACGATGCTATGATGCAGAGCGGTAACGGCGAAGTGGATGATTTTGAGGAGGTAACAGAATGACAAACGAAACCATCGATATCGAAGAGCAGGAGCAAGAAGACTTGCTGTACGAACACTTTCGTATGGAGGTTGATAAAGGACAGGTGCCTATACGTATTGATAAGTACCTGGTTGAACATCAGCCACACTCCAGTCGTAACCGTATCCAGCAGGCTGCCGATGCAGGTTTTATACATGTAAACGAAAAGCCTGTAAAAAGTAACTATAAGGTACGCCCGGGCGATATCATCACATTGATGCTCGATCGTCCGCATTACGATACCACAATTGAACCCGAAGATATCCCATTAGAAGTGGTTTACGAGGATGCCGACCTGATGGTGATTAACAAGCCTGCCGGCATGGTGGTTCACCCTGGATGTGGAAACTTTAACGGCACCTTGGTAAATGCAATAGCCTGGCATCTGAAGGATTTGGCCAGCTACGATCCTAACGACCCAGAGGTGGGTTTGGTGCATCGTATCGATAAGGATACCAGTGGCCTGTTGGTAGTAGCCAAAACACCCGATGCCAAGACATCATTAGGAAAACAGTTCTTTAACAAAACCACTCACCGCAGTTATAATGCCTTGGTGTGGGGAAACTTTGTGGAGGACGAAGGACGTATCGAAGGAAATATCGGTCGCGATCCCAAGGACCGTCTGCGTATGGAGGTGTTCCCACCCGATTCAGAGATAGGAAAACCAGCCGTAACCCATTACAAGGTGATGGAACGTTATGGCTATGTAACACTGGTGGAGTGTATCCTCGAAACAGGTCGTACCCATCAGATACGTGCTCACATGAAACATATCGGACACCCGTTGTTTGCCGATGAGCGCTATGGCGGTACCGAACTGCTGCGTGGCGAGCGCACTGCCAGCTACAAGGCTTATATCCAGAACTGCTTTAAGCTCTGTCCGCGTCAGGTGCTGCATGCTAAGACCTTAGGTTTTGTACACCCCACCACGGGTAAGCAGATGGACTTTACATCGGAGTGGCCCGCTGATATGGCGGCTCTGATTGATAAGTGGAGAAAGTATATAAAGGCAAAAGAATAAGAAGTAAAAACATAAGATACAATGAAGAACTTAAAGAGAACGATTGCCATCGTATGTGGTGGCGACTCATCAGAACACGACGTTTCTCTGCGCTCGGCACAGGGACTTTACTCCTTCTTTGATAAGGAGCGCTACAATGTGTATATTGTTGACATCAAGGGTCAGGACTGGCATGTAGAGTTGCCCGATGGCACTACAGCTAAGATCGACCGTAACGATTTCTCGTTCATGGAAAACGGCGAGGCCAAGATCTTTGATTACGCTTATATTACCATTCATGGTACTCCAGGCGAAAACGGTCTGCTGCAGGGCTATTTCGATCTGATTGGTTTGCCTTACAGCACCAGCGGCGTACTGGTTGAGGCTATGACTTTTGATAAGTTCGTGCTGAACCAGTATCTGCGTGGCTACGGTGTTAAAGTGGCCGACTCGCTGCTGATTCGCAAGGGCTACGAGGAATTGGTAAGCGACGACGAGATTGAGGAGCGTATCGGTATGCCATGCTTTGTAAAGCCTGCTGCCGATGGTTCATCGTTCGGTGTATCGAAGGTGAAGGAGAAGGATATGCTGGCTCCTGCCATCCGCAAGGCGATGTTGGAGAGTCCTGAGATTATGGTTGAGAGCTTCCTCGAAGGTACCGAGATCTCTATCGGTGTTTATAAGACCAAGGAGAAGACTGTTGTTCTGCCTGCCACCGAGGTGGTTACAAGCAACGAGTTCTTTGATTACGATGCCAAGTACAACGGACAGGTACAGGAGATTACTCCAGCCCGTTTGCCCGAGGATGTAACAGAGCGCGTACGTCAGATTACCTCGCATATCTATGATATCCTGCATTGTAATGGTATCATCCGTATCGACTTTATCATTTCGAAGGAGGGTAGCATCTCGATGCTCGAGGTTAATACCACACCAGGTATGACAGCTACCAGCTTTATCCCTCAGCAGGTACGTGCAGCTGGTCTCTCGATGACCGATGTGCTGACAGAGATTGTTGAGAATCAGTTTGATTAATATATGAGAGAAGAGTTCGACGAGATCCGACCTTACGAGGCGGGAGAGATGAAGCAGGCGTTCGACGACTTGCTCAACGACAGACAGTTCCAGATGATACTGAAGGGTTTTACCCCTTGGTTGCCTAAATCGATGCGTAACGCCTTGTTGCGCCTGGCATTTACTGGTATCAAAACACCACTCGATTTCCAGAAGCGTTTCATGAAACCGGTGGTTAACTACATCATCCGCAAACATACCGACGGATGCTCGTTCCTGGATTCTTCGATTGCAGCTTACGATAAGAGTCAGCGATACACATTTGTGTCGAACCACCGCGATATCGTGCTCGATTCGGCATTCTTGGATGTAAAGCTGGTTGAAGCAGGTTATCCCACTACCGTTGAGATAGGTATTGGCGATAATCTGCTTATCTATCCTTGGATAAAACGACTGGTGCGTATGAATAAGGCCTTTACCGTGCGTCGTGGCTTATCGCTGCGCGAAACGTTGGCGGCCTCGCAGCTCATGAGTCGTTATATCCACTATGCCGTAACTCAGAAAAAGGAGAATATCTGGATTGCCCAGCGCGAGGGTAGAGCTAAGGATTCGAGCGACCATACCCAGGATGCAGTGCTGAAGATGCTGGCCATGGGGGGTGATCTGAAGGAACTGAACATCGTACCGCTCACCATCAGCTATGAGTTTGACCCTTGCGACTATCTGAAGGCACAGGAGTTTCAGCAGAAACGCGATAATCCGGGCTTCAAGAAATCACGTCAGGACGATCTCGACAATATGAAGACGGGTATCTTCGGCTATAAGGGACGTGTGGTTTATCGTCCTGCAGCCCCTATCAATACCTGGATCGACGACCTCTCGGAGTTGCCTAAGACAGAGTGGTTCAAGGCAGTTGCTGAACGTATGGACCGCGAGATACATCGTGGCTACGAGCTTTATCCATGCAACTACATCGCCCTTGACGAGTTGAATGGCAATCAGGCCAATGCCGCCCATTATACCGAGGCTGATGTGAAACGTTTCAATCAGTACTTAGCTGGTCAGATGGCCAAGATCAATCTGCCCAATAAGGACGAGGCATTCCTCCGTGAACGCATGCTGACGATGTATGCCAACCCAGTGCGAAACTTAATGGCTGCCCAATGAAAAAGCTGCTTTGCATAGTATCCACCTTCCTCATCATCTCATGCTCTCAGGATGTTTACGATAAGGGCGAGGGGAAGTACTCTTTGTTGCGAGGCGACTTTGCTGAGGCTGTGGTGAACAGCAACCAGCAGGTAACAAAGATTGTTACCGATGATGGCGACGAATTGTCGCTCACAGCACCTTATACTGCCAAGTGGGTCAGCAAGGCCGATACCACCTATCGCTGTATGCTATATTATAATAAGGTAGAAAATCAGGCCGAGGTGGTTTCGATGGGGCAGGTACCATGTGCTAACATCGCCTTGCTTTCGGATTTTGATAAGCCGCTGTTGACCGATCCTGTGAAGTTTGAGAGCACCTGGATGAGTAAAACGGGAAAGTATCTGAACCTGAGTCTGCAACTGAAGACGGGTGTTACCGATGATTCTACCGCCGCTCAGAGCTTAGCGATTATCAGCGATACACTGGTTAAACATGCTGATGGCAAGCAGATACGTCATCTTATTCTGTATCACGACCAAGGTAACGTGCCTGAGTATTACTCTACCAAGGTATATCTCAGTATCCCTACAAATAGAATTGATGCCGACTCGGTCAGAATCAGCATCAACTCGTACGACGGTGAGGTTATTGCCAAGCACCGTATCCGTTAATGATTAATTGGCTTTATACTCCTTGTTCTCTATCGCATTCCAGTTAATCTGGTCGGTGCGCTGGGCCAGTGGGGCGTGGGGTATCACGCTGCCGTCTTTTACCAGGATGATACAAGGTATCTCGCCAGCCTCGATGGTCTGATAGCCGCCCTCGTAAACCTTACCTGTCTGGTAGTCGATCCACTTACCCTTTGGCAGGTACACATTACGACTGTTGCCACTCTCCAATAATGGAGCCACCAGCATCTTTGAGCCGAACATATACTCATCTTCTACATACCAGGCACCCTGATCGTGTGGGAACTCTACCAATAGGGCTCGTACCATGGGCAGTCCTAACTTAGAGCACTCCTTGGCCTGTTCCCAAACATACGGCATCAGCTTATACTTCATTTCGGCACAAGCACGGAAAGCATTGGTAAACGATTCGGAGATGAGCCAAGGCTCTGTGGGAGGGGCACCATGGGCACGGGTGTGACTGCTCAGGAATCCGAATGGCAGCCAACGACGATAGATATCCTCGGGCGATGCTGTGACGAAACCGCCCATATCATGACTCCAGAACGAGAAACCACTCAGTCCGAAACTCAGTCCACCTCGCAAGTCGCCAAGCATGCCAGTGTTGGTGGTAGCGGCATCGCCACCCCAGTGCAGGGCATAACGCTGACTGCCAGCCCAAGCTGAGCGGGCCCAGATAATGCCTTCGCCAGGATGATTGCGCTCAACCACCTCCCAAAGGGCTTTGTTATAGCGCAGCGGATAGAGGTTGTGCTCATACAGTCCGCCCTTGCCGCTATGATAGAAACCATTGTAGGGGGCTGCTTCGCCAAAGTCGCACTTGATGGTGGAGACACCCTGTTTCATCAGTCCTTCTATCTTCTGCTGATACCAGTTGACGGTCTCTGGGTTAGAGAAGTCGAGGATGGCATCCTCGACAGGCATGCCGCCAGTGGCATTTTTGACATGGAGGCCCTTGTCGATAATCTCGTTAAAGAATCGGTTCTTGGGTGTGAAGTAGGGGAGCTGCCACAAGCAGGTGTGGAAGCCGTCCTTTGCCAACTGCTTCAGCATCTTTACGGGGTCCTTGAAACGGTCCTTGGCAAATTGGTAGTCGCACTGCCAGTCGGTGCCAAACCAGCCCGTATCAAAATGTATCACATCGGCAGGGATGCGGTTGGCGCGCAGTTGGCGGGCAATCTCTAACCCCTCTTCTTGCGAGAAGTAAGTGATACGACTCATCCAAGTGCCAAAACTCCACAGCGGAGGCAGTGGCGATTTGCCTGTAATCTCGGTATATTCGTAAAGGATATCCTTAGGCTCGCCGAAGAATACGAAGAAGTCCATCTGCTCGTCGGCCATAAACAGGCGGTCGGCGCCGATATATGATGCCCCGAAGTCGCAGGTGACTGGTGCAGAGGTGTGCATAAAGATACCGTAGCCTCGATTTGAAAAGAAGAAGGGCACGGGCTTATACTGTCCGTCGGTCTCAGGTCCCTGTGGGTCGGTCACGCTCAGGTGTACCTTTTGTCCCACTTTGTTTAACGATGTGAACGACTCACCGCAACCATAGATACGTTCGCCAGGGGCGAGTGTCAGTACGGGGTTGATGCTTCGGCTGTTGTCGCTGCCTCGTTTGATAAACGAGAAGGGTTGTAGTTTTACCTGACTCGAGTCGTTATCGATGAGGTGGCGTGTCTGTGTCAGCACTTTACCGTTAGCATCCTTAATAACCAGTCGCCAAGGATATTTTTTTATCTCTATGCTGCCATACTGCGATTTGTAGCTAATAGCATCGCCAGTCTGCGATGTTTCCCACATCGCTCCAGCGCCTTTGGCTTTAAACCCATCGCAGAACATGATATCCTCTTGGTCTGTGCTCTTTGGCTCCACAGGCGACGTAAACATGCGGATGCGTGCTGTTCTGGGCGAAATAAACTCAATCTTAATCTTCAGGTTCGGGTCGTTTTCGTATGCAGCATCGGGGAAGTCCAGCATCTGCATACGTACAGGCCAGTAGCCATTCAGGTTAAAAGCCTGTCGTGGACTCATACGGTATCGTTTCCACTGTACCAGTCCTTCGCCTTTGGCAGCGTCGAAACTCACTAATGAGTCGGCAAAGAAATAGGTGTTCGACAGGTCGTAGAAATCAGCCGACATGTCTTTTTGCATGCACTGCAGGTACTGTACACCTGCGTTTGTCTGAATCTGTGCTGCGGCGTGTAATCCCCATGCAGCACACATTATTAATAATAAGCGTTTCATTGTTAAAGGTTATTTGGCTATAAATTTCTTTCCGTTCTGGATGTAGATGCCCCTTTGTGGCTTAGCTATCTGCTGCCCCTGCAGGTTATAGATACGGTCGTCGGCTATTGGGGTGTAATGTATATTTTGTATGCCACTAACAGGCGATGATTCTGTGCTAAGCGTGCAGCCCCAGGCGGTGGTAGGACTCAGTTTAACCTCTGAGTTGTCGCTTTTGATAAGTGCCACTTGGTTGATTTTGGCTTTAGTGGCACCGACGTTGGTTTGCAGGGTGATGCGTGATACGGTGGAACCTGTCTTGGCGTTTTCGAAGTTAACAGTGGTTGTTTTCGAGTTGGCCGACAGGGTATAGTAGGCTTCCTTAAAACTTGAACCTGTAGCATCGCCATAAACTTTTACCTGTAGTTTGCTGCCATAGTTATCGTCCATTTCTATGCGAAGCCCCTTGTACTCAGTGAGTTTCAGTGCCGATACACTGTTGTAATTGCCATAGAGAAACAGCTCAGCCCAATCTTTCTCGTACTCTACGAGATAGCTGATATTGAAATCGTTCTCGGTAGGGTAGGTGCCAGCAAAGTCGCTACCATGATAGGCTTTGGCAATGCGCTCGGCCAGGTCAGGCTGGTTAAAAGCGGGTAGCGAACGGTAGGCACCGTCGGATAAGCCCATCCAATAGAAGGTGGCCACATTGTTCTCCTTGCATTTGGCAATCATATAGTCAACAAACTCAAACATTACATCTCTGCGTACATCATAGTCGGTCTTGCCGTCGCCTTCATCCACATTGGCTGTGCCCCATTCGCCCAGAATCATGGGTATGCCTTTCGAGAGGATATGCGTGTTCCAAGCAGTCATCATGTCATCAATCTCTTTCTTGACATTGGCAATGCCATTGGCGATGTTGGGATAGTCGTGAACCTGGACCATCAGATGGTTGGCTGTCGGGTCGGTGGGGATGGTCAACTGGGATAGGGGCTCTTTCAGGTGATCGCTCCAAGTGCCGTTGCCACAGCAGGCGGCGTAAGTGTTGACCACCAGATTGCGGGTGGCGTTGTTGCCGCCTGTGTTGCGAACAGTGGTCACAAAGCTCTGGGCATAGCTGTTGATGGCATTGTAGGCCGACTTGGCTACTGCTGCGTCGTATTTGTTGGTCGATGCAAACGAGGCAAAGCACCATGAGCTCAACTTGTCGAGCATCTCGTTGTAGCTCTCAAACAGCAGATGCTCGTCGTAGTCCTTAAACTCCTCGGCTATCTGGAGCCACAGGTTCTCGTATCTGGCTTTGTTCTGGGTGTAGTTCGCTTCGTCGGCTTTGATCCACGACTTAAAACTGTCGTCGTCGGCTCCGGTGTCGTGGTGCACGTTGACGATACAGTACAGGCCTTGGTTGATGACATAATCCACCACCTCGTGAACGCGTTTCATCCATTCTGCATTCACCTTACCGTCTTTATCCATGTGGTTATACCAGGTCACAGGTACACGGATGGCACCAAAACCGGCATCCTTCATCATCTTGATGAGCTCGGGCTTGGCTTTGCTCTGGCCCCAACAGGTTTCTGATTCCAGTCCCTGCTGTCCCCAGTAGTTATCCTTGGTAAAATCGTGGTAGGTCTGACTGTTGGCCTCAAGGGTGTTGCCTAAGTTCCAGCCCACGCCCATATTCTTTACGGCTTGGGTGGCTGTTTCAAACTCCTGAGCCAGCAGATGCATACCGCACATCAGCAGTAAAGCTAAAATAGTATTAACTCTCTTGTTCATATTGTTTTAGATTGATAATTATGGGGCAAAGGTAAATACTTTCTATCATATTTTGGGTGGTTTTTACGTATTTTAAATGTTAAAAAACGGCATTAGGTAAAAAAGTATCAGTTTTGGGCAAACAAAATTGTTTTAGTTTCTTAAATTTTGCCTATCTTTGCCCCCGAAAACTTAAAATAAAGAAAATTATGACCCGAAACAATTCGTCTTAACTATTGAGTCATCGCGTACCTATTTATATAATTAGGCCTGCGTTCAATAGGAGTATTACTAAATACTCGCTCCAACTAAGACATTATTACAAACCAATTTTCTATAGTTTAAAACTTAAGTATGAATCGAAATTTTAGAAAGACAGCGCTGCTGATGGGTACTATGGCCTGCTTAGGTCTTGGTTACTCTTCAAATGCCTATGCCGCCGGAGCTCCTCAGGAAATCCAGCAGGCAACGAAGAAGATTACAGGTACTGTAGTCGATGCATCAGGCCCCGTTATCGGAGCTAGCGTAGTTGAAAAAGGTAAGTCAGGTAATGGCGTTATTACCGATTTCGACGGAAACTTCTCTCTCACAGTGTCGCCTGGCGCAACACTTGTTATCTCTTACATCGGTTATGAGACACAAGAAATCAAGGTGGGTAACCAGTCAACCCTCAGCATCACCCTGAAGGAAGACAATGCTCAGCTTGATGAGGTGGTAGTTATTGGTTACGGTGTCCAGAAGAAGAAGCTGGTTACCGGTGCTACCGTTCAGGTTAAGGGTGATGACATCGCCAAACTGAACACAACCAATGCACTCGCTGCTATGCAGAGCCAGACTCCTGGTGTATCAATTGTACAGTCATCAGGTCAGGCCGGTTCTGGTTATAAGGTAAACATCCGTGGTATCGGTACCATTGGTGATTCTGCACCTCTGTACGTTATCGACGGTGTAGCTGGCGGTGATATCAACTCGCTGAACCCAAGTGACATCGAAAGTGTTGATGTACTGAAGGATGCTGCTTCGGCTGCCATCTATGGTGCACGTGCTGCTAATGGTGTTATTTTGGTAACAACCAAACAGGGTAAGGCTGGTAAGATGCAGATCAACTACGATGGTTACGTAGGTTGGCAGTATCTGGCCAAGAAGCCCGATGTGCTGAATGCAAAGGATTGGATGTATGCACAGGATTTGATTGATTTCAATGATGGTGCTGATCTGAATGATTGGCAGAGCATGCTGCCAGCCGATGTCTATAGCATGGTTCAGCAGGGCTGGGAAGGAACCAACTGGATTGATGAGTCGTATCACAAGGGTGCAATGATTCAGAATCACTCTATTGGTTTGAATGGTGGTAATGATACTTCTACATTCGCTCTTGGTTTTGCTTATACTAACCAGAAGGGTATCTTCGGTGGTAAGAACCAGTCAAACTATGATCGTTATAATGCACGTCTTAATTCTGACCATGTACTCTTGAAGGCTAAGGATTTTGATGTGATCAAGATTGGTGAGAATATGTCGTTCAGCCATACAGGTAATGAGGGTATTGATACCGGCAATATGTACTGGAACAATATGCACGACCTATTGGTAGGTAACCCACTGCTGTTGCCTTATGATTCGGAAGGTAACTATATGACCAATGCTGAGCAGGCTGCTCGCGGTTATAATCTGGGAACTAATCTTCCTAACCCATTGGCAAATGCTGATACAAAGAGCATGGGTCTGCACGCCAGCAAGAGTTGGAACCTGTTCCTCTCTGCTTATCTGCAGATTCAGCCAATCAAGAACCTGATCTTCAAGTCTCAGTTCGGTTATCGTTATTGGAGCTCTTCATATCGTGGTATGACACGTAAGCATGCCATTGGTACTGATGTTGCAACTCAGGATGGTGCCAGCCAGAGCCTGAGCGTAGGTTCAAGTATCTCATGGGAGAATACTTTATCATACACATTACAGCTTGGTTTGCATAACATTAATGTAGTGGTTGGTAATACTATTCAGAAGAATACTTACGGTGAGAATCTTAGCGCTTCAGGTAAGAATAACCTGTTTGAGGATGATTGGACTCGCGCATGGGTAAGTAATACTCAGAATACACAGCTGGCAGATATTTCAGTTTCTGGTAGTCCTCAGGGCGATTGGTCGTTGGCTTCATTCTTTGGACGTGCTAGCTATAACTATAACGAGAAGTATATGGCTCAGTTTACTTTGCGTGCCGATGGTTCTTCAAACTTTGCTCCTGGTCATCGTTGGGGCTACTTCCCATCAGCTTCAGTAGGTTGGGTTCTCACCAATGAGAAGTTTATGGAGAAAGCTGCTTCTTGGCTCGACTTCTTAAAACTTCGTGCTTCTTGGGGACAGAATGGTAACCAGAGTATTTCTAACTTCCAGTATTTGATGACCTTCGGCTTCAGCGCTGCCAGTGGTTATTTTTATGGTGTTGGCAACCACACCTCTCCAACTACAGGTGGTTATGCTGATGTACTTCAGAATCCTGATGTAACATGGGAAACTTCAGAACAGCTTGACCTTGGTGTTGATGCTCGTTTCTTGGGTGGTCGCCTTGGTTTGGCATTCGACTGGTATAAAAAGACTACTAAGGACTGGTTGCTGCAGGCTCCTATCTTGAGTGTATATGGTTTGAACGCTCCATTTGTAAATGGTGGTGATGTTGAGAATAAGGGATTTGAGCTTGGATTAAACTGGAACGACCGCATTGGTAAGGACTTTACTTATGGCGTAAACTTCAACTTCTCTTATAACAAGAATACTGTTACTAAGATTAATAATGGTGAAGGTATCATCCATGGTCCAGGTAATGTGTTGATTCAGGGTTCTGACGAGGTTTACCAGGTTAAGGTTGGTGAGCCTATCGGTTACTTCTATGGTATGAAGACTGACGGCGTATTCCAGAATCAGGCTCAGATCGACGCTTGGAAGGCTAAGTACACAGATAATATCCATGGTGGAAACCCACAGCCTGGTGATATAATCTTTGTTGATACTAATGGCGATAACATTATCGACCTGAGCGATCGTACCAATATTGGTGATCCTCATCCTGATTTTACTGCTGGTATGAATATCAATCTTGGCTATAAGGGATTTGATTTCTCTGTAACCGCAGCCGGTGCATTTGGACAGCAGATTTTACGTTCTACCAACAACGACTCTAACATGGCTGACAACCTGAGTCAGAAGTTGGTATTCGGTTCATGGCGTGGTGAAGGTACTTCAAACTTCCTGCCTAAACTGAACAACCTGAAGAATATTAACTTCATGACAATGTCGGAGATTTGGCTTGAGGATGCTGACTATGTAAAGATTCAGAACGTAACTCTTGGTTACGATTTCAAGAAGCTTTGGAAGTCTTGCCCATTACAGCAGCTCCGCCTGTATGTTTCTGCTAATAACCTCTTTACTTTCACAGGTTACTCTGGTATGGATCCTGAACTGGGTTCTGAAGGTGGTAGCGGTAATACCTGGGCAGCTGGTATCGATAATGGTTTCTATCCAACCCCACGTACTTATATGGTTGGTGTAAACGTGAAGTTCTAATTAAAATTTAGATTTTAGAATTAAGAAAATATGAAAAAGATATTATTATATGGTCTTACAGCCATGCTTGCGCTGACAAGTTGCGAGGACTTCCTTGACTCTCAGAATTATACTGGCAAGGATAGCGGAAACTTTCCTAAGACCGAAACAGATGTAAATCAGATGATTGCTTCTGTATATGAGGCATCATTCTATCAGCCCTTCAAAAATAATGACGTTGGTCAGTACCTGACATGGGCAAACCTCGCCTCGGATGATATGTATGGTGGTGGTGGCTCCGACGATAAACCAACGCAGGCGCTCGATCACTTCATGTTCAACAATAACACTCAGATGGAGTCGCTGTGGAAAGCTGCTTATTCTGCTATCGCTCGTGCTAACTCTGCTTTAGCTGCTGTTGATAACGTTGCTGACGAAGCACTTCGCAATCAGTCAAAGGGTGAGTTGTTGTTCATGCGCGCTTTCAATTACTTCGATCTGGTAAAGTGCTTTGGCTATATTCCTATGGTTGAGAAGTCACCAGAGAATGTGCAGGAGGCTCAAACCTCTCCAGAGCAGGTGCAGCCAGAGGTTGTTTATTCAAAGATTGGAGAAGACCTGAAAGAGGCTTGGGAAATCATGCCTTCGTATAAGTACGATGGATGGCAGACTTTGCAGTATGGCAAGGTTAGTAAGTGGGCTGCTGGAGCACTGCTAGCTCGTGTTTACTTGTTCTATACAGGTTTCTTCAAACAGACGACTCTGCCTGCTGGTGAGAGTTCTATTGATGAGGCATACGTTAAGAAGGTGCTCGATGATATCGTAGCAAATTCTGGACATGAATTGTTGGCTGACTATCGCTCATTGTGGCCATACGCTAACTCTGCTACAAAAGCCGACTATAATTACGTAGCCGATCTTGGTGAGACTTGGAGTGAAGGTAACAAGGAGGTGTTGTTTGCTATCAACTATCTATATCTGTCCGACTGGAGTGGCACTCAGCTCCACCAGTCTAACCAGTATGCCCTTTTCTTCGGCATCCGCAATGGCGGCTGGGGTGATGGCGAATGCTTCTTAAAAGATAAGCCAGGTAGCGTTTATCCATTTGGTACAGGTTGGGGGTGTGGTCCTGTAACACCTAACTTCTATGACGATTGGAAGGTGGCCGAGCCAAACGATAAGCGTCGTGATGCTTCTCTGTTTGTATTCCCCGACGATTTTGACTGGACAAATACTGCTGAGTGGATGGAGGCTACAGGCATCCATCAAAAGAAGATGTGTGCCGTACGTTCAAGTGGTGGTGACAAAATGTCGTTCTGTGCAGAATTATTTGGTGGTGATGAGAGTGGACATTTCCAGGCATCACACTGCCAGAGCCTACCACTTATCCGCTTTGCCGATGTGTTGCTGATGCGTTCAGAGTTGTATCAGGATGCTTCTAAGGGTATGGATCAGGTCCGTGCACGTGCAGGTTTGTCACCCAAGCCATATACTTTGGAGAATCTGCAGAACGAACGCCGTTGGGAGTTGGCTTTCGAAGGCTACCGCTGGGACGATATGCGTCGCTGGGGTATTGTAGAGAATTGCTTGGCTAAGCAGGTCGGCGGAAAGATTTATAATAATGGCAAGGCGACTGTTATGAAAGAGCAGGGCGATGGCTATGTGGCTCGTTACAAGGCTACTAATGGTTACTATCGTATTCCACAAGCTCAGGTCGATCTGTCTAACGGCTCAATCAAGCAGAATGCAGGTTGGGATGGTACAACAGGCTACTACTCACAGTGGCAGTAATAACAAAATCTAAAACGAAAAAAGAATATGAAAAAGATATTATTCATGTCACTCCTTGCAGGCTCCTTTGCACTAACAGCTTGTAACCCTGCTGAGGAGAAAGTTGACAATGCTAAGGTGTACTCTAGTGCTGAAGATATTCTCAATGGTATCTCATTTACACAGTATGCTGATGAGGCTTATACACAGCCCGCTGCTGATGGAAACTATATTTTCTATCAAACTAATCCTGGTCGTTCTGTTCAGGTTTATACATTCCGCTCTGATGGTAGTATGAATCTGATGGCATCTGGTGCTTCTGGTAAGTTTACCTTGAAACCAGGTCGTGGCTCTGATCCTAATCAGACTGTTTATATCCGCTCTTTGAACTATGATGGAACTTTGACCGAAACTTCAACAACACTGAATGTATTTGTTCAGCAGGAGTTGGATCCAGAGATTCGTCTCATTGCTTCAGATGCATACGGTTCAAAGGTATGGAAATGGAACACAAATGCTCCTGACGGTGTAGTTTGGGGTAACATGGGTTACTGCGGTGGCGCTGGTGCCGACGTTGCTCTTTCTGGAAACGGCAAATGGTGGGGTGTTACCAGTGAAGCTGAATTCGAAGATCAGACACAACACGCTTCGGATGGTTTGATTGGTGACCACAGCATGGATGCTACGATGGTTATTGCCGACGATGGTACTATTAAGTGCTTTGATGCTAGTGGAACTCAGATTCGTAAGGGTACTTATACCATTAAGGATTGGAATCCAAATGATCCAACAGCATGGAAGGTTGGTACTCTCGAAACATCTGCTGGTGCTATTCTGTGGCCTTATGAAATTAACTCTGGTGGTAACAAACCAACTCAGTTCGATATCTGTTATCTGACATCGGACCGTATGGTACTGGTTTATCCTGATGGAGGTGACTTTGGTGGTCTTGGTAACTGGGGTGAAGCTACATTCTGGCAGTTTGCAAGTAATAGCGATATCCTTGGTATGGCTGCTGGCTATGAAAAGAGCCAGGGTAAGGACTGGACTTGGGACCAGGGCGTTACTGGTGCTGTCTGGGGTAACATGGGTTACTGCGGCGGTGCAGGTTCTGACGTAGGTACTACTGGTAATGGCCAGTGGTGGGGTTGTACAAGCGAAGCAGATTTCGCTGATCAGCTTCAGCATAGCAACGATGGCACACTTCATGGTGATGAGAGCATGGATGCTTACTTTACTCTTACACCCGATGGTATGATTACTCGTCATGATGGAAAGGGTAATGTAATTAATAGTGGTATTTATTCATTCGACCTAGTTGATGGTAATACTTGGAAGGTTGCCGATCTGAATACTACTGCTGGTACTATCCTGTGGCCATTCGAGATTAACTCTGGCGGTAACATGCCAACTAAGTTCGAAGTTGTTTACCTGACCGGCGACAAGATGACTCTTGTTTATCCTGACGGTGGTGACTTTGGTGGTCTTGGCAACTGGGGTGAAGCTACATTCTGGCACTTCAAGGCTAAGTAAATCTTAATTTGAGCAATAAAAAACTCAATAAATCAATCAACCGCCCCGCAACTTGTAATCAGTTCGCGGGGCGGTTTCTTTTTTATGTTTATGGATTCTAACGAATGGCATAGAGGTAGGCCAGGAGGGCCATCTTGCCACGCATGGTTTCGCGAGGCGTGAACTCGCCGTTTACCCAGAAGTAACGCTGATTGAAGTACGACTCCTGACAGGGCCAACCACCATTGTTCCAATCGGGATAGCAATAGGCTAAGATCACACGGGCATCGCCGCCATTATGACCAGGCGACCAAGTCTCGGTACCGTTGAAAGGTGTCTGACCGGGGTGGGTGCCTGAGGCACCATCGTTGCGACCTGTAGAATATACATCGGTGATGTGACGCTGACCAAGGCCTGTCATCTCAACAATATTACCAGGATTGCGACCTAAAGCCCAACCGGCCTCGGTAAACATAGCGTGCTCTAACTGCTTGCGCTCTGCCTTGTTGGCAATATAGTGAGCTAACATCACCAGTTGCAGGTTCTGCGAGGTTTGCCAACGGTCGTCGTTGGCCGAACGGCGACTGGGGCGTTGGGGCATGTGACCATAGTTGTAAGCCTCGGCCTGGCCCTTGATGCTGGCTTTCAGGTTTTGGTAAAGCTCGCCATAGTGGCGTGTATGTGGACAGGTAAGATAGGCTGCTGCTGCCCAGTACTGGCAGAAGGGGACTAACTGCTTACTCTTCTCGTGCATTACACCTACGCCAAAGAAACCGTGCTTACCCTTGCTGAATACCTGTGAGTTAGGACTCTTAATCATACTTTCATCAGCAAATATCTTTTCCCACTTCTCATCGTCAGTCAGGTTATACAGAAAGGCTGCTGCCATCTGGCGGAAGTCGCGTCCACGCATCTGCATAGAACCTACATCCTGCAGGTCGTCGAGTTGCTGATTGTCCTGCTTTGATGCAAAGCTAAATGCTTTGATGGCCTCGGCAGTATAGTATTGACGCAGGCTGTCGTTGCCGTTCAATCTGAAGGCCTCGGCCAGAATGGCGCAGTTGGCAGCATTGGCCCAGGCTGCCATAGTGGTGCAGCCTGCCTGGAACATCACGCTCCAGTCGGCACAAGGGTTGGTGACACCCTGTGAGTAAGCCTCGCCATCGCGTATAGAGAGGAAGAAATCTACCTCGTTGCAGGCCTCGTCGATCAGGTCGGGGATACCATTACCGCTCTCGCGGATACCTAACTGATCTTCGTTCAAACGTCCACCCGAGAGGATATAAGGCAACAGCATGTCGTAGATGTTGCTGACGTGTGCCAGGTGGCGATCCCAGTCGAAGGCATCAGAGTGCCCGCCTTTCACCTCGGTATTCACAGGATTGCCAGGCAGACGATGCTGCCAGAAGACGGACTGTTTGAGCTGCTTAAAGTGGGGCTCATCCCATACGTCGGTATGCAGTTCTGCCCAGCCTGGGCTCCATGGGTGGAAGTCGGTTTTGTAAATGGTAAGACCTTTGGGATCGGTCTCAGGAATAAACTGTGGCTGGCGTGGGGCAGGGAATACCTTGGCGGTATCGATTGGCTCGCCCAAACGCATGTAGTAATAACCGCGAACGGAATAGCGGAAAGGCTCATAATAGATGTCGTTCTTTACCTCGAAGTCCATACTACAGCCCACATCCTCTACTACCAATCGGTAACAACCAGGTTTGTTGGCGCTAAAGTCGATATTCCATACATCGGTACCTATCAAACTCTTACCGCCGGCTTCTTTCTTGGCAGCTGAGGCTGGTTGCCAGAACTTTATGGTGCCCACCTTCTGTTTTTTCTTGGTGTTCACATTGTAAAGCCATACGCCTTTACCCTCCAGTTGCTTGTAATCGCGCTGACCGCCATCGCCCAACCATTGGTAAAGGTCGGCAGCATGAACGGACTCAAAAGGCGAATAACCTATTATATTAATGTGTACGGCTTCGGATTGGTTGTTCCATACATCGAAGCGGATAGTGGCCTCGGTTTTATCGCTGCCTATGCCTGCGGGGATGGCAACTTTGTATGTGCAGCCCTGTTTCATGGCCCTAGGCATCTGCAAAAACAGCCAATGGTCTAACTCGCTTGTCAGTGTGTTGTCGGTGTTCATTGGCTTGGATTTACGCCAGACGGCTAAGGGTTGTGCTGTGGCAAAGGTCTTGTCGTCGGGCGAGCTGATCTTCCACAAACCGGCGTTCTGTGCTTGGGCCGCTTTCAAACGCTCGCCGAATACCAATAGGGTGTCGTCGCCCTCGGCAAACGAGTGACCTAAATAGGCGCTGGGACCCGTGCCGTTGTCGCGATAATGCACCTCGCCATCGCGGAAGTGCAACATCAGATAATCTTTGTCGATAACTTTAACTCCAAGGAATTTGGTTGCCAAACAATTAGCTGGCATGGCAAGCATGATTGCTGCCAGTGATGCATACAATGTTTTCTTCATTTCTTTGTTTTCTGGTTGGTAATACTTTATTGCTTAATTCGGGTACAAAGATAGTAAAAAACTCTTTTTGTAGGTATAATTTAGATAAAAACTTTGTTAAGTCAGATTTTTGTGCTACTTTTGCAGCGTTTATGAATAAAACGATAACTAAATACGGAACTATAGCCTTGTCAGTGCTAATAAGCATCGGCGCATTCTTGTTTTGGTATATAGCATACCCGCACGCCATGTCGTATCAGGAGCAGTACCAACTGTTTCTGTGGACGAGTGATTACTTCGTGGAGCGTGTCAGTCTTCCTGGAGGTTTGGCCGATTGGCTAGGTGAGTTTATTGTGCAGTTTTATTATGTAGAATGGTTAGGGGCACTGCTGTTGGCGTTACTTTATGTAGCTTTACAGCGTTTAACGGCCCGATTGCTGCCGCCAAAGTGGGGGTTGCTTAGTTTGGTTCCCGTTTTGATGCTATGGTGGTTGATGGGCGATATCAATGTACTGTTATCGCTGCCTGTAGCCATCGTCTTGGCATTGGCATTAGCTTGTGTTATGCCTCGACGCTATTCATGGATAGATGCGGCTGTGCTGCCTGTGGCCTATTGGCTGATAGGACCGATAGTATGGTTATATATAGTGGTACGTGCGGTACAGTTGGGATGGAAACACCTGTGGACGGCTGGTTGGATGGTGGCTGTGCAACTGATGGTGTATGCTTGGCTGTTACCACAGTGGCCTTTGCAGCAGGCGTTGACCGGACTGAACTATTACCGCATACCTCTTCACTATCCGCAGTGGAGTGGCTACGATAAGGATATGTATGAGCTGATTCGCATGGATTATCTGGTGCGCCATGAACGCTGGGATGATATTGTGAAACGTGCCGGCGAGTATCGGGTGAATACCCCATTCTGGTCGAACTGTGTGAACTTGGCTTTATCGCAAAAACGCTTGTTGGCCGATAGAATGTTCGACTTCTATCAGAGTGGCGAGGATGCTTTGGTGATGCCTCGTACACGCGACCTTACCTCGATGTTGCCATCGGCTGAGGCTTTCTGGCGTTTGGGTATGGTGAACTCGGCCCAGCGTTATATGTTTGATACACAAGAGTCGATACTGAACGCTCGTAAGAGCGGTCGATGCACCAAGCGTATTGCCGAGTGCATGTTGGTGAACGGACATTATAAGGCTGCCAAGAAACAGTTAGACTTGTTGAAGAAGAGTCTGTACTATAGTTCGTGGGCAAACAGTGTGATATTGAGTGACGATTGGGTAAATGCACAGCCCGAATACCGCCGCTTGCGCCAGTTGCGCTATAAGGAAAACTTCTTGTATAGTTACGAGGAAATGGACAAGATGTTCGGATTGCTGTTCATGAACAATACCGATAACAAAATGGCACTGGATTATTTCCTGGCTCAGATGCTGCTGAAAGGCAACCTGAAGGGATTCCAGCAGTATTTGGGTGCAGCTCAGCAGTATGGTGGCTATCGCCAGATGCCGTTGGGCTATCAGGACGTGATGCGCTGCATACAGATGCAGGGTAACGTGCAGGGCTCGCCGTTTGCTAATTATGCTAAAAGAATGATGGGAGGACAACAGCAATGAATAAGATTGGATATTGGTTGATGGGTGTTGGGTGTTGGCTGATGGCCAGTTGTGCTTCAACCCCCGAACATGTCTCGAAGGTTAATCAACTGCCTGATATCTACCCAGATTATATAGGTGTAACGATACCTGCCGATATTGCCCCGCTGAATTTCAACCTCGCCGATGAGGATATTGATTGTATGGATGTGGTGGTTCGTGGTAGTAAAGGTGGCGAGTTGCACACCAACGGCGATTGGGCCGATTTTGATATAGCCGATTGGCAAGCGTTAACCCAACAGAACCGAGGTGGAAAAATCACCCTCACGGTTTGTGTGGAGAAAGACGGCCAATGGACACAGTATAATGACTTTGATATTTATGTAAGCAAGGATAATCTGGACGAATGGGGATTGACCTATCGTCGTATAAAACCAGGCTACGAGGTGGGGGGCGATATCGGCATCTACCAACGTAATCTCAGTAATTTTGATGAGACTGCCATCCTTGCAGAGACCGTTGTGCCTGGCCGATGCTTTAACTGTCATACTGCCAACCGCACCAATCCCAACCGTATTACCCTGCAGATGCGTGGCGAGGGTGGGGGTACCATGATACAGAAAGAGGGCAAACAGGCTTGGGTGGAAACCAAGACCGATTCGACCAAGGCGGCTGGCTCTTACAGTTACTGGCATCCACAGGGCGACTATGTGGCAATGGCTGTTAACTCTGTGCATCAGAGTTTCTTTACTGGCACAGGACAGCGTATTGAGGTATATCACAAGTTCAGTAATGTTGAGGTGCTCGATACCCGTACTAACGAACTGATACTTTCGCCCCTGTTGCAGACAGAAGATCTGGAGATATTCCCCGCTTTCTCGCATGATGGCAAGTGGCTGTACTACAGCACCTCGAAACCTTGTAAGGTGCCTGCCGAATACGAGAAAGTAAAATGCTCCCTCTGTCGTATCGGCTTTGATGCCGAAAAGGGACAGTTCGGGCTACAGGTGGATACGCTGTTGAACGGACCGGCAACTGATAAAAGCTACGTGTTGGCCCGTCCCTCGTACGATGGGCGCTGGCTGATGTACTGTGTGAGCAGTCGTGGTAATTTCCCCGTGAGTCAGGACGATGCTGATTTGTGGCTGATGGATCTAAAAACTGGTAAAACCAGAGCGCTGACAGAGATTAACAGTGGTCAGTGTGAGGCCTATCATAACTGGAGCGACAACAGTCGTTGGTTTGTGTTCAGCAGTAAGCGCGAGGATGGTATGTACACCAAACTCTATCTGGCTTGTATTGATGAGCAAGGACGTGTTTCAAAGCCATTCCTGTTGCCTCAGCGCAATCCACGCAAGTATTATCAGGAACTGATGGATGCTTACAACGTGCCCGACTTTACCAAGACCAAGGTGGAGTTGGATGCTCACGAAGCTTATCGACAGGTGTTTGACAACAAACGAGAACAAGTAAAAATTAAATAACTATGAAGAAGATTCTTTTGTGTTTTATGACATTGGCAACTGCTACGATGTTTTACAGTTGCCAGCAAAGTAGTCAGGTGTGCCATATCGAGGGCACCGTGAATGGCGAACAGTACGAAGGAAAACGTATATTCCTGGTACCATTTAAAGGGCCAAAGACTGCAGAGTTTGTTGATTCGATGGAGATTAAGGATGGCAAGTTCCATTTCGAAAAAGATACCACCCAGATGTACACTATCCTGATGGATTACCATTACCGTTTTGGATTGCAGCCATTGTTGGTGGTAAGCGAGCCGGGCGATGTAAAGGTTACTATAGATAGTATCAGTCATGCCATGGGTACCCCTCAGAACGACTCGTTGGAGAAGTGGAAGGTGCGTACCGAGATGCATAACCGCGAGTTGATGAAGATGCGTAAGTTTGCTGCCGACTTGCAGACAAAGGGCGACAGCGTGCAGGCTAAGTACATTGCACAGCGTGCCGACAGTTTCCATCTGGTGTATAAAAACTATACCCGAGAGCTGGCTAAGAACATGAAGGAGGGTGTGCTGCATGATTTCCTGAAGGATATGTTCCCCTTAACCTATCAGCGTAAGTATCCTGATGGACGTGTGGTAACGATGAATGCCGATACACATGAAGAAATTAAGCAATAAACAGTGGGCGTGGCTTGTAACGCTGGTGGTAGGCGTGTTGGTGTTCCTGTTCTGGAGCTACCGCTATCCCTTTGCGCTTACCTATCAGGAGCAGTTGCAGCTGTTCTTGTTTGATGCCGACTATTTCTTAGAGCGTCTGGCAGAGCCTGGTGGCTTGGCCCGCTATGTGGCCGAGTTCCTGGTGCAGTTCTATAATGGTGTTGCCATAGGTGCAGCCATCATAGCCGTGCTGTATATGTTGATACAGCGGCTCACGTGGCGGTTGATGCAGATAAAGGACCATTACATACTGAGTATGATACCAGTGGCCATGTTGTGGTTTGCCATGGGCGACGAGAGTGTGATGCTGACGTATGCCGTGGCACTGGTAATGGCTTTGGCTGTGATGATAGCTTGGAACAAACTGGCACCACAAAACAAAGTGGCTAAGGTGGCAGCTGCGGTGGTTTTAATACCTGTACTTTATTGGTTGATAGGACCGATAGTTCTGATGGTGGCTATATGGATGATGCCACTATCAGTCATTTACGCATTGGCCTTGATACTGTTGAGTGCGCACTATCTGCCATTCCCAATGATGAGGGTGATGCTAGGCATCAGTTACTACCGTTTCCCAGTGACATTGCCCTACGTACTGATGGCAATCCCAGTGGTGGTGCTGTTGTTAGGATGGCTGACCAAGCGTTTGCCTGAGCCAAAGACGTGGGGGCTGACAGCTGAGGCTTTGTTGTTGGCTGTACTAGTAGTGGTACCCCAGCAATTTGGTTTTAATGCTAAGAAATACGAACTGATGGAGTATGACTATCTGGTGCGTATAGGTGATTGGGATGGCATTATCGCCAAGGCCGAGGCACAGACACCCGATCTGCCGATGAGCGTGAGTGCCACCAATTTGGCATTGGCAATGACCAATCAGCTTGGCGATAAGGCTTTCGATTTCTTTCAGCGTGGTTCAGAGGGGTTGCTGCCTAAGTTTGAACGTAACTTTGCTACGACACAGCTGACGGGTGAGATCTATTTTAACTTGGGTTTGGTGAACACCGCCCAGCGACTGGCTTTCGAGGCGATGGAGGCTATTCCTAACTATAATAAGAGTGCACGTGTGGTGAAGCGACTGGCCGAGACCAATCTGATAAACGGTGAGTACAAGGTGGCCGAGAAATATCTGAAGATGTTGGAGAAAACCGTGTTCTACCGTCCATGGGCACAGCGTACGTTAGCTATGTTGGGTAACGAGAAGGCCATTAACGAGCACCCACTGTATGGCACATTGCGTCAGTATCGCTTGCAGGACGACTTCTTGTTCAGCGATAGGGAACTGGATAAAATCTGTGGACTGCTGTTTATGCATAACACCAGCAACATGGTGGCTGCACAGTATCTGCTGATGATGCCGCTGATGGATAAGGATATCGCCCGTTTTATGCAGTATGCGCCTGTAGTCCAGAGTAGAGTACAGTATAATCCCCGCCATATTCAGGAGGGTATTGCCTTGGCCTTTATGCAGAAGCGACAGCAACCTCCACAGGGCGTGCTGAGTCAGTTTATGTTGCAGCAAATGAATGAGTTTGCTCGTATTTACTCTACCAATCAACAGGCCCCTGAGTTGGCTAAGTTCAAGAATACACTTTGGTATTATTTAATGGTTGGAAAATGAAGAAGAATACTATTTGGTGTTGGGTGATTGGTGTTGGGTGTTGGCTGATGGCCAGTTGTAACTCAACTCCTGAGAATGTATCGAGGGTTGATCAACTGCCCAATATCTACCCTGATTATATCGGTGTCACCATTCCTGCAGAGATGGCACCGCTGAATTTTGATTGTCCTGATGCCGACTGTGTGGATGTGGTGGTAAAAGGCAGTAAGGGGGGCGAGCTGCACGTGCAGGGCGACTATGCCGACTTTGATATAGCCGACTGGCATGAGCTGACCCAGCAGAACAAAGGCGGACAACTGACGGTTACTGTCTGTACTAAAAAGGACGAGCAGTGGACGCAGTATAAGGATTTTTCGATAAACATAAGTTCCTACGCGCTTGACGAGTGGGGACTGACCTATCGTCGTATAGCCCCAGGCTATGAGGTGTTCAGTAAGATGGGACTCTATCAGCGCGACCTGGCAACGTTCGATGAGTATCCTATTATCGAGAATACTCAGGTGCCTGGCATGTGTGTGAACTGCCATTCTGCGCGTCAGACCGACCCATCGAAGTTCGTATTCCATGTGCGTGGCGATCATGGTGCAACCATGTTCCAGATAGATGGTCAGCGTGAATGGCTGAAGGCCAGCAACGAGCAGTTAGGTGGTTCGATGGTGTATCCTTACTGGCACCCCAGTGGCAAATACTGTGCTTTCTCTACTAACCAGACGCGTCAGGGATTCCATATGGTTGCTCATGAGCGTATTGAGGTGTTCGACTTGTCGAGCGATGTATTTGTGTATAATCCCGCTACTCATGAGATTATTAAGGACTCGCTGCTATCGACACCCGATTGGAGTGAGAACTCACCTGTATTCTCGCCTGATGGTAAAACCTTGTATTACATGACTTGCAAGCAGCAGGAGTACCCTATGCATTATAAGGACGAGAAGTACAACCTGTGTAAGATTGCATTCGACCCCGCTACAGGTAAATACGGCGAGAAGGTGGATACCATCTTTAATGCGGTGGCGATGGGTAAGAGTCTGACTTGGCCCCGTCCGTCGTACGATGGCAAGTACATCTTGTTTACGCTGATGGATTACGGCTACTTCTCAATCTGGCACCAGGAGAGTAACCAGTGGCTGCTGAACTTGCAAACGGGTGAAGCGCGCGAGTTGAAGGAGATAAACAGCGAGAAGGCCGACAGCTATCACAACTGGAATGTAAACTCGCACTGGATTGTCTTTACCAGTCGCCGTGGCGATGGACTTTATAGTCATCTCTATCTGGCTTGTGTGGATGACAAAGGACACTTCTCAAAACCATTCCTGTTGCCTCAGCGACATCCGAAAGAGTACTACGAGGAAAGTATTTTCTCGTTTAACGTACCCGACTTTACCAAAACAAAAGTTGTTTTCGACGCTTACAATGCCGGTCGTGAAATAGCTTCCGATCAACGCGTTGAAACGAAGGTGAAATAAAAAAGAATCCGTGACTATTTAAAGGTCACGGATTCTTTTTTCATTGCTTTGGCCACATCTTCAACATCGAACGGCACCTTGCCTTTTCCTAACTCTGGCGCATTGAACGACTTCAGATTGTTGTCGTAGAACGAAGGATGTGCCTGTGGCAGGCAGAAAGGCTTGTGGGCTTTACCATGCTTATCAATATAGCAGAAGTAGGGTTTGCCATACAGACCATCGTCGCGTTTCGAGGCAAACACGAACCAGCGGCTATTGCTGCTCCACGAGTGATAGGTATCGCTTTTGGCACTGTTCACAATGCCAAGTGTATCAATCTTCCCTGTTTGCAGGTTCATCATCTGCAAATCGGCCTCTGGATGCCAGATGGGGAAGGTGCCGTAGTCGGCTACGGTATAAAGAATGTATTGACCGTCGGGGCTGACACGTGGATGGCATACACTGCGTTGCTGGTAGAGTGTATCTACCTGAGTGCCGATGGTGCCCGTTTTCTCGTCAAAGGCGATGCGCACCAAACTGTATTGCAATTGTTTGATGTCGTGAGGCAGACTCACACTATCGGCCGCACAGTAGTAGATGTACTTGCCATCGGGCGAGAAGGTAGGGAATGTCTCGAACTTCAGACTGTCGGAAAGCAGTGGTGAGGTAAAGATACGATGCTCCTGCATATCGGCCACGCATACATTCGACTCCGAATCGTACACTTCTAATCGCTTGCTGGGGTCGCTATGAAAAGCGGGAATAATCTTCTGGGTAGAATAGGTGATATAGCGGCCTGTGGGACTGAATCCGAAGTAAACACTGCCTGGGATGTTCAGCTTGCTGAGTATGCCGTTCTCATTCAGAATGGCACCGCCACCAGGACCACGCACGTACATCATGGATAACTGTGGGTTCTGATTGGCAAACGTGTGACAGTTCATGCAGCGGTTCTCCAACTGCTCGTAATGTCCCAAGGCGTTTACATCGAAGTTTTCTACGCAACGCTGTTGAATCTGTACGTTGTTCCATATCTCGTAATCGGGCTCGATGAGGCGGTAGGTGAGATAGGGATCTACCTTGTCGCTTACTACCTGCCAGGTGAAGGGCTTGTAGGCTATCCACTGGCCGTTGATAAGGGCACTGACATTCACTTCTATGCTCTTATCAGCAGATTGTTGCAACAGGGCCTTCCAATCGTCGATGTCGAATACGGCCTCGTTGCCACGGGTGTTGATGGTGATGTCGCCAGCCTTTACCTCGATGGCTTCGCAATCGGCACGCAGCAGAAAGTTGAGCGGGGCTATATTCTGTGGAATAGTTACATCACAGTAGTCGGGATAAATAGGTGGTAGAGTGTTGCTCTCCTGTACATTCTCAGGGGTGGGTGTACAAGAGGTAAGTACTATCAGTATAGTGAGTAGGTTAAGTAATTTTTTCATATTTCAGGTGCTTTTATCTTATCAAAGTAATACCAGTAAGTATCCTTGAAGTTGGGATTACCACGTTGCAGGTTATACTGTTGGAATCGCTGGAAGACATCGCCGCGCTTGATGTATATCTCCCACTCCTGCTGTGGCGCATTGGTACCGGCCAGCCAAATGCAAAGTGCCTCCTGGTAGAGTGTCTTTAATCGTGGGTTGTTGGTGTCGATGCAATAGCGGTCGTAGTCGCGCTTAAAGCTGGCAATATCCTTTAATACCAGTGTGCTGCACAGAATGTAATCCAAGGCTATGGTGTTGTTTGGATTGGCATCGAGCAACTGCATCATGAGCAGGTGGGCATTGTCGGTTGTCGATATGGTGTCGTGGCGATTTACCATCTGCATCTTCTGCTGATAGATGGTCTTGCCGTTCTGGCGAACGTTATCGGCCCAACGGGCATATACAAATGTCTTGTCGAGAATACGTAAGTATTTCTCGGCTGCTAACGAATCACCACTCACGTAATTACACTCGGCCAAACGTTGCATCATTCGCACGTTACGGTTGTTGTGCGAGAACACGTTCGTCATCATGGCTGCACGCTCGGTAAAGGTCATATCGCCTAAGGCCCAATACAGCTCGTTCATGTTACGGATAATCAGCATGGGCGTTTCGGGACCAATCTTGTAGAAGGTACCCAACTGGGTGGGAGTGAACTTGAGCAGGTGGTCGGGCAGCTGACCGCGTTGTGCCTGTGCCAGATTGTAGAAGAACACCATCTGGTCGGTCCATCGGTCCTGACTCTCTACCATCTGTATCACTTTATCGTAATGGCCAAAGTGGTATTCGCAGTCGACAGCAAAATCCTTCTCTAAAACCAGATCTGGCATCTGCAATTGCTTGATGACAGGACTGCCAAACAGCAGATAACAGGGGAGCAAGCCACAAGCTAATACCGACAGCTTCAGGGCGTTTTTTCGGATGCTTGATACCCCCCATAATAAGAGCAGCCATCCCATGATAGAGATTGTTGATGGGAGGCGATAGCTGGTGCTGAAATGGCATACAGCCACAAATACCATTACAAATAATGCCAACAGTAGGGCAACAGGTTTGCTAACCTTAAAGTTGGTGAGTGCCTTGTAAAGCAGACATGCGATGATGAGCAGGCAAGCGGTAAGGATCGTAGCTCCTGCAAACAGGTAGTAATAAAACTGTGTGAGGAAATCACCCACAAGACCTGCCAATCCACCTGACTTATCAGTATAGGTGGAGATATAATCCCACGACCAGAGGAATATTTGATTCTGCTCCTGGAAGAAGAAGTGATAGGGATACCAGAACTGAAAGAAACACCAGATGATAATGGCGCAGAGAATAATTGCGGCTGTAGGGTAATATTTATAGTATAGGTTCTTCATCCGAGTATCTTCTCTAATTCGTCTAATTCTTCTTCGGTGGTGGCCCAGCTGGTTACGAATCGGCAGATGGTATGGTATTTGTCGGCTTGACCGAAATGGGTGAACTTCATCTTCTGACTCAGTGTCTCAACCAATGTGTTGTCCATAATCACAAACTGCTGGTTGGTGGGTGAGTCGACATAGAACTCGAAACCTTTATGGATAAAAATCTGCTTCATGCGCATGGCCATCTTGATGGCATGTTCAGAGAGCTTAAAATATAAATCATCGGTAAACAGTGCATCGAACTGTAAGCCTATCAGGGCACCTTTGGCAATCACGGCACCATGCTGCTTCTGGATAGAGAAGAAGTGCTTGTGGGCATTTTTGTGGGTAAATACGACTGCTTCGCCGCAAAGGGCACCAATCTTAGTGCCACCGATATAGAACACATCGCAGTGGCGGGCCAGATAGGGCAGGGAGATATCATTGCCCTCTGCCATCAGGCCATAGCCTAAACGGGCTCCATCTATATAGAGAGGTATCTCGTAGCGCTGGCATACCTGATAGATGTCGTCGAGCTCTTTGGCTGTGTAGAGTGTACCAAACTCGGTGGGGAACGTGATATATACCAGACCTGGGTGAACGGCGTGATCCTTGTTGCCATCGTGCATATAGTCGTCGAGATACTTGTCGAGCGTCTTAGCCTCCATCTTACCATTGTTATCGGCAATGGTGATGATTTTATGTTCGGTGAACTCAACGGCACCTGCCTCGTGTACGTTGATATGACCGCTGCCAACACAAATCACACCCTCGTACTGATACAGCATCGAGTCGATGGTGGTGGCATTAGTCTGGGTGCCGCCGGTGAGGAAGAATATCTGAGCATCGGGCAATCCGCATGCTACACGGATGCGCTCTTTGGCGCGTTCGCTAAACTCATCAAAACCATAAGGGGTTGGTTTGGCATCGTTGTATTTAATCAGGTTCTCCAAAACTTTTGGATGAGCCCCGTTGTTGTAGTCACATTCAAATGAAATCATATTGTTTATTAGTTGTTTTTGCGTGCAAATTTACATAAAGTTTTGCGATTTATTTGCTAACTTCGCTTGAAATTTGTATTTTTGCACGCAAATTAGTCAATTATATGTGTACGAATAGACTAAAAACGGCTTTTGTTGCGCTTTCTTGCGTATGCGCTTCGCTATTCTTCGGTTCGTGGGATAGTGATAGTCAGTCGGTTATCGGTCCAATTCCCCCATCACCGCATTACGATGATCCCAGCCAGTGGTTTATAGTTAACCGCCAGGGTGAGGCCGATTTGTTTTATATCATCTCTACAGAAACAGGCGACCATATGATAGGTAGTGATACCTGCCATTTTGCCGACACTTACAATGCTGGTCAGCGTGGACAGATGAGGATTGAGATGCATGCTGTGGATTCATTTTATTCAGGCAAACTGAATTACTATTCGCCTTATTACCGTCAGGTGTCGCTACAGTCGTGGTCGTCAACCGAAACTGCGCTTGCACGTTTGCCATTAGCCATGTCGGATTGCGTACGGAGCTGGGATTACTATATCAAACATCTGAATCAGGGGCGCCCCTTTATACTGGCAGGCTTCAGTCAGGGGGCTCATGCTATGTTGGAGATTATGAAGCGCATGCCGGATGATGTGGCCGACCGCATGGTGGCTGCCTATTTTATAGGTTATAGGATTACGAAGGAAGATACGGCATGTTGCCGACATTTGCGCCCGGCTTGCAAGGCTAACGATACCAAGGTGTCGATTTGCTTTAACTCGGTAAAGACGCCAGAGTGCGAAATACCAGTGGTAAGTGCGGGTAATCTGTTCTGTATTAATCCCATTAACTGGCGAACAGATACGGTAGGCGCGTCGTTTGTGTATTACGACAAGGAGCATCAGAATGATACGCTCTCGGCACGACTCGACCCGAAGAGCAAGTTACTGTTGATAGGTGGCTATAAGAATGATGAACCGATGCCTGTAATCGGTATTCCGGGAAACTATCATCACATGGAACTAAGATTCTACTACCCTTATATCAGGCAGAATATGGCTGATCGTGTGGAGGCATTTTTTAACAATAGGACTAAATAAAGAATTGTTGTAACTATGAACAGAAAACTATTCATGACGGGGCTGCTGATGCTGGCTATGACCATGCAGGCGCAGACCGCAAAGAAGTTTACGTTGAACCTGTCCGATGATGGAAAGGCTCAGATGGTGTGTTTCCTTCCAGAGAATCCCTCAGGCAGAGCCATTGTTGGTGTGCCTGGAGGTGGCTACTCTATGCTTTCGAATACGCATGAGGGCTATCAGGCTTCCGATTGGTTAAATAAACAGGGTATCGCTTATTTCGTGGTAAACTATCGTTTGCCGCATGGTGACCGTACCATTCCAGTAGGAGATGTGGAGCAAGGCTTCCGTATCGTTCGCGACTCGGCTAAGGTCTGGAATATTAATCCTAACGATGTGGGCATTATGGGCTTCTCGGCAGGTGGACATCTGTCGTCGGTCATCTCAACGATGTCGCCTTATGAAGTGCGTCCTAACTTCTCGATACTATTCTATCCTGTAATCTCGATGGATGAGCGTGTATCACATAAGTGGTCGTGCATCAACTTTCTGGGTAAAGAGGGGTATAAGGATCCTAAACTTATAGGACAGTACTCAACCCAGAATGCCGTTCGCAGCCATCTCACGCCACCTGCTTGTATCATCAGCGCTAACGACGACCGTTTGGTGCCTGTGGTAACCAATGGTATACAGTATTATTCGGCTATGCGCAATGCCGGTAATGAATGCAGCTTGTTTATCTACCCTTCGGGCGATCATGGCTTTGGCTTTGGCACGTGGTTTAAGTATCACGACCAACTGTTGCAGGACTTAGGTAACTGGCTTAAGTCGATTCCTGCCCCCAAGGAGGATGCTATCCGTGTGGCTTGCATCGGTAACAGCATTACTGATGGTTTTGGTATTGATATGCGTGCCAAGTACGGCTATCCGGCACAACTGCAGGGTATCCTGGGTGATGGCTACTGGGTAAAGAACTTTGGTGTTTCGGCACGTACCATGTTGAACAAGGGTGATTTCCCTTATATGAACGAGATGGCCTGGAAGGATGCCTTGGCATTTAAGCCCGATGTGGTTGTGATTAAGCTCGGCACCAACGACTCGAAGCCCGAGAACTGGCAGTATGGCTCAGAGTTTAGGCAGGATTTGGAACAGATGATTAAGGCCCTGCGCCCAGACCTTGCCCAACCAGCTAAGAAAGGTAAGAAGAAGGCTAAGGCTGCAGCTCAGCCTGCAGGTCCAAAGATCCTGCTTTGTACGCCCATCCCTGCCTTCAAGCCCAGTTGGAATATCAACGATAAGGTGATTACCGACGAGATTATCCCCATCCAGCAGGAAGTAGCTAAGCAGTATGGCTTACAGATTATCGATCTGCATGCCCTGATGCTAAACGATGGCGATAAGGTGGTAGATGATGGTATTCATCCCAACGAAAAAGGGGCCAAGAAGATGGCCGAGATCATTGCGGCAGCCATCAAATAAATACAGTAATCCCCGTTCTGTTGTGAACGGGGATTACTGTTTATTTTAATCTAACCACAAACCGGGCACCTTGTGTGTAAGTGGTGTCGAGGGTGAGGGTGTATCCCATCGAGGTGGCTAAGCATCGGGCCAATGGCAAGCCAACGCCAAGTGTATGCTCGTCGGGTGACAGACGTACAAACGGCACAAAGATATGCTCAGCATCACTCGCTGGGATGGTGGGGCCTTCGTTGCTTACAGCAATCGCATAGCTACCATCGGTTAGGGTGTGACAGCTTAACTGCAGCGTATCGCCTGTGGCATATTTTACAACATTGTCGAGCAGGCAGTTAATCAGCTCCTGCAGCAGCATATTGGTGGTAATCTTCTCATCGTCGGCCACATCTGTTACAAACTCGATGTTCTTGGGTTGGGTTTTGAAATGCTGGTCGTAACTGTTTAGAGTGGTACGTGCCATTTCGTTAAGACCAATCTCGTAGTTCATAGGGATAGGATAAGCATCGCCATAGAGACTGAATAATATCAGCTTGCGGGTAGATGTAGCTACATCGTAGGCATCACGGCAGATAGCTGAGCGTAACTGCATATACTCATCGTGGGGCAACTGTCCGTCGGCATCGATGATAACTTCTGCAGTACCAATCAGTGTCTGTAACGGCGAGCGGAGCGCATCCTGACAAACACGTTTCTCCTCATCAGTAATTCCTAAATCGCCACGTGAGTAAGAATCAAGTACAGGGTCCATCAACGATTCGATGTTCTTGGCTGCAGCAACAATATCGCGATAACGCTTACTGCGTTCCTCGGGTTTGAGTTTGAATTCTGGGTCGTTGAATATGCGTGCATAGTTTAGCAGCGAACTGATAGGTGATTTGAGCTTTTCAAAGATGGTTGTTACAAAGGCACGACGGATAGCCTGACCGGCCTTAGCTCGACGGCGGGCCTCCTGTAACTCATGGAACTGCTCTTTCAACTTGAGATTTTTGAAATAGCGATAGATAAGTATGGCTATAAGCAGTAAGATGATGACTGTAGACAATAGACCTCCCAACATTAATTGCTTGTGGCGCAGTTCGCCTTTCTCCTGTTCGGCTTGAAGCATATCGATGCCGTGCGAGATATCCATGATATCATCCTCGAGCACCTCGCGCTCGTCAATCTGTTGAAAACTGTCCTTGAGTTCGGCGGCACGGAAGGCATGTTGCCAATCGCCCATCTTTTCATATACATCCAGTCGCAGCTCGTTTGCCATCATCGGCACATCAACAGAGTCGCACCATGCCAAAGCGTGCTTATAGTCGTTTTTCAACATATAATGACAAACCATTACCTGATACAGGTTGGCAGGATTAAACCCTGCAGGATTATTCTGGCGAATACTGTCGTAGCGGGCATAGTAGCGGTCGAATGCCTGGCGGTCGCCTAGGCGGTTGGCGATGATGCAACGAAAGCCCAGCACGCCGCTATCGTACATCGGGTTATCGAGCATTTGTTTTGGCAGACTGTCGAGGCATGCCATGGCCTCGGTAGGATGGTTGCCGCTAAGTGCTTGAGCCAAAGATAGGTAGCAATTGAATACTGATATGGGTTCTTTGTTGGCATCTACTCCCTGAAGAGCCTTACGAAAGTATGTCTCACCCATTTCTGGTTGGTTTCTGCCGAAATAGAAGAAACCCAGACACATGTGGGGGATATACAGATATTTCTCCTGATGGCGATCGCGGATATCTTCGGTAATGCGATGAATCTCAGTATAGGCACGGTGGAAGTGCTTGTGGTTAACATCGTAAATAACGCGGTTCATCCAAGCACGGTAGAATTTATCCCAAGTTTGGTTCTTCTCCAAGTGGTTGAGAAATAGTTTATGAGCATTGTAGAAGTCGGAATCGCTGCCACTTACCTGCGCTTGTTGAACGCGCATGGCTAGTTCCTGTTCTATGTTATCGGTATCAGCATAGATCTTGTTGCTACCGAGAAATGCCAAGGTTAAAAGTACAAAAAGGTATAGATAATGTTTCATGATGTTTTTGGGGTAATGGATGCCCCGCGCACTTCATTCATGATGACGCGGGGCATTGTTATTGGGAATTATTGTTTGTGGTTAAAGGGCTTCGAGCATGCGCTTGATAACTACCGAACAGCTAATCTCGCGGTTGGCTGCCTCGGGGATAACAAGGCTGTTGGGGCTCTCAATCACATCGTCTGTTACAATAAGGTTACGACGAACGGGTAGACAGTGCATGAACTTACCATTGTTTGTCCATGACATGTGCTCTGTGTCAACTGTCCACGACATATCCTTGCTGGTGATCTTTCCATAATCGGCAAGGTTTGTTACACCTGGGTTACTCCAGTTTTTTGCATAAATGAAATCTGCACCCTCGAAAGCTTTCTTCTGATCGTACTCTACGCGGGCATTACCTACGAACTTTGGATCGAGTTCGTAACCCTCGGGGTGGGTGATGACGAAGTCAACATCGGGAGCGGCGTTCATCCACTGGGCGAACGAGTTAGGTACAGCCTGAGGCAATGCACGGCAATGAGGTGCCCAAGTGAGGACTACCTTTGGACGTTCTACTACCTTATGCTCCTCGATGGTGATGAGATCGGCAAAGGCCTGTAGGGGATGAACTGTAGCTGTTTCCATTGCAAATACGGGACGACCGCTATATTTGATGAACTGTTGCAGCACGGTCTCGGCATAGTCGTACTCACGGTCGGTAAGCCCGGCAAACGAGCGTACACCAATCAAGTCGCAGTAGCATCCCATTACAGGAATTGCCTCAAGCAGATGCTCGCTCTTGTCGCCATCCATAATCACACCACGCTCGGTTTCCAACTTCCATGCACCGGCATTTACATCAAGCACAATCACATTCATGCCTAAGTTCATTGCTGCCTTCTGGGTGCTGAGACGGGTGCGGAGCGAATTATTAAAGAAGATCATCATCAGGGTCTTGTTTTTACCCAGATGCTGATACTTGTAACGATCGTTCTTAATCTCAAATGCTTCGGCCATCGCCTTATCCAATGGACCGAGGTCTTCTACGTTGATAAAACTCTTCATATTTTTATTATTAATTATCAATTGTCAACTATTAATTATCAATTCTCAAAGCTTTGAGGCACATGATGGTCATGTCGTCGTTAGGTTCGGCACCATGACGATGGCGTTCCACTTCGGCTTCCATCAGTTCTACTACATGGCGGGCGTCTTTGAATTTTGTATGCCGTAGTATATCCAGCATATGCTCGTCGCCAAACTGTTCCAGCTTGATGTTCTCGGCTTCATTAAGTCCATCGGAATAAATGAAGAGAGGACGCCCCTTGATGGATGCAATCTCCTCGCCGATATATTCAAGTTCCGGCCATAGACCGATAGGGGCATTCGACTCCATCTCAAGGAATGAACCTTGCTGCTCATCGCCTCCGATGACAGGGGGATTGTGCCCGGCATTGCAGAAATGGAGTTGGCCGTTGGTAAGATTTAGCTGACCAATGAACATAGTGACGAACATGCCGTTGTCGTTTTTCTCTGTTAGTTCATCATTCAAGCGTGTGGCTATGGAGGCTGGCATCATGTGCTGCTTTGCTAAGGCACGGAACAGACGGATGGTCTGGGCCATAAATAGTGAGGCAGGCACTCCTTTTCCAGATACATCGCCCAAACAGAAATATAAGATGTTATCTTCAAGCAGATAATCGTATAGATCGCCGCCAACCTCCTTGGCTGGGTTCATCGAGGCGTAGAGATCCAGGTCGGGACGCTCGGGGAATTCGTGTGGCACCATTGACATCTGGATGTCGCGGGCAATACGCAGCTCACTCTCAATGCGCTCCTTTGCTGCGGTGGTCTGTTCCAACTGCTCGTAGGCAGTCTCCAACTTGTCGTAGGCCACAGTCAGATCTTTCATGTGACGGCTACGACGGTATAGGTAGATGCTTAGGAAGGCGATAATGAGCAGGCCCACACCGATGGCTGTCCAAAGGGTGATACGTTCCATCCTTTCCTTGTTCTGCTCCAATTCAAGTTTTGACTGATACTCGCTCAACTTCGATTGTTGGGCCTGGCGGTCCAGACTATCGTTCTTTAGTTTTATGGCGGCATTGCTTAGTTCAATGTCGCGATTCTTAAGTGTCAGATCTAATGCTTCTTTCTCCAAGCGTTCTTGTTCCAGTTCGTTGGCTTGGCGTTCCAAACGTAGTTCCTGGTTGTGCAACTTCAATTTCTTTGCTTCGTTCTCGGCTCGGATGATGTCCATCTGCATGGTATGCTCTGCCGATTGCTTACGTATGTCGGCCGTGTTGATGGAGTCGCTAACCCTTTTATACTCTTTGAAGTATTTGAGGGCATCTTCCCATTTCCCCAACCATTCGTAAGCGTAAGAGATAAACTGGGCTCGTTCTTGGGGCAACTTCACTTTTTGGGCCAATTCGAGCATTTTCTCGTAGTCGCCGTTAACACGGGCATGGTAGATTTCAATATCGTTAGCAAAGAGCGAACGGTAATGATACTTCTCTGAGACTTTTTTCCATTCCGCGTAAGCCTTGTTCAACTCTGTTTTTTGATTGGCTCCCTGATGATACATGGCTGCGATGCATCGATAACTCCATGCATCTACAATCGAAGGTCCTGTGAGGTTGGGTTCTTTCAAGGCTTTGTCGGCCATTTCGAGCACTTTCTTCTGGTCTCTGCGATTGTGATAGATTTTTGCTAGTCCCAAATAGGCCGGAGCGGCATTGATATGGGGCAAAAAAGATTGTTTATATTTTAAGGCTTTTAAGTAATTCTGCTCAGCCTGTATTTCCATCCTGAGGACGCTGGACTGGCTGGCTGTGATGAGTGACGAATAGTATATACCTAGTTTGCTGTCGTGTTGCTGGCTATACTCGTTCAGAGCCTTGGCTATCTCAATGCCTTTGTCTCTGCTGATTTTTGAAAATGCAAAGGAGGCCTGGTTGGCCCAGGTCCGGTAGTAGAGATCTTCGTCTTTCGCTTTCTGGCAAGCGTCTTTCAGTTGGTCGGTGATATTCATGAACTGCTCAACCTCGTGTGAGGAGTACAGACGGTACATCTCCTTTGTCAACCGATCAAGTTCGGTCTGATGACTTTGGGCCGCCACTATAAGTGGCAGCACAAAGAATAGTAGGTATATAGTAATGTTTCTTTTCATTTTGTTCCCTCCTTATATATAACCTATGGACGTATCTGTCCTTCACCTTCGATGAGCCACTTGTAGGTGGTTATTTCTTCGAGTGCCATAGGACCACGGGGGCCTAGCTTCTGGGTAGAAATGCCAATCTCGGCACCAAGACCGAACTGAGCACCATCGGTAAACGAGGTGGGGGCATTCCAGTAAACGCAGGCTGCATCAACATGAGCCTGGAACTTACGGGCAGTTTGTTCGTTCATCGTAACGATAGCTTCGCTATGTCCGCTGCCGTTCTGGTCTATATGGTCGAGAGCTTCGTCAAGCGAAGCAACAGTCTTGATAGCAAGCTTATAATCCATAAACTCGGTTCCGAAACTGTCGTCGGTGGCTGGCTCCAAGAAAGGATAATTGCTATCGAGGGCTTGGTATGCCTGTTTGTCGGCATAGATGATAACATGCTTGTCGGCCATTTTCTGGCAGAGAGCAGGCAGATCGGCCAGGCGGCTCTCGTGTATTAGCAGACAGTCGAGTGCGTTGCAAACAGATACACGGCGGGTTTTGGCATTGTTAATGATTGCACATCCCATCTCTAAGTCGCCCTCGGCGTCGAAATAGGTGTTTACCACACCGGCACCTGTTTCGATAACAGGTATACGAGCTGTGTCGCGTACGAAGTCGATAAGCTTACGACCGCCACGTGGAATGCAGAGATCTACATAACCCACAGCATTCAGCATCTCGCCTGTAGCCTCATGAGTGGCGGGCAGCAGGGCAACCACATCTTTGGATACACCAAACTGTTCCAATATCTCATGAATGAGTGCAACTTCCTCGCGGTTACTGCAGTCGGCATCCTTTCCACCTTTCAGTATGCAAGCATTACCGCTCTTAAAGCAGAGCGAGAATACATCGAACGTAACATTAGGGCGCGCTTCGTAAATCATACCAATTACACCAAAGGGCACGCTGACACGACATAGACGAAGTCCGTTAGGTAGCGTTTTCTGTTTGGTGACATGTCCCAATGGTGAGGGGAGGGTGGCTACGTTGCGCATGTCGGAAGCAATACCCTCTAAACGGCTATCTGTGAGTTGCAGACGGTCGTACAATGGGTTGTCTTTCGACATCTTGGCCAAATCCTGGGCGTTTGCCTCCAGGATTCTTGCCTTATGATTAATGATAGCATCGGCAACGGCATTGAGTATCTCGTTGCGCTGCTCGTCGGTAAGCAGAGCCAGACTCTTGCTGGCACGTTTTACACGTTCGAATGTATCTTTGAGTTGCATAGCTCTATTATGTTAGGAATTCAGTGTGAGGTGTTGAATCAGGTCTTTCAATCAAGTCGATCAGGATATCATCGCGGGTACCATTAGCAATGATAACATGGATGCCTGCCGACTGTATGTTGCTGGCCGTGTGGTATTTTGAGTGCATACCACCACGTCCGAAAGCACTCTTCTCCTTCTGGATAAATTTTGAAAGGTCGGTGCAAGGTGCAACGGTCTGTATCAGTTCCGATGAAGGATCATCGGGGTGACCGGTATAGATACCATCGATGTTAGAGAGCAGAATCAGTGAATCGGCTTTCATCATCTGTGCGATGAGGCCCGAGAGTTCATCGTTATCTGTAAACATCAGCTCGGTAACTGATACGGTGTCGTTCTCGTTAACGATGGGGAGAACATCGTTCTCCAGCATCACCGTCATACATGCCTGCTGGTTGCGATACTGCTCGCCTGGCTGGAAGTTCTCCTTCATGGTGAGCACCTGACCAACGTGAATACCAAACTCGCGGAACAAGTCGTAGTAAAGACCTACGAGTTTTACCTGACCGACAGCAGAGAACAACTGGCGCTGTTCAACCGAATCAAGCGAGTGGTCGACTGTGAGTTCGCGTCTACCGCAGGCTACGGCACCCGAGGTAACAAGGATAACCTCGATATTCTGCTTGCGCAACCAAGCTATCTGATCGACCAGCGCCGACATGCGGGTGACGTCCAGTTTGCCATCTGCTCGTGTCAGTACGTTCGAACCTACTTTGATAACAATTCTTTTCTTCATCTTCTAATATAATCGTACATCTTTGATGTGATCTATTTCTGGTTGCTGACCCATCGTGCCGACTACAGTAATAATATCGAACCTGACATCGCTGTTGATACGGCGGTACTTAATGTAGTGGTTGATGGCCAGACGGAGATTCTGTAACTTACGGTAGTCGACAGCCTCTTCAGGGTCACCGAACAATCGGTTGCGACGGGTTTTGACTTCAACAAATACCACTTCGTTGCCGTCTGTGGCGATGATGTCGATATCCCGACGCCCCGACTTCCAGTCGCGTTCTATTATACGATAGCCATGATGCTGTAGGTATTCGGTGGCTTTGTCTTCGCCCCATTTCCCTAACTCATTATGTGCAGCCATAACTATTCTTTCATCATTATTTCTCCGCGTCTTTCTTGCGAATCTCTACGCGGCGAATCTTACCACTGATGGTCTTTGGCAGTTCGTCAACAAACTCCACAATACGTGGGTACTTGTAAGGCGCTGTCTCCTTTTTAACATGCTGCTGCAGTTCCTTTACGAGATCGTCGCCAGCCTTGTCCTTCCACTCTTTGCCGAGTACAACGGTTGCCTTTACCACCATACCGCGGATATCGTCGGGTACACCTGTGATGGCGCACTCAACTACGGCAGGGTGAGTCATCAGGGCACTCTCAACCTCGAATGGGCCAATGCGGTAACCTGAGCTCTTGATCACATCGTCGATACGACCTTCGAACCAGTAGTAACCGTCTTCATCGCGCCAAGCCATATCTCCGGTGTGATAGATGCCATCGTGCCAGGCCTCGCGGGTTTTCTCCTCATCGCGGTAGTAGCCCTTAAACAAACCGATAGGCTTCTTATCGCCTACGCGTACCACGATCTCACCTTTCTCACCATCCTCACATGAAGTTCCGTCGGCACGCAGCAGATCAATATTGTACTGAGCATTAGGGATACCCATCGAACCGGGCTTTGGTGTCATCCAAGGGAAGGTACCGAGGGTCATGGTGGTTTCGGTCTGACCGAAGCCCTCCATCATGCGGATGCCGGTCTTCTCGTAGAACTTATCATATACTGCGGGGTTCAGGGCCTCGCCTGCGGTACAGCAATACTGGAGACTGCTCAGGTCATACTTGCTCAAATCCTCACGAATCATAAAACGGTAGATGGTGGGAGGTGCACAGAAACTGGTAACCTTATACTTCTCCATCTGGCGCAGCAGGGTGTCGGCATTAAACTTCTCGTGGTCGAATACGAACACGGTAGCACCGGCAAACCACTGACCGTAGAACTTACCCCATACAGCCTTACCCCAACCAGTATCGGCTACGGTGAGGTGGAGTGAGCCTTCGTGCAGGTTATGCCAGAATACACCTGTGGTGAGGTGGCCCATGGCATACAGATAATCGTGTGCAACCATCTTTGGCTCGCCACTGGTACCAGAGGTGAAGTACATAATCATGGTGTCTTCGTTGTTATTAACGAAGGCAGGACGCTCGAACTTGGGGGCCTGCTGCCATTCTGCCTTCCAGTTGTGGAAACCTTCCTCGTCGCGCAGTGTGATATATTGCTTTACCGTAGGACTCTCAGGCATGGCCAGCTTGATCTGACTGATGATATAGTCATCGTCAGCACAGATGATGGCCTTTACTGAGGCACGTGTGTTACGATATACGTAGTCGTGCTTGGTGAGCATGTGGGTAGCGGGAATTACAATGGCACCGATCTTACATAACGCCAACATGATAACCCACCACTCGTAGTGACGCTTCAGGATGAGCATGACGGGATCGCCCTTACCGATACCCAGCGACATCAGGTATGATGCAGCCTGATCGCTCTGTTCCTTTAACTCACCATAGGTGGTACGTATCTCTTCGCCCTGATCGTTGGTCCAAAGCAATGCTAACTTCTCGGGTGCTTCCTCTGCCCACGCATCCATCACATCGTAGGCAAAGTTGAAGTTCTCTGGAATGATAAACTCCAGATTCTTATTGTAATCCTCTACAGACTCAAAATGTGTCTGCTTTAAAAATCTTTCTACCATAAATTTAATTCTTCAATCTTTCAATTCTTCAATTCTTTTCGACTGTAAAGGCGAGGAATTTCACGGGTTTGTCGCCTACGGCCAGCATGCCATGGGGCTTTGATGAGTCGAAATAGATGCTGTCACCCTCGTCGAGAATGATGGTCTTGCCACCGATAAAGAGTTCCATCTTACCCTCGAGTACCATGTTGAACTCCTGACCTGGGTGGGTATTTTTGTAAATGGTGCGAGCGCCTGGCTTGGGCTCTACAGTTACAATGAATACATCGGCCTGGTGGTTTACAAATCCACTTACCAGACTCTGATACTTGTAAGCCTTGGTGCGCTCTACGCTCATGCCCTGACCTTTACGTACTACAAAGTACGACTTCATATGGGGTGCCTCGGCAAACATCAGTTCCTCGGCTGATACACCATACTTGTGGGCTATCTTCATGAGGTTTGAGATGGTGATGTCAAGCTCACCTTTCTCAATCTTCTCGTACTTTTCTGAGTCGATACCGATTGTCTCGGCCATCTCGCTTACTGGAATGTCGAGAACATCGCGCAAACCGCGAAGGCGTTCTCCAATTTGCTTTAATTGCTCGTCCATGTGTTCTATGTTATTTATCGTTCATCTATGATTTTGTAATTCGCATATTTTTCTTTGGGGAAAACGAAAATGCTATCGTCGATGTTACCTGCCTTAAAGTTTGAAAAAGTGATAGTGGCCCAGAAAATGCTAACTTTTATACGTAGCTTCTTGGGATAGTAATTGCCTGGATTGAGCAGGGCAATTATCTTTTTCATCTTTACTTTGGCACCAGGCTTGGCTTGGAGGGTGACCAACAAACCGTCAGGATCCTTGGCGATAGAGTAGTTGTAGCTGTCGGGTTCGAATTTGAACATCTGCAGCTTTTCGTTCTTCTTGTTTACTTTAGGGTCGTGAATCTCGACGATGCCTTTCTTCTCGCGGAGAATATATTTGAGGTTACCGTCGTTCCACATCTTGGAGTCCTTATATTCCGACTTGGCTTTGTCGCCCTTATTCCATGAGGTGCCTTCTTCTTTGTATACGTGAAGAATGTCTATCTTATAATGGAATGTAACGCCCTCCTTACCATAGATATGGTTCCAAGCGGTATTAAACACACGCTTGGCTTGGCGGGCGTTGGCATTGTCCTGCGCCTTTGCAGTCAGGCTTAGGCATAAGACAAGCAGAATATAAAGGAGGCGTTTCATTTGAGTCCTGCTTTAAGACCGCGGATAACAGCAGAGGTGAAACCTGCATGTTCCATCTCGTTGAGACCCTTGATGGTTAAACCACCAGGAGTGGTAACCAGATCGATGGCAGCTTCGGGGTGCATACCACTGGCTTCCAGCAGTTCAACAGCGCCTTTCATGGTCTGCATCACAATCTTCTTGGCATCATCGGCCTTGAAACCTAACTCTACACCACCTTCGGCTGCTGCGCGGATATAGCGCATGGCATAAGCGATACCGCAACTGGCCAGCGTGGTACCTGATGCCAAGTGTTGCTCGTCGGTGAGGAGTGACGTTCCCATATCGTTAAAGATACCCTGAACCAGTTCTGTCTGCTGCTGGGTAGTATCGCAAGGTACGATAAAGGTCATCGAAGCCAACTGGGCAATGGCGATGTTTGGAATAACCAGGAAAAGTGGGGGACAGTTTGCACCCAACCATTCCTTGATGCTTGCTGAAGGAACGCCTGCGGCAATTACAATCAGTAGTTGTTTCTTGGGGTTGAGTTCGGCTTTGATGTCGGTGAGTACACGCTCTACTAACCAAGGTTTTACAACTACGCAAACAATATCGGCAGTCTTGGCAGCCTGCTGGTTGTCGGTAGTTACGTTAACACCTAACTTGGCAAACTTATCTACAACCGCCTGCGAAGGGTCGCTTACGGTGATATCCTCGTTCTTAAACTGATGGCCTTTGATCAGACCTTCGACGGTAGCGCCACCCATGGCGCCTGCGCCTATTACTGAAATTTTCATAATTCCTCGGGTTTTACTCTAATCAGTCTTTCGATAAAGTCGTCGGCTTCTGCCTTGGTGAGACAGAGTGGTGGCAGCAAGCGCAGAATGTTCTGACCTGCACATCCGGTAAAGCAATGCTCATGCTTGATGAGTGGCTTACGTACCATGGCGTGTGGCATGTCGAGTTCGATACCAATCATGAGTCCGCGACCGCGAACCTCCTTGATGTGCGAACTACCAATGTTGCGAATGCCTTCCATCAGGTAGTCGCCTACCTCGCGGGCATTCTCTACAAGACCTTCGTTCTCAAATACATCGAGTGTAGCCAAGGCTGCAGCACAAGCCAGGTGGTTACCACCAAAGGTGGTGCCTAACTGTCCGTAAACAGGCTCGAACTCTGGTGAAATCAGCACACCACCCATGGGGAATCCGTTAGCGATACCCTTGGCAACGGTGATGATATCGGGCTTGATGCCTAACCATTGGTGGGCAAAGAATTTTCCGCTACGACCATAGCCGCACTGAATCTCGTCGCAGATAAGTACGGCGCCATAACGCTTACAAGCGTAAGCCAATCCCTGGGCAAACTCAGGTGTGGCCATCTGGATACCGCCTACACCCTGGATGCATTCCAGAATTACAGCTGCTACGCCACCTTTCGACAGTTCGCGAACCCAGGGCTCCAAATCGTTCAAAGGCAGGAAACGTACGTGGTGGTTGTCGTTGATGGGAGCCACAATCTTGGGATTGTTTGTTACCTCGACAGCCAGACTGGTACGGCCGTGGAATGCTTTCTCGCAACTCAGCACGCGGGTGTTGCCGGTTTTGAACGAGGCCAACTTCAGGGCATTCTCGTTAGCTTCGGCACCAGAATTAATCAGGAACAACTGATAATCGTCGTAGCCCGAAATCTTGCCTAAACGCTCAGCCAGCTGTACTTGCAGTTTGTTGATAACAGAGTTAGAGTAGAAACCGATGTTCTGCAACTGTTCTGTTACCTTACTAATATAATGGGGATGTGAGTGGCCGATGCTGATAACAGCGTGTCCACCGTAAAGGTCGAGATACTCCTGACCTTTGTCGTCCCACACTTTACAACCTTTTCCTTTTACGATGTTAACATCGAACAATGGATAAACGTCGAATAGTTTCATGTCGTTTCCTTTCTTTTAATTGTTAGAAAGCTGATGCTTTAAGTTTCAGTCCGGCAGTCTCGTCAATGCCGAACATGATATTCATGTTTTGTACAGCCTGGCCAACAGCACCCTTCAACAGGTTGTCGATAGCAGAGGTAACGAGCAGTTTACTGCCGTATTTTTCTACATGTACCAAAGCTTTGTTGGTATTTACTACTTGCTTCAGGTCGATAGCTTTGTCGCTATAGTGGGTAAAGGCTGCATCCTTATAGAAGTCCTTGTAAGCTTCAATCACATCTTCTACTGGGGCAGGTGTCTTGATAACTGCTGTGCAGAAAATGCCACGGGCAAAGTCGCCACGATAGGGGATAAAGTCGATATCAGCGTCAAGATAGCCCTGAATCTGCTTCAATGACTGACGAATCTCAGCGATGTGTTGGTGCTGGAAGGGCTTGTAGATGCTCAGGTTGTTGTTGCGCCACGAGAAGTGTGTAGTGGCGCCTGGCTTCTGGCCAGCACCGGTTGAACCGGTGATGGCATTTACTGCCACATCCTCTTTTAGCAGATTCAGATAAGCGGCAGGCAATAGTGCGAGCTGGATACAAGTAGCAAAGCAGCCTGGGTTAGCCAGGTGCTGAGCTTTCATAATCTCCTCCTTGTTAATCTCGGGCAGGCCGTACACATAGTCGTGGTCGCCTTTGATGCGGAAATCCTGTGCCAGATCGATGATTTTGACGTTAGCGGGGATGGTATGCTCCTTCAGGAATGCCTCGCTCTTGCCATGACCGAAACAGAAAAATACCACATCCACCTTGTCGAAAGGCATCTCGCTGGTAAACTTAAGATCAGTGTCGCCAATCAGTCCTTCGTGCACATCCGATACCAGGTTGCCAGCATTACTTTCTGAGTTGGCAAACACAATCTCTGCTTCAGGATGGTTCAGCAACAAGCGGATGAGTTCGCCGCCTGTATAACCTGCTGCACCAAGTATTCCAATCTTTATCATAAAATCGGTATTTATCCGTGTAATCCGTGATTCTTATCTTTTCTCGTCCTTGTGGATGCCGTAGTATACACGCAGTGGGGTAGAGCTAACTTTGATGAAGCCCTTGGCCTCGTCGGCTGTCCAACCTGTCTGAGTCTCACCATATTCGCCCAGCTTACTCTTGGTCAGGTCGTTCGCACTGTCGATACCAACAGTCTCAAATCCGTAAGGACGGAGTTTCAGAATAGCTGTACCAGTTACGTTGCGCTGCGAAGAGGTAAGCATAGCCTCGATATCGGGCATCACTGGCTCAAGATACTGACTCTCGTGCAGGAACATGCCATACCAGTTGGCAACCTGATCCTTCCAGTACTGCTGCCACTTAGAGAGTGTTGACTTCTCCAGTAGACGGTGAGCTTCGATGATGAGCTTGGGGGCTGCAGCTTCGAAACCTACGCGGCCCTTAATGCCGATGATAGTATCACCTACGTTGGCATCACGACCGATAGCATAGCTGGCTCCAATCTCTTCAATCTTCTGGATGGCTTTCACCTTATCATCGAACTTCTCATCGTTTACGGCAACAATCTCACCCTTGTCGAACTGAATCTTCAGCAGCGACTCCTGCTCCTTGGCTGTAACATGCTTCAGGTAAGCCTCTTCAGGCAGTCCCTGTGTGGGATCGAGCAACTCGCCGCCACAGATACTGGTACCCCAGATACCAACATTATATGAGTACTTCAGCTTGGTGAAGTCTGCAAAGAATCCGTGCTCGTTCAGGTAGTCAACTTCTTCTTTACGAGTCAGTTTCTTATCGCGGGTCAGGGTGATAATCTCTACGCCTGGTGCCATTACAAGGAAGGTCATGTCGAAACGAATCTGGTCGTTTCCGGCACCGGTTGAACCGTGGGCGATGGCATCAGCACCAATCTCCTTGGCATAGCGGGCGATGGCGATAGCCTGGAAAATACGCTCGCTTGATACAGAAATTGGGTAGCAGTTGTTACGCAGCACATTTCCGAAAATCATATACTTCAACGATTTCTCGTAATACTCGTGGGTTACATCGAGGGTTACATAAGCCTTTGCACCAAGCTTAAAGGCGTTCTCCTCGTTCTTCTTCAACTGCTCGTCGCTAAAACCGCCTGTGTTGGCGCAGGCTGCATATACATCCCAGCCATCCTGGGTGAGTTTCATAACGGTGTAAGAGGTGTCAAGACCTCCTGAAAATGCGACTACTACTTTCTTGTTTGCCATATCTTTGTTGCTTTATATTATTTACTATTTGATACTTCGTATCGAACCTTCACTATTCACTAGCAGAATCAATTTTGCGTATTCTCTCCAGTACATCGTCGGAGATCTTTGCTGGCAGATGCTCTGTTGGATCGTAAAGCATCGCTGTACAGATGCAGTATTTGCGACCTGTACGATGCAGAACGTCAACATTGCAACAACCCTCGCAACCTTTCCAGAATGCCTCGTCGTCGGTTAAGTCGGCAAAGGTAACTGGCTGATAGCCTAATGCGGTGTTCATTGCCATCACTGCTGCACCACTGGTCAGCGAGAAAATCTTGGCGTGTGGCCATCGGGTTCTGGCTAATGTAAAAGTCATGTCCTTGATGCGCTTGGCAATATGCTTACCTCTGAAGTCGGGGTGTACAATCAGTCCCGAGGTGGTTACATATTGCTGATTCTCCCAAGTCTCGATGTAGCTGAATCCTGCAAATCTACCATCTTTGGTCAGGGCGATGACAGCTTTTGCTTCCATCATCTTCTTGGCCAGATACTCATGCGTTCTCTTGGCGATACCTGTACCGCGCACCTTTGCAGCCTCTGCAATGGTGTCGAGGATAGTGTCTACGTACTTCTCGTGTTCAGGTCCTGCTACCAAGACTTCAATTTCTTCTTCCATTTCTTTCTTCTTTATTTCATGTTTGGCACGACATCAGTCAGAGCTTCTACCACATCCTGATGCTTTACGCCTTCTTTAATTACAATGAATATGGTGTCGTCACCTGCAATGGTACCCAAGATTTCAGGTACATCACTATTGTCGATGTTCCAGGCAATCGAACTGGCATAGCCAGGGCGTGTCTTGATGATACCCATGTTGCCTGAAAAGTTGATACTGATAAAACCAGGTACCTTCATCATCTCACGAATGCTGTTGGGCGTGCTGACTCGCTTGTACATGGTCTCGTTGGGCAGTACATACACGTAGTTGCCACTCATCGAGGCGGCTTTTGCAACCTTCAGTTGCTTCAGATCGCGACTCAGTGTGGCTTGCGTCAGTTTGAAACCTTCCTTCTGGAGGGCGTTCAACAATTCGTCCTGGCTTCCTAACTGCTGACTTGATATGATCAGTCTCAGGGCTTCTAATCTGTTGGTCTTTACTTTCATCTCAGTATATTTATTCAGAAATCGGTTGCAAAATTATACAAAATTTCGCAACCGACCAAATATTTCTGCATATATTTGCAAATTTTACCGTTTCATATCGAATCCAACACGTACGCCATCGTAATTTTTACTCAAATCGCCAATTGTTTGCAAATCTTTGTTCCCGCTCATAGCCGACATGGTCTGGAGGACAGTCAACAGCTTCTTGGCTTCGAACAGGATAGAAATACCATTTGCCTCTTTCTTTGCATAGCAGTTCATCGAGAGCAGTAATCCTTTTAAGGAAATTTTCTGTGTAGCCTCGTCGAAAGTGTATTTGCCGTTGAATGGAGTGCCGGCTATTTTTGAAGAGAAGGTGCCATCTTCGTTAAAGGTGATATATGTGTTACTGGCTGAGAGGCCAACCTGCTGGTAGTAGGGCAGTAATTTCTCTTCAATCTGTACGGCGGCAACTTCACCACCAGCTTTGGCCAGCAGGTTCTCGCTGGTAAATGCGCAGCCAGGACCAGCATATTTCCATGTGGCAATCAGATTCTGTTGTTTTACCTTATCAAGACCGATAACACTTGTGATGGCATTTACTACACCAGTACCATTGGTCATGGCACCGAGTACCTGACCCATATTGCCGCAACTTGTCATTGCGATACACGCCAAAGCGGCAATTCCTACCATTACTTTCTTCATTTTGCTTTTTTTCCTTTTTGATGGTTCTACTTCTTTTGATAATGCAAAAGTAATTTAAATCCCTTAAACTACAAAACAATTATCAGAAATTAACGTAGTCATTTCTTAGTTGGGTAGGTAGTCTCTTCTGAACTCAAAAAATGCGGTGAGTTAATTCAAAAAGGGTTTTGAGTTAATTCACGAAGGGTTTTGAGTTAACTCATGGTTTTTAGGGATATGCCGGTCTGTCTATATAATATATAATAATGTGTCAGCATTTTTGAAGTTGATATTTGTCAAGAGCGACCAAAAAAATGCATGAAAAATGAAAATTTCTCTCGAAAAGTTTTGGTAGTTTCAAAAAAAGCTGTACCTTTGCACCCGCAAATCAGGAACACCACCTGACAAGCACTGAAAGAAAGAGTTCTTTGAAAGATTTACATAGACAGAAGTAGTACAAGAAGCAAG